>JAVBLU010000029.1:0-3376 GCA_031553225.1 Eubacteriales bacterium
AGCCGCCCGCGCCCGCACCCGCGCCCGCAACGGCCGCGCCTGCCGCAACCGCGCAGCCCCCGGCCGCAACCGCCGCAGCGCCGGCCGCCGCCGCACCCGTCACCATTCACATCATGAACCGCGTGAACGCCGAGGTGAACGTAAACGTCGCCGAGAACGCGGTGCTGCAGGAGATCGAGAAGCGTACGAACACCAAGCTCAACTACGAAGCGCCGCCCATCAAGAACTACGTGGACCGCATGAACATCGTGATGGCCTCGGGCGATCTGCCCGACGTTTTGTACACCTGGGGCATCGACGCCAACTACGAAAAGTGGGCCGCCGAAGGGCTGTTCATCGCCCTGGACGAGTATCTGCCCAAATATCAAAACGTCCAGAACAATGTGTCCGCCGAGCAGTGGAAGATGACGCTTGTGCCCGCCACGGGCAAGATACACGCCATTCCGCGCCCGCACTTAATCGTGCGCTACGGCATGATTATGCGCAAGGATTGGCTGAACAAGCTGGGCCTTCAAATGCCCACCAATGCCGACAACTTCAAGCAGACCATGATCGACATGACCACAAAGGACCCGGACGGCAACGGCCAAAACGACACCTTCGGCGTGAGCCTGGACACGAACTATTTCATGCCCTTTCTCATGCACGCCTTTGATCTGCCCGACCACAACGGCATACCCGACAAGGACGGCACGTACAAACTGCGCGAGAACATGTCCGGCTATATGCCCTACCTGGACTACGTGCGCGAGCTGTATTCGCTGAAGGTTCTGGACCAGGAGTTCTTTCTGAACAAGGTGTACGGCAACTACGACAAGTACAACATGGGCCTGATCGCCTGCGTCAGCGGGCACGAATCCAACATCTACCGGGCCCTGCAGCCTACCGGCCCGGAGAAGCAGGACTTTGCCCCGCCCTTTGCCGGCTCGGACGGCAAGAGCTACAGCTATCACCCGCCCACGGCCTGGGGCGCGTGGTGCGTCACGAACAAGGCCAAGGACGTGGACGCCGTGATGAAGTTTATGGACTGGGCGTTCTCGGACGAGGGCGTGAAGCTTGTTGGCCTGGGCATCGAGGGCCGCCACTACCAAAGCTACGACGAGGCAAACCGCGTGATCGTGCGCACGGCCGACCAGGCCGCCCAGTGGACGAAGGAACTCTCGCCCTACATGAACTTCTCCAACACCTACAAGGGCCTGTTCCTGTTCGCCGAGGGCGTTGACAACGCGGATCTGGGCGCCATGTACGCAGCGCAGATGGACAACTACGGCAAAACCTGCACCATGATCGATCTGCCCTACATCAAAATAACCGCGCTGGCCAAGTACAGCGCCGAGAACCCGGACCTGGACAAAAAGCGCGACGAGCAGATCGTCAAGTACATCACGGGCGAGATGGACAAGACCGCCTTTGAGACCTTCCTAAACACCGAATACCGGCCCAAGATTGAGGAAATGCAGAAGGAATACCAGGACATCATGGCCAAATCCCAATAAGGCCTCCTGCACGGGCGGCGCTGGACAACGCTCCGGCGCCGCCATTATCCCTTCCGCTGAACACCCGTTTCGGGGCGGCCGGCTGTGCCGCCGGATATACCGCGCGACAAAGGGGGATTGGCCATGCGGCCGCTGTTTGACATCGCCGCGCTCCGCGAGCGCGTGCAGACCAGCGCCTGGGCGGCGGATATGCTGCAAAAGATCAAGCTGCCCACCGACTGGTGGTGCGATACCTACCGTGACGACCCGGCGTGCGTGTCCGGCTGGGGCCATCATTACTCCTGCGAGCGCTGCAGCGGACGCCTGCAGTTTCACCCGGAGGCCATGACGCACGTGTGCCCCGCCTGCGGCCATGAGAACGAGGACGCCCGCTTCGACAACAGCTGGGCCTATTTCTACCGCGACGAGGCGGCCAAGCACACCTTCTACGCCGGCGTTTTGTACCTGCTGACGGGCGAGCCCCGGTACCCGAACCTGCTGCGCCGCGTGCTGGATTTTTACACCGAGTACGACGGCAAGCTCCGCGTGGAAGGGCCGGGCTTTCGCGGGCGGTTTGCCGGGCACCAGCTGTGCGACGCCGTGAGCCTTACCTGGATGATGTTCGGGCTGTGCATGATGAAGGACGCCTTCACCGCCGCCGACCTGGACCGCTGGCGCGAGGGCTTCATACGCCCGGAGTGCGCGCACCTGCACGCCATCGCCGATAAGGTGCACAACATTCCCGCCTGGCAGGAGTCGTCGGTGGCCATCGCCGCCATGGTGATGGGCGGCATGGACGAGCTTCTGCGCGCCGCCTTTCACGGCCCCATGGGCCTCATCCGACAGCTCGAGGAGGGCACCTCCCCCGAGGGCATGTGGTACGAGTATTCCATGCACTACCACATGTACACGCTAGAGACGGCCACGTACGCCGCGCTGCTCGCCCAGCGCTGCGGCCTGCCGGAGGCCGACCTGCTGCGCCCGCATCTTGAGCGCATGGCGCACTTCGCCCTGTCCATGGCCTTTGCGGACGGCACGCTGCCCAACCCGAACGACGGCTGGCCCAAGGTTCGCCTGGACTGCTACGCAAACCAGCTGGAATTCCTAACGCCCCTGGTGCAAAGCCCCCTGCTTGACTGGGCGCTGGCCACGGCGTACGGCCGGGAGGGCGGGTCCATGATCATCGGCGGCATGACGGACTGGACGAGCGAGGGCTGGGTGGGCCGCCTGCTGTTCGGCCGCGACCGAAGCGCGCCGGCTTTGCCCCGCCCCTCGTACCTGGCCCCCGGCACGCAGATGTGCGTGCTGCGCGCGGGCGGCGCGGAAGCCTTTATAAAGTACGGCCTGCGCGTGCGCGGCCACGCCCACCCCGACCTGATGAACATCGAGCTGTTCGCCCTTGGGTACCCGATCAGCCACGACCTGTCCGCCAACGGCTATGGCTCCTTCCTGTTTCGCGAGTGGCAGCGCACCACCCTGGCGCACAACACCGTGGTGACGGACGGCCGCGACCAAACCGGCGTTACAATGGGCATGGCCCTTTCCTTCGATCACGAGGGCCGCATCAGCGTCACCGCCCCGGACGTGTACGAAGGCGTGCGGTATACGCGCTCGCTCGCCCTGACGTCCGCCTCGCTTGAGGACAGCTTCGAGGCGGCGTCCGCCGACGACCACGTCTACGATTACGTATTTTACGCCGAGGGCGCGGCCCGCACGGCTCTGCCCGCAGCCCCCGGCGCCGTCGCCGGCCAGGACGGATACCGGCACCTGCAAAACGTGCGCGCCGTTGAGCTACTAGACGCCGCGTCCGCCACGGTCACCTTCGACGGCCCGCGCGGCGCGCTCGCGCTCACCCTGCGCATCCAGCCCGGCGACCGCCTCTATCTGGTGGACGCTTACAA
>JAVBLU010000062.1:0-16084 GCA_031553225.1 Eubacteriales bacterium
TGATCTTTCCGCTCTCATTGGTCTTTCGCTTCTTCTCTTGCGCTCTCGCGCTGTGCCGTTTTCAAGGTTCGCGCCCCCTCGTTTCGGGCGGCAGATGCTATATTATCAAACCATCCCTCAACTGTCAACACCTATTTCGCATATTTTTATTTGCATTATTTCCCATCATCGTCCTTCTTCACCTCACGCCTGTAGAGTTTGCGGTTTTCAAGCGAACGAACGCGCTCGGAGAACGCGCCCGGCTGTGTACCTTCCAGGGCATGCTCCATGTCGTACAGGCGCGCGTCGAGCACGTCCAGATGGTGCAGCACCTCCGCCTCGGGGAACATGGGCGCCCTGGGCGAGCCGTACTCAGGCACGCCGTGATGGGAGAGCACCATGTGCGCGAGCATCTGCGCCGTCTCCTCGCCGCAGCCCACCTCGGCCGCCGCCTCCAGCACACGCGCAACGCCCAAGGGGATATGCCCCAGCAGCATGCCGGCGCGGGCGTAGTCGTCCGCCAGGCCCAAAGGCGATATGTTCATCTCTTCAATCTTGCACAGATCGTGAATGAGCACGCCGGCGACGAGCAGGCTGTCATTGAGATGCGGGTAGGCGGCGAGCATGCCGTGCGCCGCGCGCAGCATGCCCGTCATGTGCCACAAAAGCCCGCCGCGCACGCTGTGATGAAACTGCGCTGCCGCGGGCGCGGTGAGCAGCCGCCCGCCGTACACGTCCAGCAGGCGCAACACGACGCTTCGCACCTGGGCGTCGGCGATTCCCTCGGCCGCCTCCTGCACCTGAAGCCACATGGATTCCGGGTCGTAGGGGGCGACGGGCACCAGCTCATCCAAGCGCACGTCGTCCTCGGGCTGCACGGGCCGGATGCGCTCCACGCGCAGCTGCAGCTTACCCATGAACTCGTTGGCCGTGGCGCGCACCTTCACGATCTCCCCCCGGAGGGCCGGTACTTCCTGCCCGTCCCACCACTTGGCGGCGATCTCGCCGGTGCGGTCGCCCAGAACGAGGTCCACGTACTTCTTCTGCGATTGCGATACCTTCACCTCGGCCGACCGCACGAGAAGAAACCCCTCGTACTGCTGATCCTTGACCAGGTCCACCAGGTAGCCGCCGTAATGTTCCATATTGCGCCGCCCTTCACATTTATTAGGGGGTTTGGTAGAGCGGGTTGCCGGCCGGGTCGCCGGCGGGCGCGCGGGCCGGCCAGCAGGCGCGCATGGGCGTCTCGGCCACAAGGCGCAGGGGCAAATCGCATCCGGTGAGGAACTCGTAGCCGTCCGGCATGGTGCTGGCCGGATGGGGCGTCAGAAGCAACGCGTCCGGCACATCCACCAGGTAGAGGTAGCCGGGCGAAGCGCCGTCCTGCTCGATCGCGCCGTCGTCGGACAAGCACAGCCGCCCCGGCTTGTGGCTGAAGGCCTCGGCCAGGGGGCGGATGGGCGTAACGGTGCTGCCGGCCCGCAGCGTTGTAAGCCGAACAGGCGAGCCGTGCCACCAAAGACCGTAGCCGTCCTCCAGGTGCCTGGTTTCATTAAAGAGGCCGACGGACAGGGCGCCGTTTGTACGGTTCACCTCGCAGTGGCAGCAGGAGAGCATGAAGGGAAGCGACCATACGTCCATTGCGCCTTTGAGCTCGGCGCAGATACAGCGCAGCGTAACGCCGTGTGTGACCACGAGGGTGGGGGCCTGCCACACCCGCTCGTCGTTCAGGAAGCCGCGCACCCGGGCCCGCACGTCGGCGATGCTTTCCGCGCCCGGGTGGGGCGCGTAGTTTGTCGGATCGTTGCGGTACAGGTCGGCTTCCTTCGGCCAGCGGGCGAAGACCTCCTGCCAGGTATGCCCCTCCCATGCGCCCAGGGCGATCTCCATCAGGCGGGCGTCCGTCTGGATGGGCAGCCGGCCGCCGCTCACCAATTGCGCGGTGTGCGCGGCGCGGCCGCTGGGGCTGCAGATGATGCGCTGCGCGCGCAGGTGCGCCAGCCGCTTTGCATATAGAAGCGCCTGCGTCTCCCCCTGCGGCAACAGGGGGGAGTCGCTCTGGCCTTGGATGCGCTTCTCCTGGTTCCACTGCGTTTGCCCGTGGCGCATAAGGTAAAGCGTCTCCCTCAAGGGTCTTCCCCCTCAAAACGCGGCGCGTTTGGGTTCACCCAGTAGCGCGCGCCGTCCCGCGTGCGCTGCAGGAACCCCCAGTCCACCAGCTCGCGCCGCACAAGAAAGTAGTCGCCGAACGCGTGCGCGTCGGTAACGATGCGGTTCACCTGCTTTTCCGTGTACTCCACGCCCGCGGCAAAGCGCGACGCCACATAGGCGAGCGCAAGGCCGCGCAGGCGTCTGCGCGCTGGCATACAGCGCAGCTTTCCTTCCGCGTCCAAAAAAGCGCGAAGCGCCCAGAGCTGCTCCTGGTTCACGGCCCATTCCCTCCCCGTCGGGAAGATTAGCAAAAACAGGGGCGGGCCTTCGCCCGCCCCGAAGACACCCGATACGCGCCGTATACAGCTAGAACTTGACGGCTGCGTCGATCTTGGCGGACTTGTAGATGGCTTCCAGAATCTGCGTAACGACGATGGCCTGCTCTGGCTTGGTGATGAGGGGCTTCTTGTCGTCCTTCACGTGGTCGATCCACATGCGGGCTTCCAGCTCCGCGGGCGAGCCGGACCCCCCGCCCGAATAGAACGCAACGCCCCCGGCCTTCAGCTCGGGGATGGTGGTGTACATGCGCGAGAAGCGCTCGCCGTTGACGCGCAGACAGTTGTCGCCCTCGCCGAGCATGTCCGCGCCGGCCTTGGTGCCGCACAGGATGGTCTTGGCCTCGTCCACCAGCAGGGTGTTCAGCGCCCAGCTGGCTTCCAGGAAGATGGTGGCGCCGTTCTTCATGCGCACAAAGCCGAAGGCCGCGTCCTCCACCGTAAACTTCTTGGGATCCCAGGGGCCCCAGGCGTTGGCAGCGTCCTTGGTGTCGGCGAGCTTGCGGTAGGAGGTGCCCACCACATAGTCCACCTCGTAGTTGTTCATCATCCACAGCGTGAGGTCCAGCGCGTGCGTGCCGATGTCGATGAGGGGCCCGCCGCCCTGTTTCTCCTCGTCCAGGAACACGCCCCAGGTGGGCACGGCGCGGCGGCGGATGGCCTGCGCGCGCGCGTAATACACCTCGCCCAGATCGCC
Source organism: Eubacteriales bacterium (assembly GCA_031553225.1). Lineage (GTDB taxonomy): Bacteria > Bacillota > Clostridia > Christensenellales > UBA1750 > JAVBLU01. The sequence continues at coordinate 3,163 of JAVBLU010000062.1, forward strand.
CGCGTCGCACAGCTGCTTCATGTAGCGGCTGTCGGCACGGAAGCGGTTCTGGTAGCCGATGGTGAGCTTCTTGCCCGTCTTCTTGGCCGTGTCCAGCATCTGCTGGGCTTCGGCGGACGTTTTGGCCATGGGCTTTTCGCACATGACGTGCTTGCCGGCGTTCAGCGCGTCCACGGTGATGGGCGCGTGGTTGGCGTTGGGCGTGAGCACGTGCACAACGTCGATCTCCTTGAGGGCGAGCAGGTCCTGATAGTTCTCAAATACCTTCGCGTCCTTCACGCCGTACTTGAGAGCCGCCTCCTGCGCGCGCGATACGATGATGTCGCAGAAGGCGACCATCTCCACGTCGCTCAGCTTGGAGAGCGCGGGCATGTGCTTGCCGTTGGCAATGCCGCCGCAGCCGATAATGCCGATGCGGACCTTTTTGTCGCTCTTGACGGGCATGGCTTATTTCCTCCTTAGTATGCCAAACGCATTTGGCCTTTCTTTGTATTGTACACGCTTCGTTTTCATTTTACAACCCTGGCGAGGCGGCCGCAAAGCGCGCATTTTTCTTTTGTCAACCTCTTTCAAAACCGCATGTTTTCGTGTATAATAATAAGAAGACAAACGCCGCGCAGCATGAGGTATGCGGGCGGTTTTTTGCGGAAGGAGCGCCTTCATGATCGTGCATTTGGGCCGTGACGTGGTGGTGCCCGTTAAGGACATCGTGGCCGTGTTCGACGCGCGCATTGCCGCCGCAGGCGGTTTCCCCCAGACGGCCGCCGTCCCCCCCTGCCGGCCGGGCAGCGCCTTGGATGAAACGCCCGCTTCCGTCGTTCTGTGCGCCGGCCGGGGGCCCTCGCGCGCGTATCCCTCGCCGCTTTCCCCCGCCGCCCTGCGCCACAGGCTTGCGCAGGTGCGGCGCGTCAGCTTGTTTTCCACATCCAGTATGGGAGGATAACCATGGACCAAACATCCCGCGGACACTATGACGAAAGCCAGATCCAGGTGCTGGAGGGGCTGGAGGCCGTGCGCCGCCGGCCGGGCATGTATATCGGCTCCACGGACGCCCGGGGCCTGCACCACCTGGTATACGAGCTGGTGGACAACGCCGTGGACGAAGCCATGGCGGGCTTTTGCACGCACGTGGAGATCGCAATCGGCCAGGGCAACCGCTTAACCGTCACCGACAACGGCCGCGGCATTCCCACGGGCATGCACCCCAAGATGGGCATCTCCGCCGTTGAGGTATGCCTTACCAAGCTGCACGCAGGGGGCAAGTTCGGCGGAGAGGGCTACAAAGTGTCCGGCGGGCTGCACGGCGTGGGGCTGTCGGTGGTGAACGCCCTCTCGCAGGAGCTCAGCGTTCTGGTGCGCCAGGACGGCAAAATCTTTGAGCAGCACTACCGCCGCGGCGTCCCGCAGGGGCCGCTGGTGGTGGTCGGCCAAACGCAGGAGACGGGCACGTGCGTCAGCTATTTGGCCGACGCGGACGTGTTTGAAACGCTTGACTACAGCTTTGACACCCTGCGCGCCCGCATGCGCGAGATGGCCTTCCTAAACCGCGGGCTGCGCATCACCCTGTCCGACGAGCGCGAGGGCCAGGAACAGCACAAGTCCTACTTCTTTGAGGGGGGCATCGTCTCCTTCGTTCAGTACTTGAACAAAAACAAGGAGGTGCTCCACCCCGAGCCCATGTACTTTGGGGGCGAGCAGGGCAGCGTGCAGGCCGAGGTGGCCATGCAGTACAACGACGACTACAACGAAACCGTGTACACCTTCGCCAACAACATTCACACGCACGAGGGCGGCACGCACCTGGAAGGCTTCCGCCGGGCGCTGACGCGCGTGGTGAACGATTACGCGCGCGGCCGCGGCTTCTTAAAGGCCGCCGACCAAAACCTCTCCGGCGAGGACATCCGCGAGGGCCTCACGGCCATCGTGTCCGTGCGCCTGACCGAACCGCAGTTTGAGGGCCAGACCAAGACCAAGCTGGGCAACAGCGAGGTGCGCGGCGTGGTGGACGAGATCATCGCCGGCGGGCTTTCAACGTTTCTGGAGGAGAACCCGTCCGTTGGCCGCATGATTGTGGACAAGTGCCTGATGGCCGCGCGCGCGCGAGGCGGCGCGCAAGGCGCGCGATTTGACCCGCCGCAAGTCCGCCCTTGACTCCACCTCTCTGCCCGGCAAGCTGGCCGATTGCTCCGAGCGCGACCCGGCGCTGTGCGAAATCTTCCTTGTGGAGGGCGACTCGGCCGGCGGCTCGGCCAAGTCCGGCCGCGACCGCGCCTTTCAGGCCATATTGCCCCTGCGCGGCAAAATTCTCAACGTGGAAAAAACCCGTTTGGACAAGATTTTGGGCAACAACGAGATCAAGGCCATGATCACGGCTTTCGGCGCGGGCATCGGCGAGGACTTTAACCCGCAAAAGCTGCGCTACAACCGCATCATCTGCATGACGGACGCGGACGTGGACGGCTCGCACATCCGCATATTGATGCTCACCTTCTTCTACCGCTACATGCGCCCGCTCGTGGAGGGCGGCCACGTGTTCATCGCCCAGCCGCCGCTCTACAAGGCCATGCGCGGCAAACAGGAACGCTACTGTTTCGACGACGCCGCCCTTGAAAGCCTGCGCCGCGAGTGGGGGAACGGCCGCGACATCACCGTATCCCGCTTTAAGGGCCTGGGCGAGATGAACGCCGAGCAGCTGTGGCAAACCACCATGGACCCGCAGACCCGCACGCTTCTGCGCGTGGACATCAAGGACGCCATCGCCGCGGACGAGGTGTTCTCCCTGCTGATGGGCGAGCGGGTGGAGCCCCGCCGCGAGTTCATCGAGGAAAACGCCCGCCTGGTGGAAAACCTGGACGTGTAACCCCGCCCATACTTATCGCAGGTGCGTTCTACAGGAGGAATTGATCTTGCAGTCCGACGGACAGAACACCTTCTCCATCGACATCGAGAAAGAGCTGAAGCAAAGCTTCATGTCCTACGCGATGTCGGTCATCATCAACCGCGCCCTGCCGGACGTGCGCGACGGCCTCAAACCCGTGCACCGGCGCATCCTGTACGCCATGCACGAGCTGTCCTTAACGCCCGACAAGCCCTACCGCAAGTCCGCCCGCATCGTGGGCGACGTGCTGGGCAAGTACCATCCGCACGGCGACAGCGCCGTGTACGAGAGCATGGTACGCATGGCGCAGCCCTTCTCCATGCGCAAGATGCTCGTGGACGGACAGGGCAACTACGGCTCGGTGGACGGCGACGCCGCGGCGGCCATGCGCTACACCGAGGCCCGCATGTCCAAAATCGCCATGGAGATGGTGCGCGACATCGATAAGGAGACCGTGGATTTCTACCCGAACTTCGACGAAACCACGGTGCAGCCCGCCGTGCTGCCCGCCGGCTTTCCCAACCTTTTGGTGAACGGCTCGGGCGGCATCGCCGTCGGTATGGCCACGAACATCCCCCCGCACAACCTGAGCGAGACGATCAACGCAGCGGTTCACTTAATCGATAACCCGGACTGCGACGTGTACGACCTGATGGCTCATCTGCCCGGCCCGGATTTTCCCACCGGCGGCATGATTATGGGCGCGTCCGGCATCCGCCAGGCCTACGCCACCGGCCGCGGCCGCATCCTTGTGCGCGCTAAAGCCGAGATCGAGGCCATGCCGAACAACCGCCAGCGCATCGTGGTCACGGAGATCCCCTATCAGGTGAACAAGGCCCGCCTGGTGGAAAAAATTGCCGAGCTGGTCACCGACAAGCGCATCGAAGGCATCGCCGACCTGCGCGACGAGTCCGACCGCGACGGCATGCGCATCGTCATCGAGCTGAAGAAGGACGTCTCCCCCATGATCGTCCTGAACCTTCTGTACAAACATACGCAGATGCAGGACACCTTCGGGGTGATCATGCTGGCCCTTGTGGATGGCGAGCCGCGCGTGCTCAGCCTGAAGGATGTGCTGGGCCACTACATCGTGCATCAGCAGGACGTCGTCACCCGCCGCACGCGCTTTGACCTGAACAAGGCCGAGGAGCGCGCCCACATTCTGCAGGGCCTCTTGCGCGCGCTGGACATGATCGACGCCGTCATCGCCTGTATCCGCGCCAACCGCGATACCGGAGCGGCCCGCACGGCTCTTATGGAGCAGTTCGCGTTCTCGGAAAAACAGGCCCAGGCCATTTTGGACATGCGCCTTGCCCGCTTAACCGGCCTTGAACGGGAAAAGCTGCTGGAAGAGTACGGCGAGCTGCAGGCCCTCATCGCCCATTACCGGCTGGTGCTGGAGAACCCGCAGATGGTTCTGGACATCATCCGCGAGGAACTGCTCATCGTGAAGGAAAAGTACGGGGACGACCCCCGCCGCACCTCCATCGAACCCGTCGAGGACGAGATCGATATCCTGGACACCATCCAGGAGGAGGACATGGCCGTTACGCTGACCCACTTTGGCTACGTCAAGCGCACGGCATCCGCCGAATACCGCGCCCAGCGCCGCGGCGGCCGCGGCGTGACCGGCCTCTCCACCCGCGAGGAAGATTTTGTGGAGCAGCTGTTCGTGACCACCACGCACACGGACATCATGTTCTTTACGAACCAGGGGCGCGTGTTCTCCCTGCCCTGTTACCGCATCCCCGAAGCCGGCCGCGCGGCCCGCGGCACGGCCATCGTCAATCTGTTGCAGCTCTCGGGCGAGGAAAAGGTGACGGCCGTTATCCCCCTGCCTCCCTCCGACGACGACCGTTACCTGGTCATGGCCACCCGCTTCGGCCTCATCAAGAAAACCGCGCTCTCTGAGTTCCGCAACATGCGGCGCGGCGGCCTTATCGCCATCTCCCTGCGCGAGCAGGACACGCTGCTGGGCGTCGTGCTCACGCAGGGCGGCTCCGAGCTGCTCATGGGCACCCGCCAGGGCATGGCCATCCGCTTTGAAGAGGGCGACATCCGCGCCATGGGCCGCACCGCGCAGGGCGTCAAATCCGTCAACCTCTCGGACAACGACGAAGTGGTCGATCTGGCCGTCATCGACGCCACGTGTCAAGTGCTCTCGGTAACCCAGAACGGGCTGGGCAAGCGCACGCCCATCGATGAATACCGCGTGCAGGGCCGCGGCGGCAAAGGCATTCTGGCCATGCGCTTAACCGACAAGTCCGGCCTGCTTGCGGGGCAGCTGCTCGTGCACGAGGACGAGGACATCATGCTCATCGCCTCCGACGGCGTCATCATCCGCATGCCCGTCTCGGGTATCTCCTCCCTCTCCCGCAACACGCAGGGCGTCATCCTCATGCGCCCCTCCGAGGGCCACAGCGTCGTTACCGTCGCCAAACTGGCGCGCGAGGCGGAGGAAGTAGGCGGCGGCGAGGAGTAGCGCGGTAGCAGCGCGGTAGCCGACGCGCAAGCGCGGAGGGCGCCGCCCTCCGCCCGCCCGCCAAGTGGTTTCATCCCTTGGATCCCCCTTGGGGAATGAAGAATGATTCGTTCGCGGGCGGCGGACGTGCAAATTCAAGCAGCGAAGGCCCGGCGGCGGTTGACAGCCGCCGGGCCTTCGGGGCAGGCGGGGAAGCGCCGTTTCATCAGCCGCACGGCAAAGCGCTGCTTGGCGGGCAGCGCAACACCGCACTGCGCATTCCGCAAACCCCTTCGCCCGCGCGCCGCACAGGGCAGGGACCGCCTTACCCTGCCCGCAGCGGGCGGGAAAACCGGGCGGCGTCCATCGCCGCCCGGTTTGTTTTAGATGCGCTCTCCTGAATCATTGAGTCCGGCCGCGCTGCGGCCGGACTCATAAGGGTTCCAAAGGATGAATTCGTAGGCGGGGGCGGAAGGGGGCGGCGCCCCCTGTCAACCCATGCGCAGCACCGCGCGCCGCTTAGAACTTCAGGCTGTTGATCTTGATGCCCGGACCCATGGTGGAGGACACCACGACGGACTTCAGGTACGCGCCCTTCGCGGCGGCCGGCTTGGCCTTGTTTACGGCGTCCATCAGGGTGGTGAGGTTTTCCGTAAGCTTTTCCACGCCGAAGGAGCGTTTGCCGATGGGCACGTGCACGATAGCCGCCTTGTCCACGCGGTACTCCACCTTACCGGCTTTGATCTCGGTGATGGCGCGCTCCACGTCCATGGTAACGGTGCCGGACTTGGGGTTGGGCATGAGGCCCTTGGGGCCCAGTACGCGGCCGAGGCGGCCAACGACGCCCATCATGTCCGGCGTGGCAACGCACACCTCAAAATCGAACCAGTTCTCCTGCTGGATCTTTTGCACCATGTCCTCGGCGCCCACAAAGTCCGCGCCGGCCTTCAGCGCCTCGGCGGCCTTGTCGCCCTTGGCGAAAACCAGAACGCGCACGGTGCGGCCGGTGCCGTGGGGCAGAACGACCGTGCCGCGCACCTGCTGATCGGCGTGGCGGGGGTCAACGCCCAGGCGAATGGACATCTCGATGGTTTCGTCGAACTTGGCCTTGGCGGTTTTGATGGCCAAATCCATAGCGTCCTGCGGATCGTACAGGCGCATGCGGTCGATGAGCTTGGCGCTCTCCTGATAAGCTTTAGAGCGTTTCATAGTAGGTAAACCTCCTTGTGGTGCAGGCGGGACGCACGCGGCGCCCCTCCCACGGGGGGATTATTCGGCAACGGTGACGCCCATGGAGCGGGCTGTCCCGGCGATCATGCTCATGGCGGCTTCAATGCTGGCGGCGTTTAAGTCGGCCATCTTCTGCTCGGCAATCTCGCGCAGCTTGGCGCGGGACAGCTGGGCCACCTTGGTTTTGTTGGGCGTGCCGGAACCGGACTCGATGCCCACGGCCTTCTTGATGAGCACGGCGGCGGGGGGCGTCTTGGTGATAAAGGTGAAGGAGCGGTCCTGGTAGATGGTCAGCACGACGGGGATGATATACCCGACCTGCTTGGCGGTGCGCTCGTTAAACTCCTTGCAAAAGCCCATGATGTTGATGCCATGGGGCGAGAGCGAGGGGCCGATCGGGGGCGCGGGCGTAGCCTTGCCGCCGTTGACCTGGAGCTTGACGATCGCGGTGATCTTCTTGGCCATGGGGTGCCACCTCCTGTAACGGTCGCCGCTTGGTAGACGGAGCGGAGCGCCCCTCCCAAAGTGCGGCGGTAACAACCAATTAGGGTAAAGTCGATGTTAAAGTTTGGCCACCTGCGTAAACTCAAGCTCCACCGGCGTGTCCCGGCCGAACATGGAGACGGTGACGCGCACCTTCTGGTGCTCCATGTCGATGAGCTCGATGAGCCCGATGAAATCCTCCAGCGGGCCGGAGGTGACGCGCACGTGCTCGCCCACCACCATGCCAAAACGCGAGGCGGTGCGGTCCACGCCCATCTGCTCCACCTCGGTTTCCGTGAGGGGAATGGGCTTGGTGCCCGAGCCGACGAACCCGGTAACGCCGCGCGTGTTGCGCACCACGTACCAGCTCTCGTCCGTCATGACCATTTTGACCATAACATAGCCGGGGTACACCTTATGCTGAACGACGTGACGCTTGCCGTTCTTGGTTTCAATGGCTTCCTCGATGGGAACGCGCACTTCCTGAACCAACTCCTGCAGGCCGCGGTTCTCCACGGTCTTTTCCAGGTTGGCCTTCACCTTATTCTCGTAACCCGAGTAGGTGTGTACGACGTACCAGCGCGCTTCATCAGGCATGTGTGAAAGCCTCCACTAGAATACGGCTTTGTAGATCGCCGTAAAGCCCAGATCGAACACGCCGACGACCGCGGCGATGACGACCACGAATACGCATACGATGATCGTGTACGTAATGAGCTCTTGGCGGGTGGGCCAGGTCACTTTCTTCAGCTCCGCGGCGGTTTCGCGAATGGGTTTCACGATACCCTGCCACAAACGCGCGAACCAGGGGCCGGAGAAGACCTTGGGCCGAAGCTTCTTATCATCGGCGCGGCGCTTGGCCATGCCGGTGAACCTGCCCTTGGCGGGGGCGGTGGTTGGCGTCAAATCCTTGCTCATGAGCAACCCTTCCTTGTCTTTCGCCTAAAACCCCGGCGTCCGCCGGGCTTTCACGCCGTGGGCCGCGCTGTTCGCCGCATCATATCCTAGCAAGGCGGGCGCGGACGCGGCGCAAGGCAGGTTGTCAGCGGGTCTCCTTATGCGGGGTGTGCTTGCGGCAGAACGGGCAATACTTGTTCATCTCCAGGCGATCCGGGTCGCTCTTCTTGTTCTTCATGGAGTTATAATTGCGCTGCTTGCATTCCGGGCAGGCCAGCGTAATCTTCACGCGCATTTTTACGGCACCTCCTTGCACGAAAACAATAACCTGGTGGAAACAGGCTTACATACGATATCACGCAGATCACCGCTTGTCAAGCCGTATCGCCCGCCGGGCGGAAAAAAACTGCCCGTCGCACGGAGCGGCGCATGCCGTTTATGCATATGCACGCTGTAATGCAGGTTCACGGCGCATACGCAGGGCTGTGGATAGTGTGGATAACCCTGTGCATAACCGTCGTTTCGAGCGTAATGTTATAGTTTTTTGTGCACAGGATACGATTCGCTATGCATGTATCGTGAAAATCTGAGGAAAAGCAATGCATAAAGTGCATAAGCGAGCGCGGCGGTAAAAAGGCAGGCCGTCCGCTTTTCGCGAAGGGCCTGCCAAGAGAAAACAGCGAATGATGCGTTATGAAGGAAACCGATTAGCGCTGGTGGTTGGCGGAGAAGCAGGCCGAGCAGTAAACGGGGCGGTCCGTACGGGGCACAAAGGGCACGCGAGCGGGGCCGCCGCAGCCGGCGCACACCGTCTCGTACATCTCGCGCTGGCCTTCCTGGCCGCCGGACGTGCTCTTGCGAGCGGAGCGGCAGCTCTTGCAGCGGGTGGGTTTGTTCTGGAAGCCGCGCTGGGCGTAGAATTCTTGCTCACCAGCGGTGAACACGAACTCGGCGCCGCAATCCCGACAGGTAAGAGTTTCGTCGACGTACATGGACATGTATGGAGTTCCCCCCGCAAAGTATTCAGCCACGCGGCTTTCCCGCGTACAGCGTAACATTGATTTTACGCTACATTTTCCATGAATGCAATATGTGAAAGCAGAACAAGCCACGTTTCGCCAAAATTCTTTTCAAATTGCATGACATTTATGGCCAGGATTGGGCGCTCTTATCATAAAAACCGATATAAATTACCAGTATTTAACATTTTCTGTGAGCGAGGTGCACAGAATCGGCTGTCAGGGCGCGTCGCACGGGTCGTCGCTGCCGTGTGGGGGCGTGTAGCATACCGTTAGGCAAAACACGCGCGCCGCGCCCGCGGCGGCAAGCGCCTGGCAGCAGGCGGCGAGCGTCGCGCCGGTGGTGGACACGTCGTCCACCACAACGATGGATTGACCGCGCACAGGCAGGCGGGCGGCAAAGGCGCTGGACACGTTCGTGAGCCGCTCCGGCCGCGAAAGGCCGGCCTGCGGATGCGTGTTGCGCACGCGCTCAAGCGCGGGCAGCACTGCCGGTCCGCCCAGGGCCCACAAGGCGGCCGCGATGTCCTGCGACTGGTTAAAGCCGCGCTCGCGCATGCGCCGGGCATGAAGAGGCACGGGGCACAGCGCGTCCGCGCCGAAGAAGACGCCGCGCCCCGCAAGCGCCTGCACAAGCAGCCGCGCCATGGGCAGGGCGAGATCGCGCCGCCCGCCGTACTTGAGGCCGCGCACCATGGCCCCGGCCGCGCCTTCGTAGGAAAAGCCCGCCAGGTACTCCGCGCACCCATGCGGGCGCGGCGGGTTCAGGGCGGGCGCAAGCGCGCACAGGCAATCGCCGCACAGGGCGCCGGATAAGGGCGCACGTGCGCCGCATCCCGCGCAGACGACGCGCGGATACAAAAGGGAGAGCGCGTCCTGGCGCAGCAAATACAACGGGCGCGCAAAGCGCTGCATAAAGGCGGATCCGCCTCCCCGGCTACACCTCCAGACGGCCCTCCATGGCCTTCAGGAGGGTGATTTCGTCGGTATACTCCAAATCGCCGCCGATGGGCACGCCGCGGGCGATGCGCGTGAGCTTTACGCCGCTTGGCCGCAGCAGCCGGGCGATGTAGGCGGCGGTGGCCTCGCCCTCGATGTCGGGGTTGGTGGCCAAAATAACCTCCTGCACCGCCTCATCGCGCACCCGCTGCACAAGTTCCTTGATACGGATGTCCTCGGGCGAGACGTGCTCCATGGGCGATATGATGCCGTGCAGCACGTGGTAGCGGCCGCGGTAGTCGCGCATGCGCTCGATGGCCGCCACGTCGCGCGGGTCGCGCACCACGCACAAAACGCGGCCGTCCCGCTCCGGGTCGCGGCACACCACGCACAGCTCGTCCTGAGCGTAGTTGCCGCAGGCCGCGCAGGTTTTTACGCGCTTTTTGCCCTGCCAGATGGCCTCGGCAAGCTCGCGCACGTCCGCCTCGGGCATGGAGAGGATATGATAGCACAGCCTCTGCGCGGTCTTGCGCCCGATGCCGGGCAGCCGCGCAAGGCGCGCCGTCATGCGCTCGATGGGCTCAATGTCCGCCACGGCCTACAGCCCCGGAATATTCATCCCGCCGGTTAAGCGGGCGGTGGCGGACTGCGTCGCGTCCTCCACCTGGTGCAGCGCTTCGTTCACGGCGGCGATGATCAGGTCCTGCAGCATCTCCACGTCGTCCTTGTCCAGAGCCTCGGGCTTGATGGACAGGGCCTGCAGCTGCCGCTTGCCGGTCATGGTAACGCTGACGACGCCCCCGCCCGCGCTGGCGGTAAAGGAGCGCGCCTCGATATCGTCCAGCGCTTTTTGCATCTCCTGCTGCATGCGCTGCGCCTTCATCATCATCTGCTGCATATTGCCCCCGCCCATGCCGGGAAAACCGCCTCGCGCCATGTCGTTTCATCCTTTCCGTGTGTACGGCGTACAATCTTTCTTGATTATACGACGAGCGGCCGGGCAATGCAACGGTTTCACTTGACAGGCTGGTGGCCTCTGGCTATAATACAAAGGCTATTGTGGCAAAGTGATTGAAAAGGCGCGCGCGCCTTCCATAAAAGGAGTGCTTTCCCATGAAGATGACCTATCAGCCGAAGGTTCGCCAGCACCAGAAGGTGCACGGCTTCCGCCAGCGCATGAAGACGCGCAACGGCCGCAACGTGCTTGCCCGCCGGCGCCTGAAGGGCCGCAAGATCATCTCGGCGTAAACGGCTGACAAGCGGCCCGCGGGGAGTGTGTTGCCATGCAGCCGCAGTACCGGCTGCGCCGCCGCGCGCAGTTTGCTTACGTGTACCGGCGCGGCAGGTCCGTCGCCTGTTCGGAGCTTTCGCTTCTGCAGGTGAAGGGCGCGCGGCTGCAGGTTGGGTTCTCGGTCAGCCGCAAGGTGGGCAAAAGCGTTACGCGCAACCTGGTGAAGCGCCGCCTGCGCGAGATATTCCGCCAGGAAGCGCCCCAGCTGAAGGCCGCGCAGTACATCGTGGTGGCCCGCGCTCCGGCCGCGGCGGCAAGCTTTGCCGCTTTGCGGCAGGGTTTGCAGGGCCTGCTTCGGCGAAGCGGCTCGTACCGGCCAAAGCCGTGAAGCGCGCCGCGCTGGCCCTCATCCGCTTTTACCGCCTGCGCATCTCGCCGGGGCTTCCGCCCGCATGCCGCTTCCTGCCCACCTGCTCGGAATATGCCTACGAGGCCATTGACCGCTTTGGCGTCCTTCGGGGCGGGTTGATGGCCGCCTGGCGCATCGCCCGGTGCAACCCTTTCGGCCGCGGAGGCCTGGACCCCGTTCCCCAGCGTCCCTGCCGCTGCCGCCATGGGCACACCAAGGAGGATGCGCATTGAACTTTCTAAACGAGTGGATCTTTGCCGCGCTCAACTTCATCTACGGTTGGGTTGGCAATTACGGCGTCGCCATCATCCTCCTGACGATCGTCTTCAAGATCGTCATCTTCCCCACGGCTTTGGCGCAGCGCAACTCCATGCGCAAGCAGCGCGCCATGCAGCCCCTGGTGGACGAGATCAACAAAAAATACCAAAACGACCCCGAGCGCAAGAACCAAAAAACCATGGAGCTGTACAAGAAGGAAAAGTTTAACCCCCTGTCCGGGTGCCTTCCCGTGCTGCTCACCATGCCGCTTTTCTTCGTTCTTATCTCCGTGATGAGAACGCTTGGGAACGAGCAGCTGGTCATCATGTTCCAGAACGTGCAGGCCGGCGGCGTGTTCACGCCCGAGCGGTTTTTGTGGATTAACAACGTTTGGCAGCCCGACAATTTCTGGTCTCCGGTCATTCCGGATATCTCCGTCATCAACGCCCTGCGCGCCGTGAACGGCAACTCCATCCTGACGGCGGCGGCGGTTGAGTCCATCAAGGCCAACTACCAAAGCGTGATGGCCGCCACCATGGAGGCCTTTTCCAAGCTGAAGAACGGCTGGTTCATTCTGCCCCTTTTGGCCGGCGGCATTCAGCTGCTTACCACCAAGGTAAACCCCGCCATGCAGATGCAGAGCCAGCCGACCCAGCCCGGCCAGCAGCAGGGCATGATGAACACCTTCACGAAGATTATGCCGCTGATGTACGTGTTCTTCTGCGCCACGGGCAACACGGTGTTTACGCTGTACTGGGTTACCTCGTCGCTTATCGAGTTGCTTCAGCAGCTCGCTTTCAAATACATGGAACAGCGAGCCGAAAAAGCCGCCCTCCCCGCCGTCAAATAAGGAGGCCTGTGCATGTTGAGCATCGAGCGCACCGGACGCACCGTGGAGGAAGCCGTCGCCGCAGGCTTGGAGACGCTTTCCCTGCGCCAGGACCAGGTACGCGTAGAGGTTCTGGAGGAACCGCAGAAAGGCCTGTTCGGCCTGATCGGCGGCCGCGCCGCCCGCGTGCGCCTGACCGCCCTGCAAGAGGAAGCCGCCGCGCCCGCACCTGCGCCCGTTCAGACAGCCGCGTCCGCACCTATTCAGACGGCCGCGCCCGCCGCGCCG
>JAVBLU010000021.1:0-20173 GCA_031553225.1 Eubacteriales bacterium
ACGCTGCCGTCGTCGGTGATCCCAATGTAGATCACGCCGCCATTTGTGTTAGCGAAGGCGATGACCGTCTTGCTGATATCGGCTACATATTCGCGTTTGAATTCGGTCGTCACATTTTCCATGAGCACAATGCATCACCTCGTGTTTTACTCATTCTGCTACCATTTTAATCATTCTAATCATACGCGTCAAGAGAATTATTAGAATGATAGGCACCCTTGCAAGCATCCTACAAAGGAGGATGCCCTACTCCCAGAGACCTGACCCTGAAACATTGCAGTTTTACCCTAAATAAAATGACCCTAAATAAAAGTCACTATGACCCTAAACCTGACCCTAAATGGTGTGCCAAACTGAACCGCACGCAAGACAACGCCAGACTATACAACGGACTGAAAACCCTGTGAAATGGGGATTTGATCGGATCACAGAATACAGCGAAACACTGCAGAAACCGCTGTCATTCTCCTTGGCAAGGACGAGGTCACCAGTTCGAATCTGGTTAAGAGCACCACAAAAATCCCGCAAACAGTGCGTTTGCGGGATTTTTGTGTTCCCTAATTTACATGATTGGAGCTGGTACCAGTATGGATGAGCTCAACTTTTTGCAAAACAACATCAACCTTTTCAGTGGTCTATTTGCGTCCCCCATCGTCGGCGGCCTGATCGACAAAGACATCGATGTCCTGCTCATCCTCGACCAGTACGAGCAGCAATACGAAGCCGGAAACTATGCTCAATGCGTATTCATGGTCAAGCTGTTGGTCCTCATCACAGATCACCCGTTGCCTCCGGAAATGGATGCGTTCACCGCCACTCCCGAAGGAGTGGCAATGATGGCTCTTGAGTTTTTCGCGGACTTCCAGGACATATATCAGGAGATTGTCGAAGAGATTAACGAAGACGAGTTTATACTTTGCAATACCACAGGAGTCTTGCATTAAAAGCCAAGCGCGTCATTATGCGCTCGGCTTTTTTGACTCAGTACAAACTACATATCATGATAGACCATCGCGTTGATGACTAATCCAACACCATCTCCATGCACCGTTTCCGCCACAGACGCTCGTATTCCACGTGAGGCACGATCCTTTGAGTCAAGTCGATGGGGCTGCGAATGCCTTCCTCATCGCACCACCGAACGTCCATCGCGTAGGCGCGCATGTCGAGGTCGTCCTCGTCCCAGTAAACCGGAACGCTCTCCCAGCCCGCCAAATGCGCCGCGACGGCGCGGGTGTGGCCGTCGGTCATGAGAGTGTGGCCCTCAAAGCGTCTCACGGGGATCGGGTCAAAGCTTTCTTTGCTTGCCGGATCGAACCACTCCCGCACCAGCCGCAACTTACCCTCGCTGATGTACAGCTGACTGGGCTGAAGATCTGCGAGGGGCAGCGAGAATGTCTTATCGGCGGGAACGCGAACGCGGCGGCGCTCCATGAATTCCTGGCGGGTCAGCCGATAGTGGTACTGCCACCGTCCCTTCTGCGGCTGGGGCGTCAGCGGTTCTTCAAGAATCCGCGCAAAGCCGTGCTTCTCCCACATCCTGCGGCTGCGGACATTGTAATCCTCGCAGAAGCAATGGAGCACGTCCACATGCTCGCCGCAAAACGCGAAGTCCACCATCATGCCGATGAACTGCGTGCCGATGCCCTTGCCCCAATAGGCCTTTTCCCCGATGGACATGTCGATGCGCCGGACATCCATACTTTCGGGGTACAGGGCCTTTACTTCAGGCAGGTTCATCTTCTGCAACCAGCACTCGCCGATGGGAACGCCGTCCGCCTCAATCAGGAAGCAAAAGGCGTTCTTCGACACGCCGCCATAGATTTGGTGAACGGTGTTCGGCCCATAGGAAAGATTGGTGTCCGCCGTGCCGCCCTCCGTCCAGAAGAGAACCGCCGGGTCGGCGCACCATTTGTAGAGAAGCGGCAGGTGCTCGTCGCACAGCGGACGCAGCACGATATCGACATCGTTACCGCCGTACAGGGTGACGTCGTGGGTTTTGATGACGATCACCGTCACCACTCCTTTTTCCACAATTCACGGTTACATAGGATGTCAAAGCCGATGGAGGTGTAGAACTCACGTGATCCGCCAAAGCAATACTTCGCGCCCCGCGATTTCGTCTTTTTCATGGCCGCGGTCAGCGCGACGGTCGCCAAACCCATGCGGCGGTACTTCGGCACGGTGGCCAGGGGTTCCAGGTAGGCGTAACCATTCCTCTCGTCCAGCCACATGCCCAGCGCACAGGCGTACTCGCCGTCCGGCGCGACGACGATGGTCATCAGCGACAGATCGGCACGCGGCGCGTTCCATCCGAAAACCCTGCCGTCAACATCGTCGTCTGGGGTATCGCCGTGGTCAAAGCCTTTCCAGAAACAGTGATGCAGCTTCATGTAATCGACGTTTGATCCATCGATGAGAGAAAACCCATTTGGAAGCGCTCGGTCAAGAAATAGCTTGGTATAGTTAAAAACCTTGACGGGATCGGTATCGTCAAGCGTATATCCGCTGGCTTTGAGCAAATCCTGTTTCTCCGGCTCTCGATCGGTGATCCATACTTTCAGGCTGTGTTTGCCGCCGGCTGCAACCGACAGCTCCTTTTCCGCCCACATTAGTAGATCGGGAAGCAACGCATCGTACCCTTTCTTGACGTGCATGTGGCAGTCGCCCATCTTCATTTCGAAGCATGCTATGCCTACAATATTTCCATCATCCTCCCAAATCCCGAAATGATGGGTTTTGAAATAATCAAAATACGAGTGCATGTGCGCGTACTCGAAGTATTGCGGCAACAAAAAGCTGTTTAGTGTAATCGGGTCGTAGGTTTCCTCTAGAAAGCGATGAACCCGTTCAAAATCCGCAAGAACCTTGTATCTTCTTTGTGTGACGCTCATGCTATTTATCCTCCTTTGTTGCTGAAAACCCAACCCACTGCGGCAGCGCCGCGAAGGGGTTTTTCGTCCAGTCAAACCTGGCGTATCCGTCGGCCTCGGCTTCCTCCGTCGTCTTGTACCACCAGCAGTCGAAGGAACCTAGCTGCGAGTGGAACTCCTCCATGTGCCGGATGGTCAGCCCCGCGCCCAGCATGGCGTTGACCAAGTCCATGACGCGCCAGCCGTATGTGGGTACTTCGCCAAACGGGCCGGTGCTCTCGTACAGCTTCTTGACGACGAACTGTCCCTTATCGGCGGCGTCGCCGTCGAATGGGCGGATGAACGGGTGCGTCTCGAACATGATAGCGCTGCCGCCGGGTTTGAGCACGCGGTGGATGCTGCGGTACATGGCGGGCAGATCGTCGATCCAAACATGTACACCATTGGACGTGTAGACCAGGTCGTATGCGCCGTTGGGTATGCGCTCAAGCTTCATGGTGTCGTCCTGAACAAAAGCGATGTCCCAGCCCTGCGCGTCGGCAATGGTTTTAGCATTATGAAGCTGCCGCTCGGCGATGTCCGCCGACGTGACTTTCGCGCCCAGCAGGTGAAACGCGAATACCGCGCCGTTGTCGCCGCTGGAGGGCACGAGCACGCGCTTTCCGCGAAGATCGGGCAACGCCGAGGTCAGCATTTCGCGCACGCCGACCGGGAACGCCCACATGGGGTCTGCGATAAACCTTTCGATGATGCCTTCTGAGTAGATTCTGCCGTAATATTTGTCCGAGCCAAGGTTCCAGTCCTCGGCGATGATGTCGGTGTGTTTCATGTTGAGCTTCCTCCTGTGTATTCCTCCGCGAGCAAGCCGTAAATAAGCCTGTCGTGCCGCCTCCCGGCAAAGTATTTCGCCTTGCGCTCGCGCCCCTCCATCGTAAACCCGCATTTTTCCAGCACGCGCTGCGAACCGATGTTGTTTTCCTGCGTGCTGGCCGAAACCCGCTCCAGCCCGAGGTGGCAAAAGCCATACCGCAGCATCGTCCTGGCCGCGTCAGTTGTGTAGCCTTTGTTGCGATATTCAAGCTTCGTCAGCCCGTATCCCAGCGAGCAACAGCGGTTTTGCCAGTCCAAGTCTTGCAGGGCAATATCGCCGATGACCGTGCCATCGGCCAGGAAGATTCCAAGTCGTATGTGCGTATTGCCTTGCTTCTTTTGAATGTCGTCAAACCACTCATCCGCGTTCGCGGAAGACCGGCCCACGATGAACGGCTCGGTGAGCTGTGAAAAATCAACCTCGGTGTCTTCCCAAACCTTTTTGCAATCCACACGTTCTAACGTGGCGAGAGTCACCTTTTCGCCTTGCAGACTAACCATCGTCCTTGTCCTCCTCCAATACTTTTTCATACTCGAACCGATACTGGTAGTAGCCCATCTTCCGGTGCAATCCCTGCGAGCGTATGTTTTCGCAGCCCGTGCCCGAGCGGATCACCCTTGCGCCGCTGTGCTTCGCCATTCTCTCGGCATAATCCATTAGGTACGATGCGACGCCGCTTTTGCGGAAGGCTTCCTCGACGTAGATGTCCTGCACATCGGCCCACACGAAAGACGCATCTTCCCCATGGAAGGGAACCCATAGATAGCCCACGGGCTCTCCCGATTCGGCTTTGATGATCTCAGCAATGGTGCGCGTGTCATCCATGCTCTGGGTCAGCGCGGAGAGAAAGCCGTCTTGCTGGGCGGTATTGGCAAACCAGTCCGCGCGGTACGCCTCGTAGGATTTCTTGCGCGCCCACGGGGTGTCGCATTCGTAGTTGACGCGACAGTGCCGCTCAAGGATGTAGTCGCGGTCAGCGGCCAAGTCGATCCTTGCATGGCGCAAACCCGTTGGAAAGGGCTGGCGCGCGACGTCTTCCACCGCCCACTCATAAATGCACGTCCTGCGCTGGCCATCGCGGTACATGCCCGTCCACGCCGGCGTATCGACGGTTTCCTTAAGCGTCGCCCCGATTTTTTCGCAAACGCGGCGGGAGGGAACGTTGTTCTCGTCGGTGGCAATGAGCACATGCTTGTAACCGCACCAAACAAGAAATGGGCGCAGAGCGAGGCAGGCCTTCGTCACATAGCCACGGTTGCGGTACTCTTCCTTGATTTCGTAGCCGATCTGCCCGCAATAGCGGATGTTGATCGTGTACCCGATCCAGACATGGATGCCGCCCACCCAGTTGCCATCCGCGTTGATATCGAAGCGGTAGAACTGCGTAAAGCCGCTGTTCGGCTGTTCCAGGTTGATCTTGTCGTTGTAGAGTGTGACGTTTTCATAGCGGTAGATCGGGGTTTGCAGATGATCGAAGTTGGCTGTAGGACTGTAGCGCTTTTTTTCCTCCGTTGCCTTCACAGCCTCGAATATGTAGGAGCCGCCGTCCTCCCGTTCCTCGGCGACCTCAAACCCGCTCTCGCGAAACGCCTCCAACCATTCATCGCGGGTGTAGCTTTGCAGATAAAAGGCGTGCTCAAAGCTCTCAATGTGGCCGCTCTCATCCTCTGCGTAGAATGTCTGCGCGATATGGCATCGGCCGGTCTGGGCGTCGATGCGGGTGTCGCCGGTTTTCCAGACTTTCAGGTGCGGGTACATTTGTTTCAGTGGATAAAAGGTTTCGCCCGGGTGTGCGCTCGACGCCGCGCCGGGCGTCCGCATGCCGGTCTTGATGACCATACAGCCGCCGTCCCGCAAGTGGTTGTTGATACACGCGAGTGCTCTTTTCACGTCCTCTATCGTCAAGAGATGCCCGAAGTCCATGCTGAAGCAAAAGTCGGCGGGCGGAATGTCGAAGCGGAAGTCGCGCACATCACCTTCGCGTAGCGTAAGCCCCGGCACATCGCCAAAGCGCTTCCCGCCCTCGGCGATCATCTCCGGCGTGATGTCAAACGCCGTCACGCTCATGCCGCGCTCGGCCATATACGCGCCGGTCGCGCCCCACGCGCACATGGGGAGGAGGACGTTGTTGCCGTATCGTTTGGCATAGGTATACCAATAATCGTGTTCGGCGGTGCGGTCGTGCCCGCTCCAATCCCAGAATTGGGCGTGCTTTGCGTAGTTGCCGATCTCGCTTGTCATACTTCCCTCTCCATTTCGACGCTTTCGCGGGTCACATCATGGCACGCAAACAAGCCCTGGTATTCTGATCTTAAGTAAAATTCGACCTCGTCAAGCCCTGCCGCGTTTCCACACTCGCGGATACTCAACACGGTGGCGGCGTCTGGACGCTTGTCGCTCCAATACAGCACCAGCGCACGTTTCTCGCCTTGCCTGTATCTGAACTGCAGGTGGCCATCCGGATGATAAGCCGTTGTGACCGCGTAATCACTACACGCGGGATTGTGATTGGCGATCTCGTACATATGCCTTCCCGACGATTGGCACAGACCAAACACAAACTCATGCGCGTTAGCCGTCTCCACCGTCATGATGGCCGGCTGACGACCTCGCACCATAGTAGCGTTTGCGGTCGTCGGGCATGTGCAGCAATAAATCTCATCGGTATCGGTAAACCCATACTTACGGTAGAAACTGTGTGCGCGCTCATCCTCGGGTATCGTGCGGAGCCAAAACGCACCGATGCTTTTCGCGTACGCGTGCCCATCGTCCAGCATCGCCGTACCTATGCCCCTGCCGCGCAGATCGCAGTCGACCTGCATGATGCCGAGATATAGAAGCTTTCTGCCGCAGTCATGGGTTTCGATCCATTCAGCGTAACCGGTTATGCCGTCTCCGTCGTAGGCGGCGACCATATAGAAGCCGCGTGTAACACTTCGCCTGATGAAAGCCAAGCACTCGTCGTGCCTGTGCCACGGGACAACCTCGTCATCCCGAAAAACGCGGACGATACCGGGAACAATACGATCCAGATCCTTGCCGTCTACGCGGCGAACGGTTGTGTTGCTCATCGTCTGACCTCCGTTCAAATCGTCTTTTGAAACACCATCTGGGTATGGCAGCCCGGGAAAGTGGCTTCATATGTACGCTGCAGCTCACGGTCGGGAACGGGAAGCTCGAGGAAAACCTGATGGACAGCGCCTTCGTATACGTTTGTGCGAACGACCCGGTACTTCGTGTTCAGGGAAAGCAACTCGTCGACGCTATGCTTTTCGGACTGGATCAACAGCGTGCCGGTATACCCAAGCTTTGCGTAAAACCCTTCCGCGCTCTCCACCGCCCCCAGCGCGATGTGATGAATACCATGCCTGAGCGCGCGTTTCTCCAGCTCCTGCATCAGCAGCCGAGCAATGCCGCGCTTTCTGTGCTGCTCGTCGACGGCCACCGGTCCCACCGTCATGCTCTTCTCGCTTTCCATCCTGCCGAACACGATGCCGGCGACCTCGCCGCCGCTCTGCGCATACAGCATCAGATCGCCAAAGCCGTCCATGCGCTCCAGCCACCGCTCGCGGGCATATGCCGGGCTGTTCTGCTCCGCGGGAGCGCCAAACACCTTTTTTTCGAGGGCGAGCGCGGCGTCCAGCTCACTCTCGGTGGCAATACGCTTGATGATTGCCAGCTCCTGATAGCCAACCCTCGCCATTGCGCGCCGCATCGCGGTGTTGTCCTCCTCCGTGCGGCATGTCGCGGTTTTCCCGCTCTTGGTAATGGCGAGGCTGAGGAAGCGCAGGATATCGGTCGCCAGTCCACGGCCGCGGTAAGCGGGGGCAACGCGGATATCCGCCGCCTCCCACATCCGCTTGCTGTATGGTTCTATCGCGCCGCGCGCTACGGGTAGCCCGTCAAGATACAGCAAACAGTAGCGCGCGATTCCTTTTTGGTACATCGCTTCGTACCTGGCTTCATCTATTGGCTTTTGGCCCGCCAACTGGAGATGCGCATTGAACTTGTCACAGTCGTGCTCGGACAGCCATTCGATGCGTGATGTACTCGCAGCCCCTGCGTGATGCATCAGGGTATAAATGATTTCCGCCATCTTTCATCCTCCTCAACATACACAAGGCGGAAAGCGTTGCCGCCTTCCGCCTGAAATGGAACACCCGCTCCACCCAAACAATAAGGCCGCGGACGAAATCGTCCGCAGCCTGCTCAATCACGCTTCGGTCGGTACACAGCATCACAAAACAAGGCACAGTTTCCTGCGCGATTGTCCGCTATGTCACCGACGAACCTCGGAAGCCCTGGCCTCCGGATTAAGCTCCGCTAAACGTCTCGCCGTTTTCCTTCTTAGCGGAGCAAGCCAGGGTATCCATCTGCTTGATGCCGTTGATATACACGCCATCGCCTCCCTGTGCAGATGCGTCCAGTATAGCACGCCGCTCGCGAAAAGCCAAGCGCCGCCCGGTTAAGCGGCAAAAAACGGCGCATTTGTGTTTCCGGGGCCGCTCGGCTATAATAACGGAAGGTACAACAACGCAGAGTCATCCGCAATGAAAGGTAGTACAACATGCTCATCGCCCAGGACATCGCACTGCAATACGGCGGCAAACCGCTTTTCTCCGGCGTGTCGGTCACATTCACCAAAGGGAACTGTTACGGCGTCATCGGTGCGAACGGCACCGGCAAATCCACCTTCCTGCGCATCTGTTCCGGCGAGGTGGAACCCAACAAGGGCAGCATAACGATTACGCCGGGCGAACGCCTGGCGGTGCTGCGCCAGGATCATTACGCTTTTGACGCCTTTACCCCGCTGCAGACCGTCATCATGGGGCATAAGCGGCTGCATGAAATCATCAAGCTGAAGGAAGAGCTGTACCAAAGGCAGGACTTCACCGACGCCGACGGGCTTCGCCTGGGCGAGCTGGAGGGCGAATTCGCCGAGCTGGACGGCTGGAACGCCGAGCATTCCGCGGAAATTCTTCTGAACGGCTTGGGTATCGGCCCGGAGCTGCACCAAGCGCCCATGGCCTCGCTGGACGGCTCGCGCAAGGTAAAAGTGCTCCTGGCTCAGGCGCTGTTCGCCTCGCCGGACATCCTGCTTCTTGATGAGCCCACCAACCATATCGATCAGCAGGCCATCCACTGGCTGGAAAACTTCCTTCTGGATTTTGAGAACACAGTCGTCGTCGTGTCCCACGACCGGCACTTCATCAACAAGGTTTGCACCCACATCGTCGATATCGATTATAATAAAGTAACAACATATGTGGGCAATTACGATTTTTGGTACGAGTACACCCAGCTGGCCGCCCGCCAGCAGAAGGAACAGCTCAAACGCAACGAGCAAAAGGCCAAGGAGCTGCAGGAGTTTATCGCGCGCTTTTCCGCCAACGCCAGTAAATCGAGGCAGGCCACGTCGCGCAAAAAGCTTCTGGATAATATCGATCTGGGCAATTTCATGCCCTCCTCGCGCCGCTACCCCTTCGTGCACTTTAAGCCCGAGCGGGCCGTGGGCGACCGCATTCTCACCATTGCCGGGCTGTCCAAAAAGGTGGGGGACCGCAGGGTACTCAGCAACCTGGATTTGACCGTGCTGCCCGGCGACAAGATCGCCTTTGTCGGCGAGGACGCCCTGGCCCGCACCGCGCTGTTTCAAATCCTGATGGACGAAATGGAACCCGACGAGGGCGGCTACAACTGGGGCGTAACGACCAGCCGCGCGTATCTTCCCGCCGACAACGGCGCCTACTTTGATGGGAAGGATTGCACGCTCATCGATTGGCTGCGTCAGTTCTCCCCCGAGGACACCTACGAAACCAGCATGCGCGGATGGCTGGGGCGCATGCTCTTTTCCGGCGAGGAAGCGCTCAAGTCCGCCAAGGTGCTCTCGGGCGGCGAAAAGGTGCGCTGCATGCTGGCCAAGATCATGGTCAGCGGCGCCAATGTGCTCATCTTTGACGAACCCACAAACCACCTGGACCTGGAGGCCATCACGGCGCTTAACCAGGGCATGGCGGAGTTTAAGGGCGTCATGCTGTTTTCCTCCCACGATCACCAGATCGTGCAGACCGTCGCCAACCGCATCGTGGAAATTCTGCCCGGCGGCGTGATCGACCGGCGCGACAACTACGACGATTATCTGGAGAACCCGGACGTCGGCCGCCTGCGCGAGGAGCTGGGGGCCAAGGCATAAGCGCGGGATGCGGCCGCCGCTGCGGGACAGCCAGGCCATAAAGGAGCAGGCACATGAAGTTCGGCGGTATATGCATCGTAACGAACGACGCGCCCCGTCTTGCGGCTTTCTACAAACTGGTCCTGCAGGAGGAACCTTTTGTGGAGGGGAACCATTACGGCTTCGGCAGCGTCGCCGTTTACGATCCGGGCGGCGTCGCCGCGGCAAAGGACAAGAGCATCTGGCTGCAGTGCTTTGCCGACGATTTGGATGCTGAGTACGAGCGGCTGCTGCGGGAAATACCCGGCGTCGAGATCATTTCGCCGCCGGAGAGAAGGCCGTGGGGGGCGTACTCGTTTTGGATCGCCGACTGCGACGGAAACAGGATCGCCGTCGCGCAGAAGTAGCGCGCGGCGCACGTATGCAGCGAGCGCTGCGGCATCCTGTGCTGTTCAGCCCTTGAACGGAGGCCGCGGGCGCTTCATCAGGCCGCTGCCCGCCTGCTCAAACCCCGCGTTCCGGCCGACGCCCTCAAAAAGACACCGCCCGCGGCGGCGCAGCTGTAGCCGGAGCGTGCACGCGGGGTCCTCGTGAATCACACGGCTCATATCACCCAGCACCGGGGCATCCAGCGAGGACGTCCCCTGTTTTGTCACGTCCAGGATCAGCCGGTCGCCGCCCTGCGCAAGCTCCAGATGGAAGGCGTCGCCTTCATCGCGCATCGCCTGAACGCGCGCGCCGTAATAGGACGCTAAGCGCAGCGGCTTGCCCAGCAGCCGCATATGGCCCAGTACGCCGGTGAACGACCCGCCCAGAAACGGTATGGCCGCGACGGCGACCATGACGCGGGCATCGCTTGCAAAGTCCGAGCATTCCAACCACACCCACGACGATGGGAAGGACCTGCCCCAATCCTTTTCGATGTAGCACCGCCCGCCCGCGAAATCCACGCTCTGCCCGTCGATTTCCGCCGTTCCATGAACGCCGTGCCCGTCGCTGAGCACGTCGTGATAGCATTCCATAAAGCCCAGATAGGAGAATGGCCCCATCATCGACGGGGCGTACCATGTGCGCGGAAGCGGGCTCAACGCGCCGTATCGCAGGTCGGCGCGCACCGAGGCGCGGCCGTCGGATAAGGCGAAGCGGGCGCCGTCGCTGCAGAATTCGTTTTTCCCAACGCGGACCATCAGGCGGCCTGTGTCGGCTTGGAACGCTGCGAACGGAAAATACTGTATGACCGAGCCCCGGTTGTGGATGCATTGCACGAAGGCCTTTCTCGAACCGTCTTCGGCGACGGCCACGCCGGGGATGACGGACAGCACCTGCGCTCCGACGCGGTGTTTAAAATACCAACCTTCAAAAAAACACTTTCTCGCGTGCGCGCCGTGGTAGAAGGCCTTGGCCTGGTTCATGAAAGCACGCGCGCCGCAGCCGCCCTCTTCAGCGGCCGCTGCGCGGGGCCGTTGAGAACGCGGCCCTGCGCGTCGAAGCGCGAGCCGTGGCACGGGCAGTCCCAGCTGTCCTCGTCGCGGTTGCGCGAGAGTGAGCCCCCCATATGCGTGCATACCGGCCGGCCCGCCGCCTTGTTTACGATGTAGCCCTCCGCCAAGCCCTTCGCTTCGCGCGCCAAATTGGCCGGCACGGGCGAGCGGGGCAGCCGCGACGGGTCGAACGCCTCCGCATACGGGTTTTTCCTGCCCAGCGCCTTGTCGCACAGGATGGCAGCGGCCGCCATAGAGCCCGTCATGCCCCACTTGTTGAACCCGGTGGCAACCAGCCATTCGGGCTTGTCCCGTGCGTACGCGCCGACGTAGGGCACTTCGTCCAGGGGCACGCAGTCCTGCGCCGACCATGCGCACACGGTCTCGGCGTGCGGATACAGCTCTTTTGCGGCGCGCTGAAGGCGCCGGTAGTGTCCCGCTTCGCCCTCGCCGCAGTTGTGGTCCTCTCCGCCCATCAGCAGCAGATCCTCCTGCGGGCGAAAGGAGAACCCGTCGGCAACGCAGTCGATGTACATGCCCTGGATGCGCCCCGCGCCGCGAAGCGCCAGCACGTATGAGCGCGACTGGCGCATGCGCGCGAAGTACCAGCCCGGTATGTTGACAAAGGGAAAGTGCGTGCAGAAGATGATCCTCTCGGCCCTCACCCGGCCGCGCGCGGTGATCACCGTGCGATCCTCCACCGACACGGCTCGGGAGTGTTCATAGGCGTTCAGCCCGCGGGCCGCGGCGTACAAAAACTTGAGCGGATGAAAATGCGCCTGACGCTCGAACCGCAGCGCCGAAGTCACGGCGAAAGGCAGCTCGGTTTGCGCCGTGAGCGATGCCGAAAAGCCCAGCGACTGAGCGGCTGCGCATTCGTCGTACAGCCTCCTTGCGCCTTGCTCGTCGCGCGCGAATGTAACGGCGCTGGCGAAGCGAAAATCGCAGTCGACGTCCGACGCCAGCGAAGCAAACCGTCCGATCGCTTCAGCGTTGGCGCAGGCGTACATGCGCGCGCGGTCCATCCCAAACTGATCGATCAGGCGGCGGTAGATGAGAACGTGCTGCGCGGTGATCTTGGCCGTGGTGTCGCCGCTGACCCCGCCCCCGATCTCCCCGGCCTCCAGAAGCACGGCCTTCGCGCCTTGATCGGCCAGAAGACGCGCGCACAGCACGCCCGCCATGCCGCCGCCGATCACGGCGACATCAGCGCGTACGCTTTGGTCCAGCTCGGGAAAGGATGTGGTTTTTGCGAACCTGCGCCATAGCGACTCGGACAACGCGGCCGCCTCCTCGCAAACGATGTTGCGCATAGCATGCCCACAACGGCGCGCTTATTTGCCATTGCCGGCCGGCGCGTCGGCGCGTTGCGCGACGTTCGCTTGCATAGAGCGAGGCATGGGCCCGCGCGCGGCCGCGCCGGCAGGAATTTGCCAAACCATGGCGAAATATGCGCCAAACGCGTCGGTGCTGCGCTTTATCGTTGCGGCGTTCTTCCATCCCTCTTCCGACTCTCGCAGCCGGAAGGCCGTCTGCCAGGCCGACCGGGACGCGACGCGTCTCAAACGGCGTTATCGGGATACCCCCCCTGCGACGCCGCCGCGGGCGCGCTGTTCGGGTATGGCGATCCGCGGCCGCCAAGTGACATCAGCGACGGCGCGGACCTGCCCGGCGGCCAATGGCGGCGGTGCCCGTCGCCCGCATGCTGTGCCGTGCCCATGGCTTTGTCGTGCTTGACGAGACGAGGCGGCAGCCGATCCGCTGGAGGAGAAGCGGGGTTACCGGTAGTTCGTGCAGATCGCCCAAGGCAAAAACGCCGTTGTGGTCATGCTCGGGTTGGGCCGGCCAAAACCGCCGGTCGCATCGTGACCGTGCACGGGAGCGCGCCGACGACACGGGCTCCCGCGCCGAATTCACCGCCCGGAAAGGGCTCTGCGCTCGGACGTTGAGGGGCGCAGGCGCAGTGGTATGAGCAGCCTTTGCGGCGCCCGGCTGACGCCTCACGCGGGCCGGCGCCCGTTGGACGATGCGTGCCGCAAAGCGTAAGAACGATGTACAGGAGGATGCGCCATGCCGGAATATCCTAAATTCACCATGTCCTTTAGCATCGGCCGCACGAACGAAGAGAGGTTGGACGCTTTTGAACTGTACCGCCAAGCGTTCAACGCGAAAAAACTCTCGGAGGGCACGCCGCCGGACGGCGGCGACGTACATATCATGATGGACATCTACGGGCTAGAGGTGTTGCTCGGGCCGGGCGGCAAAACCGGGACAGGCTTTGACAATGTGCTCAACTGCGAGGTTCGCTTCGACGACGAGGGCGATTTTCACAGGGCGTATGAAGCCCTGATTCGGGAGTGCCGGAGCAAGTCGCTGGAGGGGCCTTATCCGTGGGCGACGCGGCTCGCCCTTGTATCCGACAAGTTTGGCATCGGATGGGCGCTCTATTATAACGAAAAACCGCAGTAGCGGCACAGCGCGGTCATTGGGCCACCGTGGCCGCCATGGGCGCCTCCGACAAAGGCGCGGCGGCCGTGAGCCGAGAGCGCCGCAGGATGCCCGCGCCGCACGCGCCGCCTTCAGTCGATCACGAACCGCTCGATGGACGCCACGCAGTTGAAGATGTCGTCCCAGGCGAACACCTCCCACACCAGGCTGGCGCCCCGCAGATAGGGGTGCTTGCTTAAGTCAAGCAAAAACTCGCCGCGCTCTATGTCCCCGTCGATCATGGAGGCGATGGGAACCCCGCTCACCACGCAGTCCACCCGAACGATGGCCCTTGCCGACCGGCGGCCTGCATCATGAGCGCGGCGCAGGCCGGCGGCCTTCTCATTCCTTGGCGGCCGGCGCATAATCCGGTAGCTCAAAGAGTACGCATCCCTGCCGATCTTCTGCGGGCGGGATACGTCCACCCCGTACTGCGGCGTAAGCTCTGCCATAACGCGCGCGCCGCCCCAGCCGTCCTCCAGAGGGTACTTATCCCGCCCGTATTGCTCCAGCAGCAGGGCTCTGTGAAGGGAAAACAGCTCCTGGTTCTGCAGTGCGATGCGCGCGGGGTTGCACTGCCCCAAACCGCTTTGGCACGCCGCCCTCAGCATGGGGATCGACTCGCGCTCATAGCCCGCCAGCGCCGCCTCTACGGTGTCGATGGCCACGGGGTCGCGGGACGCCATGACCGCATTCGTGAGGATGTAATCGGCCTTCTGATCCGGATTGCCGATGTGATACACGCCGCCCACGGGCAGGGTTGGCCCCTTGCGGTTGGCCGTCAGACAGTCCATAACGGTGAAGTCATAGCTGCGGACCATGTGCATGGCGCACAGATAGTCACGCAGGTTATGGCTGTGGTGCCTTCCGTGCTCGTCGTAATACATGCCGCTGTGCCCAAACCGGCCGGTGTCGCCCAGTACGCTGAACATGCTCCGAATGCCGTAGTGCAGCTTAAGCGCCCCGGTGATGCCCTGAAAGCCGTGGCTTTTGAAGATGGGCAGGCCGATCAGCACGTCGCAGTACTCATCCGGCGCATCCGTCTTTGCCGCCTGCTCCTTGGTGCGCAGCATTTTGGGAAAGGCGACCCTTTCCAGGTGCCCGTCCGGCATCCGCACCTCAAACAGCTGGCGGTCGTTTTCCCCCAGCGCGTCCAGGTTCACAAGCGACGCGCCCGAGGTTCCGTCCAATACGCCGTCCGCGTCGTAATCATAGCATATGTCCTGCTCGTCCACACAGTTGTCGCCCGTCTGCTCCAGACGCGCCCAGTAAAACCCGCTGCCGGCCGATTTTAACGAAGGGTCTTTGTCGGCGTACATGCAGGCGTCGGCGACGATCAGCCGCGCGCCGTGCCCGTAGCCGATGATCGCCCTGACCAGCTCGGCGAGGTACCGTACGATGCGCACGTCGGTGATGATGCCCCGTCCCTTCTCACCCCTTTGGCCCATCGTCGGGCCAACCAGATTCACCTTCAGGACGACCCTGTCCCCCGGGCGGATGATCTCGCGCAGCCCCCCGGAAGGGAAAATCTGGCGGATCACATTGTCGAGCATGTCCTGTATCTCTTTCGTCTTCGGTTCGCCCGTTTGCCGGGCAAAAGCGACCTTCGAAAAGTGATTGATGTGAGCACCCCCTTCGCATATGCCTTCACCGTTAATTTATGCGGCGTCAGGCCGGCGTGATCAGCCGCCCGCTTGGGCGGCCCGGTCGGGGCGCCGGTGCGTTTTGGCCGGTTTGCTGCCGAAAAAGCGGAAGGGGGAAGACGCGTGCGCAAAGCGCGCCGCGCATAGGACGTGAATTTTCATGCTTTGTGGGGACGCTTGTCGCGCATAAAAAAACCGGGCGGCATGCATCACGCGCTCGGTTTTGCATCGCGGTTGCCGTACGGCCGGCGCGCCGCTGGACGCCGGTATCTGCGTGGGCAGCGCCGTTACCCCCGGTATCGCGTTCTAGGCGCGCGCGGGCGAAACGGAGGCGTTAAGCCCCGCTCAGGCGATGGCGGACGGCGTTATGGCCCGCATGCCTTCGGGCGTGATCCACACGGATCCACACCCTGCGCCCGCGAGGTTTCGGTCGCAACATTCGCCTGTTCGCCGTCAACACGGCGCGGAAGCTGCACGGCGCTTTGCGCAAGGCCGGGCGAGACGCAGAGGCATGCGCGCCTACGCCCGCGACCGTATGGCGTGCATTCCGGAGAAGCGCCGCGACAAACGCGGGCTGCTGCACGCATGCGGCTTGATGAAGCTGCGCGCCTTCTGCCGGCCGTACCCCGAGCGCCCCATGAGCCCGTCGCCCCAGAAGGCGTCCGGCGGCCCGTGCTGCTGATCAGCTCGCCAATCCGCGCAGGTAGCGCTTCGTGCAGGCGTCCCGCATCCGGAACTCTCCGGGCCCGGCAGGCGCGGGCGGCGCTTGAGCGCCTGTCCCACATGCGCACAACGACGCCCTATCCCCAGATGCGGCCGACCTCCTCCTGCGGGCGTCGCGCAGCGCGCAAAGACACTCGTCCGGATGCGGGCGAACGCGGAGAAACCGTCCGGCAGACGCATGTACTCGTGACAGCCCACATCCGGGCAGGCAAGCGCCCAGGACGCCCTCGTTCCCAGCGCCTCGTAGAGCGCCGCTGAATAAAACGCCCAGTATCGCCTGCGCAAGCCAATCGGGAAGCATGCGCACCCCCTCTTCCGCTGCCATTCCAGCGTAACGGGGCGGTGTTTTGCATGCGGATTGCGCAGGCATATGAATCGTTTCTCACCGGCCGCCCGGCGGGGCGACGCGCAACCGCCGCAAGGGATGAGGAAACGCGGCGAACCGGTCCGCGTTATCGCTCATCTGATGGGCGCTCGCGTATACGCGGCGGGAAACTTCGCCCTCATCGCGGCATCGCGCCGAAAACCTGCATGCGCTGCGTCGCCTTCCCGTCTCGCCATCTCCTGTGCCGGATCGGTCTTTGTTGCGCCGAAGGGGAACGCGGGCATGCGCTTGGCGGCCACGCGGCTTTCCCGCACCCGGATCCGCACGTCCCTTTCATCAAGGTTTCGTTCACCAGCTCTCCTACATCAACGCGTGAAGGAATCCCCGGTGTACCCGCCGGCGGGGCTGGCGAAGGCGATCCGCCCGTCGCCCGTTTCCCCGAACGCAAAGACAGCGCTGCCGGCGGTGTGGCCGCCGCCAGGCGCGTCCTGCCGGAACCCGTATTCCGCGACGGGGGGGCGATCGTTTACCTGCGGTGCGCACCGGACTGAACGCCCCGCGGCCGTCGGCGGCGTGTAGCCTGTCGCGATCGGCGCGCTGATGCAGTCCAACTCCGGCGGTCCCGCCTTTTTTGCAGTGACGCGGCTCGCCGCCGCTTTCGCATCCAACGCCGTGCCCGCCGACATCCGGAGCGTAACAACCTTCGCCGGATTGGCCGCCGCCTCCAGACGCGTGTACGTGGAGGCAAAACACCGGATAAGGTTTTACGGCTCCAGGCAATTGGGCGGCAGGGTGAGATCAGGCGTGGTTTTTACGTACCTCATCTTTTTTGATGATGTCCGCCGCCTCGCGCAGAAGACCGAGCACCACCCGGTCGTTGGCGAAAACAATGGAGAATAGGCGCTTCAGCTCGGCGCGCGTCTGCGGCCGCTGCAGCAGATCCCCGGCGCCGGCCGGCAGGTCGTAGCCTGTCTCGGGGCCCACGCCGAGCTGCTTCCATATCTTCCAGCAGACGCCGTGCGTTGCGTTCAGTTCTGCGTCAAACACGTACTGCCGGATAACGCCGAACAGCTTGTCCTTCGCCGCCTGGTTCTCGCACAGGGTATGCAGGCTCGAGTCGGCCACATGCCAACGCGCTTCGATGGGAAAGCCGACCACGCCGAGCAGCCACCGCGCCGTATCCCATGCGTTGGCGGCGCTCACCCCGTCCAAACGTGCCGCGGTATCCCTTTCCAAGCGGCCGTGCGCGGGGTGCTCCAGCGTTTGTATCATGCGGGCGAGCACGTCGCCATACCGCACCGTCTTTTCCGCGCTGCCCGTGATGACCACGGCATCCCGGAAATGCGTGTACCAGTCCGCCAGGATAAACAGACCATCGTCGGTATAGCTTTGCGCCGCCACGATCTCCCGCGTGGGGCGCATCGTGTGGTCGAAGTGCTTGTGCGCGTCCAGCCCGCACAGCGTGCCGTCGCCATCGTAGCCGGTCACCACGTGCCAATCCGGGCCGGCGCCAAGCTTCATCAGCAGGGGCAGCCCGCGGTCGATGGACGCCCTTACGGCCGCAAGAACGTCGTCCTTCGCCGAGCCCTTGGGGAAGCGCTTGTACGCAAGCCCCGCATAGCCGAAGATAAACCGGAAGAACTCGTCGGGCCAGCGCCAGCCTTTGTGCCAGCCCGGCAGCGTTTGGTATGCGGAGTCTTCCTCCGGCCACACAAAGCCAAGGGACACGCCGGTAAACGACTGATAATCGTGATAGAGCAGCAGGCGGTGCTTTTGCAGCGTCGTGCTTTTGCAGTTTCCGCAGCCGACGCAGTAGGAAGCCTTTTGTCCGCAGAAGAACGGCGTATCCTCCGTATAGCCAAGCGCCGGGGTCAAAGCGGAAGCCAGCGCCCCGAAAAACGGGCTGGATTCGGCGTCGGTGGGAAACGCGATGACGTTGGACAGCAGTTTCATTGCATGCGCCTCCGGGTCGGTGCCGGCCTCGCTATCGAGGCTTGATCGCCGTATAATAATCCATCTGCTCGTAGCCCATCGTTTGGCGCGCGCTGGGCGGCGTGATGATGTTGCCGAGATCCGGCCGGCTCTTGTCCCGTTCAAAGCCGTTATCCGCCAGGAAGGCGTCCACCTGCGCGCTTAAGGCGGCGACGTCGGTTTTTTGGTCGATGTCCGTGGCGACGGCATACAGACCGCCCGCAAAGCCGATGATGTCGTACCCCTCGGGCACGCTCAGGCCTTCCTCATACAGATAGAGCCAATGGAACCCCCCGGATACCATGTACGGCCCTTTATCCCAAAACAGAAAGTCCTTCGGGTATACCGAGCGCGGAAGCGAGGAAAACCATGCCGCAAACCCGTCGAATTTCGCCTCGCCAAACATGCCGACCCCCGAAGAGACCATCCTGCAGTCGGGGATTTCCACAATGCGTACCGCTTGCATATGCGCACATCCTTCCTATTTCGTATGGCATGCCGGGCAGAAGGCGGTGACGCCGCCTACGGAGGTCCTGTCCAAGGAATCTGCGCATACCGGGCAGTGGCGCCGGAGGTGTTTGCGCTCGGACATGGTCTGGTAGCCGACGGGATTCCCGCGCAGATCGACCTGTGATAGCGTCCCCGGGCGGGCCCGCGCTCGTACGGCTTGCCGACGCGCGCGCACGGATGCACTTGGGCACACAGCAGGAAGCGGGCGCCCGGGACGCCGCTTGGCTGGCGCGCTTCGGCCCACAGGAGACGCTCCTGATGCGCCTGTATGCAGCCGGCGGGCCTTTCTGCGCCAGATCCGTGGGGCTGGGCGCCCATGAATGCAGACGTACGATCCGTAAAGGGCTTGTGAAGCGCGAAGGAACAGACACGAAAGGCGCGGCATCAAGACGGAAACGTCCTGTGCGGCCACGGCAGAGCGTCATTTTGAAGCGCCGCATCCCTGCTGGCCGGGCGGGGTCTCTCGTTCTGGCCTTATGCAGGTTTTCCCGCCGCGGAAAAGCGGGAGCAAAGACCCAGGACGACTGCCGTGCACGCCCTTCCTCGGCGGAGCGTTGCGGGCGGCCCGGCATACGCCGCAGAGCCGGGCGCCATCCAGCGACGGTCGCCGTCTTTCGGTTCGGGACGCGCAAAGGCGAGCAGAGGCGTACCCGGGCAGGCGGGCGAGCACTTTGAGGATTCCGGGGCGACGCGGCGAGGGGCCGCCTCATCAGCGGACGGGGCCGCCCTTCGGGTAAGTCCTCACTCCGCGTGAAGAGCGGCCATGGTCAGGTAGTTGTAGGGCTTGTTGAAGTGTGGCAGAAAGAAGATGTCCAGCAGCTTCAGCTTGTCGATGGTGACCTTTTCCTGCACGGCCAGCGAGAACATGTGAATGCCCATAGAGATGTCGTGTTCCGAGGCCATCTGCGCGCCCAGCACCACGCGGGTGTTCCTGTCGTATACGATGCGGATTTTGACCTTGCTGTTGCCCGTTTCGATGAATTCCGGCTTCTGGTTGTCCTCATGATCGGCGCAAACGGCCTGGAAGCCCGCCGCCAGGGCCCTTGCCAGGGTAAGGCCCGTGGAGACCATCTTATACTCGAACACGCATATGCCGTTGGAGCCCTGCACCCCCAGG
>JAVBLU010000066.1:0-18509 GCA_031553225.1 Eubacteriales bacterium
GAATGATTGTAACCACATTTCAACCCACGCCCCCGCGCAGGCGGCTACACCAGCCCTCCCCGCTCTGCCCTACTTAGTCACTATTTCAACCCACGCCCCCGCGCAGGGGGCGACCGAACAGCTTGACGGCAGACGCTTGCAGCACGGATTTCAACCCACGCCCCCGCGCAGGGGGCGACGGCAGATCCTTACAAAACACGCGACTACTTCCTGTGTATTTTGTGCAAAAAGAAATCGGTTGGTTGCAAAGATGTCAATCAATGCGTTCAGAGCGTCATCGAACGGCGGCAGATCATGCATTTCGCGGTGCGAGTACGCCGTAGATTTTATGGGTGCTTCCTGTTCGCACCGGCTAGACAATCAACATGCCCTCTACATCAAGCGCCGGTTTTGCCCCTACGTGCTCCACTTTGGTTTTATAGTGATTGCCAAGGTAATAGAAGCGCAAACTATCGCGGTCGGCATCGATCAGGGTCTGGAGAGTATGCTTCACCTTTGCGCATTGCGCCGCGTCCAGCACGCATTCGAAGACCGAGTTTTGCACGCGCTGCCCGTGGTCCAGGCAATGCTTGGCCACCTTGCGCAGGCGGGCGCGTCCTGCCGCATCGCGGGTGTCCACGTCGTAGGTAATCAGTACCAGCATGGCCTCGCCTCACTTCCACAGGAATGCGGGGTACGCGTCCAAGTCGCCGCGCAAGAGGCGCGCCAACAGCACGGATTGTACGTAGGGCAGCAGCCCCCACTCCAACTTTTCGCCCAGAAAAGGGTGTGTGATGATCTCCTGCTTACGGGTCTGCCACGCGGTCAGCAGCGCCTTGCGGGTGGCGTCGTCCATGACGACGGCGTCGTTCTCGCGGCGGGAGAAGCCATCGCCGCTCACCTCCTGCTTATTGATCAGCGACAGGACGAAACGGTCCGCCATTACAGGCCGCAGTTCTTCCATCAGGTCCAGGGCCAGGGAGACGCGGCCGGGACGGTCCCGATGCAGGAAACCCACATACGGATCCAGTCCCACGCTCTCCAGCGCTGCCGCCACATCGCCCGCCAGCAGTGTGTAGGTAAAGGACAACAGGGCATTGAGGTTGTCCATGGGTGGTCGCCTGTTGCGGCCATCGAAGAAAAAAACGTCTCTCTGCCGCAGAATGAGCTGATCGAATACGCTGAAGTAGCGCGCAGACGCTTCTCCCTCCAGTCCCCGTAAGCGTTCCAGACTTTCGCAGACCATGACGTCTGCCATGCCGGCATGGATAGCGGCCGAGGCCCTTTTGAGGGTCCCGGTATCTACGCGCAAAGCATGATCACGTGTGGCGCGCTCCAGTACCCAGCGGGCGTTGTACAGTTTGCCAGCGATCATGTGACGCGCCACGGCGGCGGACCGGGCCTCGTCATCCGCGATGCGGTACTGTTGGCGGCGCAGCAGCACGTTGCCGTATTCCTTGCCGGTGACTCGTGCCAGGAACCGGCCGCTGCGCGAAAGAAAGTTCAGGGCGATGTGCCGTTCAGCCAGCGCGCCCATCAGCGCGGGGCTGGCGCCGGTGTATCCGAAGGTCACCACGCTTTCCAGGTTGTGCATAGGTAACCGCAGCACTTCGGTCTCGTTGCGGCGGATCACGATGTTTTCGCCGTCCAAGGCGAGATAGGCATCCTCCGAGGTGACGTACAGGGTATTTAGCAGTTATCTCACGAACCGTCCTCCTTTCCGAGGGCGGTTTGCATGTATGCCAAAGCGGAGGCGACGCGCATCAGCGACGGCATGCACAGAGCCTCCAGCGAGCAAGCCCTGCACATTTTGCCGGGTTTCACTTTTGGGGTGTACCCTCGGCGGGCATCGGCGTGCATCTCTTCCAACAGGGTTTCTGCGCGGTTGCGCAGCGCGGCGTCAAAGGCGATCTCCTGTCTGCGCCGTGTTTCCCCATAGAACAGGTATCCGCTGGGAATGGCGCAGGCGAGCATGTCCTCCAGACATAGTGCCTGGGCGCACAATTGCAGAGCGTCAGCGTCATGCTCCTTGGGCGCGCCGCGCTTGTATTCGACAGGCACAGGTTGCCAGACGCCGCTTCGTCCGCTCAGGGGGATGCCGTCGTCGTCCCGATGAAACTCCACCACGTCGCACACGCCGCGCACGCCCAGGCGCACCGAAAACACCGGCATACTCCGCGTGATGATGAGATCGCCGCGCTTTTCCTGTGACGCCTCGTGGGCCCGCTCGTGCAGGATGGTGCCCTCCATCGTGTGTAGATTTTCCTGCCACTGCTGCTCGATATGAATCAGCGCCCACTGTCTGCGGCAGAACGCGAAGTGTTGGATGCCGGAGAGGGCCAGGAAATCCTCCTCGGCGTACACAGCTACGCCAGGCGCTGGAGCGTTATGCCCACGGGCAAAGCCTCCGTGAGCACCTCCACGGCGTAGTCGTCATACCGGCGCGCTGGGCGAGAGGCGTCTTTGCGCTGCACGCGCACGCAATCGAACAGCGTATGCGCCGGCGCGTTGCCCAGGACGCTCTCATGTTTGAACACGATGAGCTCACGCACGGCCATCTTGCCCCGGGCGGCCGAGCGGTCGTGCTCAAACATGTTGAGGATGGCCTCCCACAGTAAGGCGAGGTCATCGTCGGAGAAGCCGGTGGTCTTGCGCGCCAGATTGGCGGAGATATAGCCCTCGGCGCGATAAAGGCCGTAGGGCACCACATACTTGCGGCCCATCTCGGTGTTCTTTTTCTCCGCGTCAGTCTCGGTGGTAATGGCTATCCGCGTGATGGTGACCTCCTGCTGCACGATGGGGTCGACGCTGCGCGCGAAACCTAGCTGTACAGGGCCACGCACCTGCCCACAGTTGAGCGCCGCCTTAACGAAGGTGGTCATGACCGCACCGAAGGTGCGGATATCGAAGAAGTTTTGGCACATAAAATCGCGAATCATCTCATCCAACTTGGGATTGTCCTTGCGCTTTTCCTTGATGGTCTTCTCGTCCACATTCAGCGCGAGATATGCGCGCTTATCGCTGGTGTTGAGCGGTACATTGTCCTTGATATAGATGCCGTAGCCGTGAGCATCCGCCCGGGCGATCTCCACATAGTTGCGGATCTTGCGCTTGAGGCACACGTCGGTGACGATGCCGTGGTAGGTCTCCGGGTCGATGCGGGGCATGTTGCCCGCGTCGGGATCGCCGTTGGGATTGCCGTTCTCCACATCGAACAGGATGATAAAGTCATAGCGATTTTCGATGGCGGCCATTTACGCATCCTCCTTTTTGATATAGCGGGCCTGCGCCTGTTGGTAGTAACCCAGATAGAAAAAGCCCTGTTCCTCTTGCGTCTGGTAGGCGGGAAAGGGATCGTCGTTGATGTTGAGTTTGTCCAGCAGTTTGCCGATTTCCTGCTCGCGGGCGTAGCCGTACTCGGCCTTGGCAGTGTGGTGCGCCGCCAGGCTCAGCAGCTTGGGGAAGACGTTGCGCGGCGTCGCCCCGGCGGCGGCGAAGTAGCGGTCCTTAATGGTGGTGTTGATGCCGGGGTTGGCCTGCAGCTGCGCGCTCTCCAGAACGGCGAACAGGCGGCCCAGCGTGTAGGCGCGGTTGTCGCTGGATTCGTTCAGCGCCACGGTTATCGCCTCCTCTGTATGGTGGTAGTTGTGCAGCAGGCAGGCCTTGAGGATGGCCGCCCGGCCGCGGGTGATGCTCTGCTCCGCGCGGATACGACCCAAGGCCGCCGCCATCAGCGCCTGGGGGTAGGGGTCGCCCATAAGGACGGCACGCATCACTGCGCCTGCCAACAAGGGCGAGGCCGCCTTGTCGAGGCTTTTTTGATTGACGGTTTCGTCTAACAGCTTGTAGATGGATAGGAATGCCCGGTCGTCGTAGCTGGGGCGCACGATCTCCAAACGCCTGTAGTGGGCGCAAAGATGGCACACCATGCCGCCGAAGCTGCCCTGCAGGAAGAAGCGCACGGAGATGCGGGCGGCGTTGGGGGCCAGTCCTAGCACATAAAAGGGCTGCTGAAGGTCGATATTCACTTCCGCCTCATCCACAGGCATAAGCAGAGCGATGTGTTGCATGACGCCTTCCAGCCTGGCATCTATTCTGACCAGCGGTGGGAAGAATGCCTGGTTTTGCATGATGCTGCTCAGCACGGTATCATCGCCGGGCTGTGGGGCAATCATGCCTGTGAACACCGCCCGCGCCGCCAGGTTGGCGTCTGCGGACCAGTACACCACCGTGGTGTCGCCGATCAGCTGGCGGTGCTCACGGTCGGATAGCAGACGGTTGAGCGCTGTGACGTAGGCGAATGCGGCGTGCGAACTGACGGGGGCGTTGCTCTCATCGTCGCCCTCTTTGCCGTAGGACAGATAAGCGGGGGCATTGAAGCTGACCAGGCTGGCGCCGCTGCTCTGCGCGCCGGACACGCCCTTGATCTTGTTGTGCAGCGGCGCAACGGGCGCGATTTCACCAGTAACCAGGCAGCGTTGTCGTACTCCGGCCTCGCCTTCCTCGCGCAGGGCCTGCCAGGCTCGCCTGATCTCCGGGTCATTCTGCGCGAAGTCGCCGTTCACAAAAAAGACCACGTTGGCCGTGGCCAGCGCGTCCAGGTACGGCGCGACGGCGGGATGTTCACGGGCCTGGGACGGGTCCCAGTGGGCAAAGTAGCTTTTAATGGCTTCGGCGGCGGGGCTGCGCGTGTTGGCCAGCGCCTTCAGATGCAGCATCTTACAGGCTTCAAAGCACTTCAGGATGCGCTCGGGTTTGCCCTTGTCGCCGAAACCCATCATATACATCGTGTTGTCGCACAGCAGGTTGGCCTTGATATCGA
This sequence comes from Eubacteriales bacterium, assembly GCA_031553225.1. Lineage (GTDB taxonomy): Bacteria > Bacillota > Clostridia > Christensenellales > UBA1750 > JAVBLU01. The sequence goes on from JAVBLU010000066.1 coordinate 4,802, forward strand.
CGGTGCGGATCGCTCGCTCCGTCACCACCATCACGCGCGGGAATTCCGCGGTCTTCTTGCCGCGCTGCGCCTGCTCAAGCAACGGTACCAGGTGCAGCAGTTCCCCATTGGGTGACAGGTTTAGCGCGAACGATACCTTCTCGGGACTCCATCCGGGCTCCGCGATGTCGCCCCGGAGGGCGAGGGAATCGTAGTAATTCACCAGTGCCTGCAGAATCATCGGAGCACCTCGCAGTCTTTAAGGGCGATTACCCCGTCGCGCATCACGGCGTGGAAGAACTGGGGGCGGATGTCCGCCGGGTCAGAGTAGTCCAGATCGTACAGCATGAGCCCCAGGTCCTTTTCCGGCCGGCCTTTATAGAAGGAGGGGATGTCCTCTCCCTCGTATAGGCCGAATCGGGCCGGGAATTCGCGCGTGCCTAGGCAAGGCTGGTGAAAGCACTGGCCGCCGCGCAGCCGCCGAAGGACCATGTTATAGAACTTTTCCGGCGTGTCCTGGGGACCAGCAGCGTCCGTCATCTCGAAATGGGCTTCGATGACGTACCGTACATCCTTGAGCACCAGGGACGCCCTCTGCTGGATGCTGTCGGGCGAGGCGATGTACAGCGGCGCGGAGCCGCCGTTCATGGCCGTGCGTGCCTGGTGAGCCGAGGCCTTCTGGGATACCTCGTTGCGGCGGATGTTTGTCACTTGAATGGGATTCACCACATGGATGCGGTCGATGTGCCACTTTATGGCGGGCTTCCAGCAGATGGCCTCCAGGATGCCCCGCGCGGCGCTGGGCGTGATGACCTCGTAGGAGTAGCGTTCCACCTTGAGTTCGGGGCGGGAGAAAAGGGCGAAGTTGCCTGAAACCTCCATCTTCACACCATAGGGCATAAGTTCACCTCCTCTCAGATACACATATCGATCAGTGCAACAACGAAGCGGCGGGGTTGACCCGCCGCTTCGTTGTCATACCTCTACAAACAGCGCCTTGCCCCCCGTTGGCGTCAGCGCAAGCCCTGTACCGGCGTCATACGACGTCGTATCGGCTAGGATGGCCAGGTGATCGCCCAAAGGTTCTGTGATGCCCATACGGTTCAGGTCCTGATAGTGGTGCTCGTAGATACTCACGCTGTAACGCCCTGCGCGCTGCATCAAGGCACGATCGCGCTCGCCCGCCCGCAGTCGGCGCGCCAGGTCTGCAGCGTCTTCCTCTATGGGAATCAGTACGGCGTAGGTATCGGTCTCAATCAGTTTGAATTCCTTCGCCACGCTTTTGAAGGGAAGGCTGCCGCCCTTTTTGTACCATCCGTCCTCAAAACGCGCGACGATGCCATTTTGATCCAGGGCTTCGTTCCCTTTCAAGGTTAGCAAGGTTTGAAAGTATGTGTGGATGGCCGCCAGTGCGGTTAGGTCACCGTAGGCTGCCGCAGTCATGCGGAAGGTCTCCACCGGCATGCGCTGGGAGGCGGGCATGGCATAGCCCTCCCCAGCCTCGAAGACGTAGACGCGGCCTTCCGACGCTGGCCGCCGGCCCTCGCGGTTGCACCGCCCTGCCGCCTGGATGACGCTGTCCAGCCCGGCCTCGGCACGGTACACGGCAGGAAAGTCCACGTCCACGCCGGCCTCGATCAGGCTGGTGGAGACCACGCGGCAGGGCAGGCCGGCGTTCAGACGCGCGCGGATGGTCTTCAGCGCGGCCTTGCGGTGCTCGGGGTACATCAACGTGGACAGGTGAAAGGCATCCTCGCTGCCCAGCAGCTTGTATAGCACCTGCGCCTGTTTGCGTGTATTCACTATGCACAGCGCCTGCCGTTCGGTCGACAGCCGCGCGGCCAGTTCATCGTCGCTCACGCAACCCAGGCGCTGGATGTTGGTGCGGCGAAAAAAGGCATTGAGTCCTGCCGGGTCGCGGCAGATCTCGGTGCGGCGCACCTCGGGCGGCAACAACCCATCTAGCACGGGCTGGGTGGCGGTGCACAGCACGGCGGTGCAGTTGAAGCCGTGCACCAGTTCCGCAATGGCGCGCACGCAGGGCTGCAAATAGGGGATGGGCAGCATCTGTGCCTCGTCGAAGATGAGAACGCTGTTCGTGATGTTGTGCAGTTTGCGGCATTTAGAAGGCTTGTTGGCGAAGAGCGACTCGAAGAACTGTACGTTGCTGGTCACCACCACCGGCGCGTCCCAGTTTTCGGCGGCTAGCTGGCGGCGGGTGGCTTCCTCGTCATCCTCGTCGTATTCCACGCCGCTGTGGTGCTCCAGCACATTGCTCGCGCCCAGGATGTCGGCGAAGACAGCGGCGTTCTGCTCGATGATGCTGGTGTAGGGGATCACATAGATGACGCGCGCCATGCCGTGCCGGGCGGCGTGCTTCAGGGCGAAGGCCATGGAGGAGAGCGTCTTGCCACCGCCGGTGGGCACGGTAAGCGAATAGAGGCCTTGGCCACCCTCCGCCGCGGAGCAGCACTGATACAGGATGGCATTGCGCATGCGGTTAAGCTCGTTGGACGGCTCGCCGAAGGACGCCAGATGCGCTTCCAGCCGCGCAAGCAGAGTGGGAATATCGTTGTACCCGCCCCGTTGTACGGCGCCGTTTTTCATGAAGTGTTCGGTGTCCAGGAAATCCGCGTCCACCAGACAGGAGTGCAGCATGCGGATGAGCATGGACGCCGAAAACCCGCCCCGGCCCAATGGCTTTATGGGCAGCACAGACGGCGCGGCGAGGGTGATTTCGGTGCGGTATGCGTCGTAGGGCCTCAGCTCTTTTTTTAGCCGCGCGTAGTAGGTGTACATGCCTTCAGTATCAGCCGGACTGCCCCCATCGGGCAGACCACCGTGGTGCCCCATGACAGGGTATGCGCCAAAGGGACCGACCAGGGGGTTCAGCGTCTGTGCGCCCGCCGTGGCATGGTCCACCTTGCGCCCGCCGCGCAGTAGCCGGTCTTGGGCCGCCTCGGCATATTTGCCTATATCATGGCCCAGCCCAAGCTGATACGCAACGGCGTCGGCACCGAAGGGGCGTGCAAAATCCGCCGCGATGTGCGCGACGCATTTCAAATGCGCGCATAGCGGCTGCACGCGCCCATCTTCGCTGGTATGCCCTGCAAACATCATATTCACCCGTTTTTCGTTTGCATGTATACTTCATTCTTCATCTATGGAAACAGGCGGAGCACACCGTTTCCAGGATGCAGAAAGAAAATCTGCTGGCCTATAATGTCATAGTGCTGATGATACACTGTTCGAGTATGGAACGCATTTTCCTGCAAGATCCGCCCCGCATTTGCGGAAGCCGACGCTACACGCAGCAAGCCCTTCCGCTGGCCTTGGGGCGCATAGGTTCTTGTTGAGTGCCGCGGAGATACCCAGCGTCTTATCGCCGTATGTGATGCCACGGACAAGCCTGCTGATGGACACGACCCATGCCGTTGCCGAAAATGCCGATGAGCGTGCTGTTGCTGAATGCAGAAATCACAGTCGGTTCATAAGAGTTACGCCCCGATCTTCATCGGAGCGCAACTCAGCCCGCCGACAGAGCCGACGGCGGGCTGATCCTTCCGTACATATTGATCATTTTCCAACTGCAGATAAGTTTGGTCCTATATCGGCGTTTGGCGGCGGGCTATAGAGTGCTGCGAACTGTGCAGTCTTAGGCATAGAGGGATTTGGAGGAGGACCGGCAATTCTAGCAAGGAGCGGGCACGCGGTATCCGCTCCTTTTGCATTCGCCGTGTCACCTTTGCTCGGATACGCCTACTGTTCATCGTGCAGGAGGAATGCAAGACCGGACGGGGATATGGCGAGGGCGAGCGGCGCCTGCATGCGCGCTGACGCGACGGAGAGCGGCGATGGCCCGCGCGCTTAACGCTTGGTTTTGCGCGAACGGACGATGAGCAGCACCGCAGCAACCACCGCGGCCAGAGCTATGGCGGCGATGAGCAGGCCGGAGACCGGCGAAACGCCCTCCAAAGGGGCCGGAGGGGGGACGACATCAAGCAGGTTATGCAGCGGAAAAGACATCATGTTGTTCAGCCGCCTCTCGTTTGTTTGTGGACACGTACAGACATGCCGCCGCACACACACACAGCGCGGGGAGCGCCCAAAGAGCCAGACGTGCGGGCAGCAGGCAGAAAAAAGCCGGTACTATCCCAAGGAAGAGCGCCAGCGTCGTGAGTCCGAACGCGAAACCGGCGTTCCGGGGAAACAGCGACGCGGTGACGCACAACGTTATGGGCATGGCGATGTTGAACAACAGGACGCCCAACGCGTTGGCGGCCGGATGCGGCCATGCCAGCAACGCCGCGGCCAGGAGCAGGGACGCCGCTCCTACGCGTCGGGCGCCCCATGCGTCGGCCGCGAAGCCTCCGGCACACTTGCCAAGCGCCGAGCAGCAGGCGGGAATCAGCCCGAAAAAGACGGTGCTTTTCCATTCGGCCGGGACCGCAGCGCCGACATAGGAGCGGAGCAACACCGCCGTGAGGCACAGCGCCAAAACCATCGGGAATGCGCGGCCAGACGCGAGCCGGTCGCCCGTCTCGGCTGGTGGGCTGACGCGGCGCGGCTTACTCAGTTCCACGGCCGCAGCGCAGGCTCCAGCGCCCATCACCAACAGAGCGGGCAGCAGCGCCGGGCAGTCCCCGCGTCCTGCGAGCGCGCCAAGCGCAATGCCCAGTGCGCCCGTTGAGACAAAGACACCCGAACGCGACATGCGCCTGCGCGCGCCGGAAAGGCTGTCGCGCCCGCCGGCGACGTGAAATGCCGCGTTGCCAAGGGCGCACAGAACAAGAGCGGGCCAGGGCGCAAAAGCGAAAAGCAGTCCCGCCAAGACCAGAGCGCATCCAATCGCGCCGGCAGGGACGCGCTCAAAGCGATCGCACCACCACCCCGCAACAGGCTGCAAAGCAAAGGCGACCGCGTTGTACAAAAGCGCGCCGGACATTTGCGAACGCGCGTCGGCCATCACCGGAAAAAAGGCGCGGTACAGCACGAAGAAACACGCGAAATCCACGCAAAAGTGCCCGAATGTATAGGCCGCGAGCCTCTGCACACGTAGCGCCGGTTTTTCCCGCATGCTCATCACTCCGCAACCTTGTCATACCAGCCATTCGGGAAGCCGGACACGCCATTCACGTCGGTGAGGTACACGGAATCCTCAAAAAATTCCAAGGTGAACTCATGCCCATCCTGCGTCCCGAACGCTTCGTCGCCCGTGACGACGGCCTTAAAATCCAGCGCGTGCGCCATCCCGATATACCCTGACACATAGATTTCCGATTCGCCACCGCCGGACGATTGGCCGGAGTAGGAAAACGGATTGATGTCGATGGTCTGTCCGTCCTCGTGCCGGAATGTCCCGCGCCACTTCTCGTTGAGCGCGAATACCTCAAGCGGCGTTCCAACCATGAAAACATCGCCGTCATTGACCACATAGGGATCGCCGGCGTCAAACTGCATAAAGAAGTTCAGCTTGCAGTCGCCGTCCAGGTCGATGTAGCCGAGGCTGTCGGCGCCTTCGGCAAAGGCGACGACATAGATCACACCGCCCGCCTCGCCCACGAAGAACTGATGCACGCCATCCTCGATGTCCGCTTTGCCGGAGTAGAACAAAGCCACGTCCGCGCCGGCGTTCTCGCTCAGCAGCATGCGCCCGATCGCGCGCAGAAGCTCCAGGCCGGCTGCGTCCGTGCCGTCGGAAAGATCTTCTGTCCGGGGGGTCATCACCTCGGGGCGTGCACCGTCCGTTCCGCCGCCCGTAGTTTTTCCGGGCGAGGACGTACCCAGCGGCGCGGAAGCGGGCGTCGGGCTGGGCGTAGCGGCCGGGGCAGGATCGTCCCCCGGGCCGGGCGTGATGGCCGGAGGGGGCGTGTCATCGGGGTACGGCGTGCGCAGGGGGAGATCGGTCAACGGCTCGGGCGTTGGGACATTGTAATACGCATAGTAGTTGTAACGGGTTCCTTTGGCCTCTGGCAGCTTGCCGCACAGCTCCGTGCGCAAATGGAAGGGGTTGTCCTGCGCCCGCGCGTATGCGTCGGTCACGTTGAACCAGTCGTACTCGATCACCTGCTTCGCCACGCCCTCAAGCGTCAGATACGCATGGTCGTCCCAGCAGACGTCCATGTTGTAGTACTCGCCGTCCAGCTCGATCAGGTTCCATGAGTGGTTGAGGCTGTTGACGGTGGACGCGCCAATGCCCAGCGCGTTGAGATAGAACTGCAGCGCTCTGGCATAGCCCGCGCAAACCGTCTCCCGGTTGACGATGGCGCTGTATGCTGTCTGCATCGTGCCGGCAACAAGCGAGGGGTCCGGCGCTTGGGTGTAGCTGATGTCGGCGCACATGCGGTCGTGTACCAGCTTGACTTTGTCGATGTCCGTTTTCTGCTTCCTGGCCTCGTCCAGCAAGGGCTTTGCGGCGGCGTTAAATTTGCGGATGCACTCTTGCAGGCTGACGCCGAGGTCGGGATCAAAACGGATATCGCACGCGAAGTAGCTCTCGCCGTTGTACGTCAACGTGATATAGCCATAGCCGGACAGGTAATAGAGTTCGGGATGATCAAAACTCAGAGCGTAGTACACGTCCGTGTACGCGCTGTGCGAAAGGGCCGTTGCCTTCGCGGTGAACGACATCACGCCCTTTTGCATCTGGGTCATCATGATGTCGTACACAAGCTGCTGATCGCGCGAGAGTATCTCGCGGTAAAACTGGCGGCTGGGCGCGTAGTACTCTATTTTTCCCTCGAAGAGATTGCCAAAGTATTCGGCGGGATCCACGGATACCTCCTGCGGGGGCGCGGGGTCCTGAAGCATCTGCGACACGCGCTCCAGCATTGCCGCCTGCTCCTCGTCCAGCGGCGGCTCGGATACGCCTGTGGTGGCACCGTATTCGCTCAGCCCGGGGTCGCTTCCGCCGGGCGGAAGCGTAGATGGAGGCTTCGCAGTCGCCCCGCCGGCCGGAACCAAAGAGGTTTGCTCCGGCGCGGTGCTCCTTTGAGGCTCCGGCGCGGCGCTTCTTTGAGGCTCCGGCGCGGCGCTCCTTTGAGGCTCCGGCGCGGTGCTCCTTTGAGGCGTCGGCGCGGCGCTCCTTTGAGGCTCCGGCGCGGCGCGGGGGGAGGCATACGGGGTAGGCGCGGGCCCGCGGCCTCCGGAGGCGGGCGCCGGCGCAGGCGTGCCTGCGTTCCCGCCCGCGGCTTGCTGCCGCGCAGACCGCCACTGGGATACGCGCATGTCCATATGCGCCTTGGTATTCCTGGCGACAACGGTAACGGGTTGCGTACGGTCCGTGTAGCTCAGGCTGTCCTGCGTCACCCGCGCATACGCTCCGCGCTCGGCGCAAAGCATGTCCAGCGTCTCCTGGACCGCTTCTTTCATGGCCTCCTGATCCACCGGAACGTCCGGCGTGGGTAGCGGCTTGGACATGTCGATGATGTGGATGCTGACCACCTCGCCGCGGTAGTTCGCAGGGCTGTATTTCTGCGCGCGGAGGTGGTTCTCTTCTTTTTCCAGGGTCAGCGCATGGTAACCGTATGCAAAAAACGCGACAACCCCCGCCATGACGGCGCCGACCACAACGAGCACCCACGTATGGGTTTTTCGTTTGGCTTTCATCTAATTCCCCCCCACGGCTGCGTATCCGCCGCCCTTCAGCTCTCCTTGATGACGTGAATCCGGCCTTCCACGCCGCGCTCAACGCGCGCGTGCGTGGAAAGGTATTCATCCAGGATATCGAAACAGGAAGTCGTCAACGCCCGGGGCTTGCGTTCGGAGAAGCCGTTTTGGTCGAGCGGGAAGCCGAAGTTTGTTTCAAAGTTCTCCAGATGAAATTTCTGAAGCCCAACGGTGAGTTCCTGATCATCGCCCAGCGGGCGGCCTCCAAAGGTCACCTGCAAGAACCGGCCCTCCCGCCGCGACCATGTCAGTGCAAGCCCGTGCGAGACCTGATAGAACTCCGTGTGCGCGCTGAACGCCTCCTCGCGCAGCATGTGCGCCAGCATGCGTTTGAGCGTCGCGCCTGACGCTTTGATCATGTAGATGCCGGCGTCGAACGGGAAAATTTCGCAGAGCGAAGCGTACGTGACCACCGGGCCCAGCGCGGGCTTGCGGATGCTGCCCGAGCCAAGCAAGAGCACGTCGACGCCCAGAGCCTCCTTGATGATGTCGCAGAACAGGTTGCCAATCTCGGTTTCCTGGTTCCGCGCGGGGTGCGTCAGCTCGCGGTCTAACCGGGTGATCACGCGCATGTATTTACCGTCCGTCTTGGATTTGTAGCTGACAATCAGCTCCTCGAGTTCGGTGTCGCGCGGGCAGTCGGCGGATGTGATGGGAACCAACCGCCATGCATAAGAGTCGATCGCATTGCGGTCCGTATCGACCGTGATGTCAAAACGCCCGATCTGATCGGTGCCGCAGCCCGCCTGCACGATGAGCACATTGTTGACCCTGCAGGGCTCGTCCGGCATCGTGTGCGAGTGGCCGCCCACGATGATGTCTACCCCCCATTCAGGGTCAAGCATGGCGGCGAGCTTTTTGTCCTCCTCAAACCCGATGTGCGTGAGAAGCACCGTCAGGTCGATGTCGGTTGTTTTGTAGCTGTTGCAGATCCGCCCGACCTCGACCGCGGCTTCGCCTACGTTGATGAACGACCCCACGAGTTTGTCGCCCCTGGTTTGGGCAAGCACGTCCTCTGTGAGAATGCCGATAAAGAGCACGTTCATCCCGCCGACGCGGATGATGTGGTGCGGGCGAAAGAGCCGCGCGCGGTTGGTGGTGATGTGCATGTTGGCGTTGATGATGGGAAATTTCGCGCACTTCTCAATGAAAAGCAGATGCGCGATGCCATAGTCCACCTCGTGGTTGCCCAGCGTCACCACATCGGGCGCGAGCAGATTCATAATTTCGATGGTCGACAGCCCTTTGTATTCGCTGTCGATGACCGAGCCGCGGAACATGTCGCCAGCAATCGCATAGATAACGTTGGCCTCTTCGGAGCGCACTTTGCGCACATATCCGGAGAGCATGGAGACGCCTCCCAGGAGCGCGCTGTCGATGGTTTCGGCCAGGAAATCTCCGTGCATGTCATTGGAGTGCAACAGCGTAAGCTTTTTCGTGGTCGGCAACGCGCATTCCCCCGTCAATGTCGTCAGTCAAGCTCCATGGAAGAGAGCCGGTAGAGCAAGGGCGTGGCCGGCGCGCCGGTCGGCCTGAACAGAAACGAGCCTTTGCCCAGGCTTTTGTCGCCGAGCATGATCGAGCCATGCACCCACACGTCGCCTTCCGGCGTATAACGCGACATCTCGGGCGCAAACCGCGCTGCGCCTGCAAGATCCGCGGCGAACGTCACAACGCCGTCCGCCCAAGAGATTCCCTCCCGCGCGGTCCACGCCGATTCGGGGGGCATGCGCCCCTCGTCAAAGCAGCGGGCGAACAGCCGCTCGAGTTCGTCCGCCCTAAGCGCGACGCTTTGCTTGGCGACCGGTATATCCGCGTGATCGGGCAGCCAGGATGTCATTAAGCCATGGACATATGCCACGGCAAACGCGTCGGGCTGTTCGCCCTTGACAAACATGCTGGTCCTCGTATCGACGGCGGCGTTGGCGGCGCTGTCGAGCATGGCGCGCAGCTCGTCGTCTATGGGCGCTTCCAACACGGGGTCGGGCTCGTCCTGCGGCTCTTGCAGGCAGATCAGGGCGATCCAGCGATCCGCGAGAAGTGCGCACTCCTCAGAGCCGGCAGGGTAGACAAGCGTGTACACCAGCGTCCAATCGTCCGTGCCCACAAAGGCTGCGAGATGTGCCCGCGCACCCTCGGCCCCGTCTGTTTTGTACTCGGCCAGCCATACCGGGTACGTCAGTCTCGCGCTTAGGCCGGGGCACGCGCGCACGCCGATGCCATGGGGCTCGTCCGCATCGGCTTGCAGTGCGCTCACGATCTCCTGATCGGACACGTGGCCCGGAAGCCGCCGCTCCTCGCGTATCGTCAGCCCGCTCGCCGTGGTGGACGTACGGGCATAGGTGCCGTCGCTCATCAGTTGCGCTTCCGCCAGCTCCAGACCCTGTGGCGCAAAGCTGCTTGTCAGCCGGAGGCCGTCCGGCGTGAACGCGCCTGTCTTAACGACGCTCGTCGGCGAGGGCGTCACCGGAAGGACGGGTTGCGCCGTCGGCGCGAGCGTGGGGGAGAGGGGAGGCGCGGCGGTTGCGGCCGACGCGGTAACCGCCGGCGTGGGAGCCGGCGCGGGTTTAGGCTCCGGCGTACGCACGGCGCAGCCGGCGAGCGAGCACAAGCTGAGCGCGAGGATTACCCAAAACGCAGGAAAGACTCGTTTCATCTTCCATCCATCTCCTCTTTTAGGTGCAACTGCCGGACAAAGGGACGTTTTGCGCGCTCGTCAGCGTGCATGCCGCTGAGCGCGCCGTTCCCCGAGCGTTGCGCTGCGCCCGATATGCCGTCCCGGCGGACTCCGCTACATCAGCGGCATGACGATGCCGATTGCGATCAGGACAATGCCGGTTCCGATGGCGATCCAGTGCATGGAACCACCGCCGCCGCCGCTGCCGGCCGTGAACATCACGTCTGTGGGATCATCCGGGTTGTAGTAGATCGTCATCCGGTCGCCCGGGCTCTTTATCTTGTACGTCGAATACGTGCTGCTGTGGGTTTTGTAGGTTTTTTTCCCGATCATATACTCCACTACGGGGGCGTATCTGGTCACGGTGACGTTCTGGCCCTCGTCGAGCTCATCCTTCTCGATATCCTGCTTTTCCATGAGGCCGACGACGGTCGCCTCCACGGGCACCGAACACCGCTCCTTTTTTTTGATGTTTTTGATCATCATGGCCACGCCGACCAGCAGAAAGACAACACCCGCCGCTATAACCATGTTTTCTACGCGCCTCCCTGTCGATGGTGATGACGGTTCACTCCGGGTCCGTGGATGTGGACAGCTGAATGGACGTGACCACGCCGTCGTTCATCCAGTGCGTGAGGTAGTGGTACGTGCGCCAGTCGTCCTTGCCGTCCATGTTTGCCCACGCGTACTGCATGCCGTACGTGCGCAGGGGGTCCGGGTTCGGTTCCTCCGCCTGGTAATAGCGCGCGCCCACGAACTCGTACTCCTTATACCAGGAAAGGTCAGCCCGCGGGTTGATGGCGGTCACGTCGTAAATCGTGTCGCCATGGATCTCGCCCATATAAAACGCCCTGAGAACCTCTTCCTCCGTGGCTCCTATGCGCACGCCTCGGACGGTGGGCAGCGCAAACGCCTCGTCGTTCCACATCGCCGCGCTCAGAACGGCCTCCTGCTCGGTGATGCCGGGCCTGAGCACGCTCAGCTTCTGATCGTCCGCCGCGACCTGGAACTGTTCATCCATCTCCTCCACGCGCACGTTGAACGTGGCCGTTCCTCCGGCGCAATGGAAGGTCATGTCCGTGCCGCCCGTCGCCTCCGTCATATCGTCCCAGCTCACGGCCGTTGGCCGGAGCAGGTTGATGGCCTCCTCGATGGTGACATCGCCCAGCAAGCCCTCGATGTCCGCCAGGACGAACGGCTCCTCCGACTGCGAGGCGGAAGGGCTGCCTCCGCTCGCCTGCGGATACTCGCCCACGAACTTCGCCCGCTCCGCGCTGTCGGCGCGCAGCTCAAACTGTGTCACGGACAGTCCGCCGTCCGCTTTCATCACAAAACGCAGGTCCATGTACTCGGCCTGGCCTCCGTCGGGCATGAGGACGCCGTCCAATGCCGCGCCGGTCTTGGTTTCTATGGAGAAGTTCAGCGCGTCGCCGCCCAGATTCGCGTTTGTGATGGAGACGCTTGCCGTGTCATTTTCGTATACGCCCGCCCACTCGACGCCGGCCGGAAGAGGAATCGGCGCGGGCGTCGGGGCCGTTGTCGGGGCGAGGACAGGGGCGGCCGTGGACGCTGCGGCCGCAGAGGGGGCCGGCGCGGGTGCCAAGCTCGCCGCGGCGGTGGGCGCGGCGGTGGGCGCGGGCGAGCCGCACCCCGGGAACGCGATAACCGTCAGGGCCAGTGCGGTCAACAGGGTAATCGTTTTACGCATGCTGTCTCCTCCCGCCGCGGTTGCGGCAGATCATTCTGCACTTATTTGGGTTCTGATTCCAGATCGAGGATGCCCATCATGTCGATGGTCATTTGAATGTCGGCGTTCAATTTTGCAAGGGCCGCCTTGTTGCTGCGGACCGTGGAAATTTCGAAACTGTCCTCTCCCTGGCCCATGCTCACGAAAGCATACAAAGCGCCGTCCTGAAAGCACAGGGCCATGGGCCGGTTGATAACGCGGTTGAGCCAGATGATTTTCTCCAACATGGGCGGCGTGAGCAGCGCCATGGCGGCGATCTGGCTGGGAGAATACGTCCCGAACACGCGGTTGAACTCGTCCAGCTCCGTCTGCACGCTGTCCCATCCGGGGGCTGGCGCCCCGCGCCCGTGAAGCGTGTTCCTGAAATCGTGGCTGACCACGTGCACCGGTTCGCTCATTCTGGACGGACGGACGAACCGCATCACCCGGCCGTTGAACTGGATGGTGTCTTCCTCGACCGTTTTGCTCTCCAGATATCCTTGGCTGTCCTTGGCCAACTCGTCGCGCGCATCGACGCGCGTCACCTTTACGTCGCTTTGCGCAAACCGCTTCCCGTGGTAGCGGGCCTCCAGCATATCGCCGCACGAGAGGCGATCCATGCGCGCAAGGAGGCCAACCGACGCAATGTCGATGCCGCTGCCGGGCGCGTATCGAACGTCGTCAAACACACCGCAGAGCATTTGTGGGACGACGGTGTCCTTGAACAGCTTGGTCATGCGCCTGCGCGAGCGAACCGCCAGCCAGATCATGAGCGGGCCGACCAGCATCATCACCAAAGCGGGGAGCAGCGTGACGCCGTCCGTTAGGAGCGCGGCAGCGATGAGCAGCAGCGTGCATGGGGGCGCTGCAATAAAGACCACAACGCTGAGCAGAATGCCCCTGCGGCACCGGTTGAGCAGGGCGAGAACGCCCGGGTCGGACACGTAGTGCGTCTCTTCGCGCGCTTGCAGGGGCGAGGCATGGGTGCGCCCGTCCGCGCGCCGCGTGGTATCGGTGCGCAGGCCAAGCCCCCCCAGAAAACTCCAGACGAGCTTTGTGCCCCGCCTGGTCCTGCGCACCGTCCGGACCAGAAGATAGCCGAAATAGACCGACGCGCACGCCAGGGAAACCCAGAATATGGCGTTGGCGGTCGGGTCTTCCCGAGCCAAGAAGGACATCGCCACCAAGGCGATCAGAGCGAACGTCAGACTCCCTTTGACCCTTACCCGCACGCGGCGTCTCCCTCCCTCAAGCCGTTTGCTCACGCGTCAGCGAATGCCGCTCACCAGCGCCGCGCCAAGCGCCGCGTACGCCAAACTCGCGGCGGCCAGCACGGCCAACGCCACCGATCCAAACAGCCAGCGCCCGCCGCCTCCCGCGCGCCTTTTGGCCGCGCAATATGCCGCGACGGCCGCGCTGAGCAAAAACACCGTGATCGCCGCGCCCCATGTCAAGCGTCTGCCCCCTCGTAAAGCTTTGTCAGTCTGTTTTTCAGCATCAGCGCCGTGCCGCAGCCTAAGAGCAGCGCGCCGATGGCATACAGCGCCACGGGCGCTTCCTCGCCGGGTTCGTGGCGGAAGTTCGATGGGCTCTGGGGGTTCACCCACACGCGCATGGTCGTGCCGATATCGGCCGAACGATCCGCGCCGTCCTGGCTG
>JAVBLU010000001.1:0-220117 GCA_031553225.1 Eubacteriales bacterium
GGCGGTGGCGGCTGCTGCGGTGGCGGCGGGGGCCGGGGCGGCCGTAGCAGGCGCGGCCGTGGCGGGCGCTGGCGTGACGGCGGGCGTGCCGGTACAGCCGGCCAAGAGTGCGACGACGACCACCAGACAAAGCAGCGAGGACATGCGCAGTTTCATTTTTCCGGTGCCTCCTTCTCTTTTACGCCTCTGGTGATCCCATTATATGATATCACTAAAAAAAAAGAAAGATGTCGTGCAAAGAAAATAATACACGGCATTCATCTCTCCTCTTTGCACAAACAACAGCTTCATTTGCTGTCCTATAGGCACTGCATGCAGCGTTCCAATCTCAACGATATATGCGTCATATTTGTATAACTATACTGCACCACGCGCAACAAAAGTCCGCCCCGTGGCGGGCCAGCCGCCGAGTCGGATTCCAAGATTGTCCAGTGCGCGTTATGCGCGGGCCCGTTCCGGTCGGCGGCCGGACAAGCGCCAACCGACGGGCACCCACCTTCTCGCGATGCGCATACGTTATGCGCTATGCAAATATGCGCGTGACGGCGATGCGCCCGTCAAATATTGAAACCCCGCCTCCCTTTTCGAAAGCGGGGTTCCTGAGCAGGCTGGGCGCAAGCGTGCCGGCCGTCCACTTCGCCCGATTAACGCCCCCCTGTCGCCAGCAGGGAGAAACGCAGATGGTACGCGCCGCCGCGCAGACAGTCCTGCGGCATGACCGTGCTCCAGGCCATGTCGCCGCCGATGGGGCCGTGCGCCAGATCGATATGCAGCGTTGTGCGCGGCTCGCGTGAAAGCTGGTGATCATGCGCCGCTTCCTGATAAGCCCGCACAGAGCTGTGGTGCGCGTCAAAGTGAAAAGGCCGCTCGCCCTCCACGCGCAGGGTTGCGCCTGAAGGAGCGCCGATGGTGAGGCAGCGCGTCTCCTCATGCCCGCCGCATTCCGATGGAGGAATGAAGGAAAAATGCTCCGCGCTCACACTGGACTCGTGAACGGCCAGCACGCCGCACATACGCCTGTCCGGATACGTTTCCATCGGCCCCATGCCCCAGTACGTCAGCGCCACAAAGCCCGCCGGCAGATGAAACTCCAGGCCCACGCGGGGCAAAAACCGCAGCGGATCGTATACCTGCACGGATGCGTCCACGCTCAAGCGTCCCGCCGCGTCCAGCGCGTAGGCGATGCGCACGCCGGCCGCGTCGTCCTGTCCGTCGCGCATCCGCCAGGAGGCCTCCACGCGGGCGCCCCCCTCCCCTGCGGATACCTCCACGCGCGCGGCGCGCGGGGCAAGGGAGCGCACCCAGGCAAAAGCGTCGTACCAGCCCCAGCCCGGTTGGGCGTCCAGCCCGGTGTACGGACGATCCAGGCAGGCTTGGCCGCCGCTTGCAAGCAGCGATCCGCCGCGATACAGGCCGCGCAGAAGGCCGGTGGCTTCCTCCACCTCTACGCGCACGTCCTCGGCCTGCATGTAGGCAACGCCGCCTTCCCGTCCGCAGCGCACATCTCCCGCCGGCATGCCTGCCAGAACCGCAGCCGGGCCGGGCGGAAGCAAAAACTGAAAGTGTCCCACAGGGTAATTCGGCGGCGTGCAGGCGGTCGCCTGAATAAGGGACACCTGGAAGTCCACGTCGTAGCGGCAGCCGGGCTGCGCCTCGAAAGGGACAGAGAAGGTGAAAGCGGCCGCCTCGCCCGGCCCCGCTTCGGGCAGGGGCACCTGCACGGTTTGCACCGCACAGCCGTTCTCACGCAGCGTAGCCATGCAGGAAAACGCCGTGGCGGGCAGATCATGGCTCCGGTTGCACATCTGGTATTCGTGGTGCGAGGCGGCACCGTTGCGAAAGGTGACATCCCGGCGCAGGATGACGATGGGCGCGTACGCCTGCTTCAGCTCGTGCGCCACGGGTTTCCATGTCAGGTCGGGCAGCACCACACCGTTGTTCGTCATAAAGCGCGGCACGCTCCCGCGCTCCGCAAAGCTCTCGCCGAAGTCGCCGCCGTAACCGTAAAAGGGCGCGCCGTCCGCGGTTTTTCCGATGAGGCACTTGTCCTGCCAGTCCCACACGTATCCGCCCTGAAAGCGCGGGCATTCGCGCGTGAGCTCCATAAAAGCGTGCAGTCCCCCGCCGCTGTTGCGGATTTGGTAGGCGTACTCAACAAGGATGATCGGCCGGTCGTCCACGGGATCGCACAGCATCGCACGGATCTGCTCGATCGAGGCGTACATCCGGCCGCGGATGTCCGACACGTCCTTGCCGGGCGACCCGGCCTCGTACTGGCACAAGCGCGTTTCGTCGCAGCTGCGCACAAAGCCCGCCATGGCCGCGTGGTTCGCGCCCGTTCCGCTCTCGTTGCCCAGCGACCAGCTATAGATGCTTGCGTGGCTCCGATGCGTAAGCACCATGCGCGCCGCGCGCTCCACAAACACGTTCACAAGCGCGGGGTCGTGCGTAAAGCGCCCCATCACGGCATGCGTCTCCAGGTTGCACTCGCATACGAGCAAAATGCCCAGCTCGTCGCACAGGTCGTACCAAAGGGGCGTGTCCGGGTAATGGCAGGTGCGAACGGAGTTGATGTTCATAAGCTTCATCTGGCGGATCTCCTCCGCCATATGCTCCCGCGAGACGACGCGCCCGCCCTGCGGGCAGTGCTCGTGGCGGTTCACGCCGCGCACGAGCAGCCGGCGGCCGTTGAGCAAAACGATGCCGTTCTTCACCTCCACGCTCTTAAAGCCTACGCGGCAGCTCTCCACGTCCAGCACCTCGCCGGCCGGGGAAAGCAGCGCCATCACAGCGGTATACAGGTACGGCCGGTCGGGCGACCAAACCTCGGCCCTGTCCAGGTGGAAAGATACGCGCGCCATGTTCGCCGCGGGGACCGCCGCATTGTAGTTGTACGTCGCCTCGCGCAGAACCGCGCCCGCGCCCCGCCCCACCGTGCGGCCGTCCGCGTCGTGCAACGTAACGCGCACGCGGCAGTCCGCAAAGAAGGGCCGGCGGGCGACGCTCACGTCCGCGCAGAACGAGCCGCCCCCCCGCGATAGATCGGGCAGTGCGCGCAGCGCGTAGTCGGCGATATGCAGCGCAGGCTTGGCGATGAGCCACACGCTGCGGTTGACGCCGCCCAGGTGCCAATAGTCCTGGTCCTCAAAATAGGTGCCGTCCGACCACTTGATCACCTCCAGCGCCAGCAGGTTCTCGCCCGGCCGCACAAAAGGGGTCAGGTCGAACAGGGAGGGGAGCTTGGAATCCTGCGCGTAGCCGACAGGCCGGCCGTTCAGCCACAGGTAGTAGGCCGACTCCACGCCGTCCAAACGGATGTACACCTCGCGCCCGGCAAACGCCTCCGGCAGGGTAAAACGCTTGCGGTACAGGCCGGTTGGATTGTGCTGGGGCACGTAGGGCAGATTCGGTACGGGCCGCCCGTCGGCCGACGGGGCGATCGCCACATCGCCTTCCAACGGCCAGGGACAGATGTAATTTGTATAGATCGGCTCGCCGTGCCCGAAAAGCTCCCAGTTGCCCGGCACGGGAATGGTTCCGGGCAGTGCGGGCGCGTCCTCGCGGTAAAAACCGCCGGCCTTGTCGGGCGAATCGACCAGGGCAAACTCAAAGTCGCCGTCCAGGCTGACCAGATAACGCGAAGGCGCGTCGTACACGGCCGCCGACGCCTCGCTCTCATGCGCGCGCCAGGGCGCCCCGGCTGGCAGGCGGTTGATGGCCGTTACGTCGGTGTTTTCAAAGTCCGGACGGTAGTGAAATTCTTGCCGGTGATTCATGGCACTCTCCCCCATTATCATGAAGTCGGCCTTTCGCGGCGGCGGTACGCGCTGGGCGGCTGCCCGAACCGCCCTGCAAACACGGTGGAAAAGTAGTTCGGATCGGAGAAACCCGTCATCTCGGCAATGGTGCGCACGGGAAGGGTTGAGTCGTGAAGCAGCGCGCAGGCGCGCGCAAGCCGCACGTCCGCCACCAGCTTCATCACGCCCCGGCCGCGCGCCTTGTGGAACAGGTGCTGCAGGTGCGATTCGCTTACGCTGCAGAAGGAAGCGATGTCTCGCACGCGGATGTCCCCGTCCGTGTGGCTGTGGATGTAGTCCAGCGCGCGGGCGACCGTTTCGTGCGTCTTCAGCAGCCCCACCTGCAGCGGGCGCAGCCTGCCGCTTGCGTACAGGCCCGAGAGCGCCATGGCGAGCACGCCGCACAGGCACTCCGCTTCCCGGCACGCCTCGTCGCGGGGGCGAAGCGCCCGGTCGTACGTGGCCTGCAGGGCGCAGGCGTCCGCCTGATGGCGCCGCTGGGCGCAGCGCAGGCAGTGCTGCGCGCGCTCCTCGTCCGCCCGGTACCCGCTGGCCACAACAGCCGCCACTACGCCGGTGTGCGCGCACACCGGCCAGGCGCGCTCCACCACGCCGAACGGGCAGCAGCGCATCACGGAATCGCCGTCCGCGCGCTGCAGCGCGCGCAGCAGGGCGGGCTTTGCCTCGATGCACCGATCCCACATGCGCCGGTCTTGCTTCACGGCCATGCAGTAGGCGTTGGCATGCCATTCGTAGGGCTTGATTACGGCGTGCAACGCCTCGTCGCGGGAAAAGCCCGCGCTAAAATCCTGCACCACCACCTGCAGGGGCGTTGCATAGCGCAGGTGCGAGAGCGTATCCGCGATGTCGGCGTAAAGCGGCATGCGTTTTCCTCCTGCCTGGCAGAAAAACAAAGGCGAAGTACGCGCTAACTTTAAGGCAGGTCCTATTTTGCTGTGTTAGAATTGTAACATATCGGGGCGGACGCGTCCATCTTTTACCGCGCACCGCGCCGCGCAGGGTTAAGCGCACACAAGGAGGGATCCCATGGGCATGCAGTGGATCGACGCAGTCGCCTTCAAAGACAAGGGCGGCTTTCGCGTGGAATCACAGTTCGTACGCGAGGTGGGCCAAAGCTATCTGCTGGGCTGCGGCGTGCCGGGCGTGCCGGTTGCCAGCGCAAGAACCGGCTTTTCGGCGGACAAGCCCGGCATGCGCCGCCTTTGGGTGCGCACGCGCAACTGGCTGCGCGAGCACGGCCCCGGACGCTTCTATGTGCTTGTGGACGGCGTGCGCGCCGGAAACGAGATGGGCAACCTTCCAAGCGAAAACTGGGTGTGGCAGATCGCCGGCGACGTCTTTATGAGCGCCGGCGATCACGAGCTGGCCGTGGAGGACACAACCGGATACTTCCCGCGCTTTGCCGCCTTCCTGATCACAGACGATATGGACCTTACCCCCTCGCCCGAATGGGAGCGCGCGCGGCTTCTGCGCGCGCAGCTGCTTTCACAGGACCTGGGCGCTGCGGATGGCGGGTCGTGGGACGTCGTGGTAGCGGGCGCCGGCCCGGGCGGCATACCGGCCGCCGTGGCCGCCGCGCGCGCGGGCATGCGGGTGGCGCTGCTCAACTCGCGGCCCGTGCTGGGCGGCAACGGTTCCAACGAGGCCACCGTGGGCTTCAATGGCGCGTACACGCAACATCCGGGCTTCCGCGAGGGCGGCATTGCCGAGGAGATGCGCCGCATCCGCGACAAAAACGCCACGGGCTGGCAGGGCGCCATCGAGATCCTGGTGGCGGGCGAGCCGAACCTGCGCATCTTTCACAACACCGAGGTGATCGACGCGGAAATGAAAGGCGGCCGCATCGCCGCAGCCGTCGGCCAGGACACGCTCACCGGAAGCCGCACGCGCTTTGCCGGCCGGATGTTCGTGGACGCCACGGGCGACGGCTGGCTTGGTTACTATGCCGGGGCGCTATACCGCGTAGGCCGCGAGGCCCGCTGGCAGTACGATGAGGAGAAAGCACCGCACTTCGCGGACAACCGCACCATGTCCGGGTGCATCATGTCCGGCGACAAGAACCGCCAGATGATCTCCTACTATGCCGAGGACGCCAAGGCGCCCTCGCCTTACTGCGCGCCCGTGTGGGCGCAGGTGCTGCCGGAAAAGCTGCACCGCGCCCCAAACCGCGTGCACACGGGCGAGTGGTGGATCGAGACGCCCACGGACTATGACGACCTGTTTGAGGCTGAGCGCGTGCGCGACTACCTGATGCTCATATCGCTTGGGTACTACCACTGGCTGAAGAACCACTACGAAAAGCGCGACCTGATGACAACCATGGCCCTGACCGACTTCGCCACTTACAACGCCAAGCGCGAGTCGCGCCGCCTGATCGGCGACTACGTGCTGCGGCAGGAGGATTGCACCTCCGGCCGCGATTTCCCGGACGCCATCGCCCACGCCGGATGGACGCTGGACATCCATAACAACGAAGGCATCTTCTCCGGACTCGCCGGTCCGTACGACTTCGACATCCGCGTGCCCATCAATCAAATTCCCTATCGCTGCACGTACTCCAAAAACGTCGACAACCTCTATATGTCCGGCCGATGCCTGTCCGTGTCGCACGTGGCGCTGGGCACGGTGCGCGTGCAAAACACGCTGGCCGCCGTGGCCCAGGCTGTGGGCACGGCCGCCGCCATGGCCATACAAAAAAACACCACCCCGCGCGGCATCTATGAGACCCACATGAAGGAACTGCAGCAGGCCCTGCTGCGCGACGACCAGTACATTCCGGGCGTTGTGAACGAGGATACCGCCGACCTTGCGCGCAAGGCCAGGATAACGGCTACCTCCGTATCCGCGTCCGAGTTGTTCTCCTTCAAGCGCGGCATCCCGGAGGGCTGGTGGCCGCTGGACACGGACTACTGCATGCACCTGCGCTACCCGCGGCCCTTTGAACGGAAGTTTTCGCTGTTTGTAAAAAACGCGGGGGCGGCAAGGACGCTGGCGCTGGAATGGATCGCATGGGAAGGAAAGCTCGAGAGCCATCGCGTATTCGACGCGGTCAACCTGCAGCTTCCCGGCAACTACGAGGGCTATGCGGAGGTACCGCGCCGCGTGCCCGTGCCGGAAACGGGCCACTTTGGCCTGCGCATCTCGGCGACGAAGGGCGTATCGCTGCAGCACGTATGCATGGCGGCCAACTCCGCGCTGTCCATTTGGGTCAAGCCGTACTGGCACACCACCGGCTGGTCCGCCTTCCGCCACACGGTGGAGGGGCTGGAACCCGCCGAAAAGGCGGACTGTGCGCCGCTAAACGTTGTGAGCGGCGTCTCCCGCCCGCTCGGCAAGGACGCGTACGGCTGGGTGTCCGACCCAAAAAAACCCCTGCCGCAGGAGATTATGCTTTCATTTGACGAGCCTGTGAACGTGTCCATGGTGCAGCTCACCTTCGATTCCGACTTCGTCAACCCCTTTGGCGCGCACGAGATGCTGCCCGTAGTGCCGCGCATGGTGCGCGACTACGACGTTGCGCTCGTGTCCGCGGGCCGGGAGACGGGCGTGTCCGTAAAGGACAACAACCTGCGCCTGCGCCGCCACGCGCTCGCCGGGCAAAGCGTGGACGCCGTAGTCGTACGGATACACAGCACATGGGGTGACCCGTCGGCACGCATCTTTGAAATTCGCGTCTACTAGACGGCCGCCGGTCGGCCCGGACGGGATGCTCGTGCGGGCAGGACGAGACGCGGTCCCGCAGAAAAACTAAGGAAAACTGGGCGTTTTCTTCAAGGCCCGGCCGGGGCCGATATGGTAATATTGTAGCAGGCTAGGGTTGTATATGCACTGATGAACAAGGAGGGTTCCCATGGGCATGCAATGGATCGACGCGATCAGCTTTCAAGACAAGGGCGGCTACCGCGTGGAAACACAGTTCGTGCGCGAGGTGGGCCAAAGCTACCTGATGGGCCTGGGCATCCCGGGCGAACCGGTCGCCAGCGCCAAGACAGGCTTTGCGGTGGACAAGCCCGGCACATACCGTCTTTGGGTGCGCACGCGCAACTGGCTGCGCGACTTTGGCCCCGGCCGTTTTTATGTGCAGGTGGACGGCGTGCGCGCCGGAAACGAGATGGGCAACCTGCCCAGCGAGAACTGGGGGTGGCAGATCGCCGGCGACGTGCAGCTGACCGCCGGAACGCACGAACTGGCCGTGGAGGACACCACCGGGTATTTCCCTCGCGTAGCCGCCTTCCTCATCACCGATGACATGGACTATACCCCCTCGCCCGAATGGGCGCGTGCGCGGCTTGTGCGCGCCAGCCTTCTGGGACAGGATGAGAAGGCGCAGGACAGCGGCCCGTGGGACGTTGTGGTGGCAGGCGCCGGCCCGGGCGGCATCCCGGCCGCCGTGGCTGCCGCACGCGAGGGCATGAAGGTGGCGCTCGTCCACTCCCGGCCCATGCTGGGCGGCAACGCCTCCAACGAAGCCACCGTAGGCTTTGACGGCGCGTATATACACCATCCGGGCTTCCGCGAGAGCGGCATCCCCGAGGAGCTGCGCCGCATCCGCGATCAATACGACGTCACCTGGCAGAAGGCCATCGAGATGCTCGTGGAGTCCGTGCCGAACATCACCGTATTTTTGAACACCGAGGTGATCGATGCGGAGGTGTCCGGCGGACACATCGCCGCAGCCGTGGCGCAGAACACCATGACCGGCATGCGCATGCGCTTTCCGGCGAAGATGTACGTGGACGCGACGGGCGACGGCTGGCTTGGCTACTACGCCGGCGCGGTGTATCGCGTAGGCCGCGAGGCTAAGTGGCAGTACGATGAAGAGAAGGCCCCGCACTTTGCGGACAACCGTAGCATGTCCGGGTGCCTCATGTCCGGCGAGCGCGACCGGCAGATGCTCTCCTACTACGCAGAGGACGTGGGCGCGCCCGCGCCCTTCTGCGCGCCTAAATGGGCGCAGATTCTGCCCGAGAAGCTGCACCGCTCGCCGGGCCGCGTACACACGGGCGAGTGGTGGATTGAAAATCCCACGGATTATGACGACCTGTTTGAGGCCGAACGCGTGCGCGACCGGCTAATGGTCATCTCCATCGCCTATTTCCACTGGCTGAAGAATCACTATGAGAAGCGCGACCTGGTGCGCAACATGAAGATGACGGGCTTTCCAGCCTACAACGCCAAGCGCGAATCCCGCCGCCTGATCGGCGACTACGTGCTGCGGCAGGAGGACTGCACCTCCGGCCGACCCTTCCCGGACGTGATCTCCTACGCGGGCTGGACGATCGACGTGCACAACAACGACGGCATCTTCTCCGGGCTCTCCGGCCCGTACGATTTCGACATCCGCGTGCCTATCAACCAGATTCCCTACCGCTGCACGTACTCCAAGAACATCGACAACCTTTTCATGTCCGGCCGGTGCCTGTCCGTCTCGCACATCGCCCTGGGCACGGTGCGCGTGGAAAACACGCTGGCCGCCATCGCCCAGGCCGTGGGCACGGCCGCCGCAATGGCCATACAAAAAAACACCACCCCGCGCGGCATCTAGGAAAAGCCTGTGCGCGAGCTGCAGCAAACCCTTCGGCGCAACGACCAGTACATTCCCGGCCTTGTAAACGAAGACCCGGCCGACTTGGCGCGCGCGGCCAAAGCGACGGCCAGTTCGGTTTCCACGTCCGAAATTTTTTCCTTTAAGCGCGGCATCGCGCGCGAGTTCCGTCCGCTGGACGCGGACTATTGCATGTACCTGTACTATCCGCGGCCTTTCCATCGCCAGGTGTCGTTGTACGTGAAGAACGAGGGACCAGCCCGCACGTTGAACGCGCAGTGGATCGTCTACGAGCAAAAGCCCGAGCTGTACCAGGCGTTTGGTTCGGCCGCCATGCAGCTGCCAGCAGACTTTGAGGGTTTTGTGGACGCGCCGCGCAGCGCGGACCTGCCGGAGAAGGGCACCTTCGGCATTCTGCTGCCCGCCACGCCGGGCGTTTCGCTGCAGTACGTGGACATGACGCACTACGTGGGCCTGGGCAAATGGGTCGCGCCGTACTGGGACATCACCCGCTGGGCCACCTTCCGCCACACGGTGGAGGGGCTGGAACCCACGGAGCTGGCGAGCTGCGGGCCGGACAACGTTGTGAACGGCACGGCGCGCGCGCTGAACAAGGACGTATACGAGTGGGTGTCCGATCCGGGCCGGGCGCTGCCCCAGGAGATCAAGCTCTCCTTCGACAAGCCCGTGGACGTGTCCATGGTGCAGATCGCCTTCGATTCCGATCTGGTGAACGCCGCTCACTCCTTCCACTTCCTCACGCGCGTGCCCAAGCTTGTGCGCGATTATGACGTGGTGCTCGTGTCCGGCGGCAAGGAGACCTGCCTGCCCGTTCAAAACAACATTCTGCGCTTCCGCCGCCATGAGATCGCCGGAGGGAAGGTAGACGCTGTGATCGTGCGCGTGCGCAGCACGTGGGGCGACCCGTCGGCGCGCATCTTCGAGATCCGGGTCTATTAGGGCACGGCGATGCGGATCCATACTTGGCAGACCATCGACCTGTGCGGCGCGTGGCGCTTTGCCTATGCAAAGCACCCCGCGCCCTCCCCTGTATCCATGGCGGACGCGCAGGGGCAAGGCCTTGCGTTTTATCCCTGCGCCGTGCCAGGCAACTTCGAAACCGACCTGCATGCCGCCGGCCTCGCGCCCGAACCGTTCTTTGGCATGAACCCCGAACAGGTGCGTGCCATGGCCGAGGACAGCCACGCGTACTATGGGCGGCCGTTCACGTACGAGCCGAAGGAGGGCCTGGCACCGCACCTCGTGTTCGAGGGCCTGGACTGCTACGCCGATGTGTATTTGAACGGCCAAAAGGCCGCGTCCTTCGACAATATGCTCGTTCCCCGCTCTCTGGACGCCTCGCCCTACCTGTTGCCGGGCAGCAACGAGGTGTTCCTGCACATCCTGCCCGCCGTACGCGCCGCGCAGGCGTACGAGTATCCGCAGCTGCCGCACGGAAACAGCCTCACCTTCGAGTCGCTGTACGTACGCAAGGCGGCGCATATGTACGGCTGGGACATCATGCCCCGCTTCCTGTCCGCGGGGATGTACCGCCCGGCGTACGTCGAGCTGCGTCCCGCCGAGCGCATAGAAGATCTGTACCTGAAGACCGCCGCGCTGCGCGGCGGCGGCGCCGTGCTGGACCTGCACTATCGCCTGCGCACGCGTCTGGACGGCGTCTACGAACTGGACCTTTCCCTCGCCTGCGGTACGCAGCGCGCAAGCTCACGCGCGCAGGTGCGCTTCGACGCGGGACTGCACACCTTTACGCTTTCGGATGCGCAGCTGTGGCACACGCGAGGCCGCGGGCCGCAAAACCTGTACGACGTAACCGTTACGCTGCTGAAGGACGGCGCGGCTCTGGACATCTGCCGCTTTCGCACGGGCGTGCGCACGGTGGCGCTTGAACGCACCGATCTGACCACGCCGGAGGGTGCAGGCGAGTTCGTGTTCCGGGTGAACGGCGAGAAGGTGTTCTGCAAGGGCTCGAACTGGGTGCCCGTGGACGCCTTCCACAGCCGCGACCGCGCGCGCATTCCCGCCGTCTTCGACATGGTGCGGGACCTCAATTGCAACATGCTGCGCTGCTGGGGCGGCAACGTGTACGAGGACGACCTTTTCTACCAGCTGTGCGACGAGAGCGGCGTGCTCGTGTGGCAGGATTTTTCCATGGCCTGCGCGCTGTACCCGCAGGACGACGCCTTCGCGGCGCGTCTTGGCGAGGAGGCCGCGCTGGTCATCCGGCGGCTGCGCATGCACCCGTCCCTCGCCCTGTGGGCCGGTGACAATGAATGCGACCAAGCGTACTTCTGGCGCGAGGGCCAAAGCGGCCGCCCGGGCGACAACCGCCTGACGCGGGAGGTGCTGCCGCTGGCCGTTCGCCTTCACGACGGCGCGCGCCCCTATCTGCCCAGCTCGCCCCACTACGGCCCGGACGTAACGGCAGACAACCGCCGCTACGCTTCCGAGGACCACCTGTGGGGCCCGCGCAACTATTACAAAAGCGCGTTCTATGTCACCTCGCCCTGCCACTTCGTCAGCGAGATCGGCTACCACGGGTGCCCCGCGCCTTCCTCCGTGGCGCGCTTTATATCGCCGCATAAGCTATGGCCGCCGGAGGACAACGAGGAGTGGCTGCTGCACGCAACGTCCATGCCCCGCGACCGCGCGCCCTTCGACTACCGCGTGGCCCTCATGCGCAAGCAGGTGGCCGAGCTGTTCCGCGAGCAGCCGGACAACCTGGAGGATTTCTCCTTCGCCTCCCAGGCCGTGCAGGCCGAGGCGAAGAAGTTTTTCATTGAGCGTTTCCGCATGGGCAAATGGCGCACAACGGGAATCCTTTGGTGGAACCTGATGGACGGCTGGCCCCAGTTCTCCGATGCGGTTGTGGACTACTATTTTGAAAAGAAGCTGGCCTACGGCTTCATCAAAAACGTGCAGAAGGACGTGTGCGTCAGCCTTACCGAGCCGGACGGCTGGCAGCAGCTGGTGGTGTTGCTCAACGACACGCCGCGCGATGCTTTTTTGCAGGTGCGCGTGACGGACATCGACACGCTCGAGTGCGTGTTTTCAGGCGCGGGCGTGGCGCGCGCCGACGCTTCCACGCCCATCGGCGCGATCGACTATCCGCGAAACCGCCAGCGCATGCTGCAAATCACCTGGACGGGCGAGGCCGCCGGCGAAAACCACTACCTAAGCGGAGAACCGCCCTTCTCCCTCAGCGACTATCGCCGGTGGGTCACCGCGCTGAGGCTCGCGTAGGCATAAGAAGAGGGCCGCTTGTTCGGCCCTCGATTTGCTGCGCGCGCTAGTTCTTGCTGGGCAGGAAAGGGATCAGGCTGCGCGCCATATTTTCGGTGGGCATGGACTGTAGCCACACATGCCCCGGACCTTTCACTGTGGTGAGGAACAGGCCCTCGCCCCCAAAGAGGACGTTCTTGAAGCCTTTCACCGTGGTGATGTCAAAGCTCACCGTGTCGGTCATCACGGCCACATGGCCCGTATCGACCTTCAGGGTTTGGCCGCTTTGCAGGTCGTACTCAATGCTCGCTCCGTCGATCTCCAGGAACACAACGCCTGGGCCGGTAATCTTCTGCATGATGAAGCCTTCGCCGCCTACCAGCCCCGCGCCCAGCTTACGCTGGAAAAACGTGGCCAGCGTAACCGTGCGGGTGGCTGCCAGAAAGGCGCGCTTCTGGGCAATGATCGACTCGCCCGGGCCCAGCTCCTTCACCATAATGGTGCCGGGAAAGCTGGAGGCGAAAGCTATGATGCCCGGCGCCTGCGCGGTGTAGGTGGTCATAAACATCGATTCGCCGGAAAACTTGCGCGCCAGGCCCCCGAGCAGCCCGCCCTCCATGTTCGTTTCCATGGCCAGGCCTTCGCTCATCCAGCTCATGCCGCCGTTCTGGGTAAACATGGCCTCCCCGGGATCCAGCGTGCAGACCACGACGGGCAGCTGCCCGCCTTGCAGCGAGTACTTCATGAAAGCGCCTCCCCTATATGTATGTCCGTTACACAATTCGCGGGGCTTCCGGAATTTCCTTCCAAAGCGTTCCACGGCATATCGTGAAATAAGGCCAAACGCTGGACGCGAGAGGCAACAAGCCCTGCCCTCTCCATATCGTGCTGACGGCGGCGAGGGCCCCCTTCCCGCCGGACGACGAGCGGCCTTTGGCCCGGGGAAACGCCCCAAATTGGTCTGTGCTCAAATGCCTGTGTGCGGCGGCAGAGGCGGCGCGGCTGCAAGACCGCTTCAGACAAGGGCTGCGCCGTCTCGGGCGCCCGGCGCCGCGTTGCGGCAGCGGGCGCTGCCGCAAAAAGGGAGGATTATCATGCGAAGGATCATACCGCTGGACGTGCGCGGCGACTTCGCTATCACGCCCGTCGCCCTGTGGGACGGCGCGGAGCTTGCGCTGGTGGACTGCGCCTTTGCCCAGGACGTACCGCACATGGCCGAACTGCTCATGCAGGAGGGCGCCGACCTTGCGCGCCTCACGGGTATCGTGCTCACACACTGCGACGGCGACCATGTGGGCGGGCTTGCCGAGTTACGCCGGCTGTACCCCTCCGCACGGGTGTACGCCTCCGCCGAACAAGCCGCTTGCATCGCCGGCAGCCGTAAGCATTACCGCCAGGCAGCGCTGGAGCTAAGGCTCCCCTCCATGCCGGAAGAGGAGAGGGCGGCCGCGCTGGAGCGCATCCGCACGCTGCAGGGCTTGCCGCGCGTGCCGGTGGACGCGGTGGTGCGGGCGGGCGACGTGCTGCCCTTCTGCGGGGGCGCGCGCGTCGTGGATACGTCCGGACACATGCCCGGTCACATCGCCGTGTACATGGAGACGGAGCGCACGCTCATCACGGGCGACTGCCTCACGGCCCAAAACGGGCGGCTCCTTCCGCCCAGCGTCCAGTACACCCTGGATATGCCCCTCGCCTTGGCCCGCGCGAGCGCCCTGGCAAAGCTGCCCCTGGACTGTGTGATATGCTACCACGGCGGGCCGTGCACGCAGGGCCTTGCGGAGGCGCTGCGCGGCATGGCCGCCCCGGCGGACAGATAGCGCCCCTGTCCGCGATGCAGGAATCCGCCGCCGCGGGCCTACCCGCCCGTCCAAGCCTCGGGAGAGCCGTATTTTGCCTCAACTCGATCAGGCCGCGGGGCGCTGCATACGGTTTTCCTCATTTCACCCGACGGGCGACCGCCGCACGGGGCCGCCTTGCGCAGCCGGCACGCGCGGCCTGTCCAACTGTACCCGCCCACACCGTGCAGGCCTGCGGGGCCTGCGCGGCCTAGCGGGCAAACAGTGCCTCCTCCAGGGCGCTCAGTTCATCAAGCTTACGGCGCGCTTCCTCCACGCTGCCCGCTGCGGCGTGCAGTACTACGCGACCGGCGAAGGGGCCGGCCAGGCGTGCCTTGCCCGGTCGCGGGTTCTCGGCGTGCATCTGCACACACACGGGCGCAAAACGAACAAGCGCCTCGTCCAGCACGGCGGAGGGCTGCACCAGGTTCATCATGCGAAGGCCCGGCACGCCGGCGAGCAGCGGCCACTGGTGTCGCGCGTTGGCGCAGCAGTGGATGCCGATGCCGCCAAAGCGGGCGCTCAGCGCCCGCAGGTGCGGCATGGCAAAGCGTTCCAGCATAGGGGCGCTCACAACGCCCGCCTCGTCCTCGGAGAGCGTAACCCCGCGGGGCATGTAATAGTCCGGATAGTGGGCGACGAACGCGCGGCCATAGCGGTCAAACCAGAAATCCAGAAACTGCGTCAGCAGGGCGGCCGTCATGCCGATCAGATCGTCAACCGCCTCCGGTTCCTCGATCATGGCGGCGTAAAAGTCGTTCTTGTCCCAGATCAGCGCGGCGATGTCCATGGGGCTTTGGATGTCGGGCAGCCGCATCAGGGCGCCGGGCTCGGCCGCGCGCAGCTCGTCGGCGATACCGATCACGTCCGCCAGCGCGGGAGCTTCCAGCGTGGGCGGGCGAAGGCGGGCCACATCCGCCGCGCGGCGCACCACCGGCAGCGCAAAGGGCATGTTGTCGCCGCTCTCGTGCACGGCCGCCCCAAAGGCGCGGGCGAAGATCTCCGTGCCCGTGTAGGGATGCACGTGCGGCACGCGGTCGTCCGCAACCATGCCAAAGGTGTCCATCTCCAGCCGATACTGCGCAAGCGCCCATTCGATGCGCGCCCGGCGGTTCCCGTCGTAGGGCAGGGGACGGCCCGGCACGCCGAAATGCACGATCTTCACGGCCCTGCGTCGGCCCTCATACAGTGCCTGCCAGGCCATTTTGCGCCCTTCCTCCTGCTGCATGCCCTCTGCCCCGCTTTCTGCCCGGCCAGGCGCGCGCCCTCGTCGCCGTTTTATGCTCACATGATTCCGCATGGATTGACGCACAACCTGCAAGAGCGTACAATCTCTTGCATAAGGACGGTGCAATATGGCTCAAGATCAATTCCGCGTCAACCTGACGGAGGGTTCCGTCGCCAAGCAGCTCATCCGCTTCAGCTTCCCATTCCTGCTCTCCAACCTTCTGCAGGCGCTCTACAGCATGGCGGACATGCTCATCGTGGGCTGGTACGTGGGGCAGCGGGGCATCTCCGGCGTGTACATCGGCGGGCAGATCACCTGGATGGTGACCTGCATCATCTCGGGCATCACGGTGGGATCCACGGTGCTCATCGCTCAGTACCAAGGTGCAGACCGCTCCCAGGACATGAAGGCCGTCGTGCGCACCACCCTCACCTTCGCGGTCATCGCTTCCTTCGTGCTCATGCTCGTCATGTTCGCCTGCACGCCCATGGTGCTGCGCCTGCTCAACACGCCCGCCGACGCCTACCCGCAGGCATTCAACTACACGTATATCTGCATGGCCGGCACGATCTTCGTGTTTGGTTACAACGCCGTCAGCGCCATTCTGCGCGGCATGGGCGATTCCAGGCGGCCGCTGTACTTCATCGCAATCGCCTGCGTAACCAACATTCTGCTCGACCTGCTGCTCGTGGCCGTCTTCCACATGGAGGCCTCCGGCGCGGCCCTCGCCACAATCGCCTCGCAGGGCGTATCCCTTGCGCTGTCCATCCTCTACCTGCGCTCGCGCAATTTTATGTTCGATTTCCACCCAAAATCCTTCCGCATCGACGGCGACAAGCTGCGTCGGCTCATCAAGATCGGCCTGCCCCTGTCCGTGCAAAACACCCTGGTGACGGTCTCCTTCATGTTCATCACCTCGCTCATCAATTCCTTCGGGCTGGCGGCCGGATCCGGGCTGGGGATCGTGGGCAAATTCAACAGCTTCGCCATGCTGCCCGCCATGGCGCTTTCCATGTCCATCGCGGCCATCACCGGCCAGAACGTAGGCGCCAAAGCCTTCGACCGTGCCAAACGCTCCCTGTGGGTGGGCATCGGCCTGAGCGCGGCGTACGCGGCGGTGATCTTCGCCTGGGCGCAGCTGCTTCCCGGCAGCATTATCGGCATCTTCAACACGGACGCGGACGTCGTGGCCGCCGGGACGCTTTACATACGCTCCTTCAGCTTCGATTTTTTGTGCGTGGCCTTCGTGTTCTGCATCAACGGCTTTATCAACGGCGCGGGGCACACGTCCTTCTCGCTGATGAACGGGCTCTTGTCCTCGGTGCTCGTGCGCGTTCCCCTGGCATATCTGCTGGCGCGCACGGCGGACCTGGGCATCGCGGGCATCGGCCTGGCCGCGCCCATCGCTTCCCTGGTTTCCCTGTGCATTGGCCTCGTGTACGTGCGCTCCGGCCGTTGGAAGACTGCAAAAATTCTGGACTGAGGAAAGGGCTGGTACCGCTATGGGAACGACGGAACGTTCGGTGTACAAGGACAAAGGCACGGGCTACGAGATCGCGCTGCTGACGGGCGCCCGCGCGCACAGCCGCAAGACGTACTTCTCGTGCGAGTCCTGGACGAGCGACGATCGGCACGTCATCTTCGAGCGCTTCGACGACGCGGCCGGCATGTGTGTGATGCGCGCGGACGAGGAAAGTGGCGAGGTGGCGCCCCTCACGCCCTATGGCGTGCAGGCCTTCGGCATGGCGCGCGAGGAGGATCTCGGCTATTATTTTCTCGAGGGCAATCTCGTGCGGCTGAACACCCGCACGGGCGCGTGCGACCCGGTCGGCCGGCTGCCGGACGGCTGCCGACCCTTAGGGCATTACACGGTAAGTAAGAGCGGGCTGGTGGTCAACTCCTACCGCCAGCGCAACTGCATCTTCATGCTGCTCGTCACGGACCCCCGCACCGGCGTGTCCACGCGCATCTATCAGTCGGATGTGCCGCTTGGGCACTGCCAGTTCTGTCCGGGCGACGACCAGACGGTTTTCTACGTGCACGAAACGGGCGGCGACGCGCTGCAGCGCATGTGGATGTTCGACATTCCCTCGGGCACCGGCCGGCCCTTCTATGTGGAGCGTGAGGGGGATCACATCACGCATGAGACCTGGGACGCCGCGGGCGAATACCTCACGTTCATCCACTGGCCTAAGGCCATCTATAAGGGCATGAAGAGCGGCAACGAATTCAGCGTGATCGCCCACGGCGAATACCACCACTGCGCGCCCTCGCGCAGCGGTCTGCTCGTCGCGGCGGACCGGATGTCGCGCGGCGAGGTGGTGCTGGTGGACGCGTGCAGCGGCCGCGAGCACGTGCTGGCCACCAACCAGTTCCCCGCCACCGGGCCGGACCATTGCCACCCCTCTTTCAACCGCAAGGGCGACCGGATCTGCTTTACCGCCCCGGGCGACGGCAAGGGCTTTTGCCAAGTGGCGGTGATGGACCTCTCCCAGGTAAAGGCGTTCTAGGATGCCCGTCTGCCTTCCGCCCGCCCTCGGACAAGGCTGCACCGCGCTCGTGCTGGGCAGCATGCCGGGGCGGGCGTCTCTGGCGGCGGGGCGGTACTACGCCCACCCGCAAAACCGGTTCTGGGCAACTATGGCCTGCGTGCTCGGGCAACCGCTGCCCACGGAATATGAGGAACGAATCGCCATGCTGCACGCGTGTGGCATCGGCCTTTTTGACGTACTCGCCAGCTGCGCGCGGAAGGGCTCGCTGGACAGCGCCATACGAAACGCCTGCCCGAACGATTTTCCGGCACTGTTTGCATGCCATAAAGGCATAAGCGCGGTCTTCTGCAACGGCGGCAGCGCATACGCGCTGTACCTGCGCCATGCGTTGCCGCTCGTGCCGCACATCCCCGCCTATCGTCTGCCCTCCACGAGCCCCGCCAACCGCTCGCTCCCGCCGGACGTGCAGCTGGAGGCATGGCACGCGCTTGCGGAGCACGTGCGTTCGGCCCCAAAACCCACCGTATGGTAGACGACCACCGCCTTGCGCCTTTGCGATTTCCTGCGGTCTGCGGTGCCTTCAAAGAAAAAAAGCTTGTGCCGCGTCGGCTTGTGTGGTATATTGTTCTGAGCTAAAACGCACCGCGACGGCATCCGGCGCTCCTGCCCTAACGGGCCTGCCGGAAAACAAAGCAGCGCGGGAGGAAAAAGGAGGAACCCCACACCCATGGCTGTCATTTCCATGAAGCAACTCCTGGAAGCCGGCGTGCACTTCGGCCATCAGACCCGCCGCTGGAACCCGAAGATGGCGCAGTACATCTTCACCGAGCGCAACGGCATCTACATCATCGACCTGCAGAAGACCGTACGCAAGGCCGACGAGGCGTATATGTTTGTGCGCGATCTGGCCCTGCAGAACAAGACGCTGCTGTTTGTGGGCACCAAGAAGCAGGCCCAGGAGAGCATCGAGCAGGAAGCGCAGCGCTGCGGTATGTATTATGTAAACCAGCGCTGGCTGGGCGGTATGCTCACCAACTTCCGCACCATTCGCACCCGCGTGGATCGGTTGAACCGCATCGAGGAGATGGAGAAAAACGGCCAGATGGCCGCCCTGCCCAAGAAGGAAGCCGCCAAGCTACAGCACGAAAAAGAGAAGCTCCTGGCGAACCTGGGCGGCATCCGCGATATGAAAAAACTTCCCGGCGCGCTGTTCGTTGTGGACCCCCGCAAGGAGCACATCGCCGTGCAGGAAGCCCGCACACTGGGCATTCCGATCGTGGGTATCGTGGACACGAACTGCGATCCGGATGAGATCGATTACGTGATTCCCGGCAACGACGACGCCATCCGCGCCGTTAAGCTCATCGCCGGCAAGCTGGCAGACGCCATCATCGAAGGCCGCCAGGGCGAGCAGTTCGACGCCGGCACCGCCGCAGAAGGTGCATCCGATGTGAGCGGCGAGGACGGGGACGAGCCCCAGCAATAATTACGACAAACGAGCCAAAGGAGGCTTCCCGATATGTTTACGGCACAGGACGTCATGGCGCTGCGCGAGCGCACGGGCGTTGGCATGATGGATTGCAAAAAGGCGCTGACCGAGTCGAATGGCGACATGGACAAGGCCGTGGAGCTCCTTCGCGAGAAGGGCCTTGCCTCCGCCGCCAAAAAAGCCGGCCGCATTGCCGCCGAGGGCATCGTGGAGAGCTACATTCACATGGGCGGCCGAATCGGCGTGCTCGTGGAAGTGAACTGCGAGACGGATTTTGTGGCCAAGACGGACGCTTTCAAAGCGCTTGTGCACGACATCGCCATGCACATCGCGGCCTCCAAGCCGCTGTACGTCACGCGGGAGGAAGTGCCCGCCGCAGAGCTTGAGAAGGAAAAGGAAATCCTGCGCGTTCAGGCGCGCAATGAGGGCAAGCCCGAAAAGATCATCGACAAGATGGTGGAAGGCCGCATCGAGAAGTACTACAAGGATTTCTGCCTGATGGATCAGCAGTTCGTGAAGGATCAGGACAAGACCATCACCGTGCTCATCAACGAGTCCATCGCCAAGATCGGCGAAAAGATCGCCATCCGCCGCTTCGCCCGCTACGAGATGGGCGAGGGCCTGGAGAAGCGAAAGGACGATTTCGCTGCCGAGGTTATGGGCCAGGCGAAGGCGTAACAAAGGAATACGGAGCGGGAGAGGCGACAGCTTCCCCGCTCCCTTTATAAAGGAGGCCCACTGCCCATGAAGTTTTCCCGCGTGGTGCTCAAGCTCAGCGGCGAGGCGCTCGCCGGCGTAAAAGGGTTTGGCTTTGATCACGACATCCTCAACGGCATCGCCGAACAAGTAAAAGCTCTCGTACAAGAAGGCGTGCAGATCGGCGTCGTGGTCGGCGGAGGAAATTTCTGGCGGGGCCGGCAGGGCGCCCTGGCAAACATGAACGCCACCACGGCCGACCACATGGGCATGCTGGGCACCACCATCAACGCCCTGGCCATGCAGGACGTGCTGGAGCGCAAGGGCGTTGAGACGCGCGTGCAGACGGCCATCGAGATGAAGCAGTTCGCCGAGGTGTACATCACCCGGCGGGCGATGCACCATCTGGAGCATTCCCGCGTGGTCATCTTCGCATGCGGCACCGGCAACCCCTTCTTCACCACCGACACCGCAGCGGCCCTGCGCGCCGCCGAAATCCAGGCCCAGGCCATCCTGATGGCGCGCAACATCGACGCTCTGTACGACAGCGACCCGCGAAAAAACAACGATGCCCGGCGGATCGAGCGCATCACCTACGACGAGGTGCTCAGCCGCGATTTGCGCCTGGTGGACAACACGGCCGTTGCGCTGTGTAAGAACAACCGCATTCCGATGTACATCTTTCAGCTGGACATGCAGAACAACATGATGCGCGTGGCGCGGGGTGAGAATCCCGGCACGCTGATCTGTGAATCGGACTTTCCGGGGTAGCGGGTCATGCCGGACGCGGTGGAGCAGCTGGTCGCCAATTTTTCCCTCGCCACGGGCCTGCCCATGCAGTATGTGGGCGTGGACGGCGTGCAGATTCGCAGCGCCGGGCACGAGTCGGCCTGCGCGTTTTGCCATGCCGTCATGTCCTGTGGGGAGGGCGCGGCACGCTGCCGCATGTCCATTCTGGAGGGCGGGCGGCAAGCGGCGCGTTTTGGCGAGCCCTACGTCATGCGCTGTCATACGGGCCTGGTGTCCGTATTCGTGCCCGTGCAGAAGAACGCCCTGCTCGCCGGGGCCCTTGAATGCGGTCCCATGATGCTGTGGGACTGGGACGAGATGGCCGTGACGGAGTTTCTGGAGCGCACGGCCGACCTGCCCATCCCCCCGCAGGCTCTGCTGGTTAACTCGCATGCCATCGCAACGGTGAGCGCCGCGCGCGTTGGTGCGCTGGGGCAGCTGCTGCACACGATGGCTGCGCAAATGACGGACGAAGGCCTGAGCGAGCAGCACGAAAAACAACACCAGCAGGCTCTCCTGTGGGAGCTCATCACCCAGCAGAAGCGCGCGGGCGCTTCCGTCGCCTATCCGCTGGATATGGAGCGCGACCTGATGGCGCGCGTACGCCTGTCCGACCGGGCAGGCGCCAAGCGCGTGCTAAATCAGCTGCTTGGGCGCATCTTCTACGCCACCTCCGACGTGTCCATCATCAAAGCGCGCGTGCTGGAGCTGGTGGTCATGATCTCTCGCTCTGCCGTGGAAAGCGGCGCGTCGCTTGAGAAACTGCTGGGCCTCAATTACAACTTCATCTCCGAGCTCTCCGACATCGAGCTGTTCGAGAACCTGTGCGCGTGGGTTGTGAAGGTGCTGGACACCTTCCTGGACGCCGTAACCGAGACGCGCCCCGGCCGGGCCTCGCGCGTGCTGGAGGAAGCGTTGTCCTACGTGCGCGAGCACTATCAGCAGGACCTGACGCTGGAAAGCGTGGCGAAGTACGTAAGCCTCTCCCCCTACTATCTCAGCCACCTGCTGCGCAGGGAGTACGGCTTCACATTCGTCAACTACGTAACGCGCGTGCGCGTGGAGGAGGCCCGCGCGCTGCTTTTGCGCGACGACGTGACCATCTCCTCCGTGTCCGCCGCCGTGGGATATGATGACCCGGGCTACTTCACCAAGGTGTTTCGCCGCGTGACGGGTATGACGCCCGGCGCCTACCGCGCCACCATGAAAAAGGGCTGACCCTTCGGCGGGCGGTCGTATCGCACGCTGATATTCGCAAATTTTTCCCATTATAGGCAAGCCTAACCCTGTTTTTTCAGGAACGTGTTCTGTATAATATTGCTGTCTGGCATAGGCCAGCGAATGCGATGAATGGGGAGGAACCATAACAATGGCTGATTTTGCCGCCATTACCGAGGCGCTCAAGGCTGGGCGCGCACCCGTTGTGAAGCAGCTCGTACAGGCCGCCGTGGATGCCGGAACGCCCCCTGAGGACATCCTCTATAAGTCGTTGGTCGTCGGCATGGGCGAGATTGGCGAACTGTTTAAGAACAACGAAGTGTACGTACCCGAGGTGCTCATTGCCGCGCGCGCCATGAAGGCCGGCATGGAGATCATCAAGCCCCTGCTCATCGCCCAGGATGTGAAGCCCATCGGTTCCATCGCCATCGGCACGGTGAAGGGCGACCTCCACGACATCGGCAAGAACCTGGTTGGCATGATGCTGGAAGGCGCCGGCTTCAACGTTATCGATCTGGGCATCGACGTCGGCCCCGAGAAGTATGTGGACGCCGTAGCCAACAAGGGCGCTCAGCTGATCGGCCTCTCCGCCCTGCTCACCACCACCATGCCCTCCATGAAGGACACCGTCGAAGCGCTGAAGGCCGCCGGCCTGCGTGACAAGGTGAAGGTCATGATCGGCGGCGCGCCCATCACGCAAAACTTCGCCGACGAAATCGGCGCGGACGGCTACTCGGCCGACGCCGCCTCCGCCGCGGAAATGGCCAAGAAGCTCATCGGCAAATAAACCGGGAAACCGCATATGGCGCGTTGGCCAAAGCCGGCGCGCCGTTTTCCTGCAAACGACACATACCGATGGGGGGCAACGCCATGCGTTTCCAGTGGCTGGGCCAAGGCGGATATCTGTTTGAGAGCGGCGGCGTGCAGGTATGCGTCGACCCGTACCTGAGCGATTCGCTGGGCGGCCGCGAAGGCCACGCCCGGCTGATGCCCCCGCCCATGCAGCCGGAGGATCTGCGGGCCGATCTGATCGTTTGCACGCACGACCATGGCGACCATTTGGACCCGGGCACCATCGCCCGCACGTACCCCCCCCGGCATCTGTACGCCGGACCGCCGGACGTTGTGCGCCATCTTGGCGAGCTGTTCGTCCCGAGCGACCGCGTGCGGCCGCTGGCCATCGGGGATGCGCTGTGCGTCGGCCCGTTCCGCGTGCGCGCTGTGGCGGCGGACCACGGCCCAAGCGAGGCCATCGGCGTGGTGCTCGCAGCGGAAGGCTTGAGCGTATATGTCGCGGCGGACACGGAGTACTCGAACAAGCTGACGGCGGGGTTGCCCACGGGCATCGACGCGCTGTTTTGCTGCATCAACGGCAAATGGGGCAACATGACGGGCGAGGAAGCGCTGAAGGTGTACGCCCTGGTGGGCGCTTCGGCCTTCGTGCCCTCGCACTACGGCATGTTCCCCATCAACACGGCCGACCCGCGCGCGGTGGAGGTGGCCTGCCGCCTGCGCGGCATCCCCTGTTTCGTACACGCGCGGCCGGGCGTTTGGTACGACATGGCCGACGTGATGGGGGCGCGCGCGTGAAGCGGCTCTCCCCCGTCTGGCGTGACCGTATCCTGCTGTACGGGCTTTTGCTGCTGACGCTCATCGCCATCAACATCGGTCTGCGCGCCTACCGCGCGCGCGTGCAGGGTCCGCCTACGAGCCAGCCTTCGCGCGCGCCGTCGGAAGTGGCTGCGTCCCCCCAAGGGTGGTCAGCGTACGGCGCAGCGAAGGGATAAAGGACAGCGCGCAGCAGATGAGCGTGTCCACGCCGATGCAGCTCATGTTGTACACAATCGAGTAGATCCACGGGTTTTGGTCGCCCGCATACTCGGCAAAAAAGAACACGCCGGAGAGAACGTGCATGGTTACGCGCGCGACGCCCGCCGTCAACACGCCCATCGGAAAGCGCAAAGGCTCCGCAAGAGGGCCCGCGCCCCTGAAGATGCCGGATAGGCCGATCATCATGCAGGCCAGAGGGTAGTCGAGCAGGATGGACACGGGGTGCACGGGGGTAAAACCCTGCAGCAGCTGTAAAAGCCCAAAACACAGCCCGCAGAGCATGCCGGGAAGCGGACCGAAGGCAAAGCCCACGGCCATGATGGGCAGCATGGAGCCGGGCGTGATGGAGCCGCCCTGCGGCATGCGGTACAACCGGATAAGCGAGAGTATGTAGGCAAGCGCAATGCACAGCGCGGTGGAGGCGAGCATGCGCACGCTCCATTTTACCTTCTTGCCGGACGCGAAGAGCAGAACGCCGATGCCCATGAGCGCGGCAAGCGCCACCCACATGTAGATGGGCTGCTCCGCCAGTTTTTTGAAAATGCGCGCAGTGTCCATGTTCCCAGGCCCCTTTCTGTTTCGCCGCACAGCGAAAACCCGCGCCACGTTAACGTGGCACGGGAAACGGCGGGCGCGCTGCGCCCTGCGGCCTGTCGGCCTGCCGCTTCCCTTCGGTGGGATTACCCACACAGGTTCCAAGGGTTGGACGTAACGGTCGTCCTCTCAGCTTGCGCTCCCCCAGCGGTGCTTATGAATTGTCCCCAGCATGGTAGCACACTTCTCATTTCTTTGTCAACAAGGAGGCGCCATGCATTTTTATGCGTTTATGGCGCGCATGAAACACATCGCGCGCTGGAGTTTGATGCGCAACACGCGCACGGAGAACGTGGCGGAGCACACGCTGCAGGCGGCCATGATCGCGCACGCGTTGTGTGTGCTGCATAATTCCTCCTTCGCGTGCGCGGCTTCTCCGGCGGTGAACCCTGAGCGCGCGGCGACGCTTGCACTGTATCACGAGGCGGCCGAGGTAATCACGGGCGATCTTCCAACGCCCGTGAAGTACTACTCGCCCGACCTGCGCGCAGCCTACCGCGCCATAGAGGATATGGCCAGCCGTCGCCTGCACGCCATGCTGCCCGCATCGATGAAGGCGCCCTTTGACAGCCTGCTGCTCAGCCCCGAGCGGGAACCGGAATGGCCCTACGTCAAGGCGGCCGACCGCATCTGTGCTTACCTGAAGTGCGTGGAAGAGGAGCGCTCCGGCAACCAAGACTTTTCGCGGGCAAAGACGGCCATCGAAAGGGACATTGACCGTCTGCCCCTGCCGGCCGCGCAGGAGTTCATGCGCCTATTCGCACCGTCTTTCTCGCTGACCCTGGACGAGTTGAACTGACCGACTGCTAGGGAGGGATACGGTATGGATGCTGCCAGCTTGCTCGCACGCTGCGCTCCGGAGGATGTGGGCATCTCCTCGGGCGCTGTGGAGCGCTTCCTCA
Source organism: Eubacteriales bacterium (assembly GCA_031553225.1). Classification (GTDB taxonomy): domain Bacteria; phylum Bacillota; class Clostridia; order Christensenellales; family UBA1750; genus JAVBLU01. The sequence goes on from JAVBLU010000001.1 coordinate 25,677, forward strand.
CCGACTTGGCCGCGCAAAACATCGAGGCGCACTCCCTGATGCTGATGCGCCGCGGCCGCGTGGCCGCGGAGGGCTGGTGGGCACCCTATGGCCCGCAGCTGCCGCACAAGCTGTTCTCCCTGAGCAAGAGTTTCACCGCCACGGCGGCCGGACTGTGCATCGCCGAGGGGCGCTTTTCGCTGGATGACCCCGTGCTCGCCCACTTCGCCGAGGATGCGCCCCGCAAGCCGTCCGAACACTTGAAGGCCATGCGCGTGCGCGACCTTCTGTGCATGGCTACGGGGCATCAGCAGGAGCCCTGGGAGCACATCCCAAGCGGCCGGGGCTGGGTAAAGGGTTTTCTCGCGGCGGACGTGCCGCACCAGCCGGGCACCTTCTTTCTGTACAACTCGCTGGCCACGTTCATGGTCTCCGCGCTTGTGCAAAAAACCACAGGCGAAAAACTGGTGGACTACCTGACGCCTCGGCTCTTCGCGCCCCTAGGCATGGAAACCCCCACCTGGGAAGAGACGGCCGAGGGCATTTGCTGCGGCGGCTGGGGATTAAACCTGCGCACCGAGGACATCGCCCGCTTCGGGCAGATGCTGCTGCAGGAGGGACGGTGGATGGGCGCGCAGCTCGTACCGCGCCACTGGGTTGCCCTGATGACCTCCTGGCAGGTCGACAACAGCCGCGACCGGGCTCTGGACTGGGCGCAAGGCTATGGCTTCCAGTTCTGGCGCTGCCAGGGCGAGGGCATATACCGCGGGGACGGCATGTTCGGACAATTCTGCATCGTTATGCCCCGGCAGGAGGCCGTGCTCGCCATGACCTGCGCCACAGGCAACATGCAGGGCGTGATGAACGCCGTGTACGCGCAGTTGCTGCCCGGCTTTCACGACGCGCTCCCGCCCGACCCGGCCGCAGCGCTTGCGCTGAAGGATCGGCTTGCAGCGCTTGCGCTTCCCCTCCTGACGAGCGACCCGGGCGCGGTCATCGCCCCTCAGCTGCTCGGCCGTGCCTGGCGCGCAGAGGTACCCTGGCAGGGCCGCCACGAACTTCTTGAGATTTGCCTGCAGGACAAGGGCGAGCGTCTTTCCTTTGCGGTGCGCTTCCTGCGTATGCACCGGGGCTCGGCCGGGTACAACCGGCCTCTGCCTTGGAGGTGCACGTTCCTGGACGCCGCGCCCGGCGTGCCCGGCGGGCAGCCGTCCATGGCGCAGGCCGCCGTACGCGCGGACGGATCGGTGGAGCTGCATATCACCGTCACCACCGCGCCCATGCGCGTGGAGCTGAGCCTTACGCCCAAGGGCAGCGGCGCGCAGGTACGCCTTGCCGTCGCCCCCGGCTCCACCCTCGCCTCCACCGCGCCCGTGGACGCCGCTGCGGTGTAGCGCCGGGTCATGTATTGACAATCCTCGCCGCGCACAATATAATATGGCAAACGCAATGAAGGAAAGAGTAGCGCGCAAAAGCCGCAAAGCGAGCCGGGGTAGGTGGAAGCCCGGCGGGCGAGGGTGCGTGAACATGGCTCCGGAGCGGCCGCGGCGGCTAAGCCGCGGACGGAATCGCCCGTTACCAAGCGAGCGCCGGTGCAGCCGGCGGCAAAGGGCCTTCATCGGCTAAACACAGGGTGGTACCGCGACGCCATCGCCCCTGCCGGGCGGTGGCGTTTTTGCATTTACAAACAGAGGAGGTTTTTTCATGAGCAAAGGCACGTTCTATATCACAACGCCCATCTACTATCCGTCCAGCAAACTGCACATCGGCAACGCCTATTGCACCACCGCGGCGGACACCGTCGCCCGCTTCAAGCGCCTGTCCGGGTACGACACATATTTTCTCACGGGCACGGACGAACATGGCCAAAAAATCGAGCGCATCGCCAAGGAGAAAGGCGTCACGCCCAAGGCCTACGTGGACGACATTGTGGCCGGCATCGTGGATCTGTGGAAGATCATGAACATCGGCTACGACGATTTTATCCGCACCACAGACGAGCGGCACGAGAAGGTAGTGCAGCAGATTTTCCAGGATCTGTACGACCGCGGGGAGATCTACAAATCCTCCTACGAGGGCTGGTACTGCACGCCGTGCGAGTCCTTCTGGACGGAGCTGCAACTAACGAACGGCAAGTGCCCGGATTGTGGGCGGGATGTAGAGCGCACGCGCGAGGAGAGCTACTTCCTGCGCCTGTCAAAATACCAGGACTGGCTCATCCAGTACATCGAAGAGCACCCGGACTTCATTCAGCCCGCCTCGCGCGCCAACGAGATGCTGCAAAACTTCCTGCGGCCGGGGCTTGAGGATCTGGCCGTAACGCGCAACTCCTTCACCTGGGGTGTGCAGGTGCCCTTTGACCCCGCGCACGTGGTGTACGTGTGGGTGGACGCACTGTCCAACTACATCACGGCCCTTGGATACGGCTCGGGCGACACGGCGCTGTACGAAAAGTACTGGCCCGCGGACATCCACCTCGTGGGCAAGGAAATTGTACGCTTCCACACCATCGTGTGGCCCATCATGCTCAAGATGCTGGACCTGCCCCTCCCCAAGCAAATCTTCGGGCACGGATGGCTCACCTCCAACGGCCAGAAGATCAGCAAATCGCTCGGGAACGGCGTGGACCCGGTGTTCCTGTGCGGCCGCTACGGCACCGACGCCATCCGCTACTTCCTCATGCGTGAGACGCCGCTGGGGTCGGACGGCAACTATACGCATGAATCGCTCCTGCAGCGCATCAACTCCGACCTGGCGAACGATCTTGGAAATCTGTTGTCCCGCACGGTGGCGATGATCGAGAAATACGAAGGCGGCGAGCTGCCGGAATGCGGACCGCTCACCGATATTGACCGCGAGATCGTGGCCATCATGACCGCCCTGCCCGGCCGCGTGGAGGAGCTGATGAACCGTTTGCAGGTCTCCTCGGCGCTGCAGGAGGTCTGGAAGCTGGTGAGCGCGGCGAACCGCTACATCGATCAGACCGCGCCGTGGGTGCTCGGCAAGAGCGAGGACACGCGGCCCCGGCTGCGTACGGTGCTGTATGTGCTCGCCGAGGTATCGCGCGCGGTGGCCGTGCACGTGGGCGCGGTTATGCCCAGCACGCCCGAGCGCATCCGCGCCCAGCTGGGCGGCGGTCCGGAACTGTACACGTGGGAAGCGTGCGGACGTTTTGGCGTGCTGCCCGCCGGCACAAGGGTATGCAAGGGCGAAGCGCTGTTCCCGCGCATCGACATCGCCAAGGAACTGGAGATGAACAAGCCGGCCACGCCTACCGCGCCCGTGCAGACCGCGCCCGCGCCAAAGGCCGCCGCAGCGCCGGAAAAGACAGCGGACGCCCTCATCAGCATTGATGAGTTCGCCCGCGTGAACCTGCGCGTGGCGCTTGTAACAGCCGCCGAGCCAGTGCCTAAGTCGGATAAGCTGCTGAAGCTTACCCTGTCGCTGGGCGCTGAGCAGCGCACTGTGGTCAGCGGCATCGCCCAGCACTACAAACCCGAGGAGATGGTGGGCAAAAAGGTGGTGCTCGTGGCAAACCTGCAGCCCGCCAAACTGCGCGGCATTTTGTCGGAAGGCATGATCTTGTGCGCGTCGGACGAGGAAGGCCGCTTAACGCTTGTCAGCCCGCAGAACGATATCGCCCCCGGCGCGGAGGTGCGCTAAAGAGCGATCATCTTACGCCGAAACTGGAACGCCCGGGCAAAAGCCCGGGCGTTTCAGTCTGCCAAAAAGCCGTCTCCTATTTCGTCACACCGAGGCGATGGCAGGTTGCGCAAAAGATAGAGAAAAATCGGCGACACGTCCGGCGGGTTTTAGGAAATATGCTGAGCCGAGAAGCAAAGGCGTAAACCAGACCGGGCTAAAGCCCGGGCGTTCCTGTCGTGTTGGCGGCGCTAGGCGGCCGCACGAATCATTCGCAAGCGCATAAGGGCATACGCAGCGAGGCTGCCCAGCGCGGCATAGCACAGCGGCAGCAGCATAAGGCGTCCGTGGGAGGCCCAGGCAAGCCGCGGCAGATTTGACGCCGCCAGGGCAATCATCGTGAGCGGAACGGCGATGGGAAACCCCGCCCGGATCAGGTGTCCAACGTAATCCGCATCGCCGCGCAGGCGCATCACGGCATAAGCGGCGGCGTTCGCCAAGGTCAGCACTAGCGTCAGCGAAAAGGCATCCCACAGCGCAGCGAGGCCTGACGGTAGGAACACGGTGGTTAAACATATCACGAGCAGCACGCACTGGGCCGCTGCAACTACGTCAGTCCCGCTGCGGCGCACCCTCGCAGAGGGGGCGCCTTCAACCCTGCAGAGCAGCAGCTCGTCTATGCTGACGTCCAGCGCCGACGCGAGGGCCGGCAAGATGGCGATGTCCGGTAACCCGCCGCCCGTCTCCCACTTGGAGACCGCCTTGTCCGTCACGCATAGCTCTCCCGCCAACTCCCGCTGCGTCATGCCGCGCTCTTTGCGCAGCCGCGATACCTGCTTCCCCACGTCGCCAGGGTTCATGATACCGCCTCCCTTCCCTCCCATATGATCGAGCGGGGCGCGCGCCGGTTGACCTACGCTTGCTCCGCGGCACATCTACGCTGCGTAGACCGGGCACGGCCGCAGGCTCCTTGGCAGGCTAAAACTGGATGACGGCAGAGGAGAGCACGGCGCGCAGGAATGCTTCGGGCGCGGGAGCGGTGCGCAGGCAGGCAAAGGCTTCGGGCGTCATCAGAGCCTGCAGAACGGGCAGGCAGGCCTGCAGGTCGTTGCTGCGCCCACCGATCATAGGATCGGTGAGCAGCGCAAACCCCGCATCGCTGTACAGCTTGATGGCCCGGTAGCTTCCAGGCTGCGTGGCAGATACACCGGGTATCCTTCCGGCGGAACGGCCAGCAAGACCGCGCTCAGGAGTGCCCGCCCGAGCCCGCGGCCTTCGCAGTCGCGGCGCACCTTGAACCAATGCAGCGTGCTGACGCTTTCATAGGCCGTCCAGTGAAAGCACGTGCCCACCGGCCTGTCCGACCGATCGCACAGCATGATACACCGCTTGAAAAACAAGTCTCCGTGCGGCGCGTACACGTCCGCAAAGAACCGCTCCATATACGGCCTTTGTGCGCGCGCCGTCGCCTGATCGTCAAAGTGCATGCTCATCCACAGCGGCAGTTCCTCCTGCCGGCAAAGCCGCAGGTGATACCCCGCCGGGACCGGCCGTAATCCGGCGCGGTTGAGCGCCTGACACATCATAAACAGATTGCCGTCCAGCATCCTCACGCGGCCCCCTTGCGACAGCGCGTCAGCTGCGTTGCTTCATGAACCAGGCGATGCCGCCATGATGGGTGCGCGTGGCGGCTAGCCCTCGCCGTGTATATGCGCAGCGCCGCCGTAGTTTGTAAAGAGCGTATACTTCTCGATGTAGCCAAGGGTGATGTCCGCGGTTGGGCCGTTGCGCTGCTTGGCCAGAATCACCTGCGCCAGGCCGCGCATGGCCTCGGCTTCCTCGCCCTCCATATCGCGCGGGCGGTGGATGAACATGACCACGTCGGCGTCCTGCTCGATGGCGCCGGAATCGCGCAAATCGCTGAGCTGCGGCTTATGGTCCGCGCGCTGCATGGGCGCGCGAGAGAGCTGCGACAGCGCTAGCACAGGCACCTTCAGCTCCACGGCCAGGGCCTTGAGCGCGCGCGATATCTCCGACACCTCCAGCTGACGCGATGCGGCGGGTTTCACGGCGCTCATCAGCTGCAGGTAGTCGATAATAATCATGTCCAGCCCCTGCTCCACCTGAAGGCGACGGCACTTGGAGCGCATCTCCAGGACGTTGATGGAGCTGGTCTCGTCGATGAACACCTGTGCGGGTGCCAGGGAGGAGAGCGCGAAGGCCAGCTTCTCCCAATCCTCGTCGCTGACCATGCCTTTGCGCACCTGCTGGCCGTCCACACGGGCCTCCGAGCACATCATGCGCATGACGATGGACTCGCGCGGCATCTCCAGCGAGAACAGGGCGATTTTTTTGCCTGCGTGCACGGCGGCGTGCTGCGCCATGTTGATGGCCAGCGCGGATTTGCCTACGGAAGGCCGTGCGGCCAATATGACCAGCTCGCCCGGGTGAAAGCCGGTCGTCAAGCCGTCCAGGTCGGTAAAGCCGGTGGGCACACCCATAATGACGCCGCGGTTGCGGGCCAGCTCCTCGATGTGGGCGTACACCTTCTGCAGCACGGGCTCCAGAGGCTCCAGCTGCGGTCCGCCGCGCTTCATGGCGATGTCGTAGATCGCCTTTTCGGCAAACTCCAATACCGCAATGGTCTCCTCGCGGGCGTCGTAGCTCTTTTGAGCGATCTCGCCGCCCGCACGCGCCAGTTTGCGCAGAGTGGACTTATCCTCGGCGATGGTGATATAGCTTTGCACGTTGGCCGTGGACGGAACGTAGCCGGAGAGGTCGGACAGGTATGCAATGCCGCCCACCCCGTCCATGCTGCCGCGGCGAGTGAGCTCCTCGCACAGGGTCACCAAATCCACGGGCCGGCGCGCGGCGTGCAGCGCGTACATCGCATCGTATATTTCCTGATGGGACTGGGCGTAAAAGTCCTCTTTTTTCAGAGTTTCCACGGCAAGCGAAACGGCCTGCGGGTCGATGAGCATAGCGCCGAGCACGGAGCGTTCGGCGTCCAGGCTGTTGGGCGGCACGCGGCCGACGAGTTCCTGCACGGGCATTCTCTCCTTAGCCGGCGATATGAAACGAACGACGTGCTCTTTCGCCGTTTGGTGAAGCCGGCCTAGGCCGAAGCTTCCGCGCGCCCATCCGCGGCCAGCTTGTCCCACGCCTCGGCAAGCGTTTGCACGGCTGTTACGGGCAGGGGCGCGCGGGCGATCGCTTGGCAGGGCAGCAGCGCACCGCTCAGGTGCGCGCGCCGCGCCGCGTCCAGTTTCTCCGGCAGGCCGCCCACGGGCAGCACATCGCCGTGCAGGCCAATCTCGCCCGTCACGCCGACGTCCTGCCGCAGCGGCATGTTGCGCACGGCCGATCCAACCGCCAGCGCGGCCGCCAGACCAAGCGAGGGGCCGTCCACCTGGCCGCCGCCCGCGGCGTTCACGGTTACGTCGTAGGCGCTCGTGTCGCAGCCCAGCTGCACGCGCAGCGCCACCAGCGCATTGCGCACCGCGTCGCGGGCCATCTCCCCTGCCGCGCCGTTAAACTGCAACTCGCCTCGGCCGGGCACCGCCACGGCCTCCAGGCGCAGAATGCAACCGCTGTAGCCCAGAACGCCCAGCGCCTGCACGCACCCCACGGCGGGTTCCCTGCGCAGCGGCATGGCTGAAGGGCAGCCCGCGTCGCGTAGCGCTTGGCGCACGGCGCGCACGTCCACGCGTTCCTGCCCAAGGCGCAGGGCGTGGCCGTACGCCGCCTGCAGCATGCGCACCGCCTGGCGGCCGTCCAGCGCGGCCTCGGCGAGAGCAAGCGCGGCTGCCTGCGTCATCGCAATGCCCATGCGCCCCGCCGCCCCGCAAACCACGCGGCGCAGCTCGCACGGCCCAAGCGGCGCGAAACGCACCTGCGCGCACCGCGAGCGCAGCGCGGGGGCAAGCTGCTCGGGCGGTCGTGTGGTCGCGCCGATGAGCACGAAATCCGCCGGCGCGCCATCGCGGAACAACTTGTGTATATACTGCGGTATACTCGGATCCGCGGGATCGTAGTAAGGCGAGTCAAAGCGCACGCGCTTGTCCTCCAGCGCCTTCAGCAGGCGGTTTTGAAGGGGCAGAGGCATCTCGCCGATCTCATCGATGAACAAAACGCCCCCATGCGCGGCCGTTACAAGCCCTGTGCGCGGCTCGGGCACGCCGCCCTCCCCCAGGCCCTGGCGCGCGCCCTGATAAATGGGGTCGTGCACGGATCCCAGCAGCGGATCCACCGCGCCGCGCTCGTCCCAGCGCAGGGTTGCGCCATCCACCTCCACAAAGGGGGCTCCCCCTTGAAAGGGCGAACGGCCCATGGCCACGGCGGCCTGCAGCGCCAGGCGCGCAGCGCTGGTTTTGCCCACGCCTGGCGGGCCGTACAGAATAACGTGCTGCGGAAAAGGCGTGGCCACGGCGGATAACAGCGCGCGCCAGGCCTCGTTCTGGCCCACCAGCTCCTCTTGGCAAACGGGGCGGGCCGCCGCCTGCGCGGAGCTCAGCGACACATCGTCCATGCGGCACAGTTGCGCATAGCGTTCCAGCGTGGTGGCTGTATCCGGCCCGGTTTCCCGCCGCAGAAGCGACAGCTGCAGCCGCCGGTAGGCGTCCTTCTCACGCCGCTGCAGCTCCTCATCCACCAAATGGTCCAGGCGCTCCTCCGCCCCCACCTGAGCCAGCCACGCCGTCACGCGCGCCTCGGCGCTGCAGAGGCGCTGCTGCTCGTCGCCACAATCCTTCTCGCCCAGCACAAGCGCGCACAGGGCGTCAATGCGCCGCTCCGCCGCCTCGTCGTGGTCGGCCCCCGCGCGGTTAATGCTTTGCAGGCGCTCGTCCAAACGCGCGCCCAGCAGGGCGCGCAGGCGTGCGAACATCGCGTCGGCGCGCGCCGCGCTCTCCACGGTCGTCATGGCCCAACCCCCGTACGATTCGTTCGGATGTGCCCGGCTATTCCGCGGCGACAACCTCGATCTTCAGCTTGGCGCTGATCTCCGTAAAGAGCTTCAGCTCCGCCTCGGCGGACCCCAGCGTCTTGATCGGCTCCTCGAGCACGATCTTGCGCTTGTCGATCTTGATGCCGCACTGCTTCTCCATGGCCTCGGCAATCTCCTGGGAGGTGACGGCGCCGAACAGCCGGCCGGCCGTCCCGGCGCGCGCAGGCACGCGCACTGTAAGCGCGGAGAGCTCTTTGGACAGCTTAAGGGCCTTCTCGCGTTCCATATCATGCTTATGAGCCACGGCGGCCTTGGCGGTGTTGATGGCGTTGAGCTGCGCGGGCGTGGCCTCCACCGCCATCTTACGGGGCAGCAGAAAGTTGCGCGCATATCCGTCTGAGACGTTGAGAATCTGATCCTTGTTCCCGGTCCCCTTGATGTCCTGCAGCAGAATGACCTTCACGGGCCTCACTCCTCTTCCTTTTTATCGGGCTTGCGGGTTAGCCTGCGCACGTCCAGCAGCACGTCCATGCCCCCCATCAGCGTTGCGGCGGTGGGAAGCAGGAAGAAGACGGCCAGCTCGATCGCGTAGCGACGACCAGGCGACATGCGACGCCGCCGGAACATGAACTCGCTGCAGGACAGCCCCTGCACGGCCAGGAGCCACGCCAGCACGTTCCACAGCGCCTGCGCGGCGGCCGAATACGCGTCTGGGTTGCCTTGCGCCATGAAGAACAGCACAAGCGTTACCAGCCCAACGCCCAGCCACACGCGTTTGGGCAGCCGCCACAAGGAAAGGTCCGGCAGGGTGAGCGTGTCGCGCCGAAGGCGACGCTGCGCCACAGCACCGAAGAAGGCCATCATGCCGCCGGAGCCCAGCGCGGTGACGGGCAGCTGCATGACGATCGTCTGCCGGTAGGCGATCTGCAGCAGGGCGAGCATGCGCTCCGTCTGTTCCGCGGGGGTGATGCTCTGTGTGTCCGGGATCAGGCCCATGGCGCTGAAGAACTGCACCATCATCCGGCGGCTGGAGTCGATAACCGGATCCTTCGTGCCGCCAAACCAGTGGAACAGGGCGGTCATGGGGTCCTGGCCGGCGTCACGCCATACAAGCAGGTAAGCCAGTACGAACGCGAAGGCGCAAACCAGGGCCAGCATGAGAGATGCGCGCTCCAGCGACACCCCGGGCCGCGTGACTGCGTACGCTCCGGCGGCTACAGGCAGCGCCACCGCCGCAGCCACCGCAAGCGCTGGCAACGGCCCGAACGCAAGCCCCGCAAGGGCCGCCAGCGCGGCGATAGGGATGAGCGCCGCGGGCGCGCGGTACATCCGCCAAAGGACCACCGCGCCTGCGTACAGCACGGCCGCTGCGCCGAACAGGGCGACCGGCCACGCAAGAAGCAGGGCAAAACAGGCGGCGAGCCCTACGGCAATGCTAAAAAACAAGGAAGGGACGGTTTTTTTCATATACACCTCTCGCGAGACGGCGAACGCCTTCGTACACGTATTGTAGCGCCGGGTAACTTCTGCGTCAACTCCGTGAAGGTGGTAAAGTATGTTGAAAAGTGTAACGCAAACCTAACGGGAAAGAAACGGCAAGCCGTTTGGCCCAAAGAGTTCCGCGGTTTCCTCCTTGGCCGAAAGCATCTTCTGGCGCAGCGAGCGCGATACGCTGTCCGGCGTTTCCAGCAGCGCGTCCACCGGCCTTACGCGGAAGAACCGCAGGCCGTCCTCGTTGCGCGTGCGTTCGCAGTAGGTAACGATGAACCCGGCGTCCGTAAGGCGGGTTTCTCCGCTGACAAAGTCCTTTTGGAAGGACAGGTGCACAAGGCCGCCCGTCTGCGTGTACGGGTAGGGCTGCGCGGAGAGAAAGTTGCCCGCCGAGTAAGCGATCACAGCGCTGCGGCCGTCCTTGGCCTGCACAAGTTTGGCGCTTTGCAACACATGCGGGTGGTGCCCGATCACCGCGTCCGCGCCTGCGTCCACAAGCGCCTGGGCGCTCTTCTCATCCGTGCGGCCGGGCGTGCGTTGGTACTCCGAACCCCAGTGCACGCACACGATGACCGCGTCCGCGCCCTGCTCGCGCGCAGCGGCGATGTCCGCCTCCGCCTTATCCAGCGAGAACCACGACAGCGCCCATGCCCGCTCCTGCTTGCTCAGGCGGTACTGGCCGCCGTTGTCCATCTGCGTGTACGACAGCAGCGCCACGCGCCCCTCCCCCGCCTGCACCAAGGTAATGCCGCTGGCGGCCTCCTGCGTATCGTATGCGCCCGCGTGCGCAAGTCCTGCCTCGTCAAGCTCGGCGATGGTGCGCGCAACGCCCGACATGCCCTGGTCCAGGATGTGGTTGTTCGCCAGGGTCACCGCGGTGAAGCCCGCCTCGCGCAGGTTTGCCGCCAGCTGGTGCGGGGCGTTGAAGCGGGGAAACGTGCCGGCCTGCGCGCCTTCGCCCGAGCGTGCAGCAAGAGGCGTCTCCAGGTTTCCAATCGTCGCGTCCGCGCCGTGCAGCCAGGGCGAGATCTCCTCCATCTGCGGAAAAAAGTCATAGCCGCCCGTGCGCGGCAGATACGCGGCCTTCGTCTGGTCCAGATGGCACATGATGTCTCCCGTCACGCGCACGCTGAAGCGCGCCGAGCGCGGAGGCTCCGGCGCGGGCTCCGGCGTTTTTGCAGGCGCGGGCGAGGCCGTCGCGGGCGCGGCCGGCGAGAGCGGGGCAGGCGGCACGATGGCGACGGCCGCCCGCGGATTCCCCGCGGCCGCAGGGGCTGCGGGCGCGCCGCAGGCAACCGCGGTCCAAAGGACCGCCGCAAGCGCCGCGCAGGCCGCCCATGAGCGCGCCAGGGGCTTACTCTTCCTCTTCCTCGTCCTCATCCTCGCACATCGCCATAAACTGTTCAAACACGGCGTTGAGCACGTCCTCGTCCTCCACGCCCACGTACTCGTCCTGCTCCGCGCCGGGTACGATCTTCAGAATGATGATGTTGCCCTCGTCCTCATCATCGCCGACGTCCTCGTCGTCGTCTTGGTCATCCTCATCGTCCAGGGGTACAAGCACGAGATAGTCCGCGCCCTGGTAGTTCACCGTGCCCAGGTGGTCGAAGGGCACCTCGTTGCCTTCTTCGTCTGTCAGCTCGATCACGGACGGTTCAAAGTCGTCGCTCGTCAAATCCTTGGGCATGTTCCCACTCCTTTTCTACTGCGTGCGGGCGTCCAGCCAGCTCTGCAGGATGAGCGCGGCGGCCACGCGGTCCACCGTGCCTTTGCGTTGTTTGTCTTTGCGCGATGCGCCGGCCGCGACCAGCGCGCGCGTTGCGGCCACCGACGTAAGCCGCTCGTCCCAGTATTCCACCAAAATGCCGCGTTCTTGCAGGGCGCCGCCAAACGCGCGAGCGGCGGCAGCCTGCTCGCCCTCCTGTCCGCTCATCAGGCGCGGAAGCCCGACCACGCACACGCTGCAGGCGCTCTGCGTCCACAGCGCGGCAACGGCGTCCAGATCGGCCTGCAAGGACACCCTGTTCAGGGTGGGCAGCCCTTGCGCCGTCAGGCCCAGCGGGTCGCTCAGAGCAATGCCGATACGGCGGTTCCCAACATCCAGCGCAAGCGCGCGCATATCACACCACCTTAATGCAAAACTGCGGGCATGCGCCCGCGCAATAGCCGCACAGCGCGCAACGCGCCTCGTCTACGGCCGCTTTGTTCCCACGGATGCTCAACGCACGGTTGCGGCAGCGGGCGACGCATGCGCCGCAGCCCTCGCACCAGTCGTGGATGAGCAGGCGGCGGGGCTGGGCGACGACTGCGCGTTCCAACTCCTGCGAAGGCGTCTCCCCGCTAAGCGCAGCGATGTGCCAGTCCACCTCCGCCTCGCACTGCATGCCCACGGCCACGCAGTGCACATACGGAAGCGACCACAGGTACGCCATGGCCTCCTGGCGCCGGGTAATCAGGTGTCCGCCGCCCAAGGGCTTCATGCTGTACACGAACAGCCCGCGCCCGTGCGCCTCGCGCACGGCGTCCTGCATCTGCTCGCGCGTGCCGTCCGCAATGCCAAGGCCCGCCATGTTCAACAGAGGATGCACCACGTCCAGCCCGCCTTGCGCGGCCGCGCGCACGCCCGCCACATAGTGCGTGGACAAGCCGACAAGGCCGATATCGCCCGCCCGCTTGCGGGCCTGCAGGTACGAAAGGGCCTGTTCGTGCCCACGCAGGGTATGCCGGCTCTCCTGCTCGTGCAGCAGAAACACGTCGATGTGATCCGTGCCCATTTCGCGCACGGCCTTGCGGAAGGACGCCTCGGCCGTGACCTGGTCGTACGCGTAGCACTTGGTGGCAATGCGCAGCCCAGGGCAGCGGCGCTTGGCCTCCCGCACATGGGGGTAGGTCTCGTACAGTTCGGCTGTATCCACAAAAGAAACGCCGCGTGCGTAAGCGTACGCGATAAGCGCGCCGCCCTCGTCCGGCGTTTTGCAGCGCTGCAGCGGCGAGATGGTCAGCGAACCAAAGCACAGCCGCCCAAAGCGCCGGTAATCGTCAGCCATGCGTCTCCAGATAGTAGCGCACCAGCTCCTCCAGCAGCTCGTCGCGCTCCAGGCGGCAGATGGTGGACCGGGCGTTGCGGTGGCTGGTGATGTATGTCGGATCGCCGGAGATCAGATAGCCCACGACCTGATTGATCGGATCGTACCCCTTTTCGCGCAGCGCGGCGTATACCTCCATTAGGATATCGTGCGCCTGCGGCTGCTCGCCGGACATCTTGAAGCGCATGGTCTCGTCAAATCGGCCGCTCATCTCTCCGCTTCCCCTCCTACTTCCTGTCACTATTATACAACAAACGCGCGCGTCTGCAACCGGAACACGCCTTAAACCCTCGAAAAGGGCGCTTTATCGTCCACGTGCGCGCCAAGAAGCGACAGGAGCGCCTGGCCCTTGGCCACATCCCCCACCAGGGAAAAACCCAGAAGCACGCCGTCCTTGAGCACCGCACGGCGGCTTCCGGCAGCCGTCTCCTCGTAGAACTCATTTCCGCCTTCCGGCACGCGGGCCTCGCCCGCGGACATGGCTGAAAGGCCGAAATACGTCATGTTATTGCGCCGCGGCGTACCCGCGGGCAAGCGCTCGTCCCGGCCCGCCATGTTCGCCGCGGCCACCTGGCCGCTGCTGCGCGCGAACGTCCAGATCATGGCCTTGCCGATGGCGTCGCCCGCGGCGTATACGTGCGGCGCGCTCGTGCGGCAGCCCTCGTCCACGCACACCCCGCGCTGCACCTCCACGCCCGGGTCGCCGATCCAGGCCGTGCAGGGCCGCACGCCTGCCGTCACCACCACAAGGCCGCAGGGGATCTCCTCGCCGCCCTGAAGCCGCACGCCGCGCACCTCGCCCTCTCCGCCCCGCAGGACGGCGGCGAGGGATGCGCCTGTGCGCAGCTGCGCGCCCTTGTCGGCAAAACGGTCGGCAAAGCGCTGGGCGTCCTTCGCGCACAGCTGCGAGGCCAAAACGTGCGGCGCTGTGTCCACCACCGTAACGCTTATACCCCGGTGCAGGAAAGCCGCCGCGGCGTCCAGGCCGGTGAGCCCGCCGCCCAGCACAACCACCGGTCCGTCCAGCTGCGCCAAAATGGCCCTGGCCGAAGGCAGATCGCGAAGGGCAAGCACGCCGTGCCCGGGCACGCCCTCGGCCGAGGGCAGCAGCCCTTCGGCACCCGTGGCGAGGAGCAGCTCATCAAATTCTATGTCGCCCTCCTGCGTGGACAACACTCGGCGCGATGCATTCAGGCCGGTGGCCCGCACCCCGCGCTTCCACTCCACGCGGTTTTGCTCTATATAGTCCGGCGGCACGAAGCCGATGCCTTCCAGCGTCTTCTCGCCGCTTAAGTACAGGGGCAGCATCACGCGCGAGTAGATGTGCTCGTCCGCGGACACGAGCGTAATGCGCGCGTCCCCGTCCAGCTTGCGCAGCGCGCCCACAGCCGTTATGCCCGCCGCACTGGCCCCCACCACCACATAATGCTTCATTTTGTTACCTCCATCGCCCGCGCCGCGGCCTCATCGGGCGTTACGTACAGGGTACTCTGGTGTGTGTAGACGACAAACCCCGCCTTCGCGCCACCCGGTTTGCGCACGTATTTGCGCAGCGTGTAGTCGATGGGCACGTTCGCGGAGGCAGATCCTTTGGAATACACCGCCGCCAGGTTGGCCGCCTGTCGAAGTGTCGCCTCTGGCACGGGCGCGCCGCCAAGGCGTACGATCACGTGCGAGCCGGGCATGTCCTTTGCGTGCAGCCACAGATCCTCCCCGTCGGCCGAAGCCGTCAGACGGTCGTTCTGCTGGCCGGTCTTCCCCACCTCAACAGCAATACCGTCCGCCGAGCGAAAGGCAGCGGGCTTCGTGGGCGGCGGGTTCTTGGGGGCCTTGCGGTTGTGCGTGTGGCGCAGGAAGCCCTCCTTCACCAGATCCTGGCGTATTTCGTCGATCTCCCGCTCGTCCGTGCAGGTGGACAGGGACTGCAGCTGCGCCTCCAGGTAAGCGATATCCGCGCGCGATTGCTCGGCCTGTTCGGCCGCAAGCGTCTTGGCGGCGCGCGCCTTTTGGTACTTTTTGTAGTAGCGCTGAGCGTTCTGCATGGGGGTGAGCGCCTCGTCCAGGGGGATGACGATGTCCTGCAGGTTCTCGTCGAAGTAGTTCTGCAGGCTTACCCGGGACACGCCCCGGGGCACGGCGTGCTGATGCGCCACGAGCAAATCGCCCTGCAGACGGAAGGCGTCCATCTGCTCGGAGGCCTGCAGCTGCTCCAGCTGCAGCTGCAGCTTTCGCTCGCTGCGATCCAGCGCCGTGCGCACGGTGCGGTGCAGCGACTGGGTCTTCTGCGCCATGCGTTCCTGCAGATCCCGCCGCGCGTAGAATGCCTCCATGGCCGCCGAGAGGGTGGGCATGGCCTGCATCCACGGCCCTTCACGCGTGAGGTACGCGAAGGGCAGAAAGTCAACGGGCACGCCGCCGTCCGGCGGCTGCACGATTTGGGGGGCGGCTTTGGGCGGCGCGGCGGCGAAACGGCAGAGCTCATCGCACACGGCGCGCAGGTCGGGCACGGCGTTCACGGGCATGTCCGCGGCAGGGTACAGCGCCCGCGCGGCCCACTCGCCCGCGGCGGCCGCCGACAGGCCGGTGACGGATTCGGCGAGCGCCTTGGACATAAGCTTCTCCGCCCGCCTCCCGAGCGCTTCCCGAAGCGTTTCCGGGGCGAGCGCCGACGGTCCCAGCTTATCCTGCGCCGGCGGGGCCTGGTAAGGCAGCCCCGGCAGCACCTCGCGCACGCTGGACATTTCCGCGTTCACACGGCGCACCGCGTCGGCGATCGTGCCGTCCGGCGCTACAAGGATCACGTTCGAGTGCCGGCCCATGAACTCGCAAGCCAGGGTGAAGGTCACCGGATCTCCCAGCTCGTCGATGTTGTCCACCACCACATGCAGCACGCGGTCGCCCTCTATCTGGCGCACGTCGGCGACGCGGCCGCCCAGCAGATGCTTGCGCAGCAGCATGCAAAACATGGGCGCTTCGGCGGGGTTTTGTTTACCCAACTGCGTGAGTTGCGCGCGCGCGTGGTTGGCGCTCGCGCTGAGCAGCAAGCGGTGCGTCGCGCCCACGGTCCGCACAACGAGATGCACCTCGTCGCGCTCGGGCTGAAGTACCCGGTCCACGCGCCCGCCCACGAGGGCCGCGCGTATTTCCCGGGTAAGATAAGAGAGGGTAAAGCCGTCCAGCGGCAAGTCGTTCACATCCCGTTGCAGCGGAGGCGCGGCCTTCGTCTGCCGTTTATCTACCCTTCATGCTACATGATCGGGCAAAAAAAGTAAAGCGCCGCGGGACGGCCCGCGACGCGTGCGTGATGTGAAAAGGGGACTACAGCTCGCTCTTTGTGGTGGGTTGGTCTGGCTGCGGCTGTACGCTGGCGGCCGAGGCCGCGTGATAGCGGTTCTCGCCGGCAGGGGACGCGGCGTGCACGTGCACCTCCACGGGCTGCTCCTCCTCATCGCCGGTAAAGATGCGCTTCACCTCCGCCACAATCTGCGGGGCCATGTCGATCACGCGGTCCACGGCCGTGTGCACGTGGGCGGGCAGCATGCGCACGCCGCTTTTGCCCACCACCAAGAAACCCATCGGGCATAGGGAAATGCCCGCGCCCGCGCCGCCCGCGAATGGCAGCCGGCCCTCCGAGCCCTGGGACAGGCAGGAATCCTTGCAGCACTCGTATTCGCCGCCGCCCGACACAAAACCCACGGACACGCGCGAAATGGGGATGATGACCGTGCCGTCCTCCGCTTCCACAGCGTCGCCCACGACCGTGTTCACATCGATCATGTCCTTAAGGCTTTCCATCGTTGTGCGCATGATGTTTTCAATCGGATGATCCACGCGTTTTTCGCCTCCGTAATCGCCTGTCGGGCGAGGAAAGCGCCCGCACGCATAAGGTGCCCGGCGCGCAGGGAAAACATGCACGCGAAGGAAAGCGCAAGGCGGCTTTGGCGGAAGTCCGGCCGTACTTGCGCGCTGTAATCCGCGCCGTTTCGCGCCGCAAAACCAAGTATCGGGGTAAAAAGCGCCCACAGCGCGCCCGCAGCAAAAGCCGTGGCGGCCGCGTCCGAAAAGCCGACATCCGCGGTGGCGCGCAGGTAGGAAACGGACGCGCCACCTCTCAGGTGTGCAAACAGGCCGCGCAGGTCTAGTTTCACGCGGCCGCGGCGTCCTTTGCTTGTTGTGCGGCGCAGCTCGATGGTTCTGTAGCAGCGCGTGCGGCGGCCTAGGCTCCACTCCAGGCGCGGCTGGGCGAAAAATCGCAGACGGGCTGCCGCTTCCGGCAGCATGAAGGGCCCGAACGTGGCCTTCACGCTGGCGCGCACGCCCTGCCGGTCAAACGAGAGCCGCACATATGCCCGGAGCGTCTGCCGGCCGACCCACAGCGCGTCCAGGCTGCACAAGGCGAGCAAAAGCAACAAAAAAACCACCCGTGCGCACCTCCCCGTGCAGGGTAGTTTTCCCAAGCCTGGCTACCTTATGCCATCTTGAATGAATGCGAGCGAGCGGTTGAGCAACGCCAGGTCGCCAATCCCTTGCGGAGCGATGGAATTGGCCTCCAGCGTAAAGCCACCGTCATAGCCCGCCGCTTTGCAGCGGGCAAACCACCCGGCGAAGTCCACCTCGCCTGCGCCCGGGTGGCGAATGTCGCGCAGGGCGTCAAAGCTGTGCGGCCGCCCGGCGTAATCGGTGATGTGGAAGTGCGCCACGTGCCCGGCCCACAGCCAGTCGGCCGCGCGAACGGCCTCCGCTTCGCCCTGGTAAGCGCTGTGGCGCGTGTCGAGGGTGACGCGCAGGGCGGGACAGGCTTCAATCAGGCGGCCCATGTACTGAAGAGGGCTCATGCTCTCATGCGGTATGCATTCCACCGACAGCTCTACGCCCAGGTCTGCGGCGGCGGCGTGCAGCGTTCGGCACTCTCCCACCAGCTCGGCCATGCGTTCCGCCGGGCATGGATAGGGCCAAAGGTGCAGCACCGCAAGGCGCGCGCCCAGCCGCGCGGCGGCCTGGCAGTTGAGACGCACGAGCGCGAGCGCCTCGGCAAAGCCCTCCCTTGAGGCAAGCGCCTCCGTCACGCGCTTGTCGGCATGCACGGTCGGAAAGCGCAGCCCGGAATCGGCGAGCATGTCGAGCACGTCAGGAAGGCGAGGGTACCAGTCGGAAAAGATCATAAACTCCAGGCCGTCGCACGCAAGTAGCCCGCCCTGCCGCGCGATAAGGGCGGGGTCGCGGCCGTTCACGCGCCCGATGAACGCGCCCGTTGAGCAGTACACTTCATTCATGGCAGCGCTCGGCTCCCTTTCGTCAATGCGGTGTAAAAGCGCGAAGACGCCGGCGCCGCGGCAGGCCGTATCTGCCCGGCTAGGTGTGCGGGCCCATGGACGAACTGGACTTGATACGCAGCCGCACCATGGCGCGCGTAAGAGCGGCCTTGCCCTCCACGTATTCGCGCTGGGAGCGGGCCTGGCGCAGCGCTTCCTGCGCGCGCAGGCGCGATTCCTCGATGCGCGTGAGCGACAGCTCTTCCGGCCAGTTGGCCGACTGGCACAGCACCACGCACTCGCCGTCCACCACAGACAAAACGCCGTCCGACACGAACGCCGTACGCCAGGCGTTCTCAGAGTAAATGATCATTTCGCCCGACACCAGCGCGGCTACCATGTTCGCGTGGCGCGGAAGAACGCCGATCTCGCCGTCCGTGGAGGTGAAGATCGCTTTTTCCACGGGCGCGCTGAAGAAGAGGCGCTCGGGCGTCAGCACGCTGAGCATCATCGTGGAAGCCATGCGCTCACCTTCCCTTCAAAGCCGCCCGCACTACGCGGAGGCGTGCATCTCCTTGGCGCGCTCGCGCACCTCGTCGATCGTGCCGGTCATATAGAACGCCTGCTCCGGCAGGTCGTCCGCCTCGCCGTCGACGATGGCCTTGAAGGAGCGGATCGTCTCCTGCAGAGGCACGTAGCGGCCCTTCAGCGAGGAGAACACCTCGGCCACAAACATGGGCTGCGACAGGAAGCGCTGGATCTTGCGGGCGCGGTACACAATGAGCCGGTCCTGCTCGGTCAGCTCGTCCATGCCCAGGATGGCGATGATGTCCTGCAGCTCACGGTGGCGCTGTAGTACCTCCTGTACGCGCCGGGCCACGCTGTAGTGCTCCTCGCCCACGATGTGCGGCTCCAGAATGCGGCTGGAGGACTGCAGCGGGTCCACCGCCGGGTAGATGCCCATCTCGGAGATGGCGCGGGAGAGCACGGTCATGGCGTCCAGGTGGGTGAACGTGGTGGCGGGCGCGGGGTCGGTAAAGTCGTCGGCAGGCACAAAGATGGCCTGAACGGACGTGATGGAGCCGCGCGTCGTGGAGGCGATGCGTTCCTGCAGTTTGCCGATCTCCGTTGCCAGGGTGGGCTGATAGCCAACCGCCGAGGGCATGCGGCCCAGAAGCGCGGATACCTCGCTGCCCGCCTGCACAAAGCGAAAGATGTTATCGATAAACAGCAGAACGTTCTGGCCCTGCACGTCGCGGAAGTACTCCGCCATCGTAAGCCCGGACAGCGCGACGCGCATGCGCGCTCCGGGCGGCTCGTTCATCTGCCCGAACGTAAAGGCCGTCTTGGCAATGACGCCCGATTTGTGCATATCGGCCAGCAGGTCGTTCCCCTCACGCGAGCGCTCGCCCACGCCGGCAAAGATGGAGTAACCGCCGTGCTCCGTGGCGACGTTGCGGATCATCTCCATAATCAGGATTGTCTTGCCGACGCCCGCGCCGCCAAACAGCCCGATCTTGCCGCCTTTGGCGTATGGCACGAGCAGATCGATCACCTTGATGCCCGTCTCCAGAATCTCCGTGGCGGGCGATTGATCGGCGAACTCCGGAGGACTTCTGTGGATGGACCAGCGCTCCCCTTCCACGGGCAGGCCGCCGTCGATGGGCTGCCCGAGCACGTTCAGCGCTCGGCCCAGCGTCCCTTCGCCCACCGGAACGCGGATTGGGTGCCCGCTGCCTTCCACGGGCAGCCCGCGCGCCAAGCCGTCGGTGGACTGCATGGCGATGCAGCGCACCACGCCGCCTCCGATGTGGCGGGCTACCTCCAGCGTGATGTCCGAGGCGCCCTCGCGCCGCACGTTCAGCTCGTGGTTGATGGCCGGGATCGCCCCCTCCGCTGGAAAGGCTACGTCCACGACCGGTCCTATGACGGCGTGTACCACGCCGCACGACTTTTCATTCGTCATAATCGTTCCCTCGAATTTCTGCTTGCGGCCCGGCCCGCTCAGGCGACGGGGTTGGTCGCCGCGATGATCTCGGTAATTTCCTGGGTGATGGCCGCTTGCCGCGCGCGGTTATAGGAGAGCGTAAGCTTGTCGATCATCTCGGTGGCGTTGCGCGTGGAGGAGTCCATGGCCTGCATGCGCGCCGAGTGCTCGGAGGCGTAGCTCTGGATGAGGGCGGAGTACACCTCGCCTACGATGTACTGCGGCACCAGCCGCGCCAGCACGTCCTCGGGGGTTGGCTGGTACAAAAGCGACCCGGGCTGCGCGTGCGGCGAGGGTTCGGGCAGGTCGGTAAGGCGGATGGGCAGAATGCGGTGGATGCGCGGCTCAAAACTCATCATGTTGATCATGTGCGTGTACACGACCCATACCTCGTCCAGCGCTCCCTGCTCGAACATATCGATGAAGTCGCCGGCGATCTCGCGCGCATGATACAGCTGCGGGTTTTGAATGATGTGCAGGTATTCCACGTCCAGCTCGAACCCGGCGCGCAGAAGCGCGTCGCGCCCCACGTGCCCCACGCTGAACAGCGCGGTAACCGGCCGGTCTTGCATGTGCTCGATGGCCATATTCATCACATTGTGGTTGTAGCCGCCCGCCAGGCCCTTATCGCCCGCGATGACCAGGTACCCCGCCCTGTGACCGCGGTGGTGCTCGATAAATGGATGGGTGATGTTTCCGGACGACATGGCCAGAATATCGGCGATGACCGAGCCCACGCGGTCGTGGTACGCCATGTTCGCGTCGTGCCGCTGCCGCCCCGTCTTCATCTTGGAGGTGGAGATGAGCTGCATGGCGCGGGTGATCTGGCGCGTTTGGGACACGGCGCCCAGCCTGTGGCGAATTTCGCTGATGTCGTTCATTCGCTGGTCTCCGCGATGGCCGTCAGCTCAAAATAGCGCTGCGCAGCGCCTTTGAGCGTATGGTCCTCCATCTCGCCGATGTCGCCCTTGGCGGCGATGTCCTCCAGAAGCTGCGTATAGCGCGACTGCAGGAAGGGGAAGAACCCGCGCCGGAATTCGCCGATATGCGACAGGGGGACGTTGTCGATCACCTTGCTTGTGAGCAGCGACAAAAGCACAATCTGGTGCACGGCGGGCATGGGCGCGAACTGCTCCTGCTTGAGCGCCTCGGTGAGGCGCTCGCCCTGGCGCAGCAGCTCCTGCGTGGAGGCGTCCAGGTCCGAACCGAACTGCGCAAAAGCCTTCAGCTCACGGTACTGCGCCAGCTGCAGCCGAAGCGGGCCAGCCACGTGCCGCATGCCGGGCAGCTGTGCAGCGCCGCCCACGCGCGATACCGAGAGGCCCACGTTGACAGCCGGACGGACGCCCGCATAGAACAGCTCACTCTCCAAAAAGATCTGCCCATCGGTGATGGAGATGACGTTTGTGGGAATGTAGGCGGAGATATCGCCGGACATCGTCTCGATGATGGGCAGGGCGGTCATGGATCCTCCGCCCAGCTCGGGCGACAGCTTGGCCGCACGCTCCAAAAGGCGCGAATGCAGGTAGAACACGTCGCCCGGGTACGCTTCACGGCCGGGCGGCCGGCGAAGGAGCAGCGACATGGCGCGATAGGCCACGGCGTGTTTGGACAGGTCGTCGTACACGATGAGCACGTCCCGGCCAGACTCCATAAAGTGCTCGGCCAGCGCGCAACCGGCGTACGGAGCGATGTACTGCAGAGGGGCCGGGTCGCTGGCCGTGGAAACGACAAGCGCCGTGTAGGAGAAGGCCTTGTGCCGTTCCAGCGTGGAAACAATCTGCGACACCGTGCTGGCCTTCTGGCCGATGGCTACGTAGATGCACAGGACGTTCTGATCTCGCTGCGCCAGAATCGTGTCGATGGCGATGGCTGTCTTGCCCGTCTGCCGATCGCCGATGATCAGTTCGCGCTGGCCGCGGCCAATGGGCACGAGCGCGTCGATGGCCATCAGGCCGGTCTGCAGCGGCGTGTTCACCGACTGTCGGTGCAGAATGCCCGGTGCCTCGTGCTCGATCGGACGGTGCGCCTCGGCCTTGATGGGGCCCTTCCCGTCGATAGGCGCGCCGATGGGGTTGATGACGCGGCCCATGAAGCCCGCGCCCACCGGCACCTCGATCACGCGGCCGGTGGCGAGGGCGATCTCGCCCTCGCTGATGCCCGAGTCGTCGCCCAGCAGCACCACGCCCACGTTGTTCGCTTCCAGATTCATCGCCAGGCCGAACACGTCGTTCTCAAAGCGCAAGAGCTCGCCGGCCATGCAGTCGGGAAGCCCCGAAAGCGTGGCGATGCCGTCGCCCACCATGGTTACCCGGCCGGTGCGGCCGGACACGATGGACGGCGCAAACCCCGTAAGGCGCTCCTTGAGCACGCGCCCAAGCGCGCGCGCGTCAGTCGCCATACTTTATTCCTCCTTCAGCAGTTCACGGTGCACCTGCAGGAGCCGGCCGCGCAGCGAGCCGTCCCACATCTGGCCCTGAAGCTCCACAAGCACGCCGCCCAAAAGCCGCGGGTCGACGCGCAGCTCCAGCTGCACGCTCTTGCCGAGCATGGCCGTGAACTTGTTCTCAAAACGCGCCACATCCTCCGGGGTGAGTGGCAGCGCGCTGGTTATCGTGCCGCGCATAGGCTACTCCACCTTCGACAGAAAATCCTCGATGTAGGCGCGGGTGTCGCTCTCCTTCACCTCGCGCTGCAGTACGCGCTCGGCTATCAGCATGCCCAGCTCGATCGCCTCGTTCTTCATGTCGGCGTGGGCAATCTCCATCTCCTGCGCAACGCGGGCGCGGGCCTCGGCCAAAATATGGTCGGCCTGTTCGTGCGCGGCCTTTACGATGGCCTTGGCCTGATCCTCCACCTCGCTTAAGCGCTTGTGCTGAAGCTGTTCCGCTTCGGCCCGCGCGCTCTTCACCAGGCCTTCGTACACTTCCTTGTCCTTGTGGGCCTCCTCGCGCGCTTGGTCGATCTGGGCGCGCTCGCCGGAGAAACGCTGGCGGCGCGCGTCCATGAACCGGACCACCGGCTTATACGCAAGGTAGCGGATGGCGACGATCAGAATCGCCAGATTGAGAAAATAGATGAGCAAGCTCTTGATATCGAGCATCCCGCATTCCAGCTTTCCTCTTCTCTTTTCACGGCCGCGCGTCTATCCCTTGTAAACGAACAGCAGGATGAGGGCCACGACGAAGCCGTAGATGGCCGTCGATTCGGCCAGCACCAGGCCGAGCAGAAGCGTGGAACTGATCTTGCTGCTGGCCTCGGGCTGACGCGCCACCGCCTCGGTCGCACGTCCGGTTGCCAGGCCCATGCCAAGCCCTGCGCCAACGCCGGTAAAAACGGCAATAGCGGCGCCAATAGCGATAAGTCCTGCTGCACTCATGAATGAATCCCCTCCAAAATTTCCGAACCTTCCAACGCCTCGCCCATAAACGAGAGCGTGAGAGTCATAAAGATATAGGCCTGAATGCCCGCGTGGAACAGCGTAAAGTAGATGGACAGCGCGGCGGGGACGCCAATGGACAGCGAGAGCACCGAGTACAGAAGGCTCATCACAAGCACGCCTGACAACACGTTGCCAAAGAGTCGGCAGGCCATGGAGATCGGCGCGGTTAGATCGGCGAGCACCTTGAAGGGCGCAACAAACGCCACCGGTTCCAGGTACCCCTTCAGCCGACCCTTGATGCCCTTATAGCGGAAGCCCGTGTAGTTGATCCAGAAGAAGGACATAAGGCCCATGGCGGCCGTGTTGCTTAGATCGGCCAGAGGCGGGTGGATGCCGAAGTATTCCACCAGGCACAAGCCCACGATGTATACGCCCAGCGTGAGGATGTACGGGGCCGCCGCGTCGCCCGCGCCGCCCACGTGGCTGAAGCTGTAGCGGCGGGCGGATTCCACGACCAGCTCCACGGCATTTTGAAAGCCGGAGACGGGCTCCTCGGTAAAACGGCCCACACGGATGCGCACGAGCACGCACAGAAGCACGATCACGGCCGTTACGACAAAGGTGACCAACACAGCCTCGGAGACGAAGAACGGCCCCAGGGCGATCTGCTCCTGCTCGAGGCTGAAGGCCATGCCCGAGTTGGGCGGGGTGACCCCCATGCCGCGCGCCGCCAGCATGAGCACGATGTACGCGGCGATGATGAGCAGCGCAGGAACGCCCGTGCGGCTGTGCTTGCTAAGAAACCTGCGCAGCGCGTTGCTGCTCTTCATGACAAAGGCGGGATCTTGTGCGGCGTCCCTGTTTTTTTTCAGGCGGCGGGCGCGCAGAAGCAGCAGCACAACGGCCGCAAGCAGCAGCGCGGCGATCGCCCACGCGAGGGGCGCGCCGATGCTCAGCCCGCCCAGGGCGACCTGGTTAAGCGCTGCGGTCATGGTTGTCCCTCCTTGCGCGCACGTTGGCAATGATTGCGTAGACGGAGATGGCGAGCGTGAACCCCGCAAGTCCGATCATCATAGGCAGAACGTATCCGGGAACAAGAAGCGCCACCGCGACGCAGGGCGGCAGATACAAAAGCGGCATCATCCCGGTGAGCAGCACGGCCTGCCTGGAGGGCCCTTCCCGCGCCAGGAGGCGCGGAACCGCCCACCGCTTCAGAAGATAACCGCCAAGCCCCAAGGCGGCGCCCAACAGGCAGAAGGCCGCTTGAGCCAAAACCATGCGCGTGCCCCCTATCTTGCCCAGGTTTTTGTCGATACAAAGGAGCTGCTCCCGAAAGGAGCAACCCCGTCGTGGTCCTTTGGAAAGCGATACGCCGCGTTCGGATGGAAAATGCCATGTACATCATTATAGCTTCCGCGGCAAAAAGGGCAACCGCATGAACCCACAAAATGCGTCTCATCGCCCCAAAACAGGGCGGCGTGCGCCGACTTTGCCCATCGGCGTATCCCAATCATGCCAAAGCGCAGTATTGCACGGCCTACCACATCTCCACAAGCGCCGTTTGGGCAAGGGGGTAGCGGCGTTGCAGCGCCTCGAGCACCCAACCGTCCGCGGACAGCATCCCGGAGGCCGCGCTCTGCACAGGGTCTGCATAGCCCAGCGCCCACTGCGTGAGCGCTCCGATGCAGACGCTTGCCTGGGCCGCCTCGCCGCAGCGCTCCGCGCGGCCGTCTTCCAAGCGGAAAACCCCGTCGTTCCACGGGCACTTGTCGTCCACCACGCGCAGCGTTACGGGCGGCGCATCCGGCTGAGCCAGCGAAAACGCGGCATGCACGTCGGCCAGGCGCTGCATGGCGTGCGGCATCAGGCTGACCTGGCCGCGCGCGTCCGGCAGCTGCCGCCAGGACGGGCGGCCGACAGGGCCCTCCCACCGGGCGCGCTTGGCCGTGGAGGAATGCGCGCCAAGGAACCCGAGCAGAGCGCGCAGCGCGTCCTGGGTTTCGTAGTACAACTCGTCCGCCACCAGGCAGTCTTCCTCCTGGTGATAGATCATCCCGCCCACCGGCCTGTCGCCAAAGAGCGCGGCCACGGCCCGTCCGCCCTCGGCCGCCATCTGGGAAAACCGCCGGGCCCAGGTCGCCTCATCGCGCAGCACGTATCCGCTCAAGCCCGCCATGGCAGCGTCGTAGGCAGCGGCAAGCAGGACTTGTCCGCTTCCCCCGCACACCGGCGCCAGACGCACGCCCTCGGGCACAAAACCGATATCCTGCAGGGGCACATCGCACCGCGCCGCCTCGTAACATATGGCCCAGCCATAGCGTTCATACATGGCGTAGGCAAAAGGGTACAGCGGCAAAAACGACGCGCCCTGCGCGCGGGCCTGATCCACGGCGGCGCGCAACAGCCGCCCCGCGTGCCCCTGGCCGCGCTCCCAGGGCCAGCTGGCCACGCCCACCACATAGCGCGCCCGGAATGCGCGCCCGCGCACGCTGATGTCGTAGGGCAGCAGATGCGTCATGGCGAGCACGTCCGCGCCGCGGGCCACAAGCAGGGTCTGCTCCGGCCGGTAGCGCTCAGCAAAAAACCAGTCCTCAAACGCTTCGCCGTCGCGAAAGCAGTACGACCACAGCGCGCGCACCTGCTCGGTATCCGCGGCTGTGGCCAAGCGAACGAGCGTGTCCGCCATCGTGCATACCCTCTTCAGCGGCGCGCCAGGCGCGCCACATACTTGCGCTCCATCCGGCAAGGATGATAGGACTGCTTCGCCCGGCGCAGGCCCTCAATGCCCACGTCCTCCTCGCGGTTGAAGAGGACCGCGCTCGGGAAGGCGTTGCAGGCGAACTGATTGTTGATGACCGCGAACATGCCGTCGTGCAGCAGCGTGTTGGCCTTCTCCAGGTGAATAAAGGCCGTATCGCCCACCTGCTCGCCCACGGAGAACGCCTCCACGCGCCCATCCACCGCAACAGCCCCGCAGCGCAGGCGCAGCGCGTCCAGGCTGGTTAAGGCGCTCACGATGGCCTCGCGCTCCAGAGCGACGCTTTCCTGTTCACCGCGTCCTTCGCCCCAGCGGTCGAAGAGCTCCAGACAGGAGGCGATCTCCTCCCCGGACACGTCGCGGTATGCCCAGCGGCCGGCAAACTCGGCGGCAAAGCGGTTGACGTGGTTGCGTTTGGCGTGATACCGGTTGCCCGTCAAAAGGCGCAAATCTTCGCCGTTGTATATATAATCGAAGAAATCCCGGTCTTCGTTAAATATAAACGCGCCTGGAAGCGCCGCTTCCATCATACTTTTGCGCTCATCGTCCACGCTGCGCATCAAGAAGGGGAAACCCCGGGCCGCCACGTCCTCGATCAGGCGCTCCAGCGCGGGCGCAAGCGGGCCGCTGGTGAGTACGGGCAGCACGTGCGCCGGTTCGTCGTCCATGGGCTTGTGCTCCAGCACATACATCGCCCCGTCCGCAAAGCACACCTGCGTGTTCCAAGCGTGCCGCCATATGTACATGCTGGCAAAGTTCATCTCGGAGTTGCGCATGCCGGAATCGCCCACGGCTTTTACGACCCTCTCGCGATCGTCAAGCGACAGGTTGGTAAAGGGAAGCATCAAATCCTCCAGCTTTCTTACATCATGACGCAAGTATACACCCGGGCGCGCCGTTTCACAACGGGATTCAGCCGCCCGTGCAGGCATAGCAGTACACGCACCCGTGCCGGCAGGTGTCGTATGCGCCGATGTCCGCGCTGTGGTCGCATCCGCACCCCGGCCTCTGCCCCACAGCCTTACGCGCGCAAACAGGTCTGTCGGCGATGCGCGCCAGCAGCGCGGCGTCCACGCACTTGGCCTTGGCAACGCCGGGCACGTCCACGGTGCAGGCGCACAGCTGCATGCCGCTCTGCCGCGCGATGTGGGCAAGACGCGCGGCCAAGTCCGCGTGCTCCTCGCCCAGAAGTGGCAAAACGTGCGCCTGCCGCTGCCTCTGGGCGGACTTGCGGTACGGCTGCAAGAAGCTGATCGTACAGCGCTGCGTCCTGCCCTCCAGCGCGCCTGCGAGGCGCGCGAACGCTTCCAGGTGGGCGGCGGCGTCGCGCATGCCTTCGCACAGAAGGATCGGATCGTATCGCCACAGCACCCTGTCCGGCCCGAACCGCTCCGCCAGCGCCGCAAAGGTGGACAGCCGCTCGCAAAGCGGCGGCACGCCCGGTTCCACGCTCGCCGGGTAGGCGTTCAGGGTGAATTGCACATAAAAGGGCCACGCGGCAATCACCTCCTCCCGAAGGAGGCGGTCTGGATTCTTGGACCAGAACACAAATCCGTCCACGTCCTGCGGCTGAAGCGATACAAGCCGGCTCTGCCTGGGGATCATGGGATGGGACACACGCACCCAGCCCTCCCGCAGCCGCTCCAGAAGCCAGTCCATGTGGAATGCCGGAATATCCGTCCGGCGGGATGCGCTGATGATCATGCGCGCATGTTCCTCCGTTTTGTCGCCGCAACAAGAAGGCCCATGTGGCATACATGGACCAACCGCGATGAGCAGCCGCGCTTTTCGCCGGATCGTTCGCGCCCCGGATCACTCAGCCGAGCTGAGCAGCGAATACCCGCCGCGCATGTCGCCTCCGCCCCATCCCCTCCTGCCGGGCGCATGACCCGCCGAGCCAGAAAAGGCGGCCCCGCCTGCGGGATGACGCCCATGCAAAACACACCGGCCTGCGCTTTATCTTTCGCGCAGGCCGCAGCGGTTTTTTGAAGGCGCGCCCGCGCATGCCCCGCGGGCCTGCGCGTTCGCTCGGCGGTGTCCGCCTGCGCACCGCCCGCCGCCAAGGAAGGCCCGCGGCGCGCATGAAAGGGCCACCTGGTTCGCCTGAACCGAGCGCTATTCATCGTCCGTTTCGTCCTCGCCCGCGTCAAAGAGCGGCGTGCCGCACAGGGGACAGGTTTGCCCCTGGGTAATGTCGAATGTCTCCCGCTCGATGTACACCTTCTGGTGACACTTCGGGCAGGAAAGCTCCAGGTACCCGGTCGTGTCGGCTTCCTCGTCCTCGTCCGCATGGCGGTTGTCCATCAGCTTGAGCACATCCATGGACACATCGTCCACGAGGCCGCTTACGTCCTCGATTTCCTGGCGCATCTCCTGCGCCTCGGCGGCGGCCACGTCCAGGGCGTTGATGACGGCCAGGAGCACGCGCCCCTCCTTGGTTGTGCCGTCAAAATCCAGGCCGTTGCACAACCCGCGCAGGTAAAAGACCTGTTCGGATAGCTTCGACATTGCAGACTCCCTCCCGATGGCGCGATAGCGGGCTTACGCGCGCTCCATGTATTCGCCGCTGCGCGTGTCCACGCGAATCATGTCGCCCTCGTTGACAAAGAGCGGCACGGCGATCTGATAGCCCGTCTCCAGCGTTGCGGGTTTGGTGACGTTCGTGGCCGTGTCGCCGCGCGCGCCGGGTTCGGTGGCCGTCACCTTCAGCTCCACAAAATTCGGCGGCTCAACGGAAAAGGGCGCGCCCTTAAAGAAACGCACGGTGACGTTCGTATTCTCCTTCACAAACTGGATGGCGTCCTCCACCTGTTCATGGTTGAGGGGCAGCTGCTCGAACGTCTCCACGTCCATAAAATAGTACAGCTCGCCATCGGAGTACAGGTACTGCATCTCCTTGGTCTCAATGTGCGCGCGCGCGGTCTTGTCGGTGGGGTTAAAGGTACGCTCCTGCACCGAGCCGGTCATTACGTTCTTCAGGCGCGTACGCACGAAGGCGGCGCCCTTGCCCGGCTTCACATGCTGAAAATCGACGATGTTCCACACGCCGTTGTCCAGCTCAATGGTGATTCCTTTGCGAAATTCGCCAGCTGAGATCATTGATTCGCCCTCCCAAAATATATACCGGCCCAGCCGATGGATTACACGATGATAAGCTCCTTGGTGGAGGCGGCGAAGTTGCGGCAGCCGTCCTTGGTGACGGCCACCATATCCTCGATGCGCACGCCGCCTATGCCCGGCAGATAGATGCCCGGCTCCACCGTTACCACGTGGCCCTCCTCCAGAACGTCCGTGGAGGTGGACCCGAGCGAGGGCTCCTCGTGGATGAGCAGCCCGACCCCGTGCCCCAGCCCGTGCCCGAAGCGGCCCTGGTAGCCCGCCTGGTCGATGTACGCGCGCGCCACGGCGTCTACGGCTGAACCCTGAACGCCCGGCCGCACGGCGGCAAGCGCCATCATTTGCGCGGTCCTCACCGTCTCGTATACGCGCCGCAGCTCATCGGACAGGTGGCCCACGGCCACGGTGCGCGTAAAGTCGCTGCACAACCCGCCAAGGCTTGCGCCAAAGTCCATGGTGACCAGATCGCCGGAGCATATGCGCCGGTTGCCCGGCCGAGCGTGCGGCAGAGACGTGTTCGGCCCGGAGCATACGATGCTGCTGAACGCCGCGCCTTCCCCGCCCAGGCGGCGCATGCGGTACTCAAGCTCGGCCACCAGGTCCAGCTCGCTCAGACCCGGCCGAATCACGCCGAGCATATGGCTGAACGTCTCATCCACGATGTGTTCGGCGCGCTCCATCAGCGCGAGCTCAGCGGCGTCCTTCACGCGGCGGGCCTTTCCGGGCTGGCCTTCCAGGAGGGCGATTGTCAGGCCTGCAAAGGCGTTCTCCAGCTTTTTGTACGCGGAATAGGTAAGATGATCGCCTTCGAGCAGCACCTTCCTGCAGCCAAGCCCCTCCAGCGCCCGGCGCTGAACGGCCAGAGGCTTTTGCTCGCTGGAGGTCATGTGCACGGCAAAATCCGGCGCTTCCTTTGCGGCCTGCTCGGTGTAGCGGAAATCCGTGACGATGGCGCACCCGCCGGCGCTGAGGATGAGGGCGCCCTCCCCGGAATATCCGGAAAAGTAGCGGATGTTTTCGGGCTTGGTGAGCAGGACGGCCGCCTGCGCGTCCTCGGGGGCAAGCAAGGAAAACAGCCGCTCCACGCGAGCCTTCATGCGAAAATCCCTCCGTTATCTGAGGTAGTTTATCACAAACAAGGCCGCTTGACCAGCCTTCCCGCGCAAATTCTACAGCGCGAGCACCAGAACGCCGGCCACGACGAGCGCGCCGCCAACGGCCGTCTTCCATGTAACCGGCTCGTGCAAAAAAAGGAATGAGGCCGCGAGTACAAGCGCTACGCTCAGCTTGTCTATGGGTGCCACCTTTGATACCTCACCCAGCTGCAGCGCCCGGTAATAGCACAGCCAGGAAAGCCCGGTCGCCAGCCCGGAAAGCCCAAGGAACGCCCAATTTTTTGCAGTAAGCCCGGCGATACCCCGCTGCGCCCCCGTGACGAACACCATGCCCCAGGCCGCCGCCAGCACGACAACCGTGCGCACGGCCGTGGCCAAATTGGAGTTGATTCCCGTTACGCCCACCTTGGCGAGGATGGTGGTACAGGCCGCAAACACGGCGGAAAGAACCGCAAACAGCACCCACATGGAGAGCGCCTCCCTTATGCAGCGCAAAAGGAAAACCGGCGGAAGCCGCCGGATGATGGGCTATCGGGTGCCCGTACGCGCAGGCGTTCGCGTAGCCGCGGAGGACGTGGCAGGCGAGGGCGTAGCGCGCAGCGTGGTGGGCGCGGGGGTGGGCGTGGGCGGGGGGATGTCGGCGGGCGGCGGAAGCGCGGGCACGGGCGTCGCGGCGGTCGTAGGCAGAAAATCGGCGGCCTTCTCGGGCGAGCGCACATCCAGTGTGCCGGAGGTAAAGCCCATGTTCATCAGCTCGGGCAGCACCCCGCGCAGCCACTGCACCTGCTTGCGGATGCCTTTGGCGTCACCCAGGCGCACCTTGATGCCGGTGGTGGTGATCATGTACTGGTCGGAGAGATCGGCCACGTTGATCTCGGAGATGAGGTTCGTAGCGTCCTGCTCGATGAGCGCCTGAAGCACGGCCTCCATGGCCGGCACCTGGCTTGCTTTGTTGGAGGCGATGCGCTCGCCCACGCGGTAGTTCGCCACGTCCATGCCGCTCACGATCGGATAATGCATGTCGCCGGGGGTGGAGGTGAGTTCCAGAATGACGCCCTCCTCGTCCATCACAAGCATCGCGCCCAGCCAATGGATGCCCGCGCGCACCTGCCGCTCGCGCACGATGATGGACAGCTTGTCCGGATACGCGCGGGTGATGGCCAGCACGTCGTAGTAGGGGTTTTGCTCGATGTTGCGGCGGCAGGCGTCCAAGTCCACGCGGAAGATGCTCTCCCCCAGGCTGATGCCCGCGAGATGCAAAACGTCCTCGGCGCTGGTATACACCGTGCCCTGCACCTTCACGTCGTTCACCTTGAAAGTGTTGTACCCTAAAAAACCCAGCGCCGCCAACGTTGTGGCGATCGTCAGCACAAGAAGGGCGAATCGTTTGCGCATGCGGCCATCTCCCGGGCTTGTCCGAGGATCGGACAAATGATGGGCCGCCATGACGCGGCGGCCGTGATCAGGCTTGGCGAAAAGCTGCGCTCCCTGGCGCAGATGCGGGCGGCGTTCCGCCCGCGGCGGGCTAAGGGAAGGCGCTCCTTCACGCGCCTTCCCGCCGGCGGCTACAGGCGCTCGATTCTCGCGCCAAGCGCGCGCAGCTGAGCGTCCAGCCGGTCGTAGCCGCGGTCGATGAGGCGGATGTTCTCCACCTCCGTAGCGGTGCAGGCGCTCAGTGCGGCGATCACCAGCGCGGCGCCGGCGCGCAGGTCGCGTGCGTGCACGCGGCCTCCGTGCAGTCGGGGCACGCCGCGCACGATGGCCGTGCGATCCCGCACGGTGATCTGCGCGCCCATGCGCAGCAGCTCGCCCACGTGCCCAAAGCGGTTCTCGAACACGTTTTCCACGATGACGGATGTTCCCTCCGCACAGCAGCACAGGGCCATCATCTGGCTTTGCATATCCGTGGGAAAACGCGGATGCGGCCCGGTCTCCAGAAGGGTGAGGGGGCGCAGCGGGCGATTGGCCGTCAGGCGGATGCCGTTGCCGTCGCAGACGAGCTCGCATCCCATCTCCTGGAATTTCGACAGAATGTTTCCCATTTCCTGCCCGTCCGCGCCGCGTACAAGCACATCGCCGCCGGTGGCGGCGGCCGCGGCCAAAATGGTGCCGGTTACGATGCGGTCGAACATGGGCGCGTAGGTGCCCGCGCCGATCGCATGGCCCCCTTCCACGTGCACCGTGCCCGTGCCTGCACCATGGATGCGCGCACCCAGCGCGCACAAAAAACGGGCAAGATCGGCCACTTCGGGTTCCTGGGCGGCATTGTGGATCACAGTTTCACCCTTAGCGTACACGGCGGCCATCAGCACGTTCTCGGTGGCGCCCACGCTGGGATAATCCAGGTGCACGTCGGCGCCGTGCAAACGCCCCTCGCAGTAAATGAAGCCGTTCTCCTCGCGAATGTCCGCACCCAGCGCGCGCAGGCCCTTTAGGTGCAGATCGATGGGCCGCAGGCCGATCTCGCATCCGCCCGGGTAGGTGAAGGTCGCCTTACCGAAGCGCGCCAGCATGGGCCCGAGCATGAAGATGGAGGAGCGCAGCTCTTTGGACAGCTGCCCCGGCATCTCGTGCTGGTGTGCGTCGCGCGGGTCGATGACAATGTCGTTTCCGTCCCACTCCGCCACACACCCAAGGGTGCGCAGGATCGCCAGCATGTTGTCGATATCCAGAAGGTGCGCGCAGCGGCTCAGCCGCACGCGACCGCTCGCCAGAAGGGATGCCGCCAAAATGGGCAACACCGCGTTCTTGGCCGCGCCAGCGTCGATTTGTCCGACAAGGCGTACGCCACCTTCGACGCGGAACAGTTCCATACCGCCACCTCCGCACTGCATTGGGGATGCAGTACCAGACTATGCGTCGGTATAGAGGCGGTGCGTGTCCGTATGAGGGCGGGCAAGGAACCTCGCGTCGATTTGTAGGGGTTGAAGCCGGACAAGCGCGCCAAAATGCGGGATGCGCCTACGATTTGATCGGCATGTCGGCGCTGACGAGGGACGCGGGCTTGCGCTGGGGAAGCGAACGGGAAACCGAGAGCAAGAGCCCCATGCACGCAAGGAACGCAAGAAGCGAGGACCCGCCAGCAGAGATGAAGGGCAGGGGCATGCCGGTCGTTGGCACGCTGCCCGTCACAACGGCCACGTTGAGAACAACCTGAAAGGCGAGCATGGCGGTTGCGCCCGCCGCCAGGAGCGAGCCGAAGCGGTCGGGGCACTGCATGGCGATGCGTATGCCGCGCCAGATGATCGCCAGGTACACGCCCAGCAGCACGCAGCAACCCACCCACCCGTATTCCTCGGCGATGATGGCGAAGATGAAGTCCGAGTCGGCGTAGGTAAGGAACAGGAACTTTTGCCGCGACATGCCCGGACCAACGCCGAACAGGCCGCCTGCGCCCAGCGAGAGAAGCGACTGCACGAGCTGGTAGCTCTCGTCCTGGCGCAGCACGGGGTCAAAAGGGTTCAGAAAGGATACGATGCGCGAATTGCGGTACTCGGCCGACTGCGCCAGATACAATATGCCCGCAATGCCCGCCAGCGACAGAAGCGACAGGTGCGAGAGCTTCGCGCCTCCCATAAGCAGCATGGAGAAGCCGATGGCCACGAAAGCGACCGTAGTGGAGAGGTTGGGCTGCTTCATAACGAGCAGACACATAAGCCCGAGCACCACAAGGTTGGGCAGCACGCCCTCCTTAAAGCTCTTCATTTTGTCGCCCAGCCGCGACATGCTGGCCGCCATGTACAAGACGAGCGCCAGCTTGGCCTGCTCGGATGGCTGGTAGGTTGTGGCGATGAAAGGGAGCTTGATGTTAAACCACCGGCGCGAGCCGTTCAGGTTGACGCCCACAAACAGCACGAGCACCAGCAGGAACACGCTGAACACGAGGAACGCCGTAACGATGCGGTTGTCGGCCAGCTTGCGGTAGTCAAAGCGTGACAGCATGAGCATGACGAGCACGCTCGCTCCGGCGATAATCCCTTGCTTGAACACGCGCGTCCAGGGCGAACTGCCCGTCTCCTGCACCTGGTAGTAGGAGGCGGAGAACACCATAATGAGCCCGAACACGACCAGGGCGAGCACCAGCCCCAGCAGCACCTTGTCGGTTCCGCCCAGGCGGGCGTACTTAACGGCGAGCATCGGCGGGGGCGGCGCGACCTTCCTATGCGCAGCCGGCGCGCGCTTCGCAGGGCCCGGCCTGCGCTCGTTCAGCCGGTCCCTTGTGCGTTCCCGATGGGGGGCGGAGCGTTGGGCGCCTGTCGTCATGCGCTTTCCTCCATGAGCGCCACGATGCGCTTGAACGCGCGCCCGCGCTCCTCAAAATCGTGAAACATATCGAAGGATGCGCACGCGGGCGAAAGAAGCACGTTGTCGCCGTTTTGCGCGAGCGCGGCGGCGGCGCTCACGGCCTCCTCAAAGGATCCGGGCGCCTCCACCGCGGCGCCGTAGCCCGCCTTGGCCAGCGCGTCCATGATGGCCCCGCGCGTTTGCCCAAGCGCCACAACGGCGCGGATGGGCCCCGCGGCCACAGCGGCGGCCAGATCGGCAAAGTCGGCGTGCTTGTCGTACCCGCCCAGCAGAAGGACCGTGGGGCGGGACATGGCTTCTATGGCCTTCACGGTGGAATCCACGTTCGTACCCTTGGAATCGTTGATGTACGTGACCCCTTTCACGGTGGCCACGGTTTCGATGCGATGCTCCACGCCCGTAAACGTGCGGAACGTATGCCGGATGACGGGCAGAGGCACGCCCAGCGCGCAACCGATGGCGGCCGCCGCAAGGGCGTTGTCCAAGTTATGGCCGCCGGGTATGCGCACGTCGCCCACCTGGCAAATGTTACGCACGGCGCCCTCCGCAGCGGACACGATGTAGCCGTCGCGCACGAACAGCCCTTCCTGAAGCTGCTCCTGCCGCGAGAAGAACAGCGGGCGGGCAGGGCAGCCGCGGGCCATGGCGCGCGTAAGCGGGTCGTCGTAAAAGAGCACTGCCGTGTCGCCCGCTTGCTGGTTCTCCATGATGCGCGCTTTCGTGCGTATGTAGGTGGCCATGTCGCCATGCCGGTCCATGTGGTCCTCGCGGATGTTCAGGATGGCGGACACGCGAGGCCGGAAGCTGCTGATGGACTCCAGCTGGTTGGAGGACACCTCGCACACGATGACATCCTCCGGATGCGATTTTTCGGCGATGGCCGTGATCGGGTAGCCGATGTTGCCGCACACGTGCACAAGCTTGCCGGCATTGGCCATCATCTCGCCTACCAGCGACGTGGTGGTCGTCTTGCCATTCGTTCCGGTGATGCCCACGAGCGTGCCCCGGGAGAGCCGGAAACCCAACTCGATCTCGCCCATCACCGCAACGCCCGCGGCCTGCGCCTTAGCGATCCAAGGGCTGTCCCAGCGCACGGCCGGGCTGATGACGGCATGCGTGCACAGCGGCCACAGGGCGTTTACGGGTTCACCCAGACGAAAGGTCACGCCCGGAAGCATCCTCAGCGCGTCCAGGCTGCCGCCGAAATCGGTAAGGGGGCGCGTGTCGGACAAAATGACGCGCGCGCCAGAAGCGGTGAGAAGTTCGGCGCACGCAAGGCCGGAGCGAGCCATGCCCACCACCAGCCAACGTGTTCCTGCCACCTGCATGGGAAACCCTCCTCGTAGCCCCGCTATGATAAGGACAGAAGCGTTATCAGGCCCATGATCGCCGTTGCCATCATGTAGCCCGCCACCACTTGCGTCTCAGACGCGCCCCCCAGCTCAAAGTGGTGGTGCAGAGGGGCCATGCGGAAAACCCGCTTGCCCCGCAGCTTTACGGAACCGATTTGAATGATGTCGGACAGAGAGGACAAGACATACATGATGCCCACGATGGGGATAACCAGCGCCGTCCTGGTAAAGAGCGCCACGGCGATCACCGCGCCGCCCAGCGCCATGGAGCCCGTGTCTCCCATGATCACCTTCGCCGGGAAGGAGTTGTAGCGCAAGAACCCAAGGCAGGCACCCGCCACGACGCCGGCGAATACGGCGCTGGCAAATGGCAGGTCGGCCATGCGGGCGGCGGTGGCGATAAAAAGCGCAAGCAGCGCCATAACGGCCATTGTCAGCGTGGTGACGCCCGCAAGCAGGCCGTCCACGCCGTCCAGCAGGTTGGATGAGTTCGTCATGGCCACCACGCAGAACGCCGCAAAAGGGATGTAGAAGACGCCCAGATCCCATGTGGCGTTGAAAAAAGGCACGACGAGCGTAGAGCCGATGCTCGGATGAAAGTAACAGTACAGTGCGACGCCCAGGCCGATGATGATCTGGCCGAGAATTTTCTGCAGGCCGCGCAAGCCCATGGACCGCTTCTTGACCACCTTGATGTAGTCGTCCGCGAAGCCGATCAGGCCGCAGGCCGTGGTGCAGCCCACGAGCACGAGCATCTCCTTGAAGCGGGACGCGCCGGGGGCAAAGATAAGCGCCGTAACGCAGATGGCCGCCCACATCATGATGCCGCCCATCGTGGGTATGCCCTGCTTCTTCAGATGCGTGCGCGGGCCGTCGGTGCGAACGGTCTGCCCCACCCTTAGCCTTCTTAGGGCGGGAATGACCAGCGGACCCAGTGCGAGCGCCCCCAAAAAGGATACGATGACGGCGATGATCAGCCTTTGCATCCTTACATGTCTCCTTGGTTGTATTGTCCACACGTGGACAACACCATCATATGTGGCACAGCGCTAAGGCATGACCGCGCCCGTCTCGCGCAGGATCTCCTGTACGACCACGCGCTCGTCGAAGGGATGTTTCACGCCCAGACGTTCCTGGTACGTCTCGTGCCCCTTGCCGGCCAGCAGCACCACGTCGCCCGGCTGTGCGATGGCAAGCGCGCGGCGGATCGCCTCCCGCCTGCTTTCGATAATCTCGTAGGGCGTGCCCGTAGGCGCAAGCCCGCCTTCGATCTGGGTGATGATCTCCATGGGCTCTTCAAAGCGCGGGTTGTCGGAAGTGAGGATCACGTAGTCGGCGATGTCGCCGGCAATCTTGCCCATGATAGGGCGCTTGCGATTATCGCGCATGCCCCCGCATCCGAACAGAGCGATCACGCGGCCCTTGGCGAAGGAGCGCACGGCCGTGAGGATGTTCTGCAGCGAGTCGGGCGAGTGTGCGTAGTCGAGCACCACGCTGTAGGGCGTGCCCGTGCGCAGCCGCTCCATGCGGCCGGGCACCACCTGCAGATCGGCGATGCCGTGTATCACCTGCTCCAGCGGAAGTCCCAGCACCCAGCAGGCCGTTGCCGCTGCCAGCGTGTTGTACACGTTGAACAGGGCGCTCACCTGCATACGCACGGGCAGATCGTGCTCGCCCAGCGTCATGCGGAAGCTCAGGCCGTTCTCGTCCAGTTCGATGTCGTTGGCGTGCGCGTCGCTTGGGTGTGAGATGGCGTATGTGGTCACCGGGCCGCCGAACCCGTCCACAAACCAAAGCGCGCGGTCGGCGTCCAGGTTGATGACGGCATGGCGGCACAGCTCCTTGCTGAACAGGCGTTTCTTGGCCAGCGCATAAGTGTCCATGTCGCCAAAGTAGTCCAGATGGTCCTGGGTGAAGTTCGTCATTACGGCCACCTCGTAGGTGACGCCGTCCAGGCGGTGCTGATCCAGGCCGTGGGCCGATGTCTCCATCACGCACAGCTGCACGCCCTCGTCCACCATCTGCCGCAGAAGCCTGTGCAGGTCAATCGCCTCGGGGGTGTTCAGGTCTGCCGAGTCCAGCTTATCTCCGATCATGCGGCCAAGCGAACCGATCAGCCCCACCTTCATGCCACAGGCTTCGCAGGCGCACTTGATCATGTGCGCCGTGGACGTTTTACCTTTGGTGCCGCCGACCGCCACCATGACAAGCTGATCGGCCGGGCGGCCGTAAAAGTTGGCGGCCGCGACCGACATGGCCGTGCGAACGCTGTCCACAACGGCCTGGGGCAGGTCGATGGGCAGCGGACGCTCCACGATCAGCGCGCCCGCTCCGGCGTCGGCCGCACGCTGCGCAAAGTCGTGTCCATCGGCGACCAGCCCAGGCACGCAGAAGAAGGCGTCGCCGGGCTGCAGTTTGCGCGAATCATAGCACAGGCCGCTCACCTGCGCGTCGTTGCGCAAGGTGGCGCCCGTGCCGGAAAGTACTTCGCTCAGAAGCATCGCACTACCTCATTTCATAAAAGCCAGCGCCGTGGTTCAGGGCTGGGCGAATTTTACTTCCACCGTGGCGCCGGGCGCTTGCAGCGCGCCTGCCGCGGGCGTTTGCGATACGGCCACGCCCGTGCCGGACAGCTTCATCTGCAGGCCCGCCGCCCGCAGCGTGCGGTTCGCCTCGATGAGCGACTTGCCCGCCACGTCCGGTACCTCCACCAGATCGGCGGTGGGTTCGTCCGTCTTCTGCAGATATGCCATCACGAGCGACCCAAGCGGCACGCTGGCACCCGGCGGAGGCAGCTGCTCAACCACCTTGGCGCCAGCACCGTCGGTGATCACCTGCAGCCCGGCGCTTTGCAGCGTCTGCGTGGCTTCCGCCAGCACCATGCCCTGCACGTCCGGAACGGTGGCCGTCTTGCCGGTCAGGTCCTTCTCGCCGGCCTTGTACGCGGGGCGCACGTCCAGATACTTAAGCGTCTCCTCGAGCACCTGCTTGGCGTAGGGCGCGGCGGTGGTCGAACCAAAGTCCGGCCTCAGGGACGGTTCGTCGTTGATGACGAGCACCGCCACGCGCGGATCGTCCATGGGCGCGAAGCCCACGAAGGAGCACACGTGCACATCGGTGCGGATCTTGCCGTTTTCGTACTTTTGGGCCGTGCCGGTCTTTCCCCCCACGCGGTAGCCAGGGATGTAGGCGTTGCGCCCGCCGCCCTGCTCCACCACCTGCTCCAGGATCGCGCGCATGGTGGCGCTTGTTTCCTCGGAGATGGGATGCGCGAGCACCTGCGGTTCGTACGTTTTAACGATGTTGCCGTCCACGTCCGTCACTTGGGAAACGATGGTCGGCTTCATTAAGTAACCGCCGTTGACGATTGCACAGGCCGCGTTGATCATCTGCAGCGGCGTGACGGCTACGCTCTGGCCAAAGGCAATGCGTGCAAGGTCCACGTTCTTGACGTACTTGGGCGACATGACGATACCGATGGCCTCGCCGGACAGCTCCGAACCTGTAGTCTTTCCAAACCCGAACCCGTCGATGTAATTGTAGAGCTTCTCCTTGCCAAGGCGCAGGCCAAGCTCCACAAAAACGGGGTTGCAGGAGTTCATAACGGCCTGGGTAAGCGTCTCGCGGCCGTGCGGATCGCCCGTGCGCCAGCAGCGGATTTTGTCCCCGTCCACGATGATGGAGCCGTGGCAGTTGAATACCTCGTCCGGGTTGCTGAGCTTTTCCTCAAGCGCGGCGGCTGTGGTGATCATCTTGAAGGTGGAGCCGGGCTCGTAGTTGTCCGTCACGCATCCGTTGCGCATCAGGCTGGACAGGAGCGACAGATCGT
The DNA here is from genome assembly GCA_031553225.1 of Eubacteriales bacterium. GTDB lineage: Bacteria > Bacillota > Clostridia > Christensenellales > UBA1750 > JAVBLU01. The sequence goes on from JAVBLU010000001.1 coordinate 65,917, forward strand.
CGCGCGGCGGGCTGTTCAGGTCGAAGTCCGGTATGTTTACCATGGCCAGGATGGCCGATGTACGCACGTCCATCACGATGCACTGCATGCGCTTGGCGCCGGTGTCGGCCATGGCCTGGCGCATGGCGCGCTCGGCCACGCCTTGAACAACGGCATCAACGGTCAAAACAACGTTTTGACCGTCCTGCGGTTCAACGAATGTGTCGCCTGTACCGGGCAGGCGGCGGCCCTTTGCGTCCTTCTCGCTTTTGATGCTGCCGTTGAGGCCCGCCAGCACGGCGTTCAGCGTAAGCTCAAGGCCGTCCTGGCCTTTGCCGGAGATGTTGCAAAAGCCGAGCACCTGCGTGAGAAAATCGCCCTGCGGGTAATACCGGCGGGAGGTTTCCGTGAGCTCCACGCCCTTCAGGCCGCTTTGTTTGAGCGCGTCCAAAAGCGGCCGCGCCTGTTCGGGCTCCAGCTGGCGCGCCAGGGTGTGGTCGGCCTTGCTCGTGTCCATCGCCCGCTCGTATACGGCTTGCTCGTCCAGGCCCAGATATGGAGCCACAAGCGCCGCAAGCTCGCGCTGCTTGTCCTTGGTGACGCGGGCGGGCGTGAGCACCACGTCCAACGCCGAGGCGGACTGCGCGAGCACCTTTCCCGTCGCGTCCAAAATCATGCCGCGCTTGGGCGCTACGGTGGCGGTGCGTTCCCACTGATTCTTGCCTTCCTGGCGCATCTCCTCGCCCCGGTACAGCATCCAGTACCCAAGCCGCCCGCCCAGCAGCGTGAAACACAAGCCGAACCCAATGAATACGGCGAGTATGCGGGTGCGCAGGCTTGTGGACTGCTTGATGGTATGCTGCATGCAGAGCTCCTGACGCTTTGATGTGCCCGCCTACTTCCCCACGATGAGGTTCCACAGCCGCACGTACGAGGGTGTGACGGCTACGGGCGGCGGGGCGGGTTCCTTAGAGGCCGCCAGCGGCGGCAGTGTGACCAGGCGAATCTGGTCCTCGGCGGGGTAATCCATGCCCAGCTTGTCGCGCGCCTGCTGCTGGATGGTGTGAATGTTGTCGTTGCGGGAGATGGCCAGGCGGTAGTCGTCCGCTTGCTTAAGCACGCGCTGCAGCTCGTCGCTGGCGCCGCGGTATGCCCGCTTGCCCTGAGCGACCAAGGCGTTTTGCCACACCAGGCCAAACAGCGCGGCAAAACACATAAGGCCTGCCGCATACAGCACGAGCGCCCGCGGAAGGGCAGCGCGGCGGCGCTTCTCCTCTGCCGCGCGACGGTGCTCCTGCGCCCTGCGCTTATGCGCTTGCGGGTTTTGCCCGTAGCGCTCGGCGAGTATGCGGCGGCTCTCCTCCGAGAGCGGCGCATGCGTGGCGGTCATCTCTTGCGTACGGCGCTCGTACCCCACTACTGACATCATACTCACCTTCCGGCGTGATATAGAACAAGCTACAGGCGCTGGGCCACGCGAAGGCGCGCGGAACGAGCGCGCGGGTTGTCGTCCATCTCCTGCTGGCCGGGCGCCGCGCCGCCGCGCAGAACCTCCATGGCCGTTGGTTTTTTTCCGCAGACGCACATGGGCGCTTTGGGCGGGCAGGTGCACGGGTGCACGCGCTCACGAATGAACTCCTTGACGATGCGGTCCTCCAGGGAGTGAAAGGTGATCACGGCCAAGCGGCCGCCGGGAAGGAGTTGGCCAAACGCGCCCGTAAGCGCGCCGGGCAGCAGGTCCAGCTCGCCGTTCACCTCGATGCGCACGCCCTGAAAGGTGCGCCGCGCGGGGTGCGGGCCGCCCTTTTTGGCAAACCCCGGCATGGCGGCCACAACAACGTCGCATAGCTGGGTCGTGGTGGCAATCGGGCGCTTCGCCACAATGGCGCGGGCGATGCGGAAGGCGTGCCGCTCCTCGCCATAGTCGCGCAGCACGCGGGTCAGCTCATCCAGGGAGTAGCCGTTGATCACATCCGCGGCGCTCAGCTCCTGCGCGGGGTCCATGCGCATGTCCAGAGGGGCTTCATGCTGGTAGGAGAAGCCCCGCGACGGCTCGTCAAACTGGTAGGAGGAAACGCCCAGATCCAGAAGGATGCCCGTCACCCCCGCCACGCCAAGGCCGCTGAGGAGGGCCGGCATGTCCGCGAAGTTGCCGCGCACGGCGGTAAAACGCCCGTCGAAGGGCGCAAGACGGCGGCTGGCGGCGGCGATGGCCGCCGGGTCGCGGTCGATCCCCACCAGGCGCGACCGGGTGGACGAGAGCACGAGCTGTGCATGCCCGCCTCCGCCGAGCGTTCCGTCCACATAGACGGCGTTTTCCCCCGCATCGGTAATCAGGCTGCGCCCAACCTCCTCATACAGGACGGGCACATGGGCGAACCCGCTCACGGTTTGCTCACCGCAGGCGCAAGATGGCCGCGCAGCTGCCCGGTGTACGCTTTGAAGTCGTTCTTCTGCCACAGCTCCAGCTTGTTGTTGGAGCCGGCCAGAATCAGATCGCCGGTGAGGCCCATATCCTCGCGCAGGTTTTGCGGCACGAGCACACGGCCGCCGCCGTCCACGTCGTTGTCCGATTCCGAAAAACGCATGAACTGCTCCAGACGCTGCATGTCCATCTCGCTCTCTTCCGCCCGCTGGGCAAGCGCCGCGTAGGCGGCCTCCCAGGTGGCGGCGGGATAAATATACAAGCAGTTGACATTGGCGGCCTGAAAGATGACCTTACCGCCCAGTTGCGGCCGAAATTTGACGGGTATGACAAGGCGGCCCTTAGGATCTACCTTCACAGGGCAATACCCGGCAAACCGCGGTCCTTCGGCCACTCTCATCCCTCCGCACTTATTATCGTGGGAATTACCGCCACTTTATAGCCATTCTAAACCACATAGCACCACTTTTCAACCCCAGAGATGAAAAAATAGGTGGAAAAGCCTTGAACACACCTCCGGGCTGCCGTACAGGCAATACGTTCACCATCTGTTCACGCCTTGGGTCTTGCCTGCCGCGCCTGTCCGCGGTATCATGAACGGGTACCTTTACAGTGGAAAGGAAGATACATGCCCATGCATCACAACAGGAGGTTCCATGCCGCCGTGGCCGCGCTCGTGTGCGCGCTGCTGCTCGTCTCCTGCGGCAAGCCCGCTTCGCTCGTCAGCGACACGGACGGCAAGCTCCCCGACGGCATCATGCCCTTCACCCGCTCGCAAGAGCTTAAACCCCTGGCGGAGGACGTGGGTAACCGCCTAACCGCCGGCGATTATGCGGGTCTTGTCGCGCTATTTGACAAGACCATGAAGAAGCAGCTGCCCGCCGCGAAGCTGAAGTCCGCCTGGGAGGCCGCCAAGGGCGACATGGGCGCGTACGTCGACCTTGGCCTGCCCGAGGCCATCCAAGAAGGCGGCTGGGAGGTTATGGAGCTGCCCGTAAACTTTGAGCGCGGCACGCTCATCGTGCGCACGGTGTTTCGCCAAAGCAACGAGATCACCGGACTTTTCATCCGCGAGGGCCTCTACAAGGCCCTGCAGCTGGACGGGGCGGGCGTGGCGACCCTGGCCGGCAAGAGCGGCGAGCTGGTGACCCTCTTCAACCAGGGCAACTTTCAGGCGGCGTTGGACGCGATGTTCGACCCCGCTTTCGCTGGGCAAATCGACATGACGCAGCTGAGCGAAGCCTGGGCCATTACCGGCCAGCTGGGCGCATACAAGAGCGTGCACCCCGAGCAGGCCACATACAAATTCAACGAGGAGAACTTTACGAACATCCTGCACGTGCCCGTTGAATACGAGCAGGCCTCCTTCGTGCTTGAACTCATCTTCAACGGCCGCGACAAGCTGGTGGGTATGTATTTCCGCGATATGGCCGACCTGGAGTTCAAAGAGCCCGAACCGCCCGTTCCGCCGCCGGACACCGTGGCCGAGACGGAGGTCAGCATCCCTTCGCAGGAAGGGTACCCGCTCTCCGGCACGCTCACCATGCCCAAGGACGGCAAGGCTACCGCGGCCGTCGTACTCGTGCACGGCTCCGGCCCCATGGATCGCGACGAGACGATGGGCGTGAACAAGCCCTTCCGCGATATCGCCTGGGCGCTGGCCAGCCAAGGCGTCGCCGTGCTGCGCTACGATAAGATCACCTACACTTACGGCCAGCAGCTGCAGGCTTCCGGCCGCATGGATCGCCTGACCGTGGACGATGAGACCGCCACCGATGCGCTGAGCGCCGTGAAGTTCCTCAAGGGACAGGAGGGCATCGACCCCGCCCGGGTGTTCATCGTCGGCCACAGCATGGGCGCTATGCTCGCCCCGTACATTCAAAGCAAAGGGGCGGGCGCGGCCGGGCTCATTTTGATGGCCGGATCGCCGCGCGCCATCTGGGAGATCATCGAGGACCAGCTGGTCATCCTCATCAACCAGATGCGCCAGAGCGGGCAGACCGAGCAGGCCAACTCGCTGCAGACGGCGCTGGACGACGGCCACAAGATTGCCCTGCGCGTGGCTTCCATGACCGACCAGGAAGCGCTTGACCCCAACAACGACGTCTACTCCCTTCCGGCGTGGTACCTGCGGCACTGGGCCGCCATCGACTCGCTTGCCCTGATGCGCGGCCTGAACATCCCCGTGCTTGTGATGCAGGGCGAGCGGGACCGCCAGGTGTACGCCGACAAAGACTTTAAGCTATACCAAGACCAGCTGGCCGGCCAGACGAACATCAGCTTTAAGCTGTACCCGGGGCTAAACCACTCCTTGGGCGCGTACGACGGCGAAGAAAACCTCGACGTGACCATGGACTACAACACGAAGACCCCCGTGGACCAACAGGTTCTCGCGGATATTCTTTCCTTCATTAAGGGACATTAGCCGCGTTGCGACTTGCGCCGGATGGCTTGCCGCCGGTTTGGCCTGTCTTTCATTCCATTGAAAGACAGGCCTTTTTATGGCATAATAGATATGTAGCAAATGGATGGACGAATGAGGGAGGTATGGACCGTGAAATACCGCGCATTTGGCAATACCGGCTGGCTTCTGTCGGCCATGGGCCTTGGAACCTGGAACATCGGCAACCAATGGGGCGAACTATCCGACGCCGAGTCCTTCGACATCGTGCGTACGGCGGTGGATTCGGGCATCAACCTGATCGACACGGCCGAAAGCTACGGCATCCCGCACGGGTTGTCCGAGAGCCGCCTTGGCCAGGCTTTGTCCGGCATCCGGCACAAAGTCACGCTCGTGTCCAAAATCGGGCACTTTGGCATGCGCACGGGGCAGATGGTGCCCAAGACCACGCCCGACATGATCCGCCTGTGCGCCTACGCTTGCCTTGGGCGCATGCGCACCGACTGGGTGGATTTGATGCTCTGCCACGAGAACGACATCGAGATCCCGGACGTGTACATCGAAGGCTTCGAGCAGCTCGTGCGCGAAGGCGTCATCCGTGCGTACGGCATCTCCACCGACCGGCTGGACGTGCTCAGGCGGTTCAACCAGAATGGTCGCTGCGCCGCGGTGGAGCTTGACTATTCCCTCATCAACCGCCAGGCGGAAGCCGACATGCTGCCCTACTGCTTGGAAAACGGTATCGGCGTGCTTGTGCGCGGCCCGCTGGCGCAGGGGCTGCTCTCCGGCCGCTACAACGCCGCAACGCACTTTGCCGACCCGGTGCGCGCCCCGTTCAATGAAGGCGGCGCGCGGCGCGATGAATACCTGCGCAAGATCGCCCAGGTGGAGGAGATGGCGGCAGCGCATCCGGGCGCCTCCCTTACGGATGCGTCCCTTCGCTACGTCGCCTCGCACGAGACCTGCCCCGTCGCCTTGCCCGGCGCCACAAATCCGCGCCAGGTGCGCCAGAACGCGGCCTGCGGCGAGAACCTGTTCACGCCTGCGGAAAGAGCCGCTTGGTAGGATAGACCAAACGACGACGGCCAGCGCCAGGAGGGTGCATATGAACGACACATCGCTCACGCTGATCGGCAACGCCCACATCGACCCGGTATGGCTGTGGCGGTGGCAGGAGGGGTTCTCCGAGATCAAAGCCACCTTCCTCTCCGCCCTGGACCGCATGGACGAAGACCCGGACTTTTACTTCGTCAGCGCCTGCGCCTCCTACTACCGTTTTGTGGAGGAGAACGCGCCCGCGATGTTTGAGCGCATACGCGCCCGGGTGCGCGAAGGACGCTGGGTTCTGGCGGGCGGCATGTGGGTGCAGCCGGACTGCAACGCCCCCTCCGGCGAAAGCTTTGCCAGGCACCTGCTGTACAGCCAGCGCTATTTCCTTGAAAAATTCGGGGTGTGCGCGCAGGTAGGCTACAACGTTGACTCCTTCGGGCACAGCGGGGGCCTGCCGCAGCTTTTGCGCCAGGGCGGGCTGCGCGGGTATGTCTTCATGCGGCCGGGCAGCCACGAAAACGCCGCCGTGCCCGGCAGCCTGTTTGTTTGGAAGGGCCTGGACGGCACCAGACTGCCTACCTACCGCATTCCCTTTTCCTACACGTCCGGCGGCGTGCAGGATGCGGGCAACCCCCTGCCGCCCGTTGTGCAGAAGCTGCAGGCCGTACGCGCCCTGGCCCTTGCCGAAAACACGCCGCAGATGTGCTTCTTTGGCGTTGGCAACCATGGCGGAGGCCCGACACGCGAGGAGCTCGCGCATCTTCATCGGGCGATGGCGCGCGCAGACTACCCGGTACGCATCGGCACTCCGGACGCCTTCTTCGCCGGCGTCGAACCGCACGAGGGCGAACTTCCGCTCTACGAGGGCGATTTGCAGTTCCATGCCAAGGGCTGCTACTCCACAAACGCGCCGGTTAAAAAGCTCAACCGCATGGCGGAGCACCGCCTGGGCGCGGCGGAACGCCTGGGCGCGCTGGCCGCCGCCGTGGCAGGGCATCCGTACCGGAGCGACGAGCTGGCGCGCGCCTGGCAGAGAGTGCTGTTCCAGCAGTTCCACGACGTGATGGGTGGCTGCAGCGTGGAGAGTGCCCTGGAGGACGCCGGCCGCGCGCTGGGCGAGGCGGTAAACATCGCCGAGGAACAGCTGAACCTGGCCGTGCAGCGCATCGCTTTTGCGGTGGACACGTCCGGCCGCGCGCCCATTGTGCGCAGCAAGGCGACCACCTTCAGCAGCTGGGAGTTTGAGGACCGAGGCGCGCCGGTGGTCGTGTTTAACCCCACCGCGCACGAGGTGACCGGCGTTGTGACGGTGAACTATCCCGCATCGCGCGTGACGGATGAGGCTGACGCGGAAACGCCTTGCCAGATGATTCGCGCGCCGTATCTGCTGCGATCCACGGGTTCCTTCCAGACGGCCTTTCGCGCCACCGTACCCCCGCTTGGCTACCGCACGTACTGGACGTACAGGGATGGCGCGGCCGCGCACGTGCAGGGCGCCGTGGCCGCCACCATCAACACGCTGGAGAACGCCTGCCTGCGTCTGGAGATTGATCCGCGCGCCGGCGGCATCCGCAAGCTGATCGACAAAGGCATCGGCCGGGCCGTCGTGGAAGGCGGATACGCCGTGGCCGTGGACATCGGCATGGAGGACACCTGGGCGCACCGCGCCACCGCCTTCCGCGCCGACGTCGCCCGCTTCGGCGACGCCGAGCTGCGCCTGATCGACCAAGGGCCCCTGCGCGGCATCGTGCGGGCGGTCAGCTATGGCGACGGGGCGACGCTGCAGCAGGATTTCACGCTGGACGCCGGCGCACCTTACGTGGACGTGCGCGTGCATCTGAGCATGACCAAGCCCCGACGGATGGTGAAGCTGGCCTTCCCCACCCCTCTCGAGGATACGATGGCCGTATATGAGACGGCGTACGCCGCCATCGGGCGAGCGTGCGACGGCGACGAGCAGCACGGCCAGCGCTTTGCGGACCTGTCCGGCAAGCTTCGCGGGGAAGCATACGGTCTTGCGCTCATCAACGACGGGCGCTACTCCTACGACGCGCTGAAGGGCGAGCTGCGCCTGACGGCTGTGAACACTTCCTACTATGCCGACCACGTGGGCCGGGGCGTGGACATGTCCGCGGCCTCCCGGGCGATGGATCTGGGCGAGACGTCCTTTTGCTACCGCCTGTACCCGCACGCGGGCTCCTATGGTCAGGGGGGCGTGCCGCAGCTGGCAGAGGCCTTCCTCATGCCGCCCATCGCCGTGCAAGAGACGTACCACGAAGGGCTTCTGCCGCAGGCTATGCAGGGTATACAGCTAAACGCCCCAAGCGTCGCTTTAGGCGCGCTCAAGCGCGCCGAAGACGGGGGCGGATACGTTCTGCGTCTGCATGAGACCGCGGGCGAACCCGTTCAGGCGAGCGTATCGCTGCCCTTCCTGCACCGCGCCCTGGCCGTATCCTTGCATCCCTACCAGGTCGCGACGTTCTATCTCCCGGACGGAGCGGGCCCCGCCCGCCCCTGCGACCTGCTTGAGCGGTAAAGGAGGCTATTGCATGGCCCTTACGAACCAGGAGAAACAGACGCTGCGCACGCTGGCCGCACAATACGCGGCCGCTGCCGCCGACCCGGCCATGGCCGAAACGAAGCGGCTGTGGGGCAAGCTGAACGACGCCCGCATGGAGCGGCCCATGGTCATCATCAACCAGGAACCCTGGAACGAGCTGGCCAAGGGCACCGACGAGCTGAACCTCACCGTGGCCGATCCTTTCTGGCGGCGTGTGGAGACGAACCTGCGCCGCGCGCTCTTCCGCTACAACCACTTCCGGGTGGACATGGTGATCGAACCGTTCATTCCCCTGCCGATGGCGCTGAGCATCGGCAGCTTCGGCATCAAGTCTGAGGACATCTCCGCCGCCACAGATGCGACGAACGACGTGAAGGGTCACCTGTATGTGAATCAGCTGGTTACTTGGGAGGATGTAGAAAAGATCGTCGCCCCGGCTGTAGCGCATGACAGGGCCGAAACCGCGCGCCGCAAGGCCGAGGGCCAGGAGCTCTTCGCAGGCATCATCCCCGTGCGGATGGACGGGTACGTCCCCATGTACAACATCTGGGACACGCTCTCCACCTGGATGTCGCCCGAGGCAATCTTGTACGACATGGCCGACCGGCCGGAGTTCATCCACGCCATCATGAAGCGCATGTGCGATGGGTATATGGGCATTCTGGAGCAGATGAACGCCCAGGGGTTGTACAGCGGCTGCTCCACGCACATCCACTGCACGCCCACCTATTCCTCCTCTCCGGCCGTGCCCCGGCCCGACGACGAGGGTGTCACCAGCCGCGACGTATGGGCGTGCGGCATGGCGCAGATCTTTTCCACCGTGTCGCCCCGGGCGCACAAGGAGTTCGAGCTGGACTACGTCAACCCCCTGTATGAGCGCTACGCCGCCGTGTACTACGGGTGCTGTGAGCCCCTGCATGACCGGCTGTCCCTCGTGCTGTCCATTCCGCACCTGCGCAAGGTGTCCTGCAGCCCGTGGTGCAACGTAGAGATGACCGCCGAGGCTTTAGCGGGCAAGGCCGTCGTCTCGCGCAAGCCCTCCCCCGCCTTTCTCGCGCCGGACAGCGTAAACTGGAACGCCGTGGAGGCGGATCTGCGCGGCACGGTGGACGCCTGCCGCCGCAGCGGCGCGTCCTGCGAGCTCATCCTGAAGGACGTCTCCACCGTGCGTTACGATTCCGGCCGCCTGTACGAGTGGGCCGAGCGGGCCATGCGCATCGCCAAGGGGTAACAAAAAGGGGGGGGCACCATGCTCAGCAACGACGAGCGCGCCATATTACGGCTCTTGGGCGAGCAATACGCTCAAGCGGCTACAACGTCCCAGCAGGCGGAATCGCGGCGCTTGTGGGCGGCTCTCAACGACGGCCGGCCCGAGCGGCCGCTTGTGGTGATCGACGAGGAACCCTGGCATGAGCTGGAGCGCTACGACTCCTTCCTCACCTGCCAGATCGCCGACCCCCTGTGGCGGGGCGTGGAGGCATCACTGCGCCGCAGGCTGTACCGCTACCGCCATCACCGGGTGGATATGGCGCTCGATCCGTTCTTTAGCCTGCCAAAGGCGATTGTGAACACCGAGTTTGGCATGAGCGTGCACGAGGACACGGCCGCCGTCGATGCAAAGAACAACATCGTGGGGCACCGTTACCACAATCAATTTGTTACGGACGAGGATTTGCAGAAGCTGCAAACGCCCGTTGTGACGCACGACGCGGCGGAAACCGCCCGCCGCAAGGCCGAGGCGGAGGACGTGTTTACCGGACTCTTGCCCGTGCGCATGGCGGGGCTTACGCCCATGTTCGCGCCCTGGGACCGGCTCTCTACCTGGCTGTCGCCCGAGGCATGCTTCACCTATCTCTACGAGCGGCCCGATTACGTGCACCGTCTGATGGAGCGCATTACGGCCGGGTACATGGCCATGCTCGACCAGATTGAGGCACAGGGGCTTTTGTCCGGCTGCCTGACCACGCTGCACTGCTGCCCCGTGTATGGCTCTTTTCCGGCGGTACCCTACGAAAGCGACTGCGGGCCGCGCCTCGCGCAGACTTGGACGCGCGGCATGGCGCAGATATTCGCATCCGTATCGCCCGCCGCACACGACGAGTTTGAGTTCGCCTACATGAACCGGGTATACGAACGGTTCGGGGCCGTGTATTACGGCTGCTGCGAACAGCTGCATGACCGTATGGCCGGCGTTTTGCGCATACCCCATCTGCGCATGGTATCCTGCAGCCCCTGGTGCCGCATGGACGCCGCCGCCGACTTTCTGGCGGGCACGGGCGTCGTCGCATCCAACAAGCCCGCGCCGGCCTTCCTTGCCTCGGACAGCATGAACTGGGCCGCGGTGGAGCGCGACCTGCGCGCCACCAAGGAGGTATGCCGCCGAAAAGGCGTCGCGCTCGAGTTCGTGCTCAAGGACATCTCCACCGTCCGCTACGAGCCGGACCGGTTGTCGAAGTGGGCCGATCTGGCCATGAAGGTGGCCATGGAGTAGACCTCCGCGTCACACGGGCGGCTTGTAATTGCGCGGCTTATGTTGTATCCTAGAAAAAAGGCACAGGTGCGGACACCCGCCCGTGCGAATGAAAGCGGTAAAGGAGTCCTCACCATGTCCAAGCCTGTTCTCGTTGAAACCTCGGCCCGCCACGTACACGTCTCCCGCGCGGATCTGGATACGCTCTTCGGCGCCGGTTATCAGCTCACCAACAAGAAGGATCTCTCCCAGCCCGGCCAATTCGCCTGCGAGGAAAAGGTGAAGGTCGTCGGACCGCGCGGCGAGCTCGTATGCTCCATCCTGGGCCCGGAGCGCCCCGCCACGCAGGTGGAGCTCTCCTATACGGACGCGCGCACCCTGGGCGTTACGGCGCCCTTGCGCGAGTCCGGCGACATTGACGGCACGAACGGCGCGACCGTCGTTGGCCCCAATGGCGAAGTGGCCATCAGCAAGGGCGTCATCGTGGCCAAGCGCCATGTGCATATGACCCCCGAAGATGCCGCGGAGTTTGGCGTTTCCGACAAACAGATCGTCAGCGTGGCCGTGGGCGGCCCCCGCGGCGTTACCTTCGCCGAGACCGTTGTGCGCGTCTCGCCTAAATTTGCCCTGGCCATGCACGTGGACACGGACGAAGCCAACGCCGCAGGGCTTTCCGGCGCGGTAAACGGGACGCTGGTGAAATAGGCGGCCCGCCCGCCAGGCATATGCAAGGCCCCGCCCGGCGCAGCCGGACGGGGCCTTTTCGTTGGGTGGCGGGCGGGGTGTCCGCTTAGATGATGGACTTGCGCAGATCCTTCATCTTGACGATCGGACCGAGCCGCTGGCTCACGAAGGAGGCGTCCACGAGCACGTCGCGCGGGGTGCCGTCTGCGTCGAAGGAGATGTCCTCCATGAGCGTCTCCATCACGGTGTGCAGGCGGCGCGCGCCGATGTCCTCCTCGGTGTCGTTGACCACGTGGGCCACGCGGGCGATCTCGTCCAGCGCTTCATCGCTGAAGCTGAGGCTGACGCCGTCCACAGCGAGCAGGGCTTGCTGCTGCGCGGTGATAGCGTTTTCGGTAGCGGACAGGATGCGGCGCAGATCTCCCTGGGTAAGCGGCAGCAGCTTGACGCGTACGGGGAAGCGGCCTTGCAGTTCCGGAATCAGGTCGTCCACGGAGGAGACGTGAAATGCGCCAGCGGCGATAAACAGGATGTAATCGGTCTTCACCGGACCATACTTGGTCATCACGGTAGAGCCCTCTACGATGGGCAAAATGTCGCGCTGCACGCCCTCGCGTGAGACGTCCGGGCCGGAAGCGCTGCCTTTTCCGGCAATCTTATCAATCTCATCGATGAAAACGATGCCGTCCTCCTCGGCGCGGCGGATCGCCTCGGTTGTAACCGCGTCGCCATCGATCAGCTTATCCGTCTCCTCCGCGATGAGGATGCGCCGGGCTTCCTTGACGCTCAGCTTGCGCATCTTCCGTTTCTTGGGCAGGATGGGGCCCAGCATGTCCTGAATGGACATGTCCGTGCCGGGCAGGGCCTGAGAGGGCGCGTGCTCCTCCACTTCAATCTCCACGGTTTCGTTCTCCAGATGCCCGGCATCCAGCTGCGCGGCCACCTGCTGGCGCTTCGTGGCGCCGTCGGCGTCCTCGGCGGGCGCTTCGGTGGCTTCCCGGGGCTTGGGCTGCACGCCCAGCAGTTGTTCCAGGGCCGTGGGCAGCTTGCGCGGCTTCTGGCCGCACAAAAGGTCGATCAGCCGCTCACGGGCGTGCGCCTCCGCGCTGCTCGTCACGCCGCCCTCCATCTGCTCGCGCACGAGGCGTATGGACGCCTCCACCAGGTCGCGCACGATGGAGTCCACGTCGCGCCCCACATATCCAACCTCGGTAAACTTGGTGGCCTCCACCTTCAGGAAGGGCGCGGACACGAGCTTGGCCAGCCGCCTGGCGATCTCGGTTTTACCAACGCCCGTGGGGCCCATCATCAGAATATTGTGCGGAGTCACCTCGGCGCGCGCCTCAGGCGAGAGCTGCGCGCGGCGGTAACGGTTACGCAGCGCGACGGCCACGGCGCGCTTGGCCTCGTCCTGGCCCACGATGTGGCGGCCCAGCTCGGTGACGATCTGCCTGGCGGTCATCATGCGCGGCCGCCTCCTTCCCCGTCCCGAGCGATAATCTCTTCCATGGTGATATGGTCGTTCGTAAACACGCACACGGACGCGGCGATCAGGATGGCCTTTTGGGCGATCTCCGCCGCGGACAGTTCGGTGTTCTGCACAAGCGCGCGCGCGGCGGACAGGGCGTACATGCCGCCCGAGCCGACCGCCGCGATGCCGTCGTCCGGGTCGATCACCTCGCCCGTGCCGGACAACACGAGCACGTCCTTGCCGTCCGTGGCGATCATCATGGCTTCCAGGCGGCGCAGCACCTTGTCGCCCCGCCAAACCTGCGCCAGCTCCACAGCCGCGCGCGACAGGTTGCCCGCGTACTGCTGCAGCTTCTGCTCAAACATCTCCATCAGGCTCATGGCGTCGGCGACCGAGCCCGCGAAGCCCACGGCCACTTTGCCGCCATACAGCCGCCGCACCTTAACGGCCCCCGCCTTGAAGATGGTGGACTGCGACATGGTTACCTGGCCGTCGCCCGCGATGGCGCATCGATCACCACGGCGCACGGCGACGATGGTCGTACCGTCAAACTGCATGGGCTCCCTCCTCATTATGGCCCATAGCGTACCATAGTTGCACGGGAAAAGAAACAACAATTCTGTGAACAAATGCTAGGGCTGAACGGATGCGTCGGCCTGCGCGAGCGCGGCAAGGGCGGCCTGCGCGTGGGCGAGCTGCCGGCTTTTCTTGCCGCGCAGAGGCGCGGCAAGCGCGGGCAGCAGAGCCATGTTCGCGTGCATGGGCTGATAGTCGGACGAGGGGGTGGACACATAGCGGCCGAGCGCGCCGAGCATGGCGGCCTCCGGGAAAGGCGCGGGAACGCGCCCGCGCAGCCGCTCTGCCAGGCATGCGCCCGCCACCAGCCCGGATGCGGCGGACTCCACGTACCCTTCCACGCCCGTCATTTGTCCCGCAAAAAACAGCCCGGGACGCGCAATCACCTCAAAGCAAGGCGACAACAGCCCCGGCGAGCGCAGGTAAGCGTTGCGGTGCATGACGCCGTAGCGTGCGAACTGGGCGTTCTCCAGGCCGGGGATCATGCGGAACACCCGCTGCTGTTCCCCGTGCTTTAAGCGCGTTTGAAAGCCCACCAGGTTGTACATTGTGGCGTCCTGGTTCTCCTGGCGCAGCTGCACCACCGCAAAGGGGCGAAGGCCCGTGCGCGGGTCGCGCAGGCCCACGGGCCGCAAAGGCCCAAAGAGCAGCGTGCGCTCGCCCCGCCCGGCGATCACCTCCACGGGCATGCAGGCCTCGAACACTGCCGTATCCTCAAAGCCGTGCACAGGCGCGCACTCCGCGGCGATGAGCGCGCGATAGAACGCCTCGTATTCCTCGCGCGACATGGGGCAGTTGATGTAGTCGTCTCCGCCTCGCCCGTACCGCGCGGCGCGGTACACCTTGCTATAGTCAAGGGAATCGGCCGTCACGATGGGCGCGGCCGCATCGTAGAAGGAAAGCTGCCCGCCGGTCGTCGCGGCGATGTCGTCAGCGAGCGCGCCGTCCGTCAGCGGGCCCGTGGCCACGATGGCCGGCGCGTCCGGCAGCCGCACGGCCACGGCCGCCTCGCGGCGAATGAGCGGATGGGCGTCCATAGCGGAGGTCACATAGGCCGAAAACGCCGCACGGTCAACGGCCAGCGCGCCGCCCGCGGGCACGCGCGTGTGATCGGCCGCGCGCATCACGATGGAGCCGCACCGGCGCATCTCCTCCTTCAACAGACCCACGGCGTTTTCGATCCGGTCGGCGCGCAGCGAGTTGGAGCACACCAGCTCGCACAGGCCGTCCATGTGGTGCGCCGGGGATCTCCGCAGAGGCTTTTGCTCGCTCAGCGTTACGTGTACGCCGCGCCGCGCCAGCTGCCAGGCCGCCTCGCAGCCCGCAAGGCCGCCGCCTATCACCCTCGCTGTCAAAACCGCATCACCTCAAAAAGCGGCGGGAAGCCCGCACGATGGGCCTCCCGCCGGGTAGTTACCGCGCCTTCCGCGTCCGGCATAGGTTGCCAGAGGGAACACGGCGCTATTCCTCGCCGCCCGCCTCGTCCTCCAGCTCCACGCGGAAGCCGCAGGACGCGGTTGTGCAAACGTGAAAGGAGCCGCCTTTGCGGTCGCGCTTCAGCACCATGGGCCCTCCGCATTCCGGGCACTTCTGCCGCACAGGCTGGTCGGAGGATATAAAATCGCAGTCGGGATAGCGTTCGCATCCGTAGAACCGCCGGCCCTTTTTGGACGTGCGCTCCAACAGCCGCGCGCCGCATTTGGGGCAGGGCGCGTCGATACTCACCACAATGGGCTTGGTGTTGCGGCACTCCGGGTAGCGCGGGCAGGCCAGGAACCGGCCGAAACGGCCGTTCTTGTACACCATCATGGCGCCGCATTTGTCGCACACAACGTCGGAGGGTTCGTCCTTCACTTCCATCTTTTCGATGGTCTGCTCGGCCGTGGCCAGCTCCTGGGCAAAGGGCTCGTAGAACCGGGCGATTACGCCGCGCCAGGGCTGCGTGCCCTCCTCAACGCCGTCCAGCTGTTCCTCAAGACCGGCCGTAAAGGCGATGTCCACCACGTCCGAAAAGTGTTCCTTCATCATGGCGGTCACCACCTCGCCCAGCTCGGTGGGCCGAAGGGCCTTGCCGTCCCGCTCGATATAATCGCGCTGCAGGATGGTGGAGATGGTGGGCGCATAGGTGCTCGGCCGGCCGATGCCCTTCTCCTCCAGCGCGCGCACGAGCGCCGCTTCGGTGTAGCGCGGGGGGGGCTGCGTAAAGTGCTGCTCGGCTGAAACGCTCTGCACGGCCACGGCTTCACCTTCGTTCAGCCCGGGCAAGGCGCTGTCCTCTTCCTCCGGCTCGTCCTGGTCTTCCACGTACACGGCCATAAAGCCCGCAAACCTCAGCTGCTGGCCCGCGAAGCGCAGTTCCACGCCGCCTCCCTCAAACGTGGCGGACAGGGTGTCGTACACGGCGGGGTTCATCTGGGAAGCCAGGAAACGATCGTACACGAGTTTGTACAGCCGGAGCTGATCGCGCGTGAGCGAGTCCTTCACGGATGCGGGCGTACGGGCCACCTCGGTGGGGCGAATAGCCTCGTGCGCGTCCTGCGCGTGCTTGCGGCCTTTGTACTGGGGCGGCGTCTCCGGCAGGTAGTCCGGGGAAAACCGCTCGGTGATGGCCGCGCGGGCCGCCTCCTGCGCCTCGGTGGACAGGCGGGTGGAGTCCGTACGAATATAGGAGATGAGGCCAACGGTACCCTCGCCCTCGATGTCCACGCCCTCATAGAGCTGCTGGGCCACCTGCATGGTCTTGCGCGTGGTAAAGCCCAGCTTGCGCGAAGCCTCCTGCTGCAGGTTGGAGGTGGTGAAAGGCGGCGCGGGAAAACGCTTGCGCTCGCCGCGTTTGACGCTGGTTACCTTTAAATCGGCCTTTTCCACGCGGGCGCGGGCGTCCTGCGCCAGAGCCTGGGAGGAAAGGTCCATGTCGATCTTCTTGCCGTCCAGGCTGCTCAGGCGCGCCGTGAACGCCGCGGACGCGCTGCGCATCTGCGCGGATACCGTCCAGTACTCACGCGCGACAAAATCGCCGATTTCGTCCTCGCGGTCCACGATCATGCGCGTGGCCACGGACTGCACGCGTCCGGCCGAGAGGCCCTTGCGCACCTTGGCCCACAAAAGCGGGCTGATCTTGTAGCCCACCAGCCGGTCGAGCACGCGCCGGGCCTGCTGGGCGTCCACCAGATCCTGATTGATGGTGCGCGGCTTCTTCACGGCGTTCTTGATCGCCTGAGCCGTAATCTCGTGGAACTCGATGCGGCAGGCGTCGTCTGGGCGGATGCCCAGGATGTGCGCCAAATGCCAGGAGATGGCCTCGCCTTCCCGGTCAGGGTCGGTGGCGAGGTATACCTTCGCCGCGGTTTTGGCTTCCTTGCGGATGCGGTCGAGCACCTCGCCGCGGCCGCGTATGGTGATGTACTTGGGCTCAAAGTCCCGCTCCACGTCCACGCCGATCTGCGACTTGGGCAGATCGCGCACATGGCCGTTGGATGCCTCCACCTTGTAGCCGCGTCCTAAGAACTTTCCGATCGTCTTGGCCTTTGCAGGCGATTCGACGATGACGAGCTTGACCGCCATTCATTGACCTCCAGTAGTGTTTCCCAGCGCTATCGCGCTTTACGGAAAAGGTTTCCGGGCGCTCTCTTTATTATTCCCCGCAACTCCAGTCTTGTCAAGGCGGTATTCACAAAGGATACCGGCTCGCCCAGACGGGCTGAGATCTCGCCGGGCGTAAACGTTTCGTCCCCCAGGCACACGTACACGCGCAGTTCGTCCTCGTCAAGCCCCGGCTGAGCCTCCTCCAGCCGCAGCTGCTGCGGGGGAAGGCCCCAGGAAAGTTCCTCCAGAATATCCGAAACATCCAGCACGGGCTTCGCGCCGTCGCGCATCAGCTGGTTGGGCATGCTCGACTGAAGCGAGGTGATCGGTCCGGGCACCACGAACACCGGGCGGCCGTTCTCCATGGCGAAGTCCACGGTGATCATCGCGCCGGAACCTTTGGCCGCCTCCACCAGAAGCAGCCCCTGCGCCATGCCGGCGATGATGCGGTTGCGCGCGGGAAAGTACTGTTTCTGCGGTCCCACGCACGGCGGGTACTCCGAGAGCACCGTGCCGCCGGAGGCCAGAATCTCCTCATACAGCCGCCTGTTCTCGGGCGGATAGCACACGTCCGGGCCGGTTCCCAGCACGGCCACCGCGCGGCCTTTGCCGCGCAGGCAGCCTTTATGGGCGAAGCTGTCCACGCCGCGCGCAAGCCCGGATACCACCGCGACGCCCGCGCGGGCCAGCTGGTCGCCCAGCATAAGCGCCACATCCTCGCCGTAGCGCGTGCACATGCGCGAGCCGACCACGGCCAGGCTCTTGCCTGCGGGCAGCCGCCGCTCGCCGAGCAAGTACAGGGTGGGCGGCGGATCGTAAATTTCCGCGAGTGCCGCGGGATAGTCCTCGTCGCCGCGCGTCATCACCTGCGCACCCGCGGCGTTGATGCGCTCCTGCAGGGCGTTCAGCGCGGCCTGCGTGCGCCCCTCCTGCAGGTGCAGGAAGGTTTGCTTGCCCAGCAACGGCCGCAACGGCTCGATGTCCTGATGAAAGACTGCCTCGGCTGAACCGTACCGTCCCACGATCTCATAAAACCGCCGCGCCGTCAGCCCTTCCACGGCCGACAGCCATACCCAGTACAGATCCTCCCCGGAAAGGCGCCGCTCCATCTGTGTCCCTCCCGCCCTCATATTCGCGGACGCCCGCGCTAGCGATCGCGGCCACGGTACTGCACCGCCTCGGCGATATGCTCAGCGGCGATATTTGCCGCGCCGCACAGGTCGGCGATGGTGCGCGCCACGCGCAGCATGCGCGCCTGCCCGCGGTTGGACATGCCCAGCGCGTCGGCCGCCTGCTGCAGCAGCCTTCTGCCCTCGCCGTCCAGCGGGCAAAACCTGCGCAGCGCGGGCGCGCCCAGATGTGCGTTGGCATACACGCCCTCGCCCGCGTAGCGCTGCTGTTGGCGAAGCCTGGCCTCGTGCACGCGCCCCCGCACATCGCCAGAGGATTCCTCCTTGGTGTCTTCGGCCAGGAACGCGCGCGCAGGGATGCACTCCACCTCCACGCGCAGGTCGATCCGGTCGAGCAGCGGGCCGGAGATGCGCGAGCGGTACCTCTCGATCTGTAGCGGCGTACAGGAGCATTTGCCGCTCTCCTCGCCCAGGTGCCCGCACGGACAGGGGTTCATGGCGCACACGAGCATGATGCGCGAAGGGTACACCTCTTGCGCGCCCACGCGCACGACGGACACAAAACCATCCTCCAGGGGCTGGCGCAACGCCTCCAGCGCCGGGCGCTGGTACTCGGGCAACTCATCCAGAAAGAGCACGCCGTGATGCGCTTTGCTGATTTCCCCGGGCATGGCTTTTGTGCCCCCGCCCACCATAGCCGCCACGGATGCGGTGTGGTGCGGGGCGCGGAAGGGCCGGCGCGTAACCATGCCCCCCGCCGGCAGCTCGCCGCACACCGAGTGCACGCGCGTCACCTCCAGTGCTTCCTCGTAGGACAGCGGCGGCAGAATGCCCGGCAAACACCGGGCAAGCATGGTCTTGCCCGAGCCCGGCGGCCCGACCATGAGCAGGTTGTGCCCGCCCGCGGCGGCAATCTCTAGGGCGCGCTTGGCAACCTGCTGGCCGCGCACAAAGCGCAGGTCGCTTGCGTCCTCCCCCGCCGCTTGCCGGGCGAGCGCCTCGAAATCCTGCGCGGGGCAGGGATCGATGGGCTGCTCGCCCCTCAGCCACTGCGCAGCCTGGCGCAGATCGTCCACGGGGTACAGGCCGATGCCCGCCACGCACGCCGCCTCGGCCACGTTCCCGCGCGGCAACAGCACGCGCCGCACGCCTTGTTCACGCGCGGCAATCACCATGGGCAACACGCCGCGCACGGGGCGCACCGCGCCGTCAAGCGACAGCTCGCCCAGCAAAAGCGTGCCCTCCAGCGCCTCCTGCGGCGCGTTCCCCGTAGCGATGAGCAGAGCGGCGGCGATGGGCAGGTCAAAGCCCGCGCCCTCCTTGCGCATGGACGCGGGCGAGAGGTTGACGGTAACGCGCTGCACGGGAAAGGCGTACCCGCTGTTGCGCATGGCGGAGCGCACGCGGTCGCGTGCCTCCTTCACGGCCGCGTCCGGCAGGCCCACAACGTCGAAGGCGGGGATACCGGGCGCCACGTCCACCTCCACGCGCACGGGCACGCCGTCGATCCCTTGAAGGGCATAGCTGCTCACGAAAGCGAGCATGCGCATCCCGGCTTTCCTCTTTCGTAACGCCTGCCTTACGCGTCCTTAAACACGAACAGCTTATTGCCCAGAAAATTGACGGCCAGCGCACAGGGGGTGGCGATCACCTTAGCCGACATCTCGGGATATCCCGCACGTACAAGCAGGGTGAGCACGAGAAGGGACGCGCCATAGGACGCGGCGTTCACGAGCACGAAGCGCAGCGCCCGGCCGCCCGTCATACGGCGCTTGTCCTGAAAGGTCCAGCGGCGGTTCCAGATGAAGGAGTTGAGCATGCCGCAGGCAAAGGATATGGTATGCGACAGGCCGTAGTACGCGGCGAAAAAAGGCAGCCGTGTGAGCAGCCAGAAAACGCCCATATCCACGAGCGTGTTCAACACGCCCACCAGCCCGAACTTCACCGCCTGCAGGAACAGCTCCTTCAACTTGCCCATGCTATGCCCCCGCAAACAGCGACCAGCTGGGAATCCATCGCAGCAGCCGCGCGTACTCGATGGGGATGGTGGCGCCCGAGAGGATTGGGTAAAAGAACGCGAACAGGAACACCACAACGCCGCAGTAGGCGAGCAGCGCGCGCAAGGCCCAACCTCTTTGGGCGAGCAACTGCTCAAAATAGAAGCCGCAGCACAGGATGATGAAGGGTACCGACGCAAAGTAGTGGTAGATGAACGTGGAGCGCGGCACGAGCACCCAGGGCAAGAACTGCGCGGCAAACCCAATGAGCACCAGCGCCACGCGCGCGTCTGCACGGGCCTTGCCGGAGATGAAGCGGTAGAGCACGTACACGAGGCCGGCCAGCCCCGCCCACCACACGAAGGGGCTGCCCATCGTGTTGATGGAGGCCACGTACCCGGGCCGTAAGTGCTCGCCCATATACAGCCACATGGGCCGTATGATGAGCGGCCACTCCCACCAGGGCGAGGCGAAGGGGTGCGAGTCCATCAGACGGCTGTGGTAGTCGAACATGCTGGCCTGCGCGTCCAAAATGCCCTGCAGGTCATGTCCGGGCGTGGGGATGCGCACGTACTGGTAATACGAGGCCAGATAGATACAGGCGGGCACCACCACGAAGCATACGATGCATACCAGCAACGTCAGCAGCATTTGACGGGGATATCGCTCCCGCACCTGGCGCGCATGGAGCAGCCCACCCGGCACGTCTTTTCCGCCGCGCCCGGCCGCGCGCCACTCGGCGATGCGCGCGCCCAGGCTGTAGAAAAACAGAAGCGCCAGACCAAGCCCCGCATAGATGCAAATCCACTTGGATGCGACGCCAAGCCCCATAAACACACCGCTGAGTGCGAGAGGCGGCAGCGTTTTTGCAAGGGGTTCATGGTGGCTGGAGCGGGTCATGTACACGAACATGAACAGGTACATAAGCATGATGAAGAGCACGGCGAAGCTGTCGATGGTGGCCAGGCGCGTCTGCGCGAAGTGCATAAAGTCGAAGCTCATCATCACGCCCAGCACGAAGGAGATGCGCCGGTCGCGGAAGAAGAACGCCGCCAAGGCGTACATGACGGGCACCATGAAAATGCCTGCCAGCGTGCCCGGAAGACGCCAGGCGAACGGGTTCATCCCCAGCAGGCTCTCGCTCCAGGAGATGAACACCTTGCCCAGCGGCGGGTGCGTGGTCTCATACCACTCCATGTTGTGGTTTTGCTCAAACGCCGTACGGGCGTGGTAAATCTCGTCGAAGTACATGCTGTTGTAGTAGGATGGCGCGGAGGGCACGGTGTCCTGCTCGTCCAAGAGCAGGCTCGGATCCATCGTCTTGCCTTCGCGTCCGCCCTGCGAGAGCGCGCTGACCGGGTAGAGGTTCCCCTCCCCGTCCGCGAAAGCCATCTCGTACAGCCAAAGCCCCGCGCGGCCGGGCGACAGCTTCACAAAGCGCGCAGTCTCGCCCCGGCCGGCGGCCTGAAGGTCCTGCATGAACCACATGAACATGGTGTTCTCGCCGTACTTGCAGGCGCGCGGCTCGCTGTAGCGCAGCCCGTCCGCGGAGAAGGCGATGTCGAAGGAGCCGTCATTCAGGAAGCCGTAGTAGTACACGCGGTCCACCTGCCGGGCTTCGCCCAGATCGAATACGACCTCCTCGCCGGGCGCGGAAGACTGCCAGTATGTCTGCGGGGCTTTGTGCGAGCCGAGGTTCACCAGCGCCACGGCGGCGTACACGGCCGTTAGGGCCAGCATGATGAGCGCGTCCTTGCGGTCCAGGAAGCGGCCGCGGCCGCTGCTTGGCGCCCCAAGCGTGGGCAGCGCAAAGGGCGGCGGGGCCTCCTCGGCCGCCTGCCGCTCGCTTTGCGCCCGCGCGGCGCACTGCCCCTGCCCGAGCACGCACCGGCCGCGCACGAGCACGTCCACGCTCACCCAAATCAAGTAGAGCATAGCGGCCACGTTCACGGCCGAGAACATGATGAGCCAGAGCTTGTCCGGATCCAGGATGTGCTCGGACTGCAGCGTGAGCGCCACGTTCATAAACTGCGGCACGGACAGAAGCCCAAACACGTACAGAAGCCGCCTGTCGCCGTAGGCGCCGTAAGCCATAAGCAGCAGGGCAAGCGCCGGAAACATATACCGCTCGTGCATGCGCAGCCCGAAGGTGTAAAGTCCGAGCACAAGCACCGCGCCCACAAGCGGCAGGCTCTTGTAGCGATCGCGCGAGAACCACCACAGGGCCGCCGTCCCAAGCAGCGTCAGCGCCATCAGAATCGTGCCCCACTGCGCCCAGGAGAGCAAAAAGGGCACCTCGTCCTGCGGGGTCCAGTTGCCGCCGATCAGTCCGAACAGGTTGAAGGCGGAAAGCGAGGCGTACGGGTAGCTGGCCATGGTGCCGAAATACTTGCCGGGCAGCAGAAGCGGGTCGCCCGCCAGCACCAAAAACGGCAGGCTGGCGGCCAGCAGAAGGCCTATAGCCGCGAAGAAGCACTGCGCGAGACGAAGCCAGCCGCGGCCCCGGTCCTCCAGAATACCCTGCACGAACACGAACAGCAGCAGCGGCCCAAACATAAGCGCCTGCGGTTTAACGAGTACGGCCACGGCATACCAAAGCGAGGCGCGCATCATGCGCCCGTGCATGTACCCCTCCAGGCAAAGCAGCAGGAAGAGAACCAAAATGGCGTCAATCTGCCCCCAGGCGGCAGAGTTGACGAGAACGGCCGGGTTGAACAGATACAGCGCCGAGAGCACGATGGCCTTGCGCGCGCCGTAAGGGCCCTTCAGCATGCGGTACAGCACTAGGCCGCACAGGATATCCGCAGCAATGGCCGGAAGCTTAACGAGGAGCGTGAAGGCCCTCGAATCCAGCGTAAGCCGAAACAGGTTGGCAATGCCGCCGACGACCCAAAGCACGTACATATACCCCGGCGGATAGTCGCAGAAGTAACCGTCCGTATAGAAGCGCAGAGGCCCTGCCTCGGCCATGCGCAGCGACCAAAGCTTCCAGCAGTTGATGTCGGTGGGATACCCGTCCACGAGGAAGCCCAGCGCGAGGCGCACGGCCAGGGCAAGCCCCAGCGTGCACAGCAGCAGGGGCAGCAGGCCCTGATGGTCGCCCGTCTCCACGTGCGCCGGAAGCCGCGCCTGGCTGAGGGCGGGCTTGCGCAGCGTCCATAGGAAGGCGATGGCGAAGAGCAGCGAAATCATGAGAAACAGCGGCGTATACTTGCGCGTGTTGCCCTCGGCGCTCGCTTCCTCCTCGCCCCGCGGGGCGGGCGTAAGGGAGTGGATGGTCGCCCCGACCGCGGCCCCGGTGACCGGCTCAAACGTCACGTCGTCAAACCAGGCCTCGCCCGTGGAGAGCGCGCCATACCCGCCGATGCGCAGCATCAGCGTGAGCGTCTTCTGCCCGCTGCCCGTGCGGCCGTACATGGCCAGTTCCACCCATTCGCCGTCCGTGTCCCACGCCTCGTCGGACATGCCCAGCGCGTCCTCCACCGACAGGTTCGCACCGACGCTGTCCTGGTCGCACCCGCTCGCCTTCACCATGGCGGTAAAACGGTACACGGTGTTCGGGGTCACCTGCACCTTTTGCACGAACCGAGCGTCGTTGGGCGCGTCGCAGCGCAGATGCGCGCTGTTGCCGTGCAGGCCGTCCGGGTCAACGGAAAAATCCGTCATGCCCGGCGTGGTGTCCCACATGTCGGGCAGCCAGTACAGCGGCAGTTCCTCGGCCACCTCGGAAAAGTCGGCGTTTTGCACCAACCCCGCGCACAGAGCCCCTGCGGGGACGCACAGCAGCAGCCCTGCCAACACAAGGGCCGCCAGCGCCACAAAACGATGCCTCACGTTGCGTTTCACCTCGCGCCTTACGTCCTGGCTGCATGGGCGATCATCGCGCGCACCTGCTGCAGCGCCTCGGGCGTGCCCACGTCGAAGAACGCCCCTTCCGCCTTGTAGGCGTACACGGGCGCGCGGCCGACCAGCCACGCCGGAAGATAGCCGGGCGCATCCACCTTCTGCCCGGCGTTCATGAAGGCCTCCACCTGGCCGCGCAGCCCGGGGCCATAAAAGTACAGGGCGATGGCGCCGTACTCAATGTCTTCCGGTAGCGCATCGCCCGGCTTCTCCACCGCCCAGGTCACCCGGCCGGTTTCGTCCATGCGCACGCACACCCACCCGCGCAGAAGCGACCGCTCGGCTGGGCGCACCACGGTAAGCAGCGCGGGCCTGCCCAGGCGATGGAACTCGTCGTAGATGGGCCGCAGCGGAAAGGAGACGAAGTTGTCGCCCGCGGCCAGCACCACGTCCTCATCGACTTTGGCATGCTCCAGCAGGAAGCGCAGATCGCCGATCGCACCCAGGCGGTCCTCCACGCTGGCCGTGCCGTCATTCCACACCTCGATCATCGCCCGCAGGGGATGATGGTCGCGCCAGCTGACAAACAGATCATAGAAGCGCGCGTTCGTCACCACGTGGATGCGCGCAAGCTCCGGCAGCGCCGCCATGGACTCCACCAAGTAGTTGACGATGGGTTTCCCCTCTTCAATTTCCAGCAGCGGCTTTGGGAAATTGCGGCACTGCTCTCCCATGCGTGTGGCATATCCCGCCGCGAGGATGATTCCCTGCACGACATCACATCCGTTCCTTGTCTTCTATAGATTGTAGGAGAGTTGTGAAAAAAATGCAAGTGTGTTGCTGCGCGCCGCAAGAAAAAGGCGGCGACGTTGCCCACGCGGCGGTTATTTTGTATAATCGGTGCGTGCAAAGCGATTGTCAGGAGGCGGCTGCGATGGTGGCGCTGGTGTGCGGGCGGCTGGTGATACGCGCTTTTCAGGAGGAAGACGCGCCGCTGTTGATGGCATACAGCCAGGAAGAGGAGGCGCGGCGGGAGCTCCCCGATGAAGTGCTGTCCTCACTTGAGGAGGCGTCGGCGCGCATCAGCTTCTTTGCGCGCATGCACCAGGAGGGCGCTTACCCCTTGATTTACGCTATCTGCCTGAAGGACACGAACGAACTCATTGGGCACATCGGCCTGAGCCCCATCGACGGAGGCGTGGAGGTGGGCTACGCCGTGTGCGCCGCGCACCGCGGCCGCGGGTACGCCCAGGAGGCGCTTGCCGTCTTCGCGCCCTGGTGCAAGCGGGAGCGCGGCCTATCCCGCTTGCTCGGCTACGCCAAGGCGGACAATGCCGCCTCGTGCCGGGTGTTGGAGAAAGCGGGATTCACCCTGGAAAGCGAGCGCGAGCGGCAGCTCTTTGGCGGCGTGCACCTTGTGCGCCATTACGCTCTGTAGCGCAAGAGCGGATGGCACATCAAAAGTTCTTGACGGAAAAACGCTTTTCATGCTAGCATAAGCGGATTATGCAAAGAGGAGCGCGACACAATGACGGAAAAACACGCCCCTATCCCCTCCACCCAGCCCGCATGGGCAAACCCGAGCCCGGCCGGCCTTGTTGCTTTGGCCGTGGCATGCTTTTGCTTCTTCGCCCTGCTCTCCGGGCGGGTGGAGCACTCCGCGCAGCTTTTCCTGGGCATCTGGCTGCTGGGCGGCTTCGTGGTACAGCTGTGCGTCGGGCTGATTGACCTGCGCAGCAACAACACCACGGGCGGAAACACCTTCCTGTTCTTCTGCGCGTTCTTCATGCTCGTGGGCGGGCTGGAGAACATCACCAAGTACTTCATCGCCGGCGCGAACCTGATTGCAGACGCGCGCATCGACGGCTGGGCATGGCTTGCGCTGTCCTTGGTTGTGTGGGGCTGGACGCCGGCCTTCGCCAAGCAGCCGTTGCTCCTGTTCCTCATCATCGTGGGGCTGGACATCGCCTGCCCCGTGATCGCCTTGATGGACATGAAGGTGCTCTCGTCCTCCTTCGCCCTCATTCCGGCCGTCGCGCTCCTCGCGGACGGCATCATCGCGCTGTACCTGTGCTCTGCCATCGTTACCAATACGGCCTACGGCAGGGCCAAGTGGCCCATCCCCGGTCCGGTGGCGAAGTAGCCGCGATATCGCCGCACCGCTGAACAAAAGCGTTCGGTCCGGCATATGCCCGGAGCGAACGCTTTTTCGTCTTGCTCTGCTTTATTTGACGGCCTGCGCCAGGCACTTCTGCGCCAGGCCCACGAACTGGTTGACGTGGACGGTGCAGCCGGATATGGCGTCCGTGTGTCCGTCTTCGGTCAGGGGCACCTTGTCCAGGCCATATTTCATCACATAGTCCTCGGCGGCTTTGGCCTGATCGCACCATTCGTTCTTGGCGGCCCCGGCCAGCATGCCGTACAGGCCACTCTTGGAATACTGCTTCTTGCCCGTGGGGATGCTCGGGTCTTCGGAGACAGCGTCCCAGTTGATCTTGTCGATCCGGCCGCCCGCGATGGTGATTTCCACGGTTTCCTTCCAGCCGTTGGCAAACTTGTCAGCCTCCGCGCGGTATACCCCG
The DNA here is from genome assembly GCA_031553225.1 of Eubacteriales bacterium. GTDB lineage: Bacteria > Bacillota > Clostridia > Christensenellales > UBA1750 > JAVBLU01. The sequence goes on from JAVBLU010000001.1 coordinate 92,670, forward strand.
TCGCGGTATGGCGGCTGCTGCACGCAGGCGCACAGCAGCGCAAGGACAAGCACCAGCAAAACGGCGATGTTAGCGCGTCGCATGGCGCGCGCCCCCTTCCGGCAGCCGCAGCTGCGTTTGTTGGATGGTGAACTGTGAGACGATCTCCTCCAGCACGCCCGCCTCGCCCGAGATGGCGTCGGCGGCATCGGCGGCGTCCTTGGCGGTGGCGCTCGTCTGGCCCACCACCTGCGCGGCTCTCTGGATGCCCGTTCTGATCAGCTCGATGGATGCCGTCTGTTCCTGGGACGAGCCGGCGATCTGGGCGATGAGCTCACCGCTCGTGCGGATGCCCGACACGATGGTATCCAGAGCGCGCGCCGTGTCCTTGGCAAGGGACGTGCCCAGAACCACCTTGCTCAGCGTGTTTTCGATGAGGCCCTGCGTGTCCTGCGCGGCCTCGGCGCTCTTCACGGCCAGGTTGCGCACCTCCTCGGCCACAACGGCGAACCCGCGCCCGTGCTGGCCGGCGTGCGCCGCCTCGATGGAGGCGTTCAGCGCGAGAATGTTCGTTTGGAAGGCGATCTCGTCGATCACCTTGATGATGTTGCCGATCGCCTGGCTCGCCTCGTCGATGTCCATGACGGCCTGCACCATCTGGCTCATCAGATCGTAGCCCTTCTGCGCGCTGTCCTTGATGGACTCGGCCAAACGGCTGGCCTGTTGCGCGCGGTCCAAGCTCTGGCGGGTGGTAACGGTCACGTCGGAGACGGTCTTGGAGAGCGTGGTCACAACGCTGGCCTGTTCGGCCGAATCGCTGTTCAGCTGCCCGGATACGCTGGAGAGCTGCGAGGCGCTCGCGTTCACCTGCCGGGAGGACTGGTTGATGATGGCGAACTTCTCGCTCAGATCGGTGAGCATCTTCTGCAGCGACGCTCCGATGATGTCCTCGCCGGACAGAAGCGGCACCTCGGCGGTTAAGTCGCCGCCGGCCGCCTGCACGAGCATGTCGCTGAGCACGCCCAGCTTGATGCCCAGCTTGACGAAGGCCGACACGCACTGGGCAATCTCGTCGCGGCAGCGGCTGTCCAGCTCGGCCTTCTCACGCATGTCGTCGGAGATCTGCAGGGAACCGGTCTCCCCCATGCGCACAAGCGCGCTGCGCATCTGGCCCAGCGGCCCGGTGATGGAGCGCAGGATGACCAGCGCCATGGCCGCCGCCACCAGGAAGGAAATGATCGACACGCCGAGCACCGCCAGGCGCGTAGTGCTGCCGGACAGGTAGGTGTCCTCCATCTGGCGGCTCACCTGCTCGTCGATGTCCAAAAGGGCCCAGGAGAGGATCTCATGGGCGCACAGGTCCTCCTCGCGCGCGCGGGTGATGAGCGCGGCGGCCGCCTCCTGGCGGTCTGCGCCCGCCCCTCGCGCGGCGTCGGCGCTGTGCAGCTCATCCATGGAGAGGATCCACTGCCGGTACAGCTCCTCAAAGGACTTAACCTGCTGCTCGTAAGCGGCGAAGCTCTGATAGGCCGCTATATACTCATAGAGCATCTGCAGGCGCCTGTCGCAGTAGAGCAGCTGCTTTTTGTAGTCGGCATAGGCCTTCTCGGAAGGCATGTTGTACAAAATCCGCGCATTCATGCGCGTTTCGTTGAAGATATGCATCACTGCGTTGATGTTCGTTTGCAGGCCGCTGTAGGTTTCCATGCTTGTGATGTTCGAGAGCGTGCGCGTGGTGGCCGCCGATACGGTGCCGGCGATAATCAGGAGAAAGACAAGGATACTCGCAAAGCCCAAAACGATTCGCGCGCCGATACTCATGTTTTTGATGGTCGCTACCCCCAGACATCTTCTTTGCCTGCGACGGCCCAGTCCATCATTTTTTTATCGGATTTTTTTGGCCGGTTATTAACAGCGCTTTGCGTCTCTTGCGGCGATGAAAGCAATCCGGGCGGTTTCACAAAAAACGCCCGGCCAAATGGCCGGGCGGGGTGCTTTGGGGAAAGGCCTGCAAAGGCCTGCAGCGCGCCGGATTAACCTGCGGGCTGCTCCTTTACGGCGGGCGCCGCCTTACGGGCCACGCGGCGCGCGCGCGGGGCGTCGGCCAGCACATACTTGGGCGGGGAGAGACGCTTCACGGTATCCATGTCGATGCGGCAGGTCTCAACGTCCGTGCGGGAGGGCAGCTCGAACATCACGTCCATCATGATGTCCTCCAGAATGGCCCGCAGCCCACGTGCGCCCGACTTGCGGGCGATGGCCAGACGGGCCACCTCGCGCAGGGCCTCCTCGTCGAACTCCAGCTGCACGCCGTCCATCTCGAACAGCTTTTTGTACTGGCGCACCAAGGCGTCCTTAGGCTCGGTCAGGATGCGGCGCAGGGCCTCCTCGTCCAGCTGGTGCAGCGTAACCACAACAGGCACGCGGCCCACAAACTCGGGGATCAGCCCGTACTTAAGCAAGTCCTGCGGCTGAATCTGCGAGAGGATGGCGCCGATGTCCTTCTTCTCGCGCGGGGCCACGTCCGCCCCAAAGCCCATGGTCTTTTTGCCCACGCGGTTCTCGATGATCTGCTCGATGCCGTCAAAGGCGCCGCCGCAGATGAAGAGGATATTCGTCGTGTCAATTTGAATAAACTCCTGGTGTGGGTGCTTGCGGCCGCCCTGGGGAGGGACGGAGGCCACGGTACCCTCCAGAATTTTAAGCAGCGCCTGCTGCACGCCCTCGCCGGACACGTCGCGCGTGATGGAGGGGTTGTCGCTCTTGCGGGCGATCTTGTCCACCTCGTCGATGTAGATGATGCCGCGCTCGGCCCGGGAGATATCGTAGTCCGCCGCCTGAATGAGCTTGAGCAGGATGTTCTCCACATCCTCGCCCACGTACCCGGCCTCGGTGAGCGCCGTGGCGTCGCCGATGGTAAAGGGCACGTTCAGGATGCGCGCCAGGGTCTGCACGAGGTAGGTCTTGCCGCAGCCCGTGGGCCCAAGCAATAGAATGTTCGACTTTGTAAGCTCCACGTCGCCGTCCTTCTGCTTGTGCCGAATGCGCTTGTGGTGGTTGTACACGGCTACGGACAGCGCCCTCTTCGCCGCGTCCTGCCCGATGACGTACTGATCGAGTATCTCCTTCATCTGCATGGGCGACTTGATCTCGCGCGGATCAAAATCCGGCGTCTCGTGGAAATCTTCCTCGATGATCTCCTGACACAGCTCGATGCACTCGTCGCAGATATACACGCCCGGCCCAGCGACCAAGCGCTTGACCATGTCCTGCGTCTTCGAGCAGAAGGAGCACTTGGGCAGCTTCTGCTTGTCGTCAAATTTCGTCATTTTTCTCCTAACCTCAGTGTTATCTGCGCGGCGGGAAGATCTCATCCACGATGCCGTACTCAAGCGCTTGCTGCGCGGTCATGTAATTATCGCGCTCCACGTCCGCCTGAACGCGCTCCAATGGCTGTCCGGTGCGCTCCGAGAGAATTTGCGCCATCTTGTCCTTGGTTTTTTGCAGCTGATTGGCATGGATGAGGATGTCGGTGGTCTGGCCGGAGAGGCCGGACATGAGCGGCTGGTGGATGAGGATCTCGGAGTTTGGCAGGCAACGCCGCTTGCCCTTTTTGCCCGCGGCCAGCAGGAAAGCCCCCATGGAGGCAGCCATGCCGATGCACACGGTGGATACGTCGGCCTTGATGTACTGCATGGTGTCGTAGATGGCCATACCTGCCGTAATAGAGCCGCCCGGGCTGTTGATGTAGAAGTTGATGTCCTTCTCCGGGTCTTCCATCTCCAGAAAGAGAAGCTGCGCCACGATGAGGTTGGCGACCTCGGAATGAATTTCGCCGCCCAGGAACACGATGCGGTCCTTCAGCAGCCTTGAAAAGATATCGTAGGAGCGCTCGCCTCGATTGGTCTGTTCAACGACGATAGGTACGAGTGACACAGTACTTCCCCCTCATATGATCGATTGGTCGGTCGCGTGACCTTCCCACGGATAAGTGCCTTATTCAGCCGTCTCGGATTCCTTTCTTGCCGTCTTTTTCGCCTTGGGCTCCTTGACTTCCTTGGCGGGCTTGGCAGGCTTCGCTGCGGGTGCGACGGCGCGGCTCTTGAGGTATTCGATGGTCTTGTTGGCCAGCACGGTGTTGCGCAGGTACTCCGTGTCGTGGTCGTGCAGATCGGCCTTGTACTCATCAAAGCTGCGGCCGAGCTGCTCGGCCATGCGGGCGATCTCCTTGTCCATGGACTCGTCGTCCACCTGGATGTCCTGCTCCTTCTGCAGCTGCGCCAGGGCCAGCTGCGCCTTCACGGACTGCTCGGCGCGCGGGCGGAACTGCTCGCGGTACTGCTCGGCGGTCTGCCCGGTGTAGGCCAGGAACTGCTCGAGCTGCAGGCCCTGCATCTGGAAGCGATAGGTCATCATGCGCATCTGGTCGTCCATCTCGCTGCTGATCATCGCATCGGGAATCTCAACCGTCGCGCGCTCGCACAGCGCTTCCACCAGGGCGTTTTCAAACTCGTCGGCGGCGCGTTTGTCGTTTTGCTCGCTGAGCTTGCGGCGCACGTCCGCGCGGTAGGCATCCAGCGTCTCAAACTCGGACACATCCTTGGCGAACTCGTCGTCCAGGGCGGGCAGCACCTTCACCTGGATGCCGTTCACCTTTACGTGGAAGACGGCGTCCTTGCCAGCCAGATCTTCCGAGTGATACTCGGCGGGGAACTTGATGTTCAGGTCGCGTTCCTCGCCCACCTGCATGCCGATCATCTGCTCTTCAAAGCCCGGAATGAACTGGCCCGAACCAATGGTGAGGGTTTGGCCCTGCGCGGTGCCGCCCTGGAAGGGCACGCTGTCCACGGAGCCGGCGTAATCCAGCTCAACCTTGTCGCCATTCTCCACGGCACGCTCCACGCTCTCAAAGGTGGACACCTTCTCGCGCGCCTTTTCTATTTCAGCGTCCACGTCGGCGTCGGTAACAGGATAGACGCTCTGCTGGGCTTCTATTCCGTCCAGCGAGGCCAGGGTTACCTCGGGACGCACGGCCACTTCGGCCGTAAAGATGAACGGCTTGCCCGAGCCGATCTGCACGATGTCCAGATCCGGACGCGAGACGGTCTGCAGCTTCTCCTGCTCCACGGCCTTGTCGTAGGCCTCCGGGCACAGCGCGTTGAAAGCTTCCTCATAGAATACGCTCTCGCCGTAAAAGTTTTCGACCACCTTGCGGGGCGCTTTGCCGCGGCGGAACCCCGGCACGTTCAGGCGGCCCACGGTTCTGCGGTAAGCGGTGCCCATCCCCTCGGCAAATTTTTCGGCGGAGAGCTCGATGGTCAGCTTAACCATCGACTTGGGGAGCTTTTCCAGCGTCACTTGCATGTTCGGGAGTCCCTCCATATCTTCGCGTTTGGGCGGGATGCCCCGCGCACGCTTTCATCCTACTATATTACCTCATTTCTGCAAAGAATTCAACGAAAAAAAAGCGACGCGCCCCGCAAAAAGGCGCCCGTTCCGCGGGCGCCTGCGCATGAAGCTGAACGGGCCGGGGGCGTAGGCGGGCGCAGGGCGGCGCCTCTGCGGCTCGGCGCGCCGTTCACGCGGCGCATAAGACATACGCGTTCATTCGCTTTGACCCTCATGTACGATGCGCGAGGCGGCGTCGGCGATGCCTTGCTCGGTTTGGCTTATGGAGCGCACAGCCTCGCGGATGCCGGACGTGTTTTGCGATATGTTCGCCGTGCGTTCGTTCAAGTGCACGGCGAAACTGCGCACCTGTTCCAGGATGGGCACGATCGTCTCGTTGCTCAGCAGGATCTCCTTGGCGGATCCCTCGCTCTGCTCCGAGAGCGTCTTGATCTCCGCGGCGACCACCGCGAAGCTTTTTCCGTGCTCGCGCGCGTGCGCGGCCGTCACCGAGGCGTTCATGGACAGCAGCTTGGTCTGCAGCGACAGATTGACGATGCGCGAGCCCATCCTGACGTATTGCTCGATGGCCGTGCCAAGTTGATCCACCACGTCGTTGAGCTTGCTTGCTATCTCCTGAACGGCCACGACCTCCTCGTTGATCTGCGCGACCTGCCCGGCCGTGGCTTCGGTCTTGCGCGATGAGCTGGAGATGGCCATGAAGATCTGTTCCACGTTGTCGGTTAGCTTTTGCGCCATGGCGCCGCGCTGGGCGAGCATCTCCTCCATCTCGGCGCGCTGATCGGCCAGCACGCTCTTGTGGTAGTTGGCGCAGTTCTCCACGTGATTGATGCCCTTGGCGACGGCCTCTGCCATCTCGGCGCAGGTGTTAAAGCCGCATGCGCAGCAGTTGAGCTGACGCTGCTCGGCCGTGCTCTTATGCAGCCGCTCAAAGGCCTCCTCGCGCTGCCCCTGCGTAATGGCGATGGCCGGAACGGCTTTGTTCGTGTACGCGCGTATAAAATCCTCCAGCTGCAGCTCCTTGTCCAGCTGCGCGAGCGTCCGCCCCGTAAAGCCGCCCTTGCGCAGTCCGCGCGCCCTCGACATCGCGGACTGCTCGGCACCGTGCATCGCCCGGCTGACCGATAGGCCGTCCTGGTCGCGGCAGATGGCGCCCGTGCCCATGTTGCAGCCCTTCTGGCAGTTCAGAATATCCACGAGCACTGGACGGGCAGCGGACGTGCGGCAGAAGCCTTCGTACTCGTGCAAAAAGTGCTTTACCTCCGGCTGGCCCTCCACCTGGTACACCCAGGCGCCCGGCACGTGCCGCTGTACGTTCAGCTTCAGTCCGCCGGGCATAGGGTAAACAGACCCAAGACCGTGCCTGTCGTTGTCGAAGCGGTCGGGTGCGCTCTTGCGGTAATCGATACCGCGCTCCTCCAAGGCCCTGGCAAGCTTCTTGAAGGTGACGTTGTATTGCACCGCATCCTGGGTGTTTGTATCGGTAAATTCGTCTTTTTTTGCGATACAGGGCGACAGGAAGGCGATGGGTTCCTTTACGCCCATGTATTTGCGCATATAGATGGCGCTGCACATGGCCGGACTGTGCAGGGGCGCCAGGCGGGGCAGCAGCGCCGGGTCGTGCTTTTCGATGTAATTGACCACGGCCGGGCAAGGCTGGGAGATGAGCCCCTCCGCCTTGTTGCGCTGGATATAGCGCAGGTACGCCCATGTGCAAATGTCCGCGCCGAAGGATGTGTCGAAGAGCACGGTAACGCCCAGGGAGCGCAGCAGTCCCAAAACCCGCTCGTGATCCGCGAAATTGGAGCGTATGGCAGGCGCGGCAAGCACGGCCAAGCGCCGCCCGGCCGACAGCGCGCTCAGAAACGCCTCGGTGTCGTCCAGGTAATCGCGGGCGTCGTGCGTGCATGCGGCGATGCACTTGGCGCAGTTGACGCACTTGCCGCCGTCGATATAAATCTTGTTTTTCCCCGCCTCCATCACGGCGATGTTCGCCTCAGGCACCGTACACGCCGAGATGCATCGGTTGCAGCCGGTGCAGTGCTCGTTCGTGAAGATGAGCGACGATTCCGTACCCAAGACCACGCCCCCAATTTTGCAACAAAAGAATAATCAGTGTTATTCTACATAGTCGAATAAAGGCCGCCCTTTCTTTAGCGTTTCATAAAAACGCAAAAGGGCGGCCTACCTCGTGATGGTGTGGAAACGCTTACAGCAGCGATATTGCCTTGCCGTTGTAGATGCACCCGGAGCGGGGATCAAGGGTGATGTAGGTGCCCTCCTTGAGAAGTGAGGTAACGCCTTTCAGGCCCAAGATGACGGGCAGGTCAAGCGTGAGGCCGACCGTGGCGGTATGGCCGAGCAGGTCGTCGTCCTCCACGAGCACGCCCGCAGCCTTCTTGAGCAGAGGAAGCATGGAGTTGTCCGTGCGGGACGTCACCAGAATATCGCCCTCCTGAAACTCCGCTAAGGCGCGGTTCACGTCATCCAGCAGAAACGCCCGGCCATAGGCGGGCATCCCGCACAGGCCGATGCCGCGCAGCAGCACCTCGCCTACGATGTGCACCTTAATCAGGTTTGTTGTACCGGACAGCCCGACCGGAACGCCGGCCGTAAGCACCACGGTGTCGCCGTCCTGCAGGAAACCCGCCTCCTGCACCACGCGCACGCTCTCCTCGATGAGCTCGTCCGTGGTGGTCAGCTGCTTGCACAGCACCGGGGTGACGCCCCACTGCAGCGACAGCGCCAGGTACGAGGCTTCCGTGGTCGTGGTGGCGTACACCGGGCAGATGGGCCGGTACTTGGACACCTGCCGCGCCGTGGAGCCGGTCTTCGTGGCGGTGATGATGGCCGTAGCGCCCAGATCCTGCGCGATGGCGCAGGAGGCGTGGGAAACGGCGTCGGTAACGGTGAGCGCATGCCCGGAAGCGTATTCGCGCTTGCTCATGGCGGCTTTTTCGGTAGTGCAGGCGATGCGCGACATGACGGCCACGGCCTCGGCCGGATACGCGCCGTTCGCGGTCTCGCCGGACAGCATGATGGCGTCCGTGCCGTCCAAAATGGAGTTCGCCACGTCGCTCACCTCGGCGCGGGTGGGCCGCAGCCGGGTGATCATGGACTCGAGCATCTGCGTGGCGGTGATGACCGGTTTGCCGGCGGCGTTGCACTTGGCGATGATGCGCTTCTGCACGGAGGGCACGTCTTCCAGGGGGATCTCCACGCCCAGGTCGCCGCGCGCCACCATCACGCCGTCCGCCACGGTGATGATGTCGTCGATATTCTGCACGCCCTGCATGTTCTCAATTTTGGCGATGACCCGGATGCCCGCCCCTCCGTTCGCGGCCAGCAGCGTTTTGATCTCCAGCACGTCCTGCGCGCGTCGGCAAAAGGAGGCGGCCACAAAGTCGACGCCCATCTGGATGCCAAAGCGCAAATCCTCGATGTCCTTGGCCGTAACGGCCGGAAGCGAAAGATGAGCGGAGGGGACGTTCACACCCTTGCGGTCGCCCACTACGCCCGGATTGAGCACCGTGCAGCGGATGTCCTGGCTGTCGACGTCCTCCACGCGCATGGCAACCAGGCCGTCGTCGATGAGGATCTCCATGCCCGGCTTGACGTCGCCGGGCAGACCCTTATAGGTGATGCTCACGCGCTGCTCGTCCCCGGGCAGATCGCGCGTGGTCAGCGTGAACGCGTCCCCCTGGTTCAGCACGACTTTGCCGCCGGCAAAGCGCCCCAGCCGAATCTCCGGGCCTTTGGTGTCCAGCATGATGCCGATGGGCAGGCCGCGCTCCTGCCGCAGCGCGCGCAGGCGCTCGATGCGGGCGCCGTGCTCAGCGTAGTCGCCGTGCGACATGTTCAGGCGGGCGACATTCATTCCGTTATCGATGAGCCGGGCGAGCATCTCCGGCGAGTCGCTCATTGGTCCGATGGTGCAAACAATCTTGGTTCGACGCATGGTTTGTCCTTCTTCTTTTCGTCATTTTGCAAAAAAACCAACATTCAATCCCATGTTATCATACACCGTCATACACCGCTTCGTCAAGCGTATTGACATTCCCGGATATCTTTGGTAGTGTCATCGGGAAGCATGGGTTTTTATGCAGGGTATCGCGCAAATCGAGGAGGCCGCTTCATGAACTTTCAGGAGCGCATTCTGCCCGTGCCCCGCAAGTCCGTTTGGGACCGCACGCAGGAGGGCTGGCTCGTGTGGTGCGCGTCCATGGTGGAGGGGCCGGACGGCCGCTTTTATACGTTCTATTCCCGCTGGCCCGCGCAGCAGCAACACAACGGCTGGGTGACGCATTCACAAATCGCCGTGGCCGTGTCGGAGGATCCCTTCGCCGCGCCGCGCGACACCGGCCTGGTGCTTGGCGGCAGCGGCAACGGTTGGGACGCGCACGTGACGCATAATCCGCAGGTCATCCGCTTCCGCGGCAAGTATCTGCTCGTGTACACGGGCAACTGGGGAAACGGCGCGTACTGGGACCACCGCAACCACCAGATGGTGGGCCTGATGACCGCCGACCACCCGCTCGGGCCATGGACGCGCTTCGACCGGCCCTTGCTGCCCCCGCGGCCGGGCATGCATGACGGCCTGCTCACCTCCAACCCCGCCATGTGCCCCACCGCGGACGGACAAGGGCTGCTGCTCATCTACAAGGCCGTTGCGGAAGGGCAGCCTATGCCCAAAGGCGGCGCCGTGGTGTGCGGCGCGGCGCGGTGCGAACGATTCGACTCCGCCCGGCCATTTGACGGCTGGGTGCGCAGCGACACGCCCATATTCGTGAACCCGCAGGAGCCATGGTCCGTGGAGGATCCAACCATATGGCACGAGGACGGGCGGTACTGGGTGGTCATCAAGGACTTTCAGGGCGCGTTTACGGGCACGGAAAAGTCCGATATGGCGCTGTTCAAGTCGGAGGACGGCTTTGTGTGGACCCCGGCGGAGCACCCCCTGGCCATGCCCCGCGCACTGCTCTTCGAGGACGGCGTGCGCGAACGCTTCCACCGCCTGGAGCGTCCCACGCTCATGCTGCGCGACGGAAAACCCGCCGCGCTGTGTCTGGCCGGCTGCAGCGACCCGTCCGGCATGCCCAGCTTTAACGTGCGCGTACCGCTGCGATAGCGCTCTGAAGCAGAAGGAGAGATGCCCATGCGCTTTGTGGAGGATTGGGACAAACGCCGCGTGCGCCTTGAGGCCCTATGGGCGCGCGAGGTCATCGGCCGCCCGTGCGTCGCCTTTGCCGTGCCCAGGGACGGCTGCCCGCCCGCCCCGCAGATCGCGCCCGCCGAATCGGACGCGGAGCGCGAGCGCCGCGCCTACGACGCCGCCTTCCAGCACGAGCGCAACATCGAGCGTTTTTCCCGCACCTTCTTCGCGGGCGACGCCTTCCCCAGCCACTTCCCTAACTTTGGCACGGCCGGGCACGCCAAGTACTTTCGCGGCTGCCGCTATCACTTCTCGCCCGGCACGGTGTGGTACGACCCTACGCTTGCGGATGATGAGGCGCCGGTGTACGAGGGCATGAACGGCATGCTCGCCCGCGAACTGCAGCTGATGGAAGCCCTTTCCGCCCTGTGCAAGGACGATTATCTGCTGGCCATGCCGGACAATTGCGGCGTGCTGGACGCCCTGGCGCACCTGCGCGGATCTGAGCGGCTGCTGACGGACATGCACGATCGGCCGGAGTGGATCGACGAGACGATGAAGACGCTCTGCAGCGGCATGATGGACGGCACCGGACGCATCTTCGCGGCCGCTGCTCCCGCCTGCGATGGCGGCAGCGCGCAGGGGTGGATGGGCACCTGGTCCGCCGGGCGACACCTGCAGCTGCAGGTGGATTGCTCGGTGATGCTCTCGCCCAAGCAGTTCGAGCGCTTCGCCCTGCCCGAGCTTACGCGGCTTGCCCGATGGCTCGACCAGGCGGTCTACCACTTGGACGGCCAGGAACAGATCCGCCACCTGCCGTGCATTCTGTCCGTGCCGAACATCCGCATGATCCAGTGGACACCCGTGGACGGCCAGCCCAAGACCTCGGCCTTCCTGCCCGTGCTGCAGCAAATTCAGGCCGCCGGCCGCGGGCTTGTGCTGATGCCGCAGAAGGAAGAGCTGCCGGCGTTGCTGGAGGGCCTTGCGCCCGGCGGCGTGATCTACAATGTGCGCGGCGTGCAGACGCAGGCCGAGGCGGCCGATGTGATGGCTTTCGTGGAGCGCCGTCACCGCCGCTAGGAAGCGGCGCATCCTGACGGCGCGTCGCCCGAATGGCGGCCTGCTGCGGCGCTGCCCGGTCCTTTTCGTATCCCTTCGCAGAGCGCCGCCCGGCTGGGCCTCACGTTGCGCGCCGCCGGACAGCCTCTGTTTTTTCAGGCGGCGGCGACGCTTGCCGCCGCCCCCGATGCGGGACGATGGACAAAAGGAGAGGGACCGGCCCCACTGGGCCGGTCCCTCCGCGCTTGTCCGCCGGTGCGTCTCACGCCTCCCCGGCTTGCCGGGCCTTTTCCTGCGCGCTCCGCCGCGCCCGGAAGGAAGGGCCCGAACCGTTCCTCACGCCGGTATGAGCAGCCGCTGCCCGGGGTAGATAGGCGTCCCGGTCGGCAGGCGGTTGATGTAGGCCAGTTCCCGCTCGTCCGCGTGGTACGCCGCCGCGATGTCGCGCAGGCTCTCTTCGCTGCGCACAGTGTGCATACGGGTCACCTCGGGCTTCTCCGGCACGCGCAGGCGCTGGCCAGGGCGCGCGTCCGCCGGACGCTCAATGTCGTTCTCCAGCATAAGCAGGCGCAGCGTGCTACCCGCGCGCGCTGCGGCTTGGTAGATCGTCTCCCCCGCCGCAAGCACCACGCCCTCCCCCGCCTCTTCGGACGGCAGGTGGGGGCAAGGGCCGCGCCCCACGCAGAAGCTGGGCTTGGGTCTCAAAAACAGCAGGCCGGGGCGCATGTCGTAATGGGACAGGCCGTTTGCCCGCAGAATCATGCAGTAAGGCACGCCACACCGCGCGGAGAGCGCCTCCGGCGTATCGTCCTGCAGCACTTGCATCACATTGTCCACGCGCATCGCCTCCCATGTCGCTTCAGTGGCAGGATATGCAGCGTTTGGGACCTCGTGCGTGTCCTGCGCCACCTGCCGCCTTCCAAGCAGCATACAGGGCGCGCGGGCAGGGGAAAAGCGCGCGATGCCCACGCCGCCAACGGCGGTCGGCCCGATTCCGCGCGGATGCTACAGATCCTCGTCCAGCGGCGCGTACTGCGCATAGTCCGGGTCGTCAAAGTGCCACCACTCGTTGGAGATGGTGGTAAACCCGGCTTCCACCATGGCCTGCGTCAACAGCTTGCGGTTGGCGGCCTCCTCCTTGGTGCAGCCCGCGTAGGCGCGCGTCGCGCGCTGCGTCATTTCGTCGTAGCCGGAGGGCATAGGCAGCTCGCGGCCGTCCATGTCCGCCAGCGTCACATCTACGGCTGCGCCGCGGTTATGGCGTGAGACGCCCTTGGCGACGTAGCTTTTGTCCGTGGCGAGGTCGTACAAAATCTGCTGATAACGCTTTGGGCGATAGGCGTCCAGCACCATGATGCGCACGCCCGCCTCCAGCAAGATGGCCTGCGCGTCCGCAAGTTTCTGTGCCGTGCCCGGCCGCAGGAAGGACGCATCGGAGGGGTAGACGCGCTTGCCCATAAAGTTTTGGTCTGTGGCATAGCGCATATCGATGATCAGGTTCTCGTCCAAGCCGCGCAAGTTCGTCAGTCCCGCCTCGCTCAGGCGCGGTTCGGCCAAAGCGCGCGCCGCCTGCATCTCCTCCAGGGTGAGAACCGGCAGCCCGCCCGCCGTGGCCGCAGGCACGGGCGAGGACGACAGGGCAGGTGACGGCGCGGGCGTCCGGCCCGATGTGGACGGGGGCGCCGCAGTGGTCACGGGCGAGGGCTGCGGCGCGGCGGTACCCGAAGGCGTGGGCAGCCCTTCGGTCGGCGCGGGCGTCGGCTGAAGGATCGCCGTGGGCGCGGGCGTCGTTTCCGGCATGAGCGAGGGCCTTGGCGCCTCGCTCTGCGCAGGCGCCGACGACGCGTCCGGCGGAGGCGTTCCTTCGGGTGGACGCGCACACCCGTGCATGGCCGCCGTCACAAGCAACGCGCACGCAAGCGCCGCCCCCTTCTTGATAGGCACCCTCTATAGCCGCCCTTCCGCTTTCAGCGCATCGTATTCCTCACGCAGCATGGAGTAGAACGCCTCGTCCTTCACCGCGCCATTGTACAGCGTGCGCGCGCGGCGCATGACGCCCTCCGGGGTAAACCCGCATTTCTCAATCACGCGGCGCGAGCGTTCGTTGTCGGTGTAATGGGCGATAGCCACCACGGCCAGGCCCATCTCATCAAAGCCGCAACGAAGCACCGCTCTGGCCGCTTCGGTGCACAGGCCCTCGCCCCAGTACGGCCGGGCGAGCACGTACCCCATCGTGCGGCAATCCTCGCCGCTGCGGTCGCGCCCCTTGTGCAGGCCGATGGAGCCGATCACCCGGCCGTCGCGCCGGTGCTCGATCGCCCATACCTCCCCGCCGCGTATGAAGCCCGCCACGATGCAAAAGGACTCGATCCGGCTCTCGTGCGGCTTCCAGCCCGCGTTGGGGCCGACGCTTGGATCGCGGGCATAGTCGTACACGTCGTCCACGTCCTCGGGCGCAAACGTCCGCAGGATGAGTCGCTGGGTCTCCATGCGCGTCATGTCGTCTCCTCCTTCGCAAGCTCCCCGGCGTACTCATGCAGCAGCCGGAGCAGCTCCTCCAGCCCTCGCGCCTCGTTTACCCTGCGACGCACCCACGCAGCACCGCGCAGGCCGTGCAGCGTCCAGGCCACGTGTTTGCGCATCTCCGGCACCGCAATGCGCTCACCCTTGCGGGCGACGAGCAGCCCCGTATGGCGTATCGCAAGCTGAATACGCTCGGCGGGCGTGACGGGCGGCGCTTCCTGCCCGCGCAGCGCGCAGGCGATCTCGCGGAACACCCACGGGTTCCCCAGCGCGCCCCGGCCCACCATCACGGCGTCCACGCCCGTCTCGCGCAGCATGCGCAGCGCGGACGGGCCGTCCGTCACATCGCCGTTGCCGATCACCGGTATACGCACGGCGGCCTTCACCTCGCCGATGAGCCCCCAGTCGGCGCGCCCGGCATACTGCTGCATGCGCGTGCGGCCGTGCACGGCCAAGGCGGACGCGCCCGCATCCTGCATGGCCCGGGCGAAGGCGACGGCGTTGCGCTCCTGCTCGTCCCACCCCGCGCGCATCTTCACGGTGACGGGGATGGGCGAGCGCACGGCGGCCGCCTGCACCATCAGCGCGGCGCGCGGGATGTCGCGCATGAGCGCCGCGCCCTCTGCGTTGCCGACGATCTTACGCGCGGGGCAGCCCATGTTCAAATCCAGCGCCCGGTAGGGCGACAGGTCCATGCGCCCGACGGCCTCCGCTACGGCGGCCGGATCGGGCGAAAACAGCTGAAGTGCGGGGCGTTCGCCGGGCAGCGGTTCCATAAGCGCCGCCAGCGCCGGGCTCGCTGCGCCGCAGGCAATGATCTGCTGCGCGGGCACCATCTCGGTGCAGGTGGCCGCGCACCCCTGCTCCAGGCACAGCAGACGAAACGGCGGATCGGTGACGCCCGCCATGGGGGCCAGCCATCCGCCCGCCCGCTCGGGAAGAGCCTTCCTCATGGCTGCGGTGTGCGGCCGACCGTGGGCCGCGGCGTGCTCGTGCGCACGGCGGTGCCCCTTGGCGTGGCGGTGGGTCTAGCCGTTGCGGTGGCTTTTCCGCTCGCTTTGGGGCTGGCGGAGGGGGAAACGCTCGGCGTGACGCTGCGCAACGGCGCGGGCGTGCGCGTGGGCGTGGGCGACGGCGTGGGGATGAACGCGGGCGTGGGCCGAACGGGCGTGGGCGTGGGCTGGGGCATGCGCTCCAGAAGCTTGACGGAGGCGATGCGCCATTGCCCGTTCTGCAGGCGCATCAGCAGCTCGTAGCGCCCGGCGGGCCAAGCGGGCGGAGGAATCTTCTCCTTGCTGGCCAGCTGCACGACATTTTGGTAAGCCGTGGGGAGCTCCCCGTCGATGGAGCGCACCCACTCGTCCACCGTTGCGGAGGCCGTGCTCGCCCAGGGCCAGCAGTATAGGCTGACGAACTCCAGGCGGTGGTCAAAGCCGCGTATCACATAGTTGTCGTAGCGGCCGTCGCGGTAAGAGGTGTCCGCCGAGAGCTGCGCCTTGGTGAAATACTTGAGAAGATCCTCCGCATCACGCCGGTGCAGGGCGACACCCACGCGCGCCTCCATACCGTCCTTTATGATCATATAAATGTTTGCGTAGTTCGAAGCTCCCAAAAAAGCGCAGGTGAGCAGCGCGGCGGCCAAGCTTAGGATGATGGCCTTGCGCGTGACAAAGGTTAATAGCCGCAATACCGCCTGCACGCTGCACCCCCCTTTTTATTGCCGATAATTGTAGCACGTCTTGCCCCGCCTGGCAACGTACGCGTTTCCCGGGCAATGCAAAACCGCGCCGCGCAAGGCGTGCGGCGGGTTTCGCACTACGCCTTTCTATGCGCGGAGCATGGCCTGCAGTTGCGCTGCGGGCACGGGTTGGCTCCACAAAAAACCCTGTGCACAGTCGGGAGTCACGGCGGCCACGGCTTCCCACTCCTCCTGCGTCTCCACGCCCTCCACGCATGCCTGCATGTCAATGGAGTGGGCCAGCTCCACGATAAAACGCACAAACGTGCTCTGGTAGCGGTCGGTGAGCATGTCGCGCACGAAGGAGCGGTCCACCTTGATGCAATTGACCGGGAGTTTACGCAGCACCGCCATGGAGGAATAGCCCGTGGAGAAGTCGTCCAGGGCAACGCGCACGCCCAGGGCGCGCACGCGCCCCAACAGCGCCATCACGTCCTGCGCGCCGTCCAGTAAAACCGTCTCGGTGATCTCCAGCTGAAGCGCGTCGCCCGGCAGCCCGGCCTCCTGAAGCGCCGCTGCCACGCTGTGGTACAGATCGCCGCGCGTACACTGTACAGAGGATACGTTCACGTTCATGACGAAGCCCGGGCAGATCGCCCGCCACGCTTTGCACTGAAGCGCCGCCTGCCGCAGTACCCATGCGCCCAGGGGCAAAATAATGCCCAGATACTCGGCCAGACGGATGAAGTCGCCGGGCATCACCATCTCGCCGTCCGGCAGGCGCAGGCGCAGAAGCGCCTCCGCGCCGATGATGCTCTGGGTCCGCCCGTCCACGATGGGCTGGTAATACACCTGAAAGCCCGCAAAGCCCTGCTGCTCCGAGGTGCGCATGGCTACCTCGATGCGGTAGCTGCGGTGCCGCTGCAGCTCGTCGTCCTCGGCGTAGACAGCCATGGCATTCTTGCCCTTGTGCTTGGCCTTGAAAAGCGCTGTGTCGGCCTTTTTGAAGATCTCCTCAACGCCCATGCCGTGGTCGGGATAGAACGCCACGCCCACGGACATCGTGCAGTAGTAATCCCCGGTGGACAGCGCCCACGGCTCCCGCGCGCGCCTGAAGAACCGCTCCAGCCACGCGGCTACGGTTTGGCGGTTCACGCCCGGAGCATGGATGATGAACTCATCGCCGCCAAAGCGGTACAGCGTCGTGCCGGCATACTGAATCATGCCTTGCAGCGCCGCTGCGATAACGCGCAGGAGCTCGTCGCCGAGGTTGTGACCAAACAGGTCGTTGATGTTCTTAAAGTCGTCGATGTCGATGAGCAGCACCGCGCCCTGCGCGCCCTCGCCCTGCAGACATGAGGCCAGCTCCGTCTCAAACGATAGACGGTTGCACAGCCCGGTGAGCGCATCATAGTGCGCGGCCCGCCGCAATTCTTCCTCAAAGCTGCGGTTGATGGTGATGTCCTTGATGGATCCGGCCATCACCTCCGGCTCGCCTTGAGCGTTGTAGCCGCATTTGCCGCGGCAGTGCACCCAGGTATAGCCTCCGCCGGGCTTGCGCACGCGGTACTGGGCGTCGTGCACGTCGCCCCTCCCGCTGAGCACCTCGTCTATGCTCGTTTGAAAAAGCGAAAGATCATCGGGGTGAATGACGTTCACCCACGCGTCCAGCGGCAGGCTTTGGGCAGGCGGCAGATCGACATGCGCAAAGGCCGACGGCGACAGCCGCAGCTCGTCGCGCTTGATATCCAAAATATATATAAAATCGGAAGCTCCGTCCACGATGAGACGCTGATTGCGCTCCAGCTCCAAAAGAGCCTGTGCGCCCTCGCCCCGCATCTGCAGGTGCATAAAGGGCGCGGATACATCCAGCGCGCGCAGCACGGCACTGGCCGGGCCTGTGCGGTGCAGCGTCAGCCAAAGGTGTCCGCGCCCGATACCGGCAGGACATGGGATGATCTCGCTGTGATCGCCGCCGACGAGGAGCGAAGCGTCGAAGAACGCCTGCAGGTCGGCGGATAGCCGAGCAGACGTCTCGTGCGTGCAACCCATCACCCAAGCGTTAAATTCAGCCTCATCGATAAGAGCCCAGCGGGCCTTCTTAAGAGCGAGATCGCCCTGAAACGCCATTTCTTGTGACCAGTCCGGTCGCCCCCGAGAAATCTTCCTCGTTTTCCGCATTTCTATCACACCACTTGCGTCGCATTTTATTGATTTTGCATCCGTGCGACCAGGACATCCTCACTTGAGGATACTATAGCGGAAAAAATCACATTTGTAAAGCTTCAAACAAGCGTTTTAACGAATATTTTTGATTTTGAGAGCACCAAATCCGTCATTTCCCCGTTTCGGTCATAAAATTTCGTTGAAGCTGGGCGATCATTAAATTTTATGACTGCAGATTGTTGATAATCTCCTCCAAGATGATCTTGGCCGCCCGAATATCGCGCGTCTGCTCATCGCCGGAAATCTCTCGCTCGATAGTGAGGGCTCCGTCATATCCATAGCGGCTCAGCTTCTGCACTAGGGCCTCAAAACCCACGCGTCCCTGGCCCATGCGCTTCTCCACACCCAGCTCGCGGCCGTTCACAGGGTATTCGCCGTCTTTGCAGTGCGTGTCGCGCACGAAAGGCCCGATCAGATCCAGTGCGTCCACGGGATTGGCCTTGCCGTACATCAGCAGGTTGGCCGGGTCCAGGTTCACGCCCAGATTCGGCAGTCCGATATCCTCAAAGGCGCGAATCATCGTGGTGGGCGTTTCCTGGCCCGTTTCAAATAAAAGCGTTTGGCCGTTGCCGCGGCAGTGTTCGGCCACTGCGCGGATCGCCTCGATGGTGGGCGCGTAGAGCGGGTCGCACGCCGTCTCGGGGATGAAGCCCATATGCGTGGCCATTTGCGTCACGCCCAGCTCGGCCGCAAAGTCCGAGCCGGCCTTTAAGTCGGCCACGCGCTGCGCGCGGAACGCCTCGGGTACCAGACCGAGCGTCTGCGGACCTTCCGTGAAATTCCAGCGCGCCGGGCCGGACCAACCGCACCAAAGGGAGGACACGCTCACGCCGCTCTGGGCAAGCGCGGCGCGCGTGGCCGCCGCCACAGTCCGGTCGGCCATCAGGGCCATGTTCCAGCTGCAAATCTGGCAGCTGCTGATGTCCAGCGAGCGCACGCGCTGCAATTCCTCAGCCATCTGCGCGCGCAGGGAGACGAGCACGCCTATCCTCACACAAACCGCTCCTTTACAACCGCCTTCCGTCGCCCGGCAACGGCGTCCCCGGGCGCGAGGCACACATCCGAAAACCGCCGAACCGCTCCGTCGCACGATTCGCCGCCTTCATTGAGTATAGCAAAGGCCGCGCTCCTTGCAAAGCACAAATGCAAAACGGCCGCATATGCTGGTACTACGCTGCACCCAACAGGGAGGTTCCATCCATGGAGAAACTGCATACATACGCCCTATGCGCGGCGCTGCGTGCCCAAAGCGCCCCCACGCCCGTCCAGCGCATCCGGCCCATCGCCGAGTGGCTGTGCATTCAAGCCAACTGCTCTCCCGCCGTGGAGGCCAGCATTGACGCGCCCGCCCCCGCCCCGCAGCCTGCGCAGGAGCCGCCCCGGCATGCAACCCGGCCCGCCGTTCCTACCCCGCGGCCCCATTCCTTCATAAGAGAAATACACGCAAGTCACGAGCGAGTCATCCGCCAGCAGTCGTAAGACTTAGGCCGCATATATCCTTCATGGGCAAACAAGGCGCCCGCGCATGCGCGGGCGCCCTTCGCGTGTCGAAAAAGCCTTATTCCTTGGCGCTGCGTCCGGCCCGCCCGAATGACAAGAGAAGTGACGCTCGCAGGCATGTGCGGCGATCATGTACGGTATGCAAAACCGGTAGAAATGAACGCCGATCAAAGAGGCAGAAACCTGCATAGCAGCGTTGGAAGGCAGCTAAGTGCGCCCGCGCATGCGCGGGCGCACCAAAACTAGACTGGTTACACCGCGTGAGTTGCCCGGGTTGAAGGTGCCGGCCGGCAGCGCGTCCAGGTCGGCGTACACCGCGGCGATGCGCTGCTGGTCCAGAAGGAACAGGCGCGAGCCGTCGCGGTCCAGCGCGTAGTAATCGCGGTCGTAGGGCAGATATTTGGCCACCACGTCCCCCTGCGCGCTTGTGTGGAAGGCAACGGTAAGAACGGGCGTCTCGCTGGAAGGCTCCTGCTTGCGCTCCTCGTCGATGAGCAGGCCAAGCACGGACTGGTAAAACTTCTTAAAGAGGTTGTCCTCCAGCTCCTTGCCGTCCACAAAAAATTTCTCGTTAAAAACAGGGTTGCCGCCGGCGTCCTTCTCGCGCTCGCCCTTGTCGTTAAAGGCGGCGGTGCGCTCGATGGTGAACTCCACCTTCGTGCCGTCCTGCTTTGTCAGGGTATAGCCGTTGATCATGTCGATCTTGATCAGGTGTGAAAAGCGGTCGATCAGCGCGACGGGCTTGGTGTCCAGGAAGCCCACCTTGGACTTATCCATGGTAAACACGGCCGTCTTGCCTTTCTCCATGGCGTACACGCTGTACTCGTCCTTGGCGCCGCCGATGAGCACGTCGTACCCGACGCCCTGCTCGTCCTCCACCGCCACGCGGGCGACGGGGTCCTTCAGGCCGTAGGTCTCCAGCTTCGCGGGGTCGCTTGTGTCGTCCACGAACTCGCGCACGGCAAACACCGGCGTCAGGCGCGTATATGCGTCGCTCTTTTCCCAGTCCGCGTCCCACTCATAGGGCTGCTTCAACTTCCAAACAGCCAGCGTCAAGCTGTCCTTGGACACGTCGTAAACCAGCTCGATGCTCTCCTTGCCCTTCTGCTCCACGAGCACGTGGCGCAGGGTTTCCGGATCCGGCTTGGGCAGCAGGGTGTCGCGCATGGTGGCCAGCGTACGTGAGAAGCTCTGCCCGACGTTGATCCACACGGTGTACACGGTGGGCTGTCCCGCCTCTTTCAGGTAATACAGCGAGCCCACAGAGAGCGCGTCGCCCAGCAGAAACTCGCGCTTGGTGCCGTCCTTGTAGATGCACGTCACGCGCGAGCGGGGCTTCTCCAGGCCGTAGAGCGCCAGATCGGAGGGCGCGGGATCCACCAGATCGTTCCAGCTCAGGGAGGCCGCCGCATAAAACAGGTCGGAGCCGAGCGACTGATCCAGCTTCACGTCAGGGTTTTCCCGGCTGACAAACATTTCTCCGTCCTTGATGACGCTGAGCGTCTCATTGGCGGTGGCCACTATCACCTCCTGCACGTCGTCGCGCAGCTTGCCCGATACGATGGATTTGTCCACGCTCTCGGTAGGCGGGGGCAGCTCCTCGGGCTTGGGCACGAACACGAACAGCGCCAGGGCAACCACGCCCACCGCTGCGATCACGCCGGCCAGGGCAAGCAGCAGAAGGGACTTGCGCGAAAGGCTGCGGCGCTTTACTTGGCGCTTCAGGCCCTGCGCGGCCAGCGGATTGCGGCGCTCCTCCTGCTCGGGGGTCCCCTTCATGTCGGGGGCCTTGTCGTCGGCCATTACAGGTTCCTCCTCTTAAGCGCCACAATCAGTCCGGCGATCATCACGCTCAAGGGAATGCCGATCGCCACGACGAGCGACCAAACGATGATCGGGGTGTAGGTATAAAAGCGCAGCTGCGAGGTGGCCATGCTCTTTTGGCCGATGGACACCGTGTCGCGCTTGTCCTGCATCCAGCGCAGGGTGTTCACGTACAGGTCGGTGCCGCCCGGAATGCCCAGGTTCATAAAGTCGGACGCGCCGTAGATGGCCAGCTTGGTGGACTTGGCGTCGTCGGTGAAGTTCTGGTGCGTAATGGCCAGGCCGACCGTCATGGGGCCCTTGATGTCGCCCTCTTCAAAGTCGGTGCGGGTGGACTTGGGGTTCATCTTGCCCACCGCCGAGTTCGTGGTGCTCAGAAGCTTCTCCACCGTGTTGTTGTTTTTGGGCAGATCCGGCAGGGTGAAGCTCGTGCAGTTGATCATCACGGCCGGCGTGTTCGCCGAACGCAGCGGCGAGGTGATGTCGTGCGTCTCCAGGTTCGGTACGGTGTAGATGGGCGACATCACGTAGTGGTTCGTGTCGTTTTCCACAATCACGTCGTGGTTGGGCGTGATGCCGTAAAGGCTCAGCACCGATTCGAAGTTCGCCAGCACAGGCGTTTCGCCGCTCATCATGTACACCATGCGCACGCCGTTGTTCAGGGCGGTTTTTAAAACTTCGCGCTCGTCGTCCGTCAGGTCGGCCTTGGGCTCGGCCACCACGATGATGTCCTTAGCCTTCAGCTGTGACCCGCCAGTCATCAGGTTCAGGGTGGAGACGGCGAAGTTCTCCGCCTCGATGGAATCCTGAAGCTGGACGAAGTTGTAGCGGTCCATCTCGGCATGGCCTTCCAGGTAATACAGGGTGGGCGTGTTTTCCGCGGTGACGTACACGATGGCGTTGGTCACCTTCATCTCGCCCTGGTAGCTCTTGTAGCCCGTGGCTTCCATGGTCTGCTCGTCGTAGTCGTACTCGTAAAACGAGTACGAAGAGATCACGCGAAATTTCTTGTCGTCCGCCGAGGTGACAATGACCGAGCCTTGCGAGATCGTCTCGTCGCCGGTGCGGTACTTCTCCGCCCAGCGCGGATTCATAATCGGGTCGATGTTGGTGATCTTGATGTGGTCGGAGTACTGGCGGTAGCGGTCGAGCATTTCCATCACCGTCTGGTTCTGGCTGCCTTCTTTATACAGCGTGTAGATGTGCACGTCCTGAGCGAGCTGCTTCACCAGGTTCACGCTCTGCTCGGAGACGGAGTACATCCGGTTGCGCGTCAGGTCCAGCTTCAGGTTCCAGTTTGCCTCCAGCGCGGAGACGGCCACGTTGAAGCCGATGACCACCACAAGCAGCGCGCACGTGAGCAGCGTCGCGACGCCGCCGAAGCGAAGTTTGCGGTTGCTGCGCAGCCCTTTAACCAGTTTCATATCCTTCAGGCCCATACGTGCGTCCTCCTTAGCTCCACCGGCGCCTGTCCACCGTGCGCACGGTTAGGAACAGGAACACCAGTGCAAAGCTGAACATGTAGACTGTAGCGGATAGCCCGAGCACGCCGCCGGAAAACGTGTTGAACCGGTCGTTGACGGAGAACCAGTTCAGGATGGTGGGCACGACGGGGATGTTCACGTAGGGCACCACCCACGAGATGAGCATCATGGTGAGGATGGCGGCCAATGTGCCGATAGCGGCCACCACCTGGTTCTCGGTAAGCGCCGAGATAAACAGGCCGATAGCGATGAAGCAGCAGGCCATCAGGAAGAAACCCAGATACCCGCACAGAATCTCGCCAAAGGCCGGGGAGGAGTACAGGCCGAAGATGAGCACATACACGCCGGTGAGCAGCATGGTAAGAAACACCACAAAGCACGCGGCCAGATACTTGCCCAGCACCATGGACCACAGCGAGATGGGCGAGGTGAGCAGCAGCTGGTCGGACTTGTTTTTGCGTTCCTCGCTCATCAAGCGCATGGTGAGGATGGGTGTGACGTAGATGAACATGGTGAGCGCGCTTAAGATGGACGAGGTTTGCGCGTTGCCCGAGAACAAACTATCCAGCGCAAAGGACGCGCCGCTGAGAAGGAGCGAGGCGGCCATGAATACATAGCCGATCATGGTTGTGTAGTACGCCTGCACCTCGCGTTTGAAGATCGCCCACATACTTTAGACGGCCTCCTTTTCCTGTGTCAGCTGCAGGAAGATATCCTCCAACGTCATGTCCATGGGCCGCAGCATCATGATGGGATAGCCCTGGCCCGCAAGCGCGGAGAAGATGCCCCGGCGCACGTCCGCATCGCGGTCGCTCTCCAGGATAAAGTCGAAGGTACCTTCCTCCTTGCTGCCCATATCGTCCACCTGTTTTACGCCGAACACGCCCGCAAGCGCCTTATGCACGGCTTTCTCAGGTCCGGCTACGCGCAGGGTGAGGCGCGATAGCTCGCTTTGCGAACGGGTGAGGTTGTCCAGGGTGTCCTCGGCTACGATGACGCCCTTGTTGATGATGACCGCGCGGTCGCACACGTCCGCCACCTCGGTTAGGATGTGGCTGGAGAGAATGACCGTATGATCCTGCCCCAAATCCTTGATCAGGCGGCGGATCTCGATAATCTGGCGCGGGTCCAGGCCCACGGTGGGCTCGTCCATGATGATGACGTCCGGGTTGCCCACCAGCGCCTGCGCAAGGCCCACGCGCTGCCGATAGCCCTTGGAGAGATTCTTGATGGGGCGGCGGAAATGGTCGGTGATCTTGACCAGCTCGCACACGTCCTGCAGGTGCGCTTTCTTGCTGCGCGCATTCACTTCCTTTATATCGCATACAAAGGAAAGATACTCCTGCACGGTCATGTCCAGGTACAGCGGCGGGTGCTCGGGCAGGTATCCGATGCGGCGCTTGCAGCCGCGCGGGTCCTCCAGAATGTCCACGCCCTCCAGGGTAACGCGGCCGGCCGTTGAGGATATGTAACCCGTGATGATGTTCATCGTGGTGGTTTTCCCCGCGCCGTTGCGTCCAAGAAAACCAAGGATCTCGCCTTTCCTGATCGAGAATGACACGTCGTTTACGGCAAAGTGCTCGCCATAACGCTTGGTCACGTGCGAAAGCTCGATCACGGTTTGGTGTTCGGCCATGCCTGGACCTCCTCCATGCAATGTGGATTCCCACGCGCAGTATACAAGTATGCAATGAATAACTCGTGAACTTTTTGTGAACAGTGCCGTTTCCCTCGCCAAAGCCCGCAAAAAAGCTCGGTTTATCAATGCCACGGCTGCATAAAGAAAGCCGTGCGCGCCCTTCTTCTTGCGCTTTCCCTCCGTCTGGTCTATAATTATTTGGAATAATGCCTGCATTGCGCTGCCGCGCGCCACCATATAAAGAAGCGTTCCCCCATTCGTCTACATTTCCAAAAAAAACATCCGACAACTATATGAGGAACCGCCGGTTTGTGTTCATCGGCGGCGGCCGACTGCCCACATCGTTAGGGGGATTCACATGCCCGTCGTCGCTACGCCGCTTCTTGATCCGCTTCTTGCGTATTGCCATCAAAACAACTGCACGGACCTGCACCTGTGCGCCGGGTCCCACCCGGTTGTGCGTCGCAACGCTACGCTCATTCCCGTGCCGGACACGCAAATTTTGATGCCAGAAACGACGGACGAGATCGTGCACGCGCTGCTGACGGACGTAAAGTATGAGCAGCTGTGCGAGCAGCGTTCGCTGGACTTCTCCTTCGGGCGCTCGGGACTTGGCCGCTTTCGGTGCAACATCTACTCTCAGCGCGGCACCTGGGCCATCGCCCTGCGCACCCTGCCCTTCGATATCCCCCCGCTGGACTCCCTGGGGCTTCCGGCGGTCGTCGGTTCCTTCGCGCACCGCCAGAAGGGCCTGTTTTTGGCTACGGGCGCTACGGGCAGCGGCACATCCACAACGCTCGCCTCGCTCATCGACCAGATCAACCAGCAATACTCCTATCACATTATCACCATTGAGGACCCGGTGGAGTACCTGCATCGGCACAAGAAGTCGCTGGTGACGCAGCGCGAGGTGGGCGAGGACGCCATAAGCTTTGCCTCCGCCCTGCGCGCCGCCCTGCGCGAGGACCCGGACGTAATCATGGTGGGCGAGATGCGCGACCCGGAGACGATCAGCATCGCCCTCACTGCCGCGGAAACGGGCCACCTGGTGTTCTCCACGCTTCACACCGTGGGTGCGGCCAAATCCATCGACCGGGTGATCGACGCCTTCCCCGCCGGGCAGCAGAATCAGATCCGTACGCAGCTCGCCGCCGTGCTGGAGGGCGTCGTGTCCCAGCAGCTCATCCCACGCGCGGACGACAAGGGCCTTGTGGTGGCGGCGGAGATCATGGTCGCCACGCCGGCTATCCGCAACCTCATCCGCGAGGGCAAGCACTACCAGATCAACTCCGTGATGCAAACCGGCCAGGCGCAGGGCATGAAGCTTCTGGAGATGGACATCGCTCAGCTCGTGTCCACCGGTCGCATCACCCAAGAGCAGGCCGTTACACGCGCGCAAGACCCGCAGCTGCTCCAACAGTTTTTGGCCCGCAAGTAGAACGTGCCGCTTCGCCGAAACGGCGCCCTGTCGGTTTTCGCGCGCAGTGCTATTGAAGGAGAGATACCATGTCGGAAACGAAAACGAGCCTGAAGGCGCGAGCGCTCGTCCCCCCAAAGGAGCTGGCCATCTTCTGTCGCCAGATGGCGCTTGTGATTGGCTCGGATATCACGCTGTCGGAAGGCGTGCGCATCGTGGAGGAGCAAAGCGATCATAAGGCGCTCAAGAAGGCCATAGCGGCCATGGGCGCCGATATGAACGAGCGGGGCTTCACCTTTGCGCAGGCGATGGCCTTGCAGCCGCAGGCGTTTCCCGCATATCTAGCCAACATGGTCACGCTGGGCGAGCAGAGCGGCAACTTGGACGTGGTGCTTACCCAGATGGCCGATTACTACGAAAAGGAACACCGCATGCAGCGCCGCGTACGCGCCGCGGTGACCTACCCCGCCATGCTCACCGTGCTCATGCTGGCGGTTATCGCGCTGCTCGTGCTGCGGATTCTGCCCATGTTCGAGCAGATTCTCATCAACATGGGCGGTACGCTTCCCACCGTTACGCGCGTGATGATGAACGTGGCGCGCTTCATCGGCCACAACATCTGGTGGATGCTGGCCATCCTTGCGCTGGCCGTCGTGCAGTACATCCTATACGCCGGTTCCGCCAAGGGCCGCGTTCGCGTGGACGGCTGGAAGCTGCGCATGCCTCTTGTGGGAAACCTGCAGCGCCGCATCTTAACGGCCCGATTCGGGCATTCCCTGGCCATCCTGCTCAAATCCGGCGTACCGCTCATCGGCGCTCTTGACGCGGTAGGGCCGCTTCTTGGGAACGAATGGCTGCACGCTAAGCTGAAGGGCGCTCAGAACGCCCTGATGGACGGGAAAAATTTCGTGGATTCCGTGAAGGAAATCGGCATCTTCCCGCCGCTGTTCCTGCGTCTGGTCGTCATCGGCGAATCCACAGGGCGGCTGGACGAGATGCTCTTCCGCGCCGCCGGGTTCTTTGACGACGAGGTGGACGAAGCGCTGGAGCGCCTGACGAACGCCATCGAGCCCATCCTCATTATTATCCTGTCGGTCATTGTGGGCATCATCCTTCTGTCCGTCATGCTGCCGATGATCAACATCATGGCGCGCATCGGCTAGGCTGTGCAGCCAGGCCGTCCGACCGAAGGGAGATGAACGCGCTGAAAAAGCTGGATATTCGCACCGTTGCCACCCTGCTGGCGCTGCTCATCATCGCGTTCACCGTGGGCTATTCCATGATCGAGATGGGCGTGTTCAGCACGCGTTCCACCCGCGAGCAGTGCCGCGTGGTGGAGGACGCCATCAACAAAGCCGTGTTGCAGTGCTACGCTCTGGAAGGGAGCTACCCCTCCGCCCTCAATTACCTGTCCGAGCACTACGGGCTGGTGATGGACCCCGCCCACTTCGACTATTACTACGAGGCGCTGGGCGCGAACATCCGCCCGGAAGTACATGTATACCCGCGGGGGGTGAGCCGTTGATGAGCAGGCGCTTTTCCCTGACGAGGTTGCGCGGCCGCACGGCCGACCGGCGCGGCTATACGATGGTGGAACTGGTGATGGTGATGCTGCTGCTGTGCCTGTTCGGCATCACGGTTGTCACCGTTATCCAGGCAGGATCGCACGCCTACCAAACCATCGTGGACAATAAAAACACCGAGGCGGACGCCCGCATCGCCCTGTCCTGCATCGACGTGCGCGTGCGCCAGAACGACCGCATAGGCGGCGTTGAGGTGGCCGTATGTCCCATCAACAACGAACCCGGGCTGCTCGTTCACGAGAGCATCGGCGGCAGCGGGTACGATTCCTGGTTCTACTACTTCCGCGGCGCGCTGTGGGAATGTTCGCTCGTGCCCGAAGGCCTGGCGCCCGTACACGAGAACAGCCAGCGCATCGCCTATTTGGACGGGTTCACCGTCTCCTACGACGAGCAGACCCACGCCATTCGGCAAACCGTACAGTACGCCGTGCAGGAAAACGGCGAGGAAACGGACAAGACCATGAGCAGCGTCATCGCGCTGCGCTCGGGGGAATAGCATGAGACGGCTCATCGCCTGTGTTCGCCGCCTCGCGCGGCAAAAAGAGGGGTTCACGCTCGTGGAGATGGTCGTATCCATCGCCGCGCTTGCGCTCATCAGCGTATTCATTTTGGACATGTTCATCGTCTCCTCGCGCCTGCAGCACGACGCGGCAGACATCGACCGCGCGGCGCTGGTAGCCGGGCAGGCGTGCGAGGTGTTGCGCACCACGCCCAGCGATCAGCTCATCTACGCCGACGTATTCGACGGCGCGCGCGTCACGCGCGAGGGCGGCCTGGTGACACTCAATCTGGCGTACGACAAGCGCTGGACGCCCACCGTCGATCCGGCTCTCGCCTACTACGAGCTGCGCGCGACGCTTGGACCCTCGCTGGGCGAGACCGCGTTTCCGCTCGCCTTCGGTGGGGCGGGGGACGCCCGGGCCGCGGCGCAGCGCATGCAGGTGCGCGTGAGCATCACCCGCGTGCCTACGGAGAACTCCACCTCCAAAGGCTCGACCGTCCTTTGTGATTTCACCACCAGCCGCACGTTCGTTACGGAGGTGGTCAAGTGATGAAAGCGCTTTCCGCCTGGCTGCGCAATCGGCGCGGCGCATCCTCGGTGCTGGTCATCTTCATGATGATCGTGCTCGTGGTACTCGGAATTCTGGCCTTTACGGCGGCGTACGCCAATCTGTCGCTTTCACGCAAAACCGCGTCCCATCTGCAGTCCATCTACACCCTGGACGATCAGGCGGAGGAGTGCGTACAGGCCGTGGAGGCCGCTCTGATCAGCGCGGAGCAGCGCGCGTGCGACGCCTTCGCCGCCGGCCGCTTTCCGGACGATCTGGGTGCGGGCGACCGCGTGGACGATCTGCAGGCCTCCCTTGCCGCAGCTAAGGCCGCCAACGACACGGCCATGGCGCAAGCGTTGTTCGCCCGCACGTACTATGCCTTTGCCGACAGCGCGCTGGAGACGCTGTGCGCTGCAAATGAGAGCATCTCCTTCGCCTACGACGAGGCCCAGGATTTCATGTTCTCCGACGATTTTTTGAACCTGGACCTGGCCGAGCCGGAGGTAGGCGCGCTGCGCGTCAGCGTACACATCAGCCGCGGGGAGGAAGTGGGCCGCCAGCAGCTGGACGTGCTGCTTGAGGTTCGCTCGCCCGCCTATGAGCTGTCCTTCGCGGGCGAAGGCCTGAAAGGCGCACGCGAAAGGGGCGCGCCGCTCTCCCACATGCGCACGGCTGCGTGGAAGCATTGGCAGATTCCCTTCACCTACGCCGAGAACGTGGACTTCAACGACCGCGTCATTCCCGTCAAATAGCCGCGCCTCATCCGCTATCAAAAAGGGGCCGTGCATGCGCACGGCCCCTCTTGTCGGACGCGGGCACGACGGCTAGCCGTTCCCGAGGATGAACGCGGCTGCAACCGCCGTCAGGGCAAGGCCCGCAAGCGCCCAATAGCCGATTTTGCGGGTGATGGACCAAAGGTCGGTTGGAGCAGCGTCGCCGGCGTCTGCGTATAGCTCCATCCGGCCCTTGTACACCGCCCATAGGGCGGCGGGAAAGCGTGCGCAAAACGCGCCCGCCAGAGCTGCGAGCGCGGCCACCAGCCCGAAGGACGCAGCCCCGGTGCGCGCAAAGCACACTGCGAAGGCAATTGGCGCAAAGGCAAGGCACGCCCAGGCGAGGGCGCGGTCCATCTTGGTCGGGCGCAACAGGTCGGCGCGGCCCGAGAGTTCCGCCAGCATCCGCTCCGTCTCCTCCGGCGCGGGCGGGGTTTCCAGCCGTGCGCCGCAGCTGCGGCAGGCCGTCTCCCCCGTTTGGTTCCTATAGCCGCACATCCCGCAGGTCATGCCGGTTCCTCCTATACGGAAATCCGCTTGCCGCGCAGAGCGCGGCGCAGGCCCAAGTACAGCCCCCCGCCCAGCACCACGCAGGCGCCCATCTCCCCCACGCCCACGCTGAGCATGTTCACAAGGAAGGGCGTCTGCGACATCGCGGCGATCATGCCGCCGATGATGAGCGCGTTGCTCAGAACCGGCGGCCACAACGCCAGGAACGGGCGCGCGCGCAGCTTGTAGGTGGCCATGGCCGCCAGCAGCGTCGCCAGGCTCCCCAGCGCCACGTCCCACGGCCCGTACTGTGAAAGCAGGTTGGAGATGAGGCATCCCACGAACAGGCCCGGCACGGCGGCTGGGGTGAAGATGGGCAAAATGCACATCGCCTCGGCCACGCGCAGCTGCCATGGGCCGTAGGAGATGGGCGCAAGGCCCATCGTCAGCGCGGCGTATACGGCGGCGATCAGCCCGCCCAGGGCGATGTTGCGCACGCGCGGGTTCCAGGTATTGCGCTTTGAACCGTGCATCGGGTCACTGCCTTTCGTCGTGGCCGCATCCGCCAATCCGCGTGCGCGGCTGTTTCGGGATGTCCCCTGCCAAAGTCATAGGAAGCGCCTGCCCCTCCAACAGCGGCACACGCGCACGATGGTGGGAACACCGTACCATACCATGTTTTGGGGGGCGTTCGCAAGGAAAACCTTTCATGTGCCGTCGGTTTGTGATATCCTAGTGAAAAACGAGCGCAGGAGGACTTTTTGCGTTGAACGCCATCCACTTGCTGGACGCCGACACGATCGGGCGCATCGCCGCCGGAGAGGTTGTGGAGCGCCCCGCCGCCGCGGCCAAGGAGCTTGTGGAGAACGCGCTGGACGCGGGCGCCACGGCGATTACGGTGGAGGTGCGCGAAGGCGGCCTGCAGCTGCTGCGCGTGACGGACAACGGCTGCGGCATCCCGGAGAGCGACGTGGTGCTGGCCTTCTCGCGTCACGCCACAAGCAAGATCCGTTCGGGTGATCCCCTCACGGACATCGCCACGCTCGGTTTTCGCGGCGAGGCGCTGCCCAGTATCGCAGCCGTGGCCGAGGTCACACTCAAGAGCCGCGTCCCCGGTTCGGCGTACGGCCTTCTGGTGAATGTGAGCGGCGGAATGGTGGGCGACGTACGGCCGTGCGGGTGCCCTGAGGGCACGAGCATCGAGGTGCGCGAGCTGTTTGGCCGCACGCCCGCGCGGCTGAAATTTTTGCATAAGCCGGGCGTGGAGGCCGGGTACGTGGCGGACGTTGTGGCGCAGATGGCGCTCTCGCACCCACGCGTGGCCTTCCGCTTTCTCTCCGGCGGCAAGCTGATGCTGCACACGCCGGGCGACGGCAGCGCGCGCGGCGCGGTGGCCTGCGTATATGGCCGGGAGGTCGCACAGCATATGATCCCCATATCCGGGCGCGAGGGATACGTGCTCGTGTCCGGCTTTGTGGGCGTGGGCGAATGGGCGCGTGGCAACCGCGGCCACCAGACATTCTTTGTGAACACGCGCGCCGTGCGCTCGGACGCGCTGCGCTATGCCCTGGAGAGCGCCTGCCGCGAGCGGGTGCTCACCGCGCGCTACCCTATATGCGTGCTGCACGTGGACTTGCCCCCCGCGCAGCTGGACGTGAACGTGCACCCGAACAAACTGGAAGTGCGCTTTTCGGACGAGGGCTTCGTGCGCTCGGCCGTGCAGATCGTGCTGCGCGAGGCGCTGGAGCGCGCGGCGCAGGCCCCGCCTTCGGCGGACGCACCCACGCCCGCGGCAGAGGCTTCTACCGCAGAGGCTGCCGCCGCCCCGCAGCCCGACGCGCCGCCTCAGGCGGCGCCCCCTGCGCCGGCCGTACGGCCGCCCCTGCCGCGCTTCACCGTTCCGGAGCCCCTTCCGCCGCAGGAGCTGCCCCGCATCATTGTGGAGCCGCGCGCCCTGCCCCGCCTGCGGGAGGACGCACAGACCGTGCTGCCCCTCGCGCCGCCGCCGAACGCGGACATCGTCGGACAGGCCCTGCGCACGTACATCGTCATCGACGCGGGCGACCGGCTTCTGCTGATGGACCAGCACGCCGCCCACGAGCGCCTGCTCTTTGAACGCTTCACGCGCTCGCTTCAAGAAGGACACGGCGCACAGCCGCTGCTCTCTCCCTATCTGGTTGAACTCTCCCTGCGCGAGAAGGCTGCGGTGCTTGAGGAGGGCGAAGCGCTTGGGGCCATCGGCTTTGACCTGTCGGACGCCCCCGGCAACGCCGTAGAAGTGCGCGCGGTTCCGCATATTCTGGGCAAGCCGCAGCTGCAGGCATTCTTCATGGACATGGTGGACAAGCTTTCTGATATACGCGGCGCAAAGCCGCTGGACGTGAAGAGGGATGCGCTTGTGCGCCTGGCCTGCCGCAAAGCGGTCAAGGGGGGCGATCCGCTCACCCCCGCGCAGATCCGTTCGCTGGTGCGGGACGCGCAGGAGGCGCCGCCCACCTGCCCGCACGGTCGGCCCATCTACATCGCCATCACGCGCGCCGAATTGGAACGCCGCTTCGGCCGAACGCAGTAGGCACCGCCGCACCCTGGCAAAGCCGCAAGCCGCCGGTTGGGCAGGCGCGGCGAGAATGCAATAGACAATCAACGTATGAGCCGACGCGCACGCGTCGCCGGCAAACCCCGGTGATGCGCGCGACCCGGCACCGATAGGGACGTGATTATCTGCGCACCTCCGATTTTGACTACGAACTCCCGCAGGAGCTGATCGCTCAGACGCCGGCGCAGCCGCGCGACGCCTCGCGTCTGCTCGTGCTTCATCGTAAAACCAACGCCCTGGAGCACCGCACTTTCCGCGAACTGCCGCAGTACCTGCACCCCGGGGACGCGCTGGTGCTGAACCGCACGAAGGTGCTGCCCGCCCGCCTTCTGGGCACGAGGCAGGGAGGCGGCGCGGCCGAGGTGCTGCTGCTCAAGCGTCTGGACGCCACGCGCTGGGAGGCGCTCGTGCGCCCCGGCCGCCGCATGCCCGTCGGCTCCACGGTGTCCTTCGGCGAAGGCGCGCTCACCTGCCGCATGCAGGAAACCACGCCCGGGGGCGGGCGCATCGTCGCCTTCCGCTTCGAGGGCGCGTTCGAGGAGCACCTTGACCGTCTGGGCCGCATGCCTCTGCCGCCCTACATCACCACACAGCTGGACGACCCCTCGCGCTACCAAACCGTGTACGCGCGCGAGGAGGGCTCGGCCGCCGCTCCAACGGCAGGCCTTCATTTCACGCCGGAGCTCCTGGAGCGGATCGAGGGCATGGGCGTGTCCGTCGTGTCCGTACTGCTGCACGTGGGGCTGGGCACCTTTCGGCCCGTGCAGGAGGAAGAGATTGAGAACCACGTAATGCATGAGGAGTGGTTCCAGCTCTCGCCGCAGGCCGCCGCGCTTCTGAACGAAACGCGCGGACGCGGCGGGCGCATCGTGTGCGTGGGCACCACCAGCGTGCGAACGCTGGAGAGCTGCGCGGGATCGGACGGAGCGCTGTCCGCCCGCACGGGCGACACCGCCTTGTTCATATCGCCCGGGTACCGCTTTCGCGCGGTGGACGCGCTCGTGACGAATTTCCATCTGCCCAAATCATCGCTGCTCATGCTCGTATCGGCATTCTGCGGCCGGGAGACCGCGCTTGCGGCTTATGAAGAGGCCGTGCGGGAGCGCTATCGATTCTTTTCCTTCGGCGACGCCATGCTCATCGTATAGGAGGACACGGCTTGTTCCGCTTTGAACTGCTTCACGAGGACCCGTCCGGCGCGCGGCTTGGGCGCTTGCACACGCCCCACGGCACCATCGACACGCCCTGCTACATGCCCGTCGGTACCCAGGCCAGCGTTAAGGCCGTCACGCAGCGCGACCTGCGCGAGATGGACGCGCAGATCATTCTGGCGAACACGTACCATCTGGCCATGCGCCCGGGCGAGGAGCTCATCCGGCGCGCGGGCGGGCTGCACCGCTTCATGAACTGGGAGCGGCCCATCCTTACGGACTCGGGCGGTTTTCAGGTGTTCTCGCTTGCCGGCCTGCGCAAGGTGGAGGAGGACGGCGTCACCTTCCAGTCGCACATCGACGGCACGCGCCACTTCTTTACGCCCGAACGCGCCATCGCCATAGAGAACGCGCTGGGCGCGGACATCATCATGGCCTTTGACGAGTGCTCGCCTTATCCCTGCGATGAGGCGCGCGCGCAGGCCGCCGCCGAGCGCACGCACCGCTGGGCCGCGCGCTGCAAAAGCGCGCATACGCGCGAGGATCAGGCGCTCTTCGGCATCGTGCAGGGCGCGTTCTATCCGCGCCTTCGCCGCGAATCCGCCAAGGCGCTTACGGATATGGAGTTCCCTGGCTACGGCATCGGCGGGCTGTCCGTTGGCGAACCAAAGGCCGTCATGTACGAGATGCTGCCCATCGTGACGGATCTGCTGCCTCGGGAAAAGCCGCGGTACCTGATGGGCGTAGGCTCGCCAGACTGCCTTCTGGAGGGCGCCCTGCGCGGGGTAGACATGTTTGACTGCGTGCTGGCCACGCGCGTGGCGCGCAACGGCACGGCGCTGACCGGGCGCGGTCGGCTGGTGGTGCGCAACGCCGCCCACGCCGAGGATTACCTGCCCTTGGACGAGGGCTGCGGCTGCTACGCCTGCCAAAATTACTCCCGTGCCTACATACGGCACCTGTTTAAGGCTGAAGAGATTCTGGCGCTCCATCTGATCAGCATCCACAACCTGCACTTTTTACTCGCACTGATGAAAGATGCGCGCGCCGCCATCGCGCAAGACCGTTTCGCCGCTTTCAAGGCCGATTTTTTCGCCCAATACGGCACGGACGGTCTGGGCAAATTCTAGCGCCGAACGGTTCCTTCCCCGCCGCCACAGTTGCGTCGTCCTGAACGGGGGGTTCCCATGGAGTTTTTTACCGGCCTGAGCATTCTGGCCGCGCCGATCCTCGGTTTTACCTTCATCGCCATCGATTATGCGCGCCACCGGTCTGTGGACGAGGTGCAGCGCCGCATCGTCTTTTTCATCATCGGCGTGGCCACAGCGGCCATCTTCAGCGAGCTTTGTTACGACCTGTTTGCAGGAAAGCCCGGCGCGCTGGCCTACAACGCGGTGTACTGGAGCAACGTCGTGTACTTTGTCTTCCAGTTTATCGCCTATGCCTCGGTGATGATCTACATCGATTATAGCGCCAACCGCGATCCCCGCCGCATCGGCAAGCTGTGCGTCATCATCGGGGCTCTGTGCGTCGTAAACATCGCGCTCCTCATTCTGAACACCGGACGTGGCTTTTACTTCTACATCGACGAGGGCAACCGCTATGTGCGCGGCGATATGTATTTTTTACGCCTGCTTGTCAGCTATGCGCCGCTGCCTTTTACCGCCGCCGACCTGTACCTCAGCCGCAAAAACGTCACGCGGCACCAGATCAACCTGCTGCTTTTGTTTTTTGTGCCCACGTGCATCGGCGCCATGATGGACCTGTTCGCGCCCGGGTCGCGGCTCGTGTGGCCATGCTTTTTCTGCACGGTGCTGTTTGCGTATCTGTTCATCATCGGCGCGGAGACGCGCACGGACAGCCTGACGGGTTTGCACAACCGCAGAAGCTGCGAGGAGTATTTGGCTTCGCTGGCACGGTCTTCGCGCTTAGAAGCGTATACTTTCATCATGATCGACATGGACGGATTCAAGCAGATCAACGATCTATACGGGCATGCGGAGGGCGACAAAGCCCTGTGCACGGTGGCAGAGCTTCTGCGCGGCAGCGTGCGCCGCTTCGATTTTGCGGCGCGGTACGGCGGCGACGAATTCCTGCTCATCCTTAAGTCGCACGCGCTGGCCGATGAGACCGTTGCGCGCATCCAAAGCAACCTGCAAGCGTTCAACGACAGCCGTGCGCATCCCTACACGCTCTCCATGAGCATCGGATGTGACGTGTACGAGGCGGCCGACACGCGCACCCCCTGGGCCTTTCTGGGCCACGTGGACCAGCTGATGTACCGCTCCAAGCAGGAGCGCAGGCTGTACGACACCGAGGCCCCGCCCGCGCAAGGGTAAGCCGCAGGGCCTTACAGCGCAAAGAGAAGCCCGAAAACGAATTGCATCGTTTGCGGGCTTCTTGGTTGGCAGGGGTAGAAGGACTCGAACCCTCAAGGACGGTTTTGGAGACCGTTATGTTACCATTACATCATACCCCTGTGCAGAACGCATATGATTATAACCGCGGCGCGGGACATTCGTCAAGCAAGAATTTTCGAGGTGAGCTGCATGCGAAAAGTCATCATGGTGGCCGGGTGCGTGGCCGCCGGCAAATCCAGCTTCGCGCAGCGCCTGTCCTTGGCGCTGGCCATCCCCTGCTTTATGAAGGACACGATCAAGGAGACACTGGCCGCCTCGGTGCATACGAGCACGTACGAGGAAAACCAGGAGCTCTCCCACGCCGCCTTCGGCATGCTCTGCTACGCCGCGGCCGCGCACCTGGCCGCCGGAAGCGATGTGTTGCTGGAGAGCAATTTTCGCCCGCATGAAGCGCAGTCGCTGCGGCAACTCATAGCGGCATCGGGCGGGCGCTCGCTTTCCTTTGTGCTGGCGGGCGACATGCGCACGCTTTACCAGCGCTTCATTGCGCGGGACGCCTCGCCTGAGCGCGATCCCATTCACAAATCGCACGGTACGCCCGCCTTTGAAAGTTTTGCCGGCAGCCAGGCGGCCATGGCCGTATTCGACGCGGGCGGCGAGCGCATTGTGGTCGATACGACGGATTTTTCCCTCGTGCCCTACGAGGCGCTCATAGAGCGCGCGGCGCTCTTCCTGCGGAGTTAGCCGCCTTTGCGGCGAGAAGGTTCGTGCGGCTTGCGGGGCGGAGGCGTTGCAACCGAGAAGTGCTCGTCGTTCGCCGCCCGCCACGCCGCGCGCACGATGAGGACGACCGGCACCGCAAAGAGCATACCCATTACGCCGCCCACGCCCCCGCCCACGAGCAGCGCCATGATGATGGCCACGGGGTGCAGGCCCGAACCCTGCCCGATGACGCGCGGGGTGACGAAGGCGCTCTCAAACTGCTGCACGCCGAATATGCACGCAGCCGTGATGAGCACCGTGGACAGCCGCATGGAGGCCGCCGCGACGATGAGCGCCGGCACGGCTCCTAGAAAAGGCCCGAACACCGGGATGAGATTGAACACGGCCATGCCCGCGCCGAGCACCAGATAGCCGTCCAGACCGACGAATGCCAAGGCGATGGCCGTGAGCGTGCCCGTGATGAGCGACACGGTGATTTGCCCGCGCACGTAGGTGGCAAGTACGCGGCGCGCGGCCTTGCCGGCCCGTATGGCCATGGGGCGCTTGCTCGCCGGAAGCAGCAGCTGAAGCCGTTCGAAGATGGCCTGGCGGTCGCGCAGCAGATACACGGCAACGACTGGCACGAGGAAGATGCGAGCGATCACGCTCGTCATGGAGCCAGCCATGCCTGGTATGCGGGCAACAAAGCCGCCGATCACGGCAGACATGCGCGCCGGGTCCAGGGCCAAACTGTCCATAGGCGCTCCCAGGCCCAGCTCGGTCAGCCAGTCGTCCAAAGACCGCAGGAATGTCCACATGGCGCTTAGGTAGCTGGGCATGCGGTCGATCAGGTCCCTGATCTGCCGTGCGAAGACCGGCACGACCACCACGAGCAGCCCCGTTATTGCCAGGATGACGATGAGCACGGTAAGCGCCGCCGCAATGCCCCGCTTTATGCGCCGCTCCAGCAGCGCCGTCAGCGGATACGACAGGAAGGCCACCGTCATGCCGCCCACAAGCACGCCGGCCGCGCTTAACAGCGGCTGGCGCCACACCCAAAGGAGCAACAGCCCCAAGATGATGCCGATGACGGCGAAGGTATATTTGATGAACCTGTCCATGCGCGTCTCCCCTTTTAAAGAGCCCCTCGCCCTCTACGCGTATTATACCGTAGGAGTACGCCTTCATGTCAATGTGCTTGGAAAAGACAGCCGTTTCGTTTGACGCGGCGGCACGAGCCATGGTATAATCACCCAAGCATAAGGGGAGTAGTCAGCCGGAGGACCGGCGCATGACGCCGCCAACCCCGACGCGATATGCGTCCGGCGCATGATGAAATGACAAGACCTTACCGCATAAAGCGGTATAGGTTTTTTTTTACCGGCAACTGAAAGGGGATACGTCGATGCACACGCCACAACAAACCGGCCTTACCACCGCGCAGGCGGCGCAGCTGCTTGCCCAGTACGGACCAAACGCCCTGGCGGAAAAGCCGAAAACGCCTTTCCTCGCGCGCGTTTGGGGGCAGGTGCGCGACCCGATGGTGTTGGTGCTTCTCGGCGCGGCGCTCATCTCCGGGCTGCTGGGCGAATGGATCGACTCGCTGATCATATTGGCCGTTGTGCTGCTCAACACGGCCATCGGCCTCATTCAGGAGCAAAAAGCCGAGGCGGCCATCGAGGCGCTGAAAAAAATGTCCGCCCAGACGGCCCGTGTTGTGCGCGACGGCGCGCCCGCCATCCTGCCGGCCGAACAGCTCGTGCCGGGCGATTTGGTGCTGCTGGAGGCGGGCGATTTGGTCCCCGCCGATTTGCGCCTGCTGGAAAGCGCCAGCCTGAAGGTTGAGGAAGCCTCCCTCACGGGCGAATCGGTGCCCGCGGAAAAGAACGCATCCGCCGACGTGGCTGAGGACGCGCCCCTTGGCGATCGGCTCAACCGGGCCTTCAACGGCACGTCCGTCACCTACGGACGCGGCCGGGGGATCGTTGAAGCCACGGGCATGCGCACGCAGATGGGCCGTATCGCCCATATCATCAACGCCGAGCCGGATGAGGAGACCCCGCTGCAGAAGAAGCTGGGCGAGATCGGCCGCACGCTCACCGTGGTGGTCATCGGCATCTGCGTGCTTGTGTTTGCCGCGGGCGTTCTGCGCGGGGGGCTAACGCTGCAGAACGCGCTGCATGCCTTCCTCATGTCCGTATCGCTCGCCGTGGCGGCCATACCCGAAGGGCTCCCGGCTGTGGTCACCATCGTGATGGCCATGGGCGTGACGCGCATGGCGCAGCGCAAGGCCATCATCAAGCGTCTGCCGGCCGTGGAGACGCTTGGATGCGCGCAGATCATCTGCTCCGACAAGACCGGCACCCTCACCCAAAACCGCATGAACGTGCGGCAGGTCTACGCGCGCGGCAGCCTTTGCCCGGCCGAGGGATACGAGGCGCCCGCGGGCGCGCGCGACATGCTGATCGCCTCGCTGTGCGTATGCAACGACGCGGTGCTGCGGCAGGAGGGTGACCTGGGCGACCCCACCGAGACGGCGCTGAAGCGCTTTGCGCTGAGCTGCGGCCTGGAAGCGCATCTCACGGCGTATCCGCGCGTGGACGAGCGGCCTTTTGACTCGGAGCGCAAGATGATGTCCACCGTGAACGACACGCCGGACGGCCGCATTGTGTTTACGAAGGGCGCGCCCGACGAACTCCTTCGCTGCTGCACGCATATCGTAACCGCCGACGGGGTCGCGCCCCTCAGCGAGGAGCTGCGCGCGGCCGTGCTGGCTGCGAACCGCGAGATGGCCCTTCAGGCGCTGCGCGTGCTGGGCGGGGCGTATAAGCCCTTTCGCGAAGGCGAGGACATGGAGGTGGGCCTCATTCTGGCCGGCCTTGCGGGCATGATCGATCCTCCCCGGCCGGAGGTGTACGAGGCGGTGGCGCGGTGCCGCTCCGCGGGCATCACGCCCATTATGATCACGGGCGACCACAAGGACACGGCCATGGCCATCGCCCGGGAGATCGGCCTTCTGGAGGACGGGTGCCTGGCGCTCTTCGGGCGCGAGCTGGACGCCATGAGCGAGGAGGAGCTGGACGAGAAGCTTCCCTTCATCCGCGTATATGCGCGCGTGTCGCCGGAGAACAAGGTGCGCATCGTACGCGCGTGGAAGAAGCGGGGCATGGTGGTGGCCATGACGGGCGACGGCGTGAACGACGCTCCTGCTCTGAAAGCCGCGGACATCGGCGTGGGCATGGGCATCACGGGCACGGATGTGTCCAAGGGCGTAGCCGACATGCTCCTCTCGGACGACAACTTCGCCACCATCGTCTCGGCCGTGGAAGAGGGCCGCAAGATCTACACGAACATCCGCAAGGCCGTGCAGTTCCTGCTCTCCAGCAACATCAGCGAGGTGCTGGCGCTGTTTGTTGCAACGCTTGCGCTGCCGCAGGGCGTGGAGTTTTTAAGCCCGGTGCACATCCTCTTCATCAACCTGGTGACCGATTCGTTGCCCGCTATCGGCCTTGGCCTTAACAAGGCCGAGCCGGGTGTGATGCAGGAGCCGCCCCGCAACGCGAGCGAAAGCTTCTTTGCGCACGGACTGTCCTTCGCGCTCATCTACCAGGGCGCGTTTATGGCCGCGCTCGTGCTGGGCGCATACGCCGTCGGGCGGAATGCCTCCCCCGTGGCGGGCACGAGCATGGCGTTTGTAACCCTGTCCGTCATTCAGCTGTTTCATTCCTTCAACATCAAGGCCGGGAAACGCTCCATTTTTCACCTGGAAACGCTGAACAACCCGACGCTGCTACTGTCGGCGCTGCTGCCGCTGGCGATGCTGGTGATTATACTGAACGTACCCGCCGTTGCTGCGGTGTTCTCGGTGACGGCGCTCACCCTTGTGCAGTGGCTTCAGGCTGTCGGTATGGCCGCGCTCATCATTCCCCTGGTGGAGATCGTCAAGCTGATCATGCGTCTGTCACGCCGCGCCGCCCGCTAGGTGCGTCCGAACATTTGGGAAACCCGCGCCGGTATTTCTTGCAGAGCGCATGCGCAGGTGGTATCATATACCGCATGAAATGGAGGTTTAGCGCATGATCGACTTCAAACTCCTCTACGCCGCCGATCCTGAGATGGCCGAGGCCATGGACAAGGAACTGCAGCGCCAGCGCCGCCACCTGGAACTGATCGCCTCCGAGAACTTTGTCAGCCCGGCCGTGCTCGCGGCCATGGGTTCCCACCTGACGAACAAGTACGCGGAAGGTTATCCGGGCAAGCGCTACTACGGCGGTTGCAAGTGGGTGGACGTGGCCGAGGAGCTCACGCGCGCGCGCGCCTGCCAGCTCTTCGGGGCCGATCACGCCAACGTACAGCCCCACTCCGGCGCGCAGGCGAACATGGGCGTGTACTTCGCCATGCTGAAGCCCGGCGACACGATCCTGGGCATGAACCTCGCGCACGGCGGGCACTTGACGCACGGCTCGCCCGTGAACATCTCCGGTAAGTATTTTAACATTGTGCCCTACGGCGTCAGCGAAGGCTCCGAGACGATCGACTACGACGCGCTGCGCGCCCTGGCCCTGCAGCAAAAGCCCAAGATGATCGTGGCGGGCGCCTCGGCGTACCCCCGCGTTCTGGACTTTGCCAAGTTCCGCGCCATTGCCGATGAGGCGGGCGCGCTGCTCATGGTGGACATGGCGCACATCGCCGGGCTCGTGGCGGCCGGGTGCCATCCCTCCCCCGTGCCCCTGGCGGATTTCGTGACCACCACCACGCACAAGACGCTGCGCGGTCCGCGCGGCGGTATGATCCTATGCAAGGCACAATACGCCGAGCTCATCGACAAGGCCATCTTCCCGGGCACGCAGGGCGGCCCGCTCATGCACGTGATCGCCGCCAAGGGCGTATGCCTGAAGGAAGCGCTGGAGCCTTCTTTCAAGGAGTATCAGCGGCAGATTGTGAAGAACGCCGCGGCCCTGGCCGCCTCGCTTACCAAGAACGGCCTGCGCCTCGTGTCCGGCGGCACGGACAATCATCTCATGCTGGTGAACCTGACCGGCACGGACGTTACCGGCAAGGAGCTGGAGAAGCGCCTGGGCAAGTGCAACATCACGGTGAACAAGAACGCCGTCCCCTTTGACACGCTCTCGCCTTTCGTCACCTCCGGCGTACGCATCGGTACCCCGGCCGTCACCAGCCGCGGCATGAAGGAAGCGGATATGACGCTCATCGGCGAGCTCATCGCGCGCTGCATCAAGCAGGGCGAAGACGCTCTGCCCGGTATCAAGGAAGCCGTGCTCGAGCTGTGCGCCAAATACCCTCTGTACGAGGACGCCGTGCTGCGCTAGGCCGGCGCCGCCTGATGAAAAATGCTACAACGCCCGCCTTTCACTGGAAAGGCGGGCGTTTGCTCATGGTTTTGGAAAGGCGAGCAGACCCAGATTTTTGGGGCCGGCGAAGGGGAATACCACGCGCTCAAAGGGCAGTTCCCGCTGCGCGTACCAGGCGGCGATGGCGTCCAGCAGGGCGTCGCGCCCAAGCTTTTCCTCCGACCAGAAGTTGCAGCAGGGCAGCACCAGAGTGGGCCGTACGAGGGTGGATTCCACCACCGCGCGCGTGGCCTCGTCCGGGTGCAGGCCTACGATCAGGTCGTAGTAGTCTGCCATGGAGGACGTATACGCGCAGGCGCGGCTTTGCAGGCCCTTGATCACATTCCCGCGCGGATCGATCACCTCGGCGACGTACCCGTAGCGCTTTTGCAGCGCCTGTGCGAGCAGACCCTGGCCTCCTGCCACATCGGCGATGTAGCGGACGGAGCCGCCAAACCGGCCAAAGATGAAGGCCGCGACCGCCTCGAAGCGCTTGGGGTCGCCGTGGCATCTGTGCTGCTGACGCGCCATGCTTCGGCTCTCCCTTCAGCTTTGTCGCGTGAGGAAAACGGCTCGGGCGTCCTCGATCATCACCAGGCCGGCGGCCGGCTGAAGGCGGCGGTGCGCCATGAGCGCGAACGGATCGATGCGCATGGGCAGCACGCGCGCACGCGGCGCGGCGGATGCGGCGCGCATGAGCCGGGCGATCTGCGCCTCGCCGTATACCGGGGCGGGCATGAAGTCCGGCGCGCGGCCGGGCGCGCCCAGCCGATAAAAATCAAAGGCCAGCGCATCCGACAGAGCGTCGCGCGGGACGTCCGGCGGGGCGGCGGCGCAAAGCGCCTGAGCCCGCGCGTTCTGCGCAAGCGGCCGCGCAAAAGCGTCCTGTGCGCGCAAGCCCAGCGCCAGTGCGTGCACCGCCGCAAATGCGCTTGGCGCGCACGCGCCCAGCAGCAGCGCCTCCGCGGCGGGGTACAGCCGCAGCCAGTTAAGCGTCTCCTCGACGTCATGCAGCGCGCACAGTTCGCGGTAGGTGAGCGCGTCGGTGGCGATCACCTCGTAGGGCGGATTCGGCGAGCAGCGGTAGCCGCGTTCGCGGGCGATGGCCTCCATGGGCGCGCCGGGCAAAATCTTTAGGAAGCCCAGCTGCAGCTCGTGCGGGCGCAGGGCGTATACCTCGTCAAAAGAGCGGCCGAAGCCCTGCAGCGTCTCTCCGGGAAGGCCGGCGATCAGGTCGGCATGCACGGTAACGGCCGTCCGCTCGCGCAGCAGCGCAAGCCCCCGCCGCACCTGCGGCCAGTTGGGCGCGCGGTGCACGGCGCGCAGCGCCCGCTCGTCGGTGGACTGCACGCCCACCTCGAAGCGGAAACGGCCCTCCGGCACGCCGCGCAGCGCCTCCGCGTCCTCCTCGGCCAGTAAATGCGCGCCAACCTCGAAATGCACGGGCGAGCCGTCCTCCGCCCCCAGCTCGCGCCAAACGGCGCGGGCGCGCTGCGGGTCGGCGTTAAAGGTGCGGTCCACCAGCTTCACCACGCGCGCGCCTCGGCTTCGGTGCGCGCGTATCAGGGCGGCCGTCGCCTGCGCGTCCAGGGCCTGCACCCCGGTTTCGCGCGCAGAGAGGCAGTACGCGCAGGCATACGGACAGCCCCGCGACGTCTCCAGGTAGGCGATGCGGCCGGTTAGGTCCTCATCGGCCCGATATCCATCGCCCATGGGCGGCAGAGGCGGGACGGACACGACGCGCGGGACGGCTTCCGCGCGCTCGCGCGCGCTCAGAAGCATCGGCAGCGCCTCCTCGCCCGGCCCGCACACGGCGCAGTCCACGGGGCATTCGGCCAGAAAGCGCTCGGCGTCCGCGCACTGCGGCCCTCCCGCAACGAGCAGCGCGTTCGGGAGGAGCTGGCGCAGATCGGCCGCCAAACGCGCCATCTCCGGCGCGTTCCAGACATAACACGAAAGG
Organism: Eubacteriales bacterium; assembly: GCA_031553225.1. GTDB lineage: Bacteria > Bacillota > Clostridia > Christensenellales > UBA1750 > JAVBLU01. The sequence goes on from JAVBLU010000001.1 coordinate 136,577, forward strand.
CCGACGGCCTGCGGCGCAAGCGCCTCAACGCGGCGCAGCGTATCGCAAAGCGGCCGGCCCGTGTGGTCCTCCACGATGTGCGTCTCGTGCCCGCAAGCGGCCAGCCTGGCCGCCAGCAGACGCACGGCCGGATTCGTCTGGTAGAAGCGCGCGTTAAGCGCCACGAGCACAGCGCGCATGGCTACACCTCCCCCGAAAGCGCGCGCGCCGCCGCCTCCCGGTACGCCTGCAGGGCTGTGGGTACGGGCAGCTCGGCCAGAGCGGCCAGATCGACCGCCGTATACCCTTCCGGCGCGCCGTCGACGGCGCCGATCACGCCGCGCATGCGCCAAACGCGGTGCGTAAAGCGAAACACGCTGTCCGGCAACGGCCGCAGATCGCGCGCGCCCAGCGCGGCGAGCGCGGCCTGCGCGGCGCCCTGAAGCATAGGAAACTGCCACATGGAGGCAAGCATGCCGCGCTCGGGCCGCCGCTGCATGAGCACGCCGCCCGGGGCGAGCAGCACGGCCACCAGCCATTCCTCCTCGGCGGGCGGGCGTTTGGGCGAGAGCGCCGGCAGTTCCCCTGCCCGCCCGGCCGCACGGGCAAGGCACAGGGACGACCCGGGACATGCACCGCACGCGGGCGAGCGCGGCGTGCATACGAGCGCGCCCAGCTCCATCACGGCCTGATTCCACTGTCCGGGCGTATCGCAGTCGGACAGTTCCGCGGCGATGGCCTCCACGGCCCGGCGGCCGGCGGGCTTGTCCACGGGCGCGTCGATGGCGAAGAGGCGGGCGATCACGCGCAGCACGTTGCCATCAACAGCCGGAACGCGCGCGTCAAAGCACAGCGAGGCGACCGCGCCCGCCGTGTACGGCCCGAAGCCGGGCAAGGCGCGCAGGGCGGACGCCTCGCGCGGAAAGCCGCCCAGCTGCGCGGCTTGCGCCGCCGCCTGCTGAAGCTTCCGGGCCCGGTTGTAATACCCAAGGCCCTGCCACAGGGAGAGCACCTCCTGCTCGTCCGCCGCGGCCAACGCCTCGGCCGTTGGGAAACGCGCCATAAAGCGCTCATAGTACGGCAGCGCCGCCGCTACGCGCGTCTGCTGAAGCATGACCTCCGACACGAGCACGGCGTACGGATCGGCCGTGCGCCGCCAAGGCAGATCACGGGCGTTCTGCGCATACCAGCCAAGAAGCAGCCGCCGAACCGTCTGTGTCATGGCTCCTCCAGCACGGCCCTTTGCACGAGCAGGAAGGCGGGCGGATTGCTGGGGTGGTTGAGAAAGCTGTGCAGGAGGGCCGTATGCTCGCGCACCGATAGGCCTGACGCCCAAGCGGCGATGGCCGCAAGCTCGCGCGCGCCCTCCTCGTGCCCGGGATAGATGCACACGCTGAGTATGCCGCCCGGCGCAAGCAGCGAAAGCGCCGCATCCAGGGCGGCCAGCGTGGTGGACACATGCGTGGTGACGCTCTTGTCGCCGCCCGGCAGCCACCCAAGGTTAAAGAGCACGGCGTGCACGCCCGGCGCCACAACGTCCGCCATACGCTCGTGCCCCAACAAGTGCAGCAAAACGCACTGCGAAACGCCCGCCTCCAACAGGCGCGCGCGCGTAGCCGCAAGGGCCCGTTCCTGCACGTCAAAGGCGTCAACGCCCCCGCTCTGCCCAACGAGCCGCGACAGGAAGAGCGTGTCGTGCCCGTTGCCCATGGTGGCGTCCACGGCGCGCATGCCCGGCCGCAGTACGCGCCGCACGGCATCGTGCGCCAGGCTGCGGGCGTTTGAGAGCCGAAACGCCTCGCTCATGCCCTGTCGCCCCCGTCCGACGTTGGCCCGCCGACTCCATCTCTTGCCTGAGCGTCGCTCAGGCGGGCGATACGCCGCAGCTTCTGCAGCTCGCCGGGCGTCAGGTCGCGGTACTCCCCCGGCTTCATGTCGTTTAGGCGCAGGAAGGCGAGCCCCGTGCGCCGCAGGGAGAGCACTTCCAGACCAACGGCCGCCAGCATCCGCCGCACCTGCCGGTTGCGTCCCTCGTGAATGGTGACGGCCACGTCGGCGATGCCCCCCGGCCGCGGCACGCACACCACCTGAGCGGGGGCGGTGGGGCGCGGGTCGCCTTCCATCACGACGCCCGCGCGTAGCGCCTGAAGCGCAGAAACGTTCGGGCAGGGCCGCACGCGCGCCGTGTACTCCTTGGGTACCTCAACGGACGGGTGCGTGAGCGCATGGCACAGCGCGCCGTCGTCCGTCAGCAGAAGAAGCCCCTCCGTGTCCCAGTCCAGCCGCCCCACGGGCACCACGCGTTCGGGCACCTCCAAAAGCAGGTCGCGCACGGTGCGGCGGCCCTCCGGATCGCTCATGGTGGTCATCACGGCCACGGGTTTGTACAGCAAAATGGTGCGGCGCGCGGCGCTTGGAAAGACAGGCCGGCCGTCCACGCACACCTCGTCGCCTTCCGCCACCAGCGCGCCCATCTGGTCGATCACAACGCCGTTCACGCGTACGCGCCCTTCGCGCATCAGGTCCTCGGCCGCGCGGCGCGATGCCACGCCGCAGGCCGAAAGGTATTTTTGTAGTCGCATGGTTCCCCCTATTGCTTACGGAATGCGCATGTCAAAGGCGGTTTTCGTGCCACGCTGAAAGCCCGCGCGCTCATAAAACGCCAGTGTTTCGGGGCGCTTGGAGCCGGTCATGAGCATCGCCTTGTAACAGCCCGCCGCCCTGGCGCGCACCTGCGCCTCGCGCAGTACGGCCGTGGCCAGGCCGCGGCCGCGGTAGTCCGGGTGCGTAACGACGTTTTCTATCACAGCGTACGGCCGCTGACCATGCGTCAAGCCCTGAACGATGGTGAGCGTACAGGTGGACACGGGAACGCCGTCCGCGTCAGCGAGCAGCACGGCGTGCCCCGGCGTTTGCAGGATGCGCGCCCACAGCGCACGTAGCGCCGGCTCATCCGGCGGCACGGGGTTGTCGCCCAAATGGGCGTACAGGCCCAGCAGAGCGAACAAGTCGCCCCCTTCGGCCTCGCGTACGGCCGGCTCAGACATTGTCAAACACCCAGCGGCGCGTCCAGGTGGCGCTCTGGCCGCTTAGCAGCTGCACATCATAGAACACCTCGGGCGACATGACGTGCTCGATGCCCCAAACGGCGACGCCTTTGGGCGCAAAATCCGCCGCTTCCTCGCTGACGCGCACGCCCTCGTCCGGCCGCGTCAGCGTCCAGCACGGCCCGGGCGAATGGCGCACGTCGTCCGTGCGGAAAAAGAAAGGCTCCCTGCGCGGCGCGGCCAGACGTATACCGCCGGGCGTGCGCAGGACGCCTTCGGGCATTTCCGGATACCGTTCGATCATCGGCAGGTCCAGAAGGTATCCTTCGTCGAACGGGTGGCCGTCTATGGCAAGGAAGTTGTGGTTGTACTCCTCGCACTCGCGGATGGGCCTATCGCCCGTGTTCGTAAGCGTGGTGGTGACCGTCATGGCGTTGCCCTGAAGCGACAACACCTTGCGCAGCGCCGCGCCAAAGCCGCTCACAACCGGCGACTCGGCTGCGAAAGACATGGCGCTCTCGCTGCGTTCCCAGGTGAAGTCCGCCATCCGAATGCCGTACGAACCGCGGATGTCCCAGTCGGTCTTGCCCGGCTTTTGCGTAAGCACGCCTACGCCCGGCTGCAGGAACATGCCGCCCATCCCAGCCTCGCGCGCGGGCGTTTGCCAGTTAAAGCCGCTGCAGAAGCCCGCACCATAGCTCGTCCAGCGCGCGGGAATGATCTGCTCCGGCACGCCGACGACGTGCTTTCCGTCCAGCACCACGTCGGGCACAAAGGCCGTGTAGTCAAACCGGTGCTGCGCATAGATTCCTCGGCCTGGCAGGGCGACCTTGGCAAGCAGGCGGCTGGAGCGCAGATAGATACACTCGTGCATGGTTAGCCCTCCTTGGTAAGTGTGCACGGATCTTCCCCTAAATAGGCGTCTGCTGCGCGGCGTCCCGCATGGCGATCAGGTTGTCCAGCGGAATATCGGGGTTGATCGTGTTCGATGTGAACAAGAACAGATCGGCACGGTCACGGCAGGCGGCGATCACCTCAGCCACGCGCGCCTTCACCTGCGCGGGCGTCATGACCGGCAGCTCAGTGGTGACGGCCATAGGCCCAAAGACGAGGGGTTTGCCTCCGTCCCGCAGCCTTTGGGAGAGAATATAGTCCAGCGTGACGCCGCACTCGGGCTGAAAACCCTGAAAGCCGCGGATGCCGCACTCAAGAAGCATGGGCATAATGGCGCGCACGTCGCCGTCGCAGTGCCACACCGGCCGCACGCCCGCATCAAGCAGCGGCTGTAGGCCGCGCGTAAGCTCCGGGGCGTACACCTCGCGCAAAAGTTCGGGCGAGACCATGGGCCCGCGCTGGGTGCAGATGTCCTCGCCAAAGAGCGTCGCGCCCGGATACAGGCCCTCGCGGTAAGCGCGGGCCACAAGGCGGTTGCGCAGCACGGCCTCCGAGCCGCCGATGCGGCACAGCTTCTTGAGCAGCTGCGGATACAGCCCGATAATGAGAAAGAAGTTTTCGTACCCGTACTGCTGAAACCAGGTGATACGCGCCGCACCCTCCCAGTAGGTGGGAAGAAAGGCCATATCGCCCATGCGCGGGGCGCTGTCCTGTAGGTGCCGGCGAAAGTCCGCATAGGCGGCCTCCTCGTCGAATGCGGCCTCCATCTCCACGCCGTCCGGCCGCGCCTCAATGTGCGCCACGGCCTCCTCCAGCGACATGCTGCCGGAGGCGCTGCGATAATCGCGCTCGTCCACGCACCGGTAGGTACCCTTCTTGGGCACGAACACGTTCATCAGCGCGTCGTTCTCCAGCGCCATATAGGCGCGGACGGACACGGCTACCGGATCGGCCCAGTACTCGTCTTGGGTGGCTCCGGTCAGCGCAAGGATCATATCCGGGCTGGCAATCCATCCGCCCAGAACGGCGGTGCGATCAGGCTTGCGCCCGGCGATAACGGCGGCGGTACGCTCCTTCTTGGTCATGTGAACCTCCTACATTTGCTTGAGAAAGCCGGGGCGCGTAAGCAAAGCGTGCGCGCACAGGCCGATGAATACGCCGGTGGGAATGCCAATGAGCGTAAGCGCGGGCAGGTAGAGCAGCAGCGCATACGAACGCGTCACAAAGGACGCGGCGGCGATCTGCCCAAGGCCGTGCCCGAAGGAGCCTGCCACGGACACGCCCACCGGAGAGAGAGCAAGGCGCCCGCGGGAAAGGCCCTTGGCGAGCATCATACACCCGGCGGCGCACAGTCCGCCGCTCATGGCGTACAGCGCGGTGAGGGCCGTACCGCCAAAGAGCGAGCCGAGCAGCACGCGCAGCGCCGTTACGAGCAGGGCGTCCAGCGGCCCAAAGGCGTACAGCGTGAACACCGCGGCCACGTTGGCAAGCCCCAGCCGCGCGCCCGGCACCGGCAAGGGCAGAGGGGGCAGGGCGCTCTCCACCACATGCAGAAGCACCGCAAGCGCGGCAATCGCCGCCACGCGCACCAGCCTTTGGGTAGCGCTCTTAGTGCGTTTCGGCGTCCACATCCGCGCGCCCTCCCGTGATGGTGACCACAATGCCAAGGGGAAGGCAGGCCGCCGTGTCCCCGGCCCTCGAGAGCCGGCCAACGCGCACGCACAGCTTGTCCGGACAGTCGGACTCGCTCACGAAGGCCGCACCGCCGTCAATCTGCAGCGTGAGCGCGCCGCCGCGGCCCTCGATGCGGTATACGCCGTCCTTGGAAAGAGCGTACACGTATGCGCCGCCGGGCGCGCGCACCTGCACCTCGCTCCCCGCGCGGCCAAGCAGCGGCAGCGCGAACGCCAACAACGACAGGGCGAGCAGCGCGGCGATGACAAGTACGTCCCCGCGCGTTATCAGGCGTTTCAAGGCTCACCCGCCGTAAAGCGGCAAAGCTGCGGCGCTCCGCCGCAAACATGCGTCCCATCCGTGCGGCACAGCACGTACCCCACCTCCGGGAAGCGTTCGCGCAGAAGCGATGTGCCCTTCTCCTCGCCCAGTACAAACACGGCGGTGCACAGCGCGTCCGCCACCGCGCCGTCGCGGGCGATGATCGTGGCGCTTAGCAGCCCCGCATCCGCCGGGGCCATAACGCGCGGATCGAGGATGTGCCCCACGCGCATGCCATCCGCGGCCACGTAGAAGCGTTCGGAGTCGCCGGCGGTAACAACGTGCGCGTCCGACACCTGCACATAGCCTACAATCCCCTGCCCGCCGGAGGGGTTGCGCACGCCAACGCGCCAGTCGCTGCCGTCCGGGCGCGCGCCAAAGGCCACCACGTTCCCGCCCAGGGTGATGATGGCTGCGCGGATGCCAAACTCGTCCCTATGCGCGCTGAGCCAGTCGTATATCTCCTGCCCTACCCGGCCCTTTGCGATGCCGCCCAGGTCCAGAGCCACGCCGGGTTTTAACTGCACGTGTGCGGGTGCCGTCAGCCGTACGCCGCTCATATCGCAAATAACCGCAAGGTCCGCGCGTTCCCGCTCGCTTGGGCGGCGGTCCTGCATGCCGTCCGGCCGGAACCCCCACGCCCGCATGGCGGGCAGCATGCACGGGTTAAACGCCCCGCCGGTCGCCTCCCCCAGCGCAAGGCTCTGCTGCAGAAGGGCGAAGGTCTCCGGCGATACATCCGCCTCGCCCAGGCTGTTGAGGCGGCCGATGTCGCTTTGCGTGCCGTAGGCGGTGTAAAGGGCTTCCTTTTGCGCAAGCAGCGCCTGCAGGGCGTCGCATACGGCTTCGCCGTCGCGCGCCCACACGCGCATACTCGTCATGGTATCCAGCGCCAACACGGTGCGCTGCGTCTCCGCAGGGGCGCAGGCCGCAAGCAGCAAGCACGCCGCCAGCACCGCTGCCAGCCGCAACAATCGCCCGGCCATCCCATCACCTCAGCTCTTCCATCATACCACACTGCCCGCGGCCGCGCCACTGCCCCGGGATACAAGCCTTGATTTTTACAGCATCTGCAGGTACAATAGACGCTGTGACAAGACAGACGGGGGGGCGCTTTATGAGCTTTCTCATCATGACAGACTCGAACAGCGATATACCTTTTCAGCTTGCGGAAAAGCACGGCATCACCATCATCAGCATGCCCTACATCGTGGACGGTAAGGAATACTACGATGATTCCGGCCGCAGCGGCGGCGCCGAACGCTTCTACAAAGCCATGCGCGAGGGCGCCGTACCCACCACATCGCTGCTTACGGCCGAGTCCTATGCGGAGCTGTTTCGCCCGATTATGGACCGAGGGCAGGACGTGCTGTTCATCGCCTTTGCATCGGCGCTCAGCGCCACCCAGAAGTACGCCGTGGAAGCGCGCGACCAGATCGCGCCCGAGTACCCAAAGCAGCGGCTGGAGATCGTGGACTCCCTGTCCATATCCCTTGGCATGGTGCCGCTGCTGATGGAAGCCGTAAAAATGCGCGACGCGGGGTTCTCTCTGGAGGAGGTGCGCGACTGGCTGACGGCCAACCGGCAAAACGTGCAGGAGTGGTTCGTCGTGGACGATCTGAAGTACCTTCGGCGCGGCGGGCGCATCTCGGCCACATCGGCCGTGTTCGGCACTGTGCTGGACATCAAGCCCATCCTGTGGATCAACGCCGATGGGCTTGTGGTGGCTCAGGAGAAGGCTAAGGGCCGCAAGAAGGCCATGCGCACGATCGTGGAGCGCCTGGGGCAATACATCGGCGATCCGGCCGGCAAGCTTGTTTGCATCCCCAACGCCGACTGCCCCGCAGACGCCGAACGCCTGGCCGAGATGGTGCGCTCGGCCTACCCGGCAATCGGCGACGTGCTCATCGGCCCGGTTGGGCCGACGGTCGGCTCGCACGCCGGACCTGACACCCTGGCGCTGTGCTTTCTGGGCGCGCCGCGCTCCGAGGTGAAGTCCTAGTTCTCCTCCTGCCCTCATATCGCTTCCGTTCAATGAAAAGGAGCCCGGCCGCGAGGCCTGGCTCCTTTTGTTTGGCGCGGGCGGCTCCGATCTGCGCGGCGCATGCATCATACGTCGTCTTCCGAGGCGCAGCCTTTGCAGCGCCAATTGCAGTTTTTGTTTTTGCACACGCACTGCGTGGGCATGATATACAGGTCGGAGCCGCAGATGGGACAAAACGCCGTGCAGTGGGTCTTGTCGCCGACTTCTTTTATATGCTGCTCGCCGGCCTTTGTGCTTTGTTCGTCCACGGCCATCCCTCCATACATATGTGTCGGGTTCAGTATAGCACGAAGCCGGAAAAAAAGCATCGTTATAAAATGCGCATCCGGCGCGCACGCTAAGCCACGGGAGGGATCAGCATGCAGCGAAGAGATCAACGCGCCGGGGTAATCCTCGCAGTGTTCGTCTGCGCCCTGCTGCTGTGCGCAGCGGTGGTGGGCGGCGCACTGTGGTGGACGGCACACCGCCCCCGCTCCTTCTCAGGAGCGACGTTCGTATGCGCGCAAAGCGTGCGGGTGCGCTCGTGATCAGCATTAGCCTGCGTGAAACGGCGCAGCTGCCGCCGGGGCAGGCGGCGCGCGTTGGCGACGTGGCGCGCGCGGAAGGCGAGGAGGCGCACTCCGCGCTGCAAGCGCCCCTGTCCACGCCGCTGCATGCGCCGCTGCACCGCGTGGAGACGATCGACGTGCTCGCGGCGCTGCGCGCATCGCACCCGGATCTCACCGTCGTATCGGTGGGAAAAAGCGAAACCTGGCTCGCGCGGCCCGCGCCGCAAAAACCTGTCCGGCCATGGCTGCACGTTCTGCGCGCGGTTGGCAGCGCGTTCGTTTTGTTCTGCGGCGCAGGCCTGGCCATTACGTATTTTCACGCCGACGTGGACATGCGCGGCGCGCAGGAAACGCTCGTTCAAACGCTTGCGCCCGGCGCGGACGTGCGCTGGCTGGCCGTGCCGTACTGTATCGGCGTGGGCGTGGGCGTGCTGGCCTTCTTTCGGCTCTTCGGCGGGCGAGGCCCATCGCCTTTGCAGCTGAAGCTGAGCGCCTGGTCGCAGCAAGTGGATGAGTTCAAGCGCGAGCAGGTGGAGGAGAGGGACCATGAGTAGAGCGCTGCTTGTTGCCCTTGGCTGTTCCGGCGGGCTTCTTGTGGGGCTTGGCGCGGCGGGGCTGCTCAGCGCGCTTGGCATGCCGGGCCGCTTCGCCGTATGGGCAGGCGACAAACGGCTGTGGCGGGTTATGGCGTACACAGCCTTGGCGGCTATTTGCTCCGGCGCATGCGCGTACACCTTTGCCCTAAGCGTGCGCCTGCCGCGCTGCGTTCTCGGCGCGTTCGGGCTGGCGGCGGGATTGTTCGTCGGCGTGCTCGCCTGCGCTCTGGTGGAGATGCTGGACGCTCTGCCCGTGCTGCTGGGCACGCGCGTAACCCCGGCGGTCAAGCTGGGGCTGGCGGCCATGGCGCTGGGCAAAACGGCCTTTGGCCTTTGGGATCTACTAAAACCGCATTAATGGAAGGATGAAGATGGCCATGTACAAGCAAAAGCCCCGCCACGCCCTGCCTTGCGCGCTGCTGAACTGGCAGCCCAGGCCGGGCGAGCGGGAAACGGTGTACAAACAGGCGGACGGCGCTTGGGAAGCGCGCGCCGGGAAGGAGGCGCGGCCATGAGAACCAGCGGCTCCAACCAACGCCGCATGCTGGAATACCAGCGCATGGCCAGCCGCATCTCCCCCAACTCGGAGATGCCGCTTAACCTGCTGCGCGCGTTCCTGGTGGGCGGACTCATCTGCGCGATCGGGCAGGGGCTGTCCGAGCTGGCTGAGCACTTCCTTCGCCTTGACAAAGACGACGCGGCCATGTTTACCTCCGTCGTGCTCATCTTTTTGGGTTCCACGCTCACCGGGCTTGGCGTATACGACCGCATCGGCCGCTTTGCCGGGGCGGGGTCCATCGTGCCCATCACAGGCTTTGCCAACTCGATCGTCGCGCCCGCCATGGAGTACAAGCGCGAGGGGTACGTGCTGGGCGTTGGCGCAAAGCTCTTCGCGCTGGCCGGGCCGGTGCTCGTGTACGGCGTCAGCGCCTCCATCGTGGTGGGCGTCATCGCGTTCCTTTTCGGATATAAGGGGTGAGCATTTCATGGCCGTTCGACTGGGTACACAAACCATGCGCATGCAGCGTCCGCCGGCCGTTGTGGGCAACGCGTCCCTCGTAGGCCCCAAAGAGGGCGAAGGCCCCTTGTGCTGGTGCTTTGATGAGGTGATGAAGGACGACCTGCTCGGCGAATCGTCCTGGGAGAAGGCCGAGTGCAAGATGTTTCGGCAGGCGATCGAGACCTGCATCAAAAAATCCGGCGTGCCGATGGAGCAGCTTCAGGTGATTTTGGGCGGCGACCTGCTCAACCAGATCATCACGGCTTCCTTTGCGGCGCGCGACCTGGAGCGGCCCTTCCTCGGGCTGTACAACGCCTGTTCCACCATGGCCGAATCGCTTCTGGTGGGCAGCCTTCTGCTGGACGGGGGCGGTTTTGACAACGCCGTGTGCGTAACGGCCTCGCACTTTTGCACCGCCGAGCGGCAGTATCGCTTCCCGCTGGAGCTGGGCAACCAGCGCACGCCCACCTCGCAGTGGACGGTGACCGGCGCGGGCGCTACGCTCCTTGCGCGGCAGGCGCCGGGAAACCACCCCATCATCACCTCCTGCACGGTGGGCAAGGTGGTGGACATGGGAATTACGGACGCCAACAACATGGGCGCCGCCATGGCCCCCTCGGCGGCGGACACGCTGAGCGCGCACCTGCGCGAGAGCAAGCGCACGCTTGCCGACTACGACCTGATCGTCACGGGCGACCTGGGCCAGATCGGCTGGCAGCTGATGGCCGAGCTGTGCGCCCGCCAGCAGATTAAGCTGACCAAGGACAACTACGTGGACTGCGGCTGCGAGATCTTCACCCCGTCGCAGGACCCGCACGCGGGCGGCAGCGGCTGCGGCTGCTCCGCCGTGGTGCTTAACGGGCTGTTTATCGAAAAGCTGCGCCGCAAGGAGCTCTCGCGCATCCTGTTCATCGCCACGGGCGCGCTTCTCTCGCCCACCAGCAGCCTGCAGGGCGAGAGCATCCCAGGCATTGCGCACGCGGTGTGCATCGAAGCGCCGCAGTAAGGAGGCCGCACATGGACATTCTCATCAACCTCCTCAAGGCTTTCCTGGTGGGAGGGGCTATCTGCACAATCGGCCAGGTGCTCATCCTGCGCACAAACCTCACGGCGGCGCGCATCCTGGTCATCTTCGTCACATCCGGCGTCATTCTTACCGCGCTTGGCCTGTATAAGCCGCTGGTGGATTGGGCCGGCAACGGCGCGACCGTGCCGCTGACCGGGTTTGGCTATGCGCTGTGCATGGGCACCTTAAAAGGCGTCGCCGAGCACGGCATCCTGGGCGCCATATCGGGCGGGGTGAGCGCCACGGCCGCCGGCATCTCCGCCGCCATCCTGTTCGGCTACTTGAACGCCGTATTCTTCACGCCCAAGCGCAAACAGTAGCCTGCCCGCCTATCTCCTTCATGTGGCAGGGCAAGGCGAGCGCCCTTAAAGCATTGGCGGTAGGCCGAGCTTGTCCGTCACCATGCGCCATCCGGCAGGGCAGTCGGGCGTCTCCAGACGCGGGGAGAACCCCGCCTTCAGGTACACGCCGATGGCCACCCAGCTGTGCGTCTGCGTGGTGAGAAAGGCGTCGGCGTCCGGGCCAAACTGGGCCATGCACGCAAGCACGCGCGCGAGCATGGCCTTGCACAGGCCGCGGCGCTGGTGGTCCGGATGCACGCCCACCCAGTGGACGCGGTGCTGCACCGCGCCCCACCGCTCGTCCTGCCAGGCCATGGCCGTGCCCACGGGCAGGCCGGTCGCATCCTCCACCGCGAAGAAGCAGCCCGCCCGCAGCCGCTCCTCACAGGGCAAAAAGTGCTCGGTAAAGTAGCCGAGCGCCTTTGCTTCCTCGGAAAACTCGCCCGCGCCGGTCTCGATGCGCGCCCAGTGCGCAGCGTCGCCCGGACGGTACAGCCGCAGGGAATACCCATGCGGACAGGGCCAGTCCGGCAGGTTGTGCAGGCCCCGGCGGCCCATGGTCAGGGCGATGTATGGCAGCGACGTGTCCTTCATGCGCAACGCTCCTCGCTTGCGTTTTCCTCGCTGAGGCCTTCGGCCGCCAGGCGTCAAAGCCGTTCTTGCGCTCCCCGCTTCCTATACTAGGGCGTGGAATTCGCCGCACGCTCTTCCTGTACCGGCCCGGCCTCGTACCATTTGCGCTGTGCCGCAAACATTTGCGCGTACAACCCGCCGCGCGCCATCAGCTGCTCGTGCGTGCCTGTGTCGTCGACGCGGCCGCCGTCCATCACGACAATACGGCCGGTGATGCGCGCCGAGCCCAGCCGGTGCGTGACGATCACGGCGGTTTTCCCGCGCGACATCTCTGCGAACTGCCGATACACGCGCGTCTCCTCGATGGGATCGATGGCTGCCGTCGGTTCGTCCAGCACGATCAGCTCGTGCGTGCGGTACAGCCCGCGGGCGATGGCCACCCTCTGCCATTCCCCGCCCGAGAGGTCCACCCCGTCGAACTCCCGGCTGAGCATGGTGTCCATTCCGTCCGGGAAGGAGGGCCCCAGCTGGAGCTCCGCCCGGCCGCAGGCAGCCTGCGCACGCGCTTTGGCCTCCCCGCTGTCAACGTCCGGCTGCGAGAGGGCGACGTTGTCCAGCAGGGTCATGCGGTAGCGCTGGTATTTTTGCTGCACGGCGGACACGCCGCGGAACACGCTGTCCTGCGTGGCGCCGGCCGTGTCCAGCCCGCCCACGAGCACGCGGCCGGAGGTCGGCGCGTACAGCCCGGTCATCAGCTTGACAAGCGTGGACTTGCCCGCGCCGTTCGCGCCCACGATGGCGACGGTCTCCCCTGCGGCTATTGTCAGGGACACGCCGCGTATCGCTTCCTCCTGTGCGCCCGGGTAGGCAAAGCGCACGTCCTGCAGCGACAGGCCCTGCTCGGCGTCAAACTCGCCAAGGCTTCCGCCGCGCTCGGGCATATCCAAAAAATTCAAAAAGTTGCGCATGGTGCCCGCCGTGCGCGCCACCTGGCCGACGTGGCGGCTGATGATCTCCTCGGCCACGCCGAAGAGCATGCCCACCGAGGAGAGCACCGCCGCGAACGCGCCCACGGTGATAACCCCGGCCAGCAGCCGGGAGACGAGCAGCCCCAAAATGCCCAGGTATCCGACGAGGGTGAACAGGCGCATGACCGCCTCGCGCTTCTGCGTGGTCGCCTCGGCCTTCCAGCGCGTTTTGCCCAGCACGAAGGCGGCATCGCACGTAAGCTTCATAAAGTAGGTGAAAGCGCCCAGCATGCGCGTCTCCTTGAAGTATTGCCGGTCGGTGAGGCACTGTTCATAGTACTCCATCCTACGGCGCACGGGAGCCACTTCGTCCTCCAGCTTGGCGAACACCTTCAGGCGAAACACCTGGCTTGCGATGACCGGCAGGAACACGAGCGCCAGGCTGACGAGCAGCAGAGGGGATAGGCTGTACAGGTACCCGCCCATGGTGGCAAAGTAGGGCAAATAGAACGTGGCGATGGTGATGAGGATTTTTCCGGTGAAGATGCCGCGCCCGGCACCCTCGCGCGCCTTGTTCACATCGTCCAAAAAGGCCGGATCCTCGAAGGTGACCGGGGCGATGCGGCTGGCCTTGTCGTTGATCTGCGTGTTGAGCACGCCCGTGATTTTGACGTTCGTCTGGCTAAAGAAGAAGTTGTCAAAGCCGTTGAGCGCCTGTGTCCATACGTGCGCCAGGCCAAAGAAACCCGCCGCGGCTACGGCGGTCCCGAGCGGGCCGCCCGAGGCCAGCGCGGTCGCCGCGTCGAAAAGGCGCTGCATGGTGATGTAGACGAGCGCAAAGCTGCTGGCGTGCACCATGGAGCTGACCACGTGCGCGGCGTTCATGGCCGGCGCGGCGCGCAAAACCAGGAGCATCATGCGCCAGATGTCCGCGATGAGCGGACGTTCGGGCCGCTTCTTCTCGCTCATTGGTACCAGCTCCTTTGGCTGTCGTACATGCGGGCATACAGCCCGCCGTCCGCCATCAGCTGCGCGTGCGTACCGTGTTCCAGCAGCCGTCCCTCGCCGATGACGAAGATCTCGTCGGCCAGCTTGGTGGAGCCCAGGCGATGGGAGATGAACAGCGTCGTCACCCCCTGCGAGATGCGCCCGAAGTCCTCGTACAGGCGCGACTCGCTCATCGGGTCCAGCGCGGCGGTCGGCTCGTCCAGCACGCGAAGGGGCGCGCGCGACAGCACGGCGCGCGCCATGGCCACCCTCTGCCACTCCCCGCCGGACAGGTCATGCCCGCTGCCGTCGAGTTTCCCCAGCGGCGTGGCCGCGCCCTTGGGCAGCTTGCGAATCACCTCGGACAGGCCGAGCTGCTCGCTCGCCGCGCGCACCCGGCCGTCCATGGCCGGCTCGTCCAGAAAGGCTGCGTCGCCCAGGGCGATGTTGTCGCGCAGCGACACGCTGTACCTGGCGAAGTCCTGGTGCAGCACGGCCGTCACGGCCTTCAGCTCGGGCTGCGTGTAGGAGCGCAGCGACCGCCCGTTCAGCAGAATTTCGCCATCGTACTGGTCGTACAAGCCGGTCATCAGCTTGGTGATGGTCGTCTTGCCCGCGCCGTTCACACCTACAAAGGCGTAGTGCCGCCCGGCCTTCAAGGAGAGGGACAGGCCCTTGAGCACGTCGCGGTCCGTACCTGGATAGCGGAAGGACACGTCGCGCAGCTCCAGGCTCTCAAAGGCGGGGGCAGGGTGCGCGGGCAGGGCGTCCGCCCCTTCCGTCTGGGGCAGGTTGACGAGCTTGGTGATGTCCTTCATGTACTCCTGCAGCTTGGCGATCTGATCCATGGAATACTGAAGGCCCCAGCTCATCTGCTGCACCAGGTCGCCCGCCGCGCGCACGAGCGACATGAAGATACCCACCGACAGTGCGCCAACCATCACCGGCTGCAGCATCGACCCGGCGATGACCACCGTGACGAGCGACATGGCGACGCCCCCGGCCTTCATGCGCAGGTACCAGCGCATCTCCACGCGCAGCAGGTGCTTGCGCGCCCGCTCGTAGTGCTCCAGCCACACGGCGGAAAGCTTCTTCGAGTAGCCGAACATCGCCCGCTCGTCCACGGCCTCCCGCCCCAGAAGCACGTCGCCCAGGTACTTCCACCGCCGCTCGTATTTGGAGACGTCGCGCTGCGCCTGGTAGTTTATGCGCCCGCCCTTCAGCGCAAGGGCGATCATGGGCGCGGACAGCGCCAGAATCACCAGCGGTGGCCACCACACGTGCGTCAGCAGAATGACGAGCAGGCCCAGGACGCGCACGACGTTGCTCACCAGGCCATACACGCCTTCCTGGTACTGGCTCATCTGGGAAGCTGGGTCCTTGGTGACGCGCTGGATGAGATCCCACGTCTCGTGGCTCTCGATGCAGGCGTAGGAAAGGCGCGCCACCCGCTCGGTAAGCGCCGTGTGAAAGTGCGAGCGCAGGGCGTTCTCCACGCGGTTGGAGAACAGGCTTTGGCACAGCCCCAAAAACCACCCGGCGCCCACCAGGCCCCCGACGGCCAACGCCGGCCACAGGGCGGCGGAAGCGGGCAGACGGCCGCCCACGACGAGCAGTGCCGTGTCGATGAAGCGCGCCGTGGCGATCACCTGCAGGAGCGGCACTGCGCTTTGAAGCGCCAGCTGCATCAGACGCAGCGCCGTCTCCGCAGGCGCGCAGCGCCACAGGATGGGCATAAGATCGCGCAGGCGGTAGGTGCGCGTATCCAGATGGAACGATCGCACGGGCCTCACGCTCCTCCGTTTTTTCCCATTATATCATGGCATGTGGGCCCTGGCTACCCGCGCACCGGCCTCGGACGGCCCGGCTTGGCCGAGCGGATGCGCCGCGGCAAGATGCGGCCGCGACATCGTTCCGGCACAAAGGAGTGCCCGGGTGGCAGCGCTCATGCGGGCCGAGCGTTTGCGCAAACGGAAAAAGCGTGGTACACTAAGGCGCTGAAAGGGGCGATGCGCGTGGCGGATTTGCTCATGGTCGTGGACGGCCACTCGCTCATGTACCGGGCGTATTTCGCCCTGCCCCCGCTGGAGACGGTGAACGGCGTGCAGACAAACGCTGTGTTTGGGTTTATGAACATGCTGCTTCGGGCGATGGCCGATCATAGGCCTACGCACGTGTGCGTGGCCTTCGACACGCCCGCGCCCACATTCCGCCATCAGGAGTTTGACGGGTACAAGGCGACGCGCAAGCCTGCGCCGGACGATCTGCGCGCGCAGTTTCCGGTGCTGAAGGACCTTCTGTCGGCCATGGGCATCGCGCATGCCGAGCTGCCCGGTTGGGAAGCGGACGACCTGCTGGGCACGCTGGCTGCGCGCGCCGAAGCGGCCGGCCTGCCGGCCCTGCTCGTGACGGGCGACCGCGACGCGCTGCAGCTCATCTCGCCCACTACGCGCGTGTTGCTTACGCGCAAGGGTATCTCCGAGCTTCAGACGATCGGACGTGATGAGCTGATCGCCCAGTTCGGCTACGCGCCCGAGCAGGTGCCCGACCTGAAGGCGCTCATGGGCGATGCGTCCGACAACATCCCCGGCGTGCCCAAGGTGGGCGAAAAGACCGCGCTTAAACTGCTCGCCGACTATCAAACGCTGGAGGGCGTGCTTGAGCATGCCCAGGAACAGACGCCCACGCTGAAAAAGAACCTGACCGAGGGCGCGCAGCAAGCGCGCGCCTCGCGCAGCCTGGCCACCATCGACGCGGCCGCGCCGCTCCCCGCCGATCTGCCTGCGCTGCGCGTAGGACGCATGGCCACGGACGAGGCCTTCGCAATGCTGAAGCACTACCAGATGAATTCCTTGGCCGCCCGCCTGCGGGCGTTGTCTGGAGCGTCCGCGCCGGACAGCGCGCCCGCGCCGGCGGGGGCCGCCTGGCGCACGGTAAGCGCGGACTCGCCCGAGGCCCTCGCAAAGGAACTGCGCGGGCGAAGTCTGCCCGCGGCGCTGCACATCGACGACGCGGGCGCAAGCGTCGCCTTCGCCGACGGCACGCTGGTGCGCGCGCCCTTCGGGGGCGATTTGCTAACGCCCGGGCTGGACCCGCTGGAGGTCGTGCGGGCGCTGCAGGCGCGCTTCGGCCGGGGCGAGGGATTGTGCGCGCACGACGCCAAAACGCTGCGCACGCGGCTGGCGCCCTACGGCGCGGATTTTCCCGCTATCGCGGACGACACGCTGCTCGCCGTGTACCTGCTGGACGCCGTGTCCTCCCCCACCCTTCAGAAGGCGACCGGGCGCTTGCTGGGCGATGAGCGTCCGGACGCCTCCGGCGTATACGACCTGCGGGAGAAGTGCCTGCCCGAGCTGATTTCCCAGGGCATGGGGCCGCTTTACCGCGACGTGGAGATGCCCTTGGCCTGCGTGCTGTACGACATGGAGCAGGCAGGCTTCCTCATCGATCTGCCGGAACTGTCCCGCCAGGGCGCGGCCCTGCGGCAGGAGGCTGAGGCCGTCCGCGCGGACATCGTAGAGCGCGTGGGGCACGAGGTGAATCTGAACTCGCCCAAACAGCTGGCCGAGCTTTTGTACGACGAGCTGCAGCTGCCGGTGGTAAAAAAGACCGCCACCGGCCGCTCCACGGACGCGGACGTGCTGGAGCAGCTGGCCGAGCGCGAGCCGATGTGCGCGCAGATCCTGCAGTACCGGCAAGTGACGAAGCTCGTCTCCACCTACGTGGACGGGCTCTCTTCCCTCGTACAGCGCTCGGGGCGCATCCACACCACCTTCCATCAGGCGCTCACCTTCACCGGTCGCATCTCCTCTTCCGAGCCGAACCTGCAAAACATTCCCATCCGCACGGACGTGGGCCGTCAGATTCGCCGGGCTTTTATCGCACCGGAAGGGTGCGTGCTCGTGGACGCCGACTACTCGCAGATCGAACTGCGCGTGCTTGCCCACATGTCCGGCGACCCGGCCTTCGTGCAGGCGTTTCAAAGCGGCCAGGACATCCACGCGCGCACGGCGGCCGAGGTGTTCGACGTGCCGCTGGGCGAGGTGACGCCCAAGATGCGCGCCAGCGCCAAGGCCGTCAACTTCGGAATCGTGTACGGCATTTCGGACTTTGGCCTGGCGCGCAATATCGGCTGCAGCCGCAAGGAGGCCGCCGAGATCATCGAGCGCTTCTTCAGCCGTTACCCGCGCGTGAAGTCCTGCATGGACGGTTTTGTGACGTGCGCCAAAGCAAACGGGTACGTGGAGACGCTGCTGCATCGCCGCCGCCGCATCCCCGAGCTGAGCGCGCCGCAGTATCAAACGCGCATGTTCGGCGAGCGTGCGGCCATGAACACGCCCATCCAGGGCTCTGCGGCGGACATCATCAAGCTGGCCATGGTGGCCGTTCCGGCCGCGCTTTCCCGGGCCGGCCTTCAGGCGCGGCTCATTTTACAGGTGCACGACGAGCTGATCGTGGAGGCGCCCGAGCGGGAGGTTCAGACCGCTGCGCAGATCCTCAAGGACGAAATGGAGCGCGTGATGGCGCTGTCCGTGCCGCTGCGCGTAGACGTGGGCGTCGGCCGCAACTGGCTGGACGCGAAATAGGAGGGGACGGCTTGCGGGTTATCGGCCTGACGGGCGGTATCGGCACGGGCAAAACCACGGCGGCGGACATGCTCGCCGCTATGGGCGCGCCGGTTGTGGATGCGGACGAGATCAGCCGCGCCCTCACCGCGGAGGGCGGCGCGGCGCTGCCTGCCATACGGGAGGCCTTCGGACCGGACCTGTTCACGCCCGAAGGGCTGCTGGACCGCCGCGCGCTCGGCCGCATCGTGTTCGCCGACGAGAGCCGCCGCCGCGCGCTTGAGGCGATCGTGCACCCGATGGTGACCGCCGTCGCGCGCAGCCGCATGGACGAGCTGGCCGCCGCGGGCGAGGCCGTGTGCGTGCTGTCCGCCCCGCTTCTGTTTGAAGCCGGTCTAGAGGGCCTGTGCGACGAAGTGTGGCTCATCACCCTGCCGCCGGACGTGCAGCTCGCGCGCGTATGCGCCCGCGACGGCATGACGGCGACGGAAGCGCAGCTGCGCATCGCCAGCCAAATGCCCCAGGCCGAAAAGCAAAAGCGGGCCACGCACCAGGTGAATAACTCCGGCGCACTGAGCGATCTTGAACAACACTTGCGCGCGCTGCTACAGCGCGCAAAGGAGGCGCGGCCATGACCGCGCGCCGATTGGCAGCCATGGGGCTTGGGTGTCTGTGCATCGCCCTAGCGCTCGCCTCTTTGGGCAACTACGCCGGATGGCGCGAGCGGCAGCTCTACCCCATCCGCTACGAGAGCCCCGTGCTGCTGCACGCCCGCGCATACGATCTGGACCCGCGGCTCGTGCTGGCCGTCATGCGGGCGGAGTCTTCCTATCGGCCGGACGCCGTGTCCAGCGTGGGCGCTATGGGGCTGATGCAGATCATGCCGGATACCGGCGCATGGATCGCTCAGAAGCTGCGCGAGGACGGCTTCCGCCATGAACAGCTCTTCGAGCCTGAGCTGAACATCCGCTACGGCTGCTGGTATCTGCGCTATCTGCTCAACCGTTACGACAACCGCCTGTCCGTGGCCTTGGCCGCCTACAACGCCGGGGGCACGAACGTGGACAGATGGCTTTCCGACGCGCAGTACTCCGACGACGGCCAAACGCTCAAGTCCATCCCCTTCGATCAGCCGCGGGTGTACGTAGGCCGCGTGCAGAACAACCTGCACGCCTATCGCAGCATCTACCCGAACTACCCAAAGGACCGCTAGCAAGCAGCCGCGTGGCGCAAAAAGAGGGAGGTTGACCGCACAAAGTGCCCACTTCTTCCCTTCGCCGCGCCTTTCTCGCCGTAATGGCCGCGCTGCTCGCGCTTTTGCTGGCCGGGTGCGCCGCCGCGCCGGTCAGTTGGCCCGTGCCTACGCAGGCGGCCGTGGCCGTGAAAACGCCCGACCCTGACGCCGTGCTGCGCCTGCCCGTGCCGCCCGGTGACCCGCCCGACCCGCTGCATACCCGTTCGCGGCAGTGGAACGGCTTGTACCGCCTGATCTATGAGAGCGGGGTACAACTCAGCGAAACAGGCGAGCCCATGCCCGGCCTGTGCGAGAGCTGGGAGTCTTCCCCGGACGGCCTTACCTGGCGCTTTACGCTGCGTAAAAACGCCGTGTTTCACGACGGCACGCCCGTTACGGCCGACCAGGTGGTCGCATCCCTGCGCGACGCCGCGGACGAGAGCCGGGGCGAGGGCCTGTACAGCGAACCCATGCGGCACGTGGTGCGCTATGAGGTGAACGGCCCATACGCGCTGAGCGTCATCCTGGACGAGCCCGGCATGTATGCGCTGTACGCGCTGTGCTGCCCTGTGCTGCGCGGCACGGACGAGGCGCTGCCCTGCGGCACGGGACCGTACATGCTGGCCCCGGACGCCACGAAAAACCGCTTAACACTTGTGCGCAACCAGGAATACGCCCAACGTCCGCCCGCCATCGCCTCGATCATGACCGTGCCCTGCGCGGATGAGGAATCCGCGCTCGCGAACCTGTCACTGGGGCAGGTGAGCGTCGCGCCGGTGTTCTCCGCCCTGTCGGCAAGCGCCGCGGGGCTAACGCGCGCGTCCTCCTTGCAGATCTCAACGCACCAATACGAATTTCTCGCGCCCAACCTGCGCCAGGGTTTCACGGCCGATCTGGCCGTGCGGCAGGCCATCGCGCAGGCGGTGGACGTGTCCGAGCTTTTGCGATCGGTATATCAGGGCCGCGCCGTGATGGCCGAAACGCCCGTGCGGCCGGACTCCTATCTGTTCGACATCAAGACGCCTACCTTCGCCTTTAACCCGGACGCGGCCCGGAAGACCCTTGAAGACGCCGGATACGTGGACATCGACGGCGACGGCGTCCGCGAGGCCCCCGCCGGGGCCTACGACGCGCCGGGCGTGCGGCGCCGCCTATCCCTGCGGCTGCTGGCGGACACGGGCGACGAGACCTCGCAGCGGCGCGAGGTGGCCACCATCATCGTGGACATGCTCAAAGCCGTCGGTATGGACGTGACGCTCGTGACCGCGCCTGTGGGCGACGTGGCCACGTCGCTGCAAAGCGGCGCATTTGACCTGACGCTCATCAACGTGCAGCTCTCCGAGATACCAAACCTGCAGCCTCTGCTGGGCAGCGGCGGCGAACGCAACGTGATGGGCGCACACGATCAGGAGCTGGACGACATCTTAGAGCGCGCCAACCGCTCGTGCACCACGCAGGAGCTGCAAAGCGCCTACCGGCAGCTGCAGCGCCACATCGCCGACCAGCTGCCCCTCATCGGGCTGTACTTTCATACCGGAGCACTGTACTACCGGCCCCAACTTCAGGGGATCAGTTTCTCGCGCGACACCCAGCTGTACATGGGCGTCACGGGGTGGTCGATGCAATAGAAGGAGACGAAGGCTATGGCCGAGCCGTTCCGCATGCCCGCCGAGGCCACGCGCAGCTACCGCGAAGCCAACGCGGCACAGATGCGCGGCTTTATCGCGGAGCTCACGCGCCGCGCGGGCGATACGCGCGCCGCTTTTTTTGCCCCGCGCACGGACAGCCTTGCGCACTTTCAGCACGACGCCGACGCCCTGCGGCTGCTGTTTCGGGAGAATATCGGCTATCCCCCGAACATACCGCTGCTGCCGCCTTCCTATCGCGAGCAGCATTTGGGCGAGGACGACCAGTTGACCGTGTCCCGCTTGAGCGTTTCCGTGGCCGAGGGACTGGACTGCGAATGTCTGCTGATGACGCCGAAAAAGGGCCGTGCGCCCCTCATGATCGCCCTGCACGGCGGGGGCGGCTGCCCGGACACAGTGTGCGGCACGGACCAGACCGCCATCTACCACGCGGCGGGCCGGGTGTTGGCGTGCGCCGGCTACACGGTATGCGCACCGCTCCTGCTGTTTCGCCCCTATGCCGACGGCGCGGATTCCTGCGTGCACCCGGCCGAACGGCGTTACCTGGACGCGCTGTGCACCGCGTGTGGCACGCGCGTCAGCAGCATCGAGGCGCTCAAGATCCTCCGCTGCATCGACGCCCTGCAGGCGCACCCCGGGGTTACGCCCGGCCCGTGCGGCATCGCCGGGCTTTCGTACGGCGGCTACTATGCGCTTTTGTGCGCCGCGCTGGATACCCGCATCGCGGTAACGTACTGCTCGTGCATCTTTGGCGACCACCTGCGCTATATGACGCGCGGCGATTACCCCGTGTCGGAATTCGTGTGGTGGCAGAGCGAGAAGAGCTTTGCCATGCCGGAGTACGCCGCGCTCGTCTGCCCCCGCCGTCTGATCATCGAGGCGGGCCTGGGCGACCAGGGCTTTCCCGTAAACAATGCGCGCGAGCAAGCCGGGCGGGTGCGCCGCTGCTTTGAAGAGCTTGGCCTGTCCGACCGCTTTCACTACGTCGAGCACCCGGGCGGGCACGAGTTCGGCCTGGGCGAAGCAATGCGGCATCTCCATTTTTAAACCGGGAGGGGTTCACCATGGCGCAGCCGTTTACCATGCCCGCCAGCGAAACGAAGAACTTCCGCGAAGCGAACTACCGGCAGATGCGCGACTTTGTGCTCCGGCTTGTTCAGCGCACGGGCGAAGAGCGACGGGCCTGGTTTCAGCCCGACCGCTCTTCCCTGCCGGCTTTCGAGCGCTCCATCGAGGGGTATCGTGAGGAGTTCATGCGCTCCATCGGCTATCCCGTCCCTCATTCTCCCGCCGCCGGCCGCACGCAGACGGCCTTCTTGGGCGAGGACGACTGTATGAGCGTACACCGCGCCTTTGTGCCCGTGTGCGAGGGGCTGGACTGTTATTGCCTGCTGCTTATCCCCAAAACGCCCGGCCCGCATCCGCTGATGATGACCCTGCACGGAGGAGGCGGCTGCCCGGACATGGTGTGCGACATGGCGCACACCAGCAACTACAACGGCGCCGGGCGGGCGTTCGCCAAAGCCGGCTGGTTTGTATGCGCGCCCATGCTCATGTTCCGGCCCTTCGTGGACGGCGAGCAAACCTCCATCACGCCGCAGACGCGCGGCTACCTCGACCGGATGTGCCACGCCTCCGGCACGCGGCTCACCTGCATCGAGATGTTCAAAATCATCCGCTGTATCGACGAGATGCTTGCCCGGCCGGACGTGCAAAACGGCCGCTGCGCCATCGCCGGGCTTTCCTACGGCGGATACTACGCGCTGATGTGCGCGGCCGTGGATAAGCGCATCGCCCTCGCCTATGACTCGTGCTGCTTCTCCGACCATATGCAGTATATGCTGGACGGCGACCGCGCGGATACGGAGTTCGTGTGGCACGACTCCGAGCGGCGGTTCTCCTTCAGCGAAATCGGCGCGCTGGTGTGCCCCCGGCCGCTCATCGTGGAAGCCGGTCAGGGCGATGCGGTCTTCCCCATCGCCGCCACGCGCAAGATCGTGCCTGGCCTTGCGGCGCTGTACGAGCAGCTGGGCGTGGGCGATCGGTTCCACTACGTGGAGAACGGCGGCACGCACGAATTCGTGCTGGGCGAGACGATGCGGCATCTTCACTTTCACGACTGAGCGCGTTGTCAACGCCCATGACAAAGGCCCGGCGCTTGCCGGGCCTTTCATGTTTTCCGGATATGCGCTTGCATGCGTCGGGGCGCGCATCAGCGGTGGTTTTGCTGCAGGCCGCTGCAGCCGTGCAAAGCCTCCGCACAGCCTATGCTTTGTCGCCCTATCGTCCCAGGTCTATGACGTTTTGCACGAGCGCTTTGCAGCGGCCGCAGTCCGTGCCTGCGCCGGTAGCCGCGCCCACCTTCTCCACTGTGTCCGCTCCGGCGTGCACCGCATCCAAAACCGCCTGAAGCGACACACCCTTGCACCCGCACACCGACGCAAGGATCTTCGCGATCTCCCCCTCGCACCCGCCGCAGATCGTGGCGGCCCCCGTCATCCGCTTGATGTCCTCCAGCGTGCGCGCGCCGGCGATCATCGCCTTGCGAATGGCGATGTAGTCCACCTGGTTGCAGTTGCAGATCATGCGGTTCCCGGCCATGCGAATCACTTCCTCTGCTTTACTTGACATCATTGTATCCCAAAGCGGCTGCGCTCACAAGCCGCGGCCAACAAAAAGCCGCCTGAAGGCCCATGCCCTCCGGCGGCTTCCTGTACTCCGCCGGCGATTAGGGCAGGCGGTTTAGGTACTTCCTAACGGTGGTGTTCTTCAGTTTCTCATCGATGACGGAGGTGTAGAGCTTGTCCTGCGCGTCCGCGAGCGTCTGGGCCTGCAGGGTGTCCTTCACCTCGGCGAACGGCACAGTGCGCGCTTCGACGTCCGCCACGTACTTGATGATGTGATAGCCGTAGTCCGAAGCCACGAGCCCGGTGTTCTGGCCCGGCTGCGACAGGGTGAACGCACCGTCCAAGAAGGGTTTGGTGAAATCGGAGGCGGCGCAGATGAAATACCCTTCCGTTTTGGCAGGCTCGTCCATCATACCCGGATCGTCGTTGTACTCGGCGATCAGCGCGTCGAAATCGCCGCCGGCGTTCACTTTGTCCAGGGCTTCCTGCGCGCGATCCTTGTGCAAAGCCAGAAGCTCGAGCAGCAGCTTGTCGCCCGATTCCTGGTAGGAAGCGGCCTTGGCCGTGTCGCCGGCCGTCTGGGCCTCCTGCTGGCTGTAGCGCTGCGCGTTGATCTGCTGCATCTCCTCATCCGTCAGGGCGATAAGGATGTGCTTCACGCGCCGGTAGCCGGAGGGAACGGATACGATGATGGAGCCGGCATCGCGGTCCTTGCCGTACTGCGCGGGCTTGGCGGCGTAGGTGGAGGGCTGCTCGGCCAGGATCTTGTCGTAAGCGTCCTGCACATCCTTGTCGGTGACGGCCACGTCACGGGTCACGTCGGCCTTCAGCTTGTCCATCCACACCTGCTGCAAGCCGTCCTTCACCATGGCCTCAAAAACGCTCTCGTTCTCGGCGATGTACTTATCCAGCTGCTCTTTGGCCTTCTTATCCACATCCAGCGAAGGATCGTTTGCCTTGTCCTCGGCCATGGACAGCTTCAGCTCCTGCAGCTTATCCTCCGTCACCTGCTGGCGTGCGGCGTCCTGTTCGGCCTGAGTGGCCTCGTATAGGCCCTTCTCCTTGGCGAGGGCTTCCTCTACCTTCAGGCGCACATAATCGTCCACGAGCATGCCCTTGAGCTGATCGCGAGAGGCCTTGCCCGAATCGTCCATGGGGATGCCGTAATACTGGTAGTACATGGTTAAAATGGGCTCAACTTCTCCGCGCGTGAGCTGCTCCGAGCCCACCTGCGCCACGATCTCCGCCGCTTCCTTCTCCTTGTTGACGGATACAAGCGCGCAACCGGAAAGAAGCGCGAAGCAGACGCACAGCGCGGCCACCCTTAGGAACTTTTGCATCAAGTTTTCATCCTGCCTTTCGATGGAGCGCCGCGTCGTGTGGGCGCACTCGCATATTATAGCGGAAAGCGTTGCATTACGCAAACCCCGGGCGATGGTTTCACATAAATTTCATCATTACCCTTCATTTATGTGCGACAGGCGCGCCCGCGGCTTTGGTGGCCGCCTCGTCCATGTAGCTGATCATGGCCTCCAGCGCGGCGGCGCCTTGAGCAAGCAGCCGCTCCTGCGAGGCGTCCTTGATGCGCACATACAGCGATGGGGGCGTGGTGGCGGCCAGGGTCACACGGCCGTTCATGGCCTGAAGCGCCGCCATGAGCGCCACGGGTTCGGGCTGCGCCTTTTCGTGAAAGCGCAGCTGCAGCTGTGCGCCCCGGCAGGACGCCAGATCGATCTGCAGGCGGTGGCACAGGCATTTCAGGTAGGCGATGCGCACCAGATTGTCCACGGGCAGGGGCATGTCGCCGAAGCGGTCGGTCAGCTCCTCGATGCAGTCGTCCCGGTCTTCGGCCGAGTCGATGGCGGCGATGCGCTTGTACACGTCCATGCGCAGGATGTCGCCGCGCACGTAGTCCGAGGGAAGAAAAGCGTCCACTTTGCAGTCGATGGTGGTCTCCACGTCCAGCGCAAAGCCCGCCTCGCCGCGCATCTCGCGCACGGTCTCCTCCATGAGCTTGCAGTACAGGTCGTACCCCACGGCCGACAGGTGCCCGTGCTGCTCGCCGCCCAAAATGTTGCCCGCGCCGCGTATCTCCAGATCGCGCATGGCGATTTTGAAGCCCGAGCCGAACTCGGTAAACTCACGTATGGCGGTCAGGCGCTTTTCCGCCGTCTCGGAGATCACCCGGTCGGCCCGCACGGTTAGGTAGCAATAGGCCAGGCGGTTGCTGCGGCCAACCCGCCCGCGCAGCTGGTACAGCTGGGAGAGGCCGAAGTGGTCGGCGTCGTATACGATCATCGTGTTTGCCGCGGCCACGTCCAGGCCGGACTCGATGATCGTGGAGCACAGAAGTACGTCGAAGCGCCCTTCGAAGAAGTCGAGCATCACATCCTCCAGGGCATGCTCCTTCATCTGCCCGTGCCCCACGGCGATGCGTGCCTCGGGCACGGCCCGCCGCAGCTGCTCATGCATGCGGTCGATGCTCTCCACGCGGTTGTACACGAAGTACACCTGCCCTCCGCGCTGGATCTCGCGCAGGATAGCGTCGCGCACGAGCGAATCGGAGTACTCCAGCACGAAGGTCTGCACCGGGTAGCGCTCGTCTGGCGGGGTTTCCAGAAGCGACATATCCCGTATGCCCACCATGCTCATATGAAGCGTGCGAGGGATGGGCGTGGCGGAGAGAGTGAGTACGTCCACGCCCGTCTTCAGTTTTTTGAGCTGCTCCTTGTGCTGCACGCCGAAGCGCTGCTCCTCGTCCACGATCAGCAGGCCCAGGTTTTTCCACCGAACGTCCTGTCCGAGCAGCCGGTGCGTGCCGATGAGTATGTCGATGTCGCCCGTGCGCAGCTGCTCCAGCGTCTTTTTCTGCTCCTGCGGCGAGCGAAAGCGTGATAGCACGTCGATGCGGGCCGGAAACTCCTCAAAGCGGCGTTTTAGCGTTTGGTAATGCTGCTGCGCCAGGATGGTGGTGGGCACGAGCAGCGCCACCTGCTTGTGGTCCAGCACGGCCTTGAAGGCGGCGCGCACGGCCACCTCGGTTTTTCCATAGCCCACGTCCCCGCACAGCAGGCGGTCCATGGCGGCGTTCTTCTCCATGTCGCGCTTGATGTCGCGTATAGCGTGCAGCTGGTCGGGCGTCTCCTCGTAGGGAAAGTGCTCCTCGAACTCGCGCTGCCAGGGCGTGTCCTGCGAGAAAGCGAACCCACCCGCTGCCTGGCGCTCGGCGTACAGGCGCACCAGGTCGTCGGTCATATCGCGGATGGACTTCTTGGCGCGCGCTTTGGCCCGCTGCCATTCTGTGCCGCCCAGTCTGTTCAGCTTGGGGGTCATGTCCTCCCCGCCGCCGATATACTTCTGCACGCGGTCCATCTGGTCGGTGGGCACATACAGCTTGTCGTCGCCCTGATAGCGGATGTGCAGATAGTCGCGGAAGGTACCGTCCACCTCGATCTTCACGGTGCCCATGTAGACGCCCACGCCGTGGCTTTCGTGCACCACCGCGTCGCCTACATGCAAATCGGTAAACGCCTGTATCTTCTGCCCGGGCGAACGGCGCTGCGGCCGAAGGCGCGTGCGGGCCGTGCCGTACACCTCCGTCTCGCCGAACACTGCCAGCTTGGCAGAGGGCAAAACGTACCCGTGCGTGAGCGCTGCGCTGAGCACCACAGCCTCGCCCGGCATGGGCGGCCGGTCGGCCAGGGCGCAGGTCAGGCGGTGCTCGCTCAGCGCCTCGGCCAGGCGCTGGGCGCGGGCGACGCCGCCCGCCAAAAGGGCCACGCCGTAACCGCGCGCCAGCAGGTCGCGCGCGTCCGCGGCGAGCACCTCCACCTTGCCGTGGCACTGCGGGGCGCTGCGGGCGTCCAGGTTCACAAGCTCTTTGGGCGAAAAGCCCTTGGGCTGCGTGGTAAGGGCCTGCAGCGCGCAGAAGGGCGCGCGGAGCAACTCGTGCAGCAGCGCCTCGTAATCGCGCAGCACGCGGCCCTGTCCCGGCAGCGCATCCCCGCGCTCCAGGGCGGAGCGAAAAGTCTCGGCAAATTCCAGCAGTACGTTCGCCACGCGCTCGGCGGCGCGTGCAGGCTCCTCCAGCATCACCGTCGCGCCGGGCAGATAGGAGAGCGGCGTGGCCAGCTTGTCATAAAAATATGGGAGGTACTGCTCCACCGCCTCGAAGCGCAGGCCCTGCTGCAGCAGCGCCAGATGCTCGTGCGCGGCGTTTTGCGTCTTGCGCCCGGCCGCGGGCGTGCGCTCGACTTCCTCGCCCGTGGGCATGCTCCATAGGTCGGGTAAAACGTCCTCTCCGCTTATGGGCATGCCGCGCGGAGCGGCCACGGGCGCAAGGCCGGTCAGCTCCCTTTGAAGCAGGGCCGCGGCGCGCTCCATATTGTCCCGGGTGAGCACGGCCGCGGTGGCGGGCGGCACGCTCGCCTCCTTCAAGTTTTCGATGGAGCGCTGTGTGGATGGATCGAATGTGCGCAGGGAGTCCACTTCATCGTCGAAGAACTCGATGCGCACCGGCAGCGTCGCACCGATCGGGTACACGTCTACCAGACCTCCGCGCGCGGCCATCTGCCCGCGCGCCTCCACCAGATCCATACGCTCATAGCCCGCGGCCGACAGGTCGGCAAGCAGCGCCGCCGGGTCGTAGCGCTGTCCGCGGCGCAGGGTTATTTCGCCGCGCTCAAACGCCTCGGGCGGCTGCACGCCCGGCATCAGGGCGTCGATGGGCGCGACGAGCACCCGCAGCGCACCCGCGCGTGCGCGGTGCAGCGCCTCAATGCGCCGCATGATCGCCTCGCGGCTTTGCGCGCCGTAACGGAAAAATGTTACCTCGTAAGGCGGAAAATAGGCCACGGCTTCCGCGCCCAACAGCTGCGTCAAATCCTCATGCAGGCGCACGCCGGCCATGTCGGTGCTCGCCACGAGAAGCACCGGATTCTCCCGGCTGAGCGCCGCCGCCAGAGCGGGCTTTAAGCCTTCGCTTACGCCGGTCAGCACAACAGGCGACCGGTGGCCCTTCAGGGCACCCGCCGCTTGTGCAACCGCCGGCGAACGCAGTACTGCGTCGTCGTACAAACACTCGTCCTCCGTTCCAAAATGAGAAAGCCGTGCGCGGACCGCTTAGGATGTCAGGCGCTTTCGGGCGGTTTGTCGGGCTTGTCGGCCTTTTCCGCCGCGGCACCGTTGTAGCGCCGCATGGCGGCCTCAACGCCCTCCTGCAGGTACAGCTCCGCGGCGTCGGCTGCGCGCGCCTGCGCTTCCCGGGCGATGGGCTGCTCCTGAGGGGTGTAGCGGCCGGTCACCCATGCGCGCAGGTCGCGGTCCACGGGGGGCGAGCCGATGCCCAGGCGGATGCGCGGAAAATCCTCACGGCCGTAGATGAGGGTGATGTCGCGCATGCCGTTGTGCGTGCCCGACGACCCGGACGCGCGGATGCGCAGCCGCCCAAGGGGCAAGTCCAGATCGTCGTACACCACCAGAATGCGTTCTGGAGGGGTTTTGTACCACTGCGCGAGCGCCAGAACGGCCGCGCCCGACTCGTTCATGTACGTTTGCGGCTGGGCGAGCACCACCCGCTTGTCAAACAGCCGCTCCTCGCAGTACAGGCTCTTAAAGCCGCGCCTTTGCAGGCGCAGGCCGTGCCGTTCGCACAGAAGCTCCACGACATCAAACCCGGCGTTGTGCCGGGTATGGGCGTATTGCAGGCCGGGGTTGCCCAGCCCGATGATCAGGTACGGGGCGTCCATGCTCAGAGCGCCTCGATGAAAGCGAGCAGTTCCGGCCAGGACCCGCGGCCGTCGCATGCCGAGCACCCCTCGTTCAACACGTGATCGGTCACCAGGAAGGTCTTCATGCCCAGGCGGGCGGCGGGCGCCATGTCGTCCAGCTCATCGTTCCCCACCATCAGGCAGTCGGCGGGCTCAAGGCTCCCGGCGCGGCGAAGAACCTCGCGGTAATACCGCTCGTGCGGCTTGCACGAGCAGGAATCCTCATAGGCGGTGATCAGTTCAAACTCCTCGGGCGTAAATCCCGCCCAGCGCAGGCGCTCGCGGGTGGCCATGGCGGGAAATACCGGATTGGTGGCCAAAATGGCGCGATACCCCTTGGTGCGGCAGGCCTCCACGGCCGCGCGCGCGCCCGACACTGCGGGAAAAAACGCGCCCAATTTCGGAAACTCGGTTTGGTAAAAGGCCTCGAAACGCGCGCCCACCTCCTGCAAGGAGATGCCCGTACCTTCCTCAAAAGCCGCCCAGAACGCCGCCTCGTTGCTGCGGCCGTCGTCATGGTCGATCATGCGGTATGTGGCGTCCATGATGTCCTTGGCCGTCTGCCGGGGATCGCGCCCGGGCAGCACCTGGCTGACAGCGCGTATGTAGCGATGCTCGAACTCCTTCATGTCACAGGAGAGGAGCGTTCCGTCCAGGTCGAAGAGTACCGCTTTCATCCAACAACGTCCTTCACGCAGGGCGGCGGCCGCCCGCGGTGAAGCGGGAGGCTCTGCCGGAGCCCCTATCTTTGGTTATTCGTACAGGCCGGATATGGGCATATCCTCGTAGATGCGCTCGATGGCGTGTGCGAAGTAGTCCGCTACCGACAGGTAGCGGATTTTGGGCGAAGGCTGGCGCAGGGCGATCGTGTCCGCGCATACGATCTCCAAAATCGGGCTTTGCTCCAGGCGCTCTATGGCCGGCCCGGAGAACACGCCGTGCGTGCAGCAGGCGTACACCGAAGACGCGCCGTGCTCCAGCAGCGCTACGGCCCCGCCCACGATGGTGCCAGCCGTGTCGATCATGTCGTCCACGATGAGGGCACGCTTGCCGTGCACGTCGCCGATGATGTTCATCACCTCGGCCATGTTCGCCTTGGGCCGCCGCTTATCGATGATGGCGAGCGGAGCGGACAGGCGCGCCGCAAAAGCGCGCGCGCGGGCAACGCCGCCCAGATCCGGCGAGACAATCACCAGGTCCTCCCCCTCAAAGCGGCGCTTTAGGTAGTGGTTGGCCAGCGTGGGCACGCCGGGCAGATGATCCACGGGGATGTCGAAGAACCCTTGGATCTGCGCGGCGTGCAGGTCCATGGTGAGCACGCGGTCCGCGCCCGCGGCAGTGATCAGGTCGGCCACGAGCCGGGCCGTGATCGGGTCGCGCGTGCGCACCTTGCGGTCCTGCCGGGCGTAGCCGTAGTAGGGCAGCACGGCCGTCACGCGCCCGGCGGAGGCTCTGCGTACCGCGTCGATCATGATGAGCAGCTCCATCAGGTGGTCATTGGCGGGCGTGGAGATGGACTGCACAAGGAAGACGTCGCAGCCGCGCACGGTCTCCTGGATGTTCAGGTTGATCTCGCCGTCGGAAAACCGGCTGACCATGCACGCCCCAAGCGGCAGGGACAGGGCGCGTGCGATGCCCTGCGCAAGCGGCTGGTTCGCATTGCCGCTAAACACCTTGATATTGGCGCGGTGCTCGTTCATAACAGGCCTTCCGCCTTTCGTCTGGCCACCCAGCCTTCTTTTGTTACCTGACGACCGCGGGCCACGGCCAGAGCGCCGGGGGGCACGTCCTGCGTAAGGGTGGATCCGGCGGCCACGTACGCGTCCTCGCCCACGGTGATCGGGGCAACCAGGTTCGTGTTGCAGCCGATGAACGCGCCGTCCTTCACCACGGTACGGTTCTTTTTCTTGCCGTCGTAGTTGCCCGTAACCACGCCGCACCCAAGGTTCACCCGCGCGCCGATGTCCGCGTCGCCCACGTAGGCGAGGTGCGACACCTTGGCCCCGTCGGCGATGCTGGCGTTCTTCACCTCCACAAAATCGCCCACGCGGCAGCCCCTGCCCACCACGGCATGCGGGCGCAGATAGGCGAACGGCCCCACCTTGGTGCCCTCGCCCACTTCGGCCTGCACAAGCACGCTGGACTCCACGCTCACCCCGTCGTGCAAAACGGTGTTTTCCAGGCGGCAGCCTGGCAGAAGCGTGCAGCCTCTGCCGATTACCGTGCCTTTTTGCAGGGTGCAGTTCGGATGAACGACCGTGTCCTCCCCGATGGAAACGCCTTCGTCGATGTAGACGGCGGCCGGATCGACCAGCGTAACGCCCGCCAGCATATGAGCGCGGTTGATGCGACTGCGCATGGCCGCGCAGGCCAGCGAAAGCTGCGCGCGGTCGTTCACGCCCAGGCCCTCGTCGGCGTCGGCGATGGGTATAATATCGATGCGCGCGCGCTGTTCGCGCAAAACCGCGTATACGTCCGTGAGGTAGTACTCGCCCTGGGCGTTGTTCGTGGTGAGGGCGGGCAGCGCGCGCTCAAGCGCCGCGGGTGCAAAGGCATAGAAGGAGACGTTCACCTCGCGCACGGCGCGTTGCTCGTCCGTGCAGTCTTTATCCTCGCGCAAGGCCACAAACGCGCCCTGGCCGTCGCGCAGCACGCGCCCGTATCCGGCCGGGTCCGCAAGGTGGGCGGTGGCCAGAGCGGCGTCCGCGCCCCCCTGGATGGCCGCAACAAGGCTCGCAATGGTGCCCTGGGAGACGAGCGGCTGATCCACCGCCAGCACCACCACCGGCCCGCCCCGCATGTCCACGCAGGGCATGGCCGCGGCTGTTGCCGCGCCGGTGCCCTTGCCCGCCTGGAGGTTCTGCACGGCGATGACCGCGCGCCCGCGCACATAGTCCGCCACCGGGCCCACGGCGTCCGACAGAACGATCACAGGTTTCGCTGCGCCCGCCGCGGCGCAGGCGTCCAGCGTCCAGTCCACCAAGGGTTTTCCGCACAGCTCGTGCAGAAGCTTGGGCGTCTTGGATTTCATGCGCAGGCCCTCGCCCGCAGCCAGGATCACCGCCTGGAACCCACTCATTTCGTCATCCTCCCTCGCCTAGCCAACAGCGCAAAACCGGGTGATCGAACCAGCTTTCGTTCACCCGACTTGTGTTTTCCAATTGCATCTATTGTAGGCTGAAAAGAGAAGCGCGTCAAGGCGAACAGCGCGCGGCGGCAGCCGCAACGTTTGTCGTTTTGGCGCGGCCGCCGCCGCCGGAACGATGCAACTGTTTGCCTCCATAGTGCGTCTATGATAAGTGAAACGCCCGCGCGTAATGCGCATCACCCATGTCAACCCGTAAGGGGGATTCGCCCATGAACTGCAGCAAACGGGTTTATGCCCTTCTGCTCGGCGCACTCTTGCTGTCCGCGACCGTCACCGGGGCGCGCGCGGTTCCTTCCGTATCCCTGATCGCCTACGACGCGGGCTGGTACGGAGCTTACGGGCTGATGGATGAAACCGGCGCTCGCATAACGCCGCCGGACTACAGCGCCGCGCCCTCCCCCGCCTACTACGACGCCGTGGACCCCGCTCAGGCGGGTTTTGGCGCGCCCGCGCGCTATATCGCGCAGCTGCCAGGCGGCGGCAACACCGTGCTGGACGAGCAGGGCCGCGAGATCGTGCAGCGCAATGTGTACCGGTACATACTCGCCTGCCCGGAGCGCCGCTTCCTCGGCCATCGCGCGGGCGGCGGGTACGATCTGCTGGACGACCAAGGCAAGCTCGTTCTCACTTTCGACAAAGAATACAGGAGCGTTTCTGCCGGCCTGGCGGGCCAGTTCATCGCGGAAACGGACAAGGGCTACATCCTGCTCGGTGCGGATGCGAAGCCTCTGACCGCCGCCTACCGCTCCCTCTTTCCCGGGCCCTACCCTTCCTCCGCCTACATCATACAAAAGGACGGTTCCGGCCGGCGCGGGGCGCTTGGTACGGACGGCGCGGAGCTTATACCCATCAAATACCGTACGGCCGTGTACTACAACGGCCTGTGCATCGTGCGCAACGACAGCGACGAGTATTTCCTCATCAACCGTGAGGAAAAGGCGCTCATTCCGCCCAAGAAGGGGCAGTTTATCAGCTTTACACGGTACCGCGGCCGCGACGTGGTCAGCGTGTACCATCTGGACGAGGGCGGCAACCCGACAGGCGGCATGCTCTATGACTTTCAGATGCGCAAGCTCGTGGAAGCGCCTTATACGCACCTGATCGTGCGCGGTCCGGAGAAGGACGAGACGATCATCGACGTGCAGCAGACCAAATCTGTGTACGCCGGAGCTGCGGCCACCGCCGCCACGGTGAACATTGCCGTTAGCCCGGACGGCAACGCTCTGCCGGTATACGGCAGCCTGATCCAGCCGCTGGGGGCCGGAATCTATCTGGCCGAGGATCACACGAGCCAGGCGTCCAACGCCCGCTTGGTGGACGAGAAGGGCACGGTGCTTGCCCATGCGGCCGGCATCGAGCCGCTGATCGACGGCTACGTGCGCTTCCAGAACGGCGACGGGCAGGGCATCACAACCTGGGGCCTGATGACCGACAAAGGCGAAGTGCTGCTGGAGCCTGCGTACCGGGACGTGTCGGCGGAGCCGGGGCCCAACCCGGAGCGCATTTGCCTGATCACGACGACGGACACGTTCATCTACGACCCGGTGACGGGAACGACGCTGCTCATGCGCACGCAGCGTTCCGTTCTGCCGGATTAAGGAGGCGCGCAACATGAAGAAACCGCTCGCCCGCATGCTGTGCGTATCCCTTGCGCTGTGCGCCGCGCTGACGCTCGCCGCGTGCGATACGCCTGCGCCCGCGCCCTCGCCCTCGCCCACTCCGGCAGCCACGCCCGCGCCGTCCGCAACGGCCGCGCCCGCGCCCAAGCCCACGCCCACGCCGCCGCCTTCCCCGACACCCGAGCCCACACCTACGCCCGCACCTATCGTGCTCTCCGGGGCGCGCGT
Source organism: Eubacteriales bacterium (assembly GCA_031553225.1). Taxonomy (GTDB): domain Bacteria; phylum Bacillota; class Clostridia; order Christensenellales; family UBA1750; genus JAVBLU01. The sequence continues at coordinate 171,450 of JAVBLU010000001.1, forward strand.
GTCCTTGTTCGCCGCCTTCCCTTACCGCAGCGTGGCGCTGGCCCTGGAGCAAAGTGTGAACGGCCTTACCGGCGCGCAAGCGGACATCGCGCAGCCCGTGCTGCGCGACGACAGCGCGCGCATGAACATGGTTAACCGCGCGGATGGCCTGGCCCTGGTGGCCCAGTGCCCCGGCGAAAAGGCCCCGCAGCAGATTCTGGCGATGGAGCATCCGATCACCTTCGTGGATGTGTCCGCCGCGCCCATCGCGCGGGACGCCCTCGTGTTCCTCACAGGCGAGGGGAACAGCGTCGCCACGCTCACCTCTGCGCAGCTGAAGGACATCTACGCCGGCCGCGCCACGTCCTGGTCCGCCGCGGGCGGCAGCGGCGACGTGCTCCTCTTTTCGCCGACGGATCCAAAGACCTCCTGGAGCGGTCGCGCCGTCAAGGCCGCCTTCCTAGGCGATGAGCCCATGGCCGGCAACGCCGCGCAGGAAACGCTCCCCGCCGACTTTGTAAAGAGCGGCACGCTCATCGCCATGCCGTACAGTTACGCCGTAAACGACTACGCGCAAACCGGCTTCCGCATGCTGGCCGTGGACGGGATCGCGCCCACGGCCGAGACGATCGCAAACGGCAAGTACCCCTTCGCCTGCGACGTGTACGCCGTATACCGTGCGGACACTCCGCAATACGCTCCGGCGCGCATGACGGCGGAGTACCTGCAAAGCCCGCCGGGCCAAAAATTTATCGCTTCCTGCGGGCTCGTTCCTTACTCTAGATAGCGCAGCAGGCCTTCCACGTCCACATTCGAGCCGATCACCACGATCTGCCCGGCCGCGGCGGCCTCACAGGGCACAAGGCTCGTCTCGCCCGGCACATGCTGCAGCAGCTGCCATGCCCCGTCCACCAGGACGAAACCTTTGGCGCGCAGCACGCCCGGCGCGGCCGAAAGCGCCCGCAAAAAACCGTCCATCTGCCCGCGCGAGACGCTCGTCGGAACGGCGAGCGTCTCGGCGTCGAGGCCGAGCGCTTCGTGGCCGGGCCCGCCCTCGGGCGCGCAGGGCCGCCCTTGCGCGCACTACTCGCAGGCGCAGACGCTGCCGTGCTCGCCCTGCATGGCGTGGGCGAGCAGCGCCTGCGGCGTCACTTCGTCCCAGGGCGTAGAGATAAGCGCCGCGTGGGGCTGCAGGCGTTTTACGCCGCCCAGCGCGCGCCGCAGAACCACTGGATCGCACCCTCTGGTGCGGCTTAAAAAGATCGCTCCGGCCGCGCGAATCTGGTCGGCGTAAAAATCCGCGAAGCTTTTTAGATACGCGTCAAACCGGTTCACGTCCACGCACGCTGCGATCAGCCCGGTGGTGAACACGCCGCCCAGCTGCTTGCCGCCAAGCGCCGCGATGATGTCCGACAGCCGCCCCACGCCCGAGGGCTCCACCACCACGCGTTGCGGACGGTATTTGCGCAGGATGCGCAGAAGCTCTCGTTCAAAATCGTAGATGAGCGTGCAGCAGATGCAGCCGCTGGACAACTCCACCACGCGCGAGCCGCCGTCCTCCAGAACGCGCGCGTCGATGGACACGTCGCCGAACTCGTTCTCCACAATACACACGCTTCCCTCAGCCTGCCATACGGGTAGCAGACGGCGGATGAGCGTGGTCTTACCCGAGCCGAGAAACCCTGCCACCACGTCGATGATCGGCTTACCCTGTTCCTGCATGGGCACCTCCTGTGCGCGCTGTACTTGGCAGGCCGGGCAAATGCCGCGCACCTGCACGGATTGTACGCAAAAGCCCTCACCGCAGAGCGCGGTTTGCGCGGCGGCGGGCAGGGGCGTCGCGCGGTGGCACCGCGCGCACACCATGCGTCCGGCACGCGCCAGCTCCCAAAGATCGCCCGCCCCGCCCGGGACGCGACTCGCCAAAGCCTCCTGCTCCATGGCGACCAGGGCGCGGTACACCGTGGCCAGGGACACGGCCTCCCCGCACGCCAGGAGCTGCTCGTGCAGAGCCTGCGCGGACATGGGCTCACCCCGCGCCAGAAGCGCGGCAAGCGCCCGCCGCTGCTTTGTCCAGCGCTGCATGCTGTCACCCCCTACCGGCTTCGCCCCGCGAAGGGCAGGGAAGCGGCATAGGCCGCCGCGAGCAGCAGCACCACGGTTGCGCCGGACGCGCTGCCCAACGAATACGACCAGATGACCCCCGCCGCGCCGCAGGCAAGCGCCAGCCCCATGGCCAGCAGCACGTAGCCGCGCGTGGTGCGGGCGATGTTGCGCGCCCCGGCCGCGGGAAGCACCATCAGGGCGTTCACGATCAACGCGCCCACCCAGCGGATGCCCGCCATCACCACAAGCGCCACCAGCGCGCCGAAGGCGGCCTCCAGCCACCACACCCGCCCGCTGCGGCTCATGGAGAGCGGCCGGGAGAGCTGTGTGAGCGCCAGGCGGTTGTACAAAACGCCCAGCGCCACGCCTGCTGCGGCCAAAATGGCCATCAGCTGCGCCACGTCCCGGCCGGACACGGACAGAAGGTCGCCCACGAGCACGTAGGTATAGCGCGCAAACCCGCCCCCGCGCGAGAGCAGCACGATGCCAAGCGCCACGGCCGTGGAGGAGAATACGCCAATAGCCGTGTCTGCGCCCGCCGCGCCCTTGTTCTTCACCGCGACGAGCAGCACGGCCATGCACACGGCAAAGCCGGTCATGGCCAGGAACGGGTCAGGCACGCCGAGCAGCACGCCGATGCCGATGCCGCACAGCGCCGCATGGGCGAGCGAGTCGGAAAAGAAGGCCATGCGGCCGTCCACCACAAGCGTTCCAACGAAGGCGAACATCGGCGCGATGCCCGCAATGGCCAGGAGCGCCAGACGCATAAAGCCGTATTCGTACCACATGCGCTCACCGCCCCTCTCCGGCGCGGGGGCGCGCGCGGCGCACTGCCAGCGCGGGCCTTTGTTCCGCGGCGGGAAAGCACGCCCGATAATCCGGCGAGGCAGCCACATGCTCCGGCGGCCCGGCCAGGGCGACCCGCCCGTCGCGCAGCAGAATCACCCGGTCGGCCGCGCGCGGCAGGGAGGCCAGATCGTGCGTCACCAGCACGATCGTCAGATCGCGCCGCCTCCGCGCCTGATCCAGCACCCCGTAAAAGAGCGCCAGCCCCGCGTTGTCCACGCCGGCGACAGGCTCGTCCAGCAGCAGCAGGTCGGGCGTTGGGGTAAGCGCAAGCGACAGCAGCACGCGCTGCAGCTCCCCGCCCGACAGCGCGCCCAAGGGGCGATGAAGCACCGCCCCGGCCCCGCAGAACTGAAGCGCCGCCTCCGCCTCTCTGCGCACCTCGGCCGAAGCGCCAAAAAAAGCCGGCCGGGCACTGCGTGACATGGCGAACAGATCCAGCACGCTCACGGGGCTGCGGCGGTCAAAATCCAGCCGCTGGGGCACGTAGCCGATGCGTGGGCTGTGCGTGGGGGAATCGTCCGCACGCAGGAAGTCGATGCGCCCCTCATGCGGTATCTGCCCGAGCAGTGCGCGCAGAAGCGTGGTCTTGCCCGCGCCGTTCGGGCCGATGATGGCGGTGATCTCCCCGCAATGCACGTGCAGGTCGATGTCGCTGAGCACGCGGCGGCCGCCGAGCGTGACGGACAGGCCGCTCACCCTCGTGCAACACAGGCCGCAGGCGGCGCGTTCAGTCATGGGACCTCCCCCCCTTCGTTATGGCTTTGGCAGCAAGGCCTTTTGCAGCGTTTCCAGGTTGCGCGCCTGGGCGATAAGATACCCGTCGGGGTCGCCGTCCGCCGCGTGGCGGGTAATCGGGTCCAGCTCGTAAAGCGGCATGCCCGTCTCGGCGGCCACGGCCGCGGAGGCGGAGCCGGGCGCATCCGGCTCGGTGAAGAGCGCGGCCACGCGGCCTGCGCGCGCCAGCGAAACGATGCGGGCGATGTCCGCGGCCGATGCCTGCTGGGTCTCCTCCTGGGAGAGCGCGGCCGTCAGGCCAAGGCTAAGATCGCGCGCAAGGTAGGGGAAGGCTTCATGAAAGGTGACGATGTCCAGCCCCTGTGCGGGCAGCAGCGCTTCCTTCATATGAACCATCAAATCGGTCAGCTTGCGGCTGTAGGCAGCGGCGTTTTCCCGCAGCTGCGGGGCATGCTGCGGGTAGCGCGCCGCCAGCGCCTCGCCCAGGCGAATGGCCTGCCCGGCCGCACCCGCCGGCGATACCCACACGTGCGGGTTGTATTGCCCGCCTTCATGCTCGCCCTCCCCGCCCCAGTCGATCAAGTCGTAGGAAAGGCCGTCGCTCAGGTCGATGACCGCCCAGCCTTCCTTGCCCTTGCTGTTGACGAGCGCGGGCAGAAACGTCTCCATTCCCAGGCCGTTCACCAGCAATGCATCGCACCCGGCGACGGCCTTTCGGTCGGCGGTGGTCAGCTGGTAGTCCAGCAGGCATCCGGCCTGCGCGGGAGCCATGCACCGAACGCTCAGGCCAGGCACGCCGCCCGCCACGTTAAGTGCCGTGACGTAAACGGGATAAAACGAGCACAAAAGTACATCGTCTCCGTCCGGCGCGGCCGGACTCTGTACACAGCCAGCCAGCGCGGGCAAAGCGAGCATCATCAAAACAACAGCCAGGCGGCGCATACGCATACGGCAAAAACCCTTTCCTAACAGCGACTTATTGCGAATGTTTCGCAATAAGCGTAACCACGATAGCAAAATTTAACCGCCACGTCAAGCGCGAAGAGCGCGGTGAAGGGCGCGGCAAAACGCATCGGCCGCCGGAATGCTCCGGGCACGGGATTTCGCCCTGGCAGTATTCCTCAAAGAGCGCACACGTGGTATAATCTTGTGGACGTCCGCCGCCGGCCGCATCGGCCGCCGCAATGCGGGACGCCGAGGGGGCCTTGCCACAGCGATGAGACGGCAACTGTTGAGCATGATGAAGACGGCGCTCGCGCTGGCCATGGCCGCGGCGGCCGCACTCCTCACGTCCAGCGCCCTGCTCGCCGACCTGCTGCCCCCGTCCCCCCCTCCAACCGCCGCCGCGCACGCTTCGTCCCGCCCTTCAGCCACGCCGCGGCCCACGTCCGCGCACGGCTCGGGCAGCACGCCGGATATGAGCACGCCGAGGGCGACTCCCGCACCGGACGCGCCCCTACCCACGCCGCCGCCCACGCCTGAGCGCGTGTCGGACGATATGAACTTCGTATCACACTCACTGCAGGTACACATTGTGGAGGTCGTCCGCGACGATGTGACCTTCTATGCCGCCGATATCCGCGTAGCGGACCCCCTGCAGATGCGCTCGGGTTTCGCGGGCGGCAAGTACGGCACGGGCACGGCGCGCGAGCACCCCTCGGTCATCGCTTCCCGCTATCCGGACTGTGTGTTCGCCATCAACGGCGACTACTTTGGCTTTCACACCGAGGGCGTGGTGGTGCGGGAGGGCGTGCTGTACCGCAACCGCCCGCGCTCCGACAAGACCATGCTGTGCCTGTTTGAGGACGGATCCTTCCGCTTCCTGCGCGAGAGCGAGGCCGAAGTCAGCGACCTGCTTTCGCAGGGCCTGCGCAACACCTTCAGCTTCGGCCCGGTGCTCGTGCGCGAAGGCCAGGTGAACACCGCCATCCGCTCGCGTGCCCGTGAACCCCGCTGCGGCATCGGCATGTACGAGCCCGGGCATTATCTGGCCATTTTGGTGGACGGACGCCGCGCGGGCTACTCCGAGGGCATGACGTGGGAGGAATTCGCCGACCTGTTTGGCGAGTACGGCGTGCAGGAGGCCTACAATCTGGACGGCGGCGGGTCCGCCACCATGATCCTCTCCGGCCGCGTGGTGAACCGCCCCTCCGGTTTGGACGAACGCCCGATGAGCGACATTCTGTACTTTTGCGAATAGCGGCCCATTACGATCCGAAGGGAAACTGTTGCCGCATGAAAGATATCGTCGTGCTGATCCCCGCCTATTGCCCGGATGACAAGCTGCTCAAGCTCGTGCGCGACCTGCGGGCCGCGGGCCTTGTCCGCATCGTCGTGGTGGACGACGGAAACGGCGCCGCCAGCCATGCGGTTTTTGAAAACTGCCGCGCCCTTGGCGCACATATCGTGCGGCACGCCGCCAACCTGGGCAAGGGCCGCGCGTTAAAAACCGGCATCAACGAAGCGCTGCTGCTGTACCCGGACATGGCTGGCCTTGTGACGGCCGACGCGGACGGGCAGCACGCGCCCGCGGACGTTCTGCGCCTCGCGCAGGAGCAGCTCAGACGCCCCGACGAGCTGATCATCGGCGCGCGCGCATTCTCCGGCCGCGTGCCCCTTAAGTCGCGCCTGGGCAACGGCATCACGCGCTTTGTCTACTTTCTGTGCACGGGCATGCCGGTGGACGATACGCAGACCGGCCTGCGCGGCCTTCCCGTTCCGCGGCTTGCCGAGCTTTTGCGCCTGCCCGGCGAGCGCTACGACTATGAGATGAAGCTGCTCATGGATCTGCCGCGGTTGGCGCTCCGCCCGGTCTCCCTGCCCATCGCCACCATCTACATCGACGACAACAAGAGCTCGCACTTCCGCGCCGTGCGCGACGGCGCGCGCATCTACCGCACCATCTTTACCAGCCGCCTGTCCTTCTGCCTTGCCTGGCTATGCGCGCTGGCGGCGTACGCGCTGCTGCTGGCCACGCTGCCCGGCCTGGCGCCGCCCGCCGCCGACGCGATCGCGCGCGCCGTGCAATGGGCGCTCGTGCCCGGCAAGAAGCCCGCGCTTCTGCGCTATCTGCCCATGATGGCGCTGGCCGCCGCCCTTGTGTACGGCCTTGGTCTTCTGGGCGTGTCGCCTCTTTGGGCGCATCTGATCGCCGACGCCGTGCTCCTCGTGTTCAGCCGTCTGCTCGACCGGCGCCATTGGTCCAGAGAACGGCCTGCCGCGCGCTGATTTGCGCCCCTTCCTCTGCCTGGCATGATCGCGGAAAGCCGCCGTACGCCCGCCAATGAACCGTCGGCGCTCCTGCCGTTCTTTAGCTTATCTTTCAAAAGGAGCATGGAACGGCCGGACGCCACATGAAAGACGCCGCACGTTTCCGTGCGGCGTCTTGAGGTTACGGATGAAAAGCGCGTTGGAACCAAATGTCTTACCTGGCGCATACCATGCGCGCGAGGGCCGGAAGCAGCGCCTTACAGCATGTGAATGACGTGCCGGTTGTTCCGGCGGACTTAGCGCATCGTGCCTGTCGCGCGCCGCGCGCCGTTTGAGGAAGTCCGGGTGTTCGGCCGCCCGGATCGGCCGGATTGGTCGGGTTCAACTTCCCACATGGGACTCGCCTCCGTTTCTTACGCATATTCGCCTGCGGCTGCCCGTCGTTTATTGCTTGCCCCTTTCTTGCATTCTGGGAACACACGGCATCGCCACCCTGCGATGCCCGCGCCAATGGCGCTTTTGCAGGTGCGATATGGGACGGCGGGCTTTTTCCGGCTGTGGCGGCGTTCTTCTCGTCCTTCTCTTTACGGCTACATTATACCACCAAAGAGGCGCGCGCGTCAACACCAGGCGGCAGAATAACCTTTCATTTTGCAAGCCGCGTTGGCAGCGGCGTCAAAACGCCGGGACGCAATTGACGCGGCGCACCGTTTCTGGTAGTATAAACTGACTCGGATTTTTATCTTACGGAGGTGTCCCATGTCGCTGAATGAACTCGATCTGCAGGTAATCAACCTTCTGGCACAGGATGCACGCATGGGCGCGCCGGAGATGGCCGTACGCCTGGGCGAAGCGGAAGAGACCATCTCCCGCTCGCTGGCAGGGCTGTACCAACAGGGCATCGTAGTTGGGCACACGGTGCTGGTGGACTGGGACCGGGCGGGACGCGAGCTTGTGCAGGCGCTTATCGAGGTGAAGGTGACCCCGCAGCGCGAGCAAGGCTTTGACGCCATCGCCGCGCAGATTTACCGCTTTGACGAGGTGCGCACCTGCTGCCTGATGTCCGGCGGGTACGACCTGATGCTCATGGTGGAGGCGCCCACGCTCAAGCAGCTGGCCTTCTTCGTCAGCGACAAGCTCTCCGCCATCGACAATGTGCTCTCCACCGCCACGCACTTCGTGCTGAAGAAGTACAAGACGGAAGGCGTGTTCATGAAGGCCCAAACAGGCGACCCGCGGTTGGTGGTTAGCCTATGAACTATGAACAGCTGCTGAACAAGACCGTGCAGGAGATGCCCTTTTCCGGCATACGCAAGTTTTTCGACATCGTGGCCGAAATGAAGGATGCCGTCTCGCTGGGCGTTGGCGAGCCGGACTTCACCACCCCGTGGAACGCCTGCCGCGCGGCCATCCGCTCCATCGAAGCGGGCGAGACGCACTATGTGTCCAACTGGGGCACCATCGAGCTGCGCCGCCTGATCGCCCGCTACCAAAGCGAGCGCTTCCAAACGACCTACGACCCGAAGTCCGAGATCTTCGTCACCATCGGCGCGTCCGAGGGGATCGATCTGGCCATGCGCACCCTGATTACCCCGGGCGACGAGGTGCTCGTACCCGCGCCCTCGTACGTCAGCTACCAGCCGGCCGTTTCCCTGGCGGGCGGCGTGCCCGTCGTGCTGGACTGCGACGAGAAAAGCGGCTTTCGCGTGCGCGCCCAAACCCTCCGGGAGCGCATCACCCCCCGTACGCGCGCGCTCATCCTGCCTTACCCCAACACCCCCACCGGCGCCATTTTGGAGCTTCAGGACCTGAAGGCCATCGCCGAGGTTCTTCGCGGCACGGACGTCTTCATCATCGCCGACGAAGTATATGCAGAGCTCACCTACGGCGGCCGAAAGCATGTCAGCATCGCCTCCCTTCCGGGCATGTGGGAGCGCACGGTTCTGCTCAACGGCTTCTCCAAGGCCTTCGCCATGACCGGCTGGCGGCTGGGGTATGTGTGCGCGCCCGCGCCCATCGCCTCGCTCATGCTAAAGATTCACCAGTACGTCATCATGTGCGCCCCTACCGTATCACAGGCCGCCGCGTGCGCCGCCCTGCGCGACGGGTTTGAGGATGGCTTCAGCGCCGTGCACAAGATGACCGCCGAATACGACCAGCGCCGCCGCCTGCTTGTGAAGGGCTTTCGTGATATGGGGCTGCCATGCTTTGAACCGCTCGGGGCGTTCTACGTCTTCCCCAACGTCAGCAAGGCAGGGCTGTCCTCAACGGAGTTTTGCGAGCGGCTGCTCATGGAGCAAAAGCTGGCGGTGGTGCCCGGCACGGCGTTCGGCGCAAGCGGCGAAGGCTTCGTGCGCTGCTCTTACGCCACCTCCATGCAAAACCTGCAGGAGGCGCTCGTGCGCATGCGCGCTTTCCTGGCCAGCCGCAACCTCCTGCCGTAGCGGTTTATCGGAGGGACGCTCTTCATGTACGATTCGTACGCGCCACAGCCCCGGCCGCGTCCGCGCATCACCCGCGCAACGCCGGTCGTAACCTATGCCTACATGGCCGCCTGCGTGGCCATGTTTGGCGTAGAATGGCTGATGGGCGGCTCCACAAAAACCCGCACCCTCGTGCTGCTGGGCGCCAAGGTCTCCGAACTCATCTACATTGGGCAGCTGTGGCGGCTGGTCACGCCCATGTTCCTGCACATAGGCGTGCAGCACATCGTGTTCAACATGTTCTCTCTGTACATCTGGGGACGGCAGGTGGAATTGTTGCTCGGCCGGGTGCGCTATGCGCTCGTGCTGCTCGCAGCAGGGGTTGGGTGCGTGGCCATGAGCTACGCCTTCAACACGGCCGCCGTGTCCGCGGGGGCGTCCGGGGCCATCTTTGGACTGTTCGGCGCGCTGCTCATGTTCCGGCGGCACTACCGGCAGATCTTCGACCGCGCCTTTGGCGTGCAGGTACTGTTCATCATTGGCGTCAATCTGGTGATGGGGTTCCTGGGCGGCGGCGTGGACAACTGGGGGCACATCGGCGGGCTGAGCGCGGGTTTTCTGCTGGCCGAAACCCTCGGCCTCCCCCGCGAGCGCCGCCCTGCCTGGCAGCGCGTACTGGCCGCTCTGTTTTTGCTGTGTTTCATCGGCGGCATGCTTCTGATCGGGCATGCGCGCGTGACCGCCATGTATGCGTAAAACGGCTCCGCTGGGGGTGATCGCGTGAGTCAGACGGCCGCCGGGAAGCGGCTCGCCTCGCAGTTTACCATATCGCACTTGCAACGGAGCGGGGGCGAGCTTTCCGGGACAGTGCGCTATGACTGCACGATGCGCTCCTTCCTCTTTACCGGCATGAGCGAGCTGGTGGAACGCATGGATCTGTGCCTGGACGAACAGCGGCTTGTGCCCTCTACGATGCGCATGCGCACCTTTGTGAACGACCGCGGCGCGACCGACCGCAATCCTCGGGAGGAGGGAGTAAGCGTGAGCAAAGCCGACAAGGCCTTCGGGCCCCCCACCTTCGTCGTGCACGTACAGTTTCGGCAAAATGCCACGTGGCAGGGCACCATCGCCTGGCTGGAGGGCGAGCAGGAGGCCAACTTCCGCTCCACGATGGAGATGCTGCATCTGATGGAGGGCGTCGTTGCGCAGCACGCGCCCGACCCGGACGGCTCCTCCGCGCCCGTCTGGAGCAAAAAGCCAAAGAAATAGCGCGCGAGGAGCCGTCCGCATCGGCGGACGGCTCCTCGTTTTTATGGCTACGGCTTGTTCTTTCTGCCGCAGGAAGGACAGGCGGCGCAGTCCGCATCGTACGCGTTCCTGCAGTTCAGGCACACCGTCTTCTCGGTTTTGCGCTGCGTCCCCTGCTGCAGGAACAAAGCGGTCAGGATTTCACGCTGATTGCTGAGCGCCTTGCCCAGCCCGAAAAAAAGCGCCGAGGACACGGCGGCGCTGACGAGCGCCACCATGAATTGACCAAAGGAGCCCGCCATGACGCCCACCACTGCGCCTCCGATAAGGATGATGACGCCCGCCGCATAAAGGAGCATCTCCACCGCTCTCCCCCCCTTTCACAATACGTATATTGTATCAGGGCGCGGGCCCCATCCGCAAGACGGCGACGGGCAAAACGCCGCGCAGGGGCCGGGCCGCCTTGCCACACCATGAAAAAAAAGGTAGAATAGGTCGACGGGAGGCGGTGCGCATGGATCGCATCAATATCTATGGGCCGTCCGGACCTTACGACGTGCTCGTAGGCGACGGCGTGCTCACGCGTTTGGGCGATTTAACGCACGGTTTGGGCGGCCGCGCGGCCGTGGTGGCCGATGAGAACGTAGCGCCCCGCTATGGCGCGGCCGCGCTCTCCGCCCTCAGCGAGGGCGGCATGCCCGCCCAGCTGATCGTTTTGCCGCCCGGCGAGCAGAAAAAAACGCATGAAACGCTGCTGCAGCTGTATGCAGGGCTTGCCGATATGCATCTGCAGCCGTCGGATCTGGTGATTGGCCTGGGCGGGGGCGTGCTGTGCGATATGGTGGCCTACGCTTCCGCCACGTACCTGATGGGCGTTCGCTACCTGCTCGCGCCCACCACGCTTGTCGCCATGGTTGACGCCTGCATCGGATCGGAAGCGACCATCAACGTAAACGGCGCGCCCATCGTCGGCCTGCTCACGCAGCCTGCGCTCGTTGTGGCGGACACGAGCCTTCTGCGTTCGCTGCCCGAGCGCGAGATGAATTCCGGCCTGAGCGAGCTGCTCAAGCTCGCGGCCATTCGCGCCGGCGGGCTGTGGGCCAGCATGGACGACTGCGCCGGCCGCACGGACCTGTTCGCCCGCCTGCCGGGCTGGGTGGCGGCGGGCTGCCGCATTAAAGCGGAGATCGTGCAGGACGACCCGCGGGAGACCGGCCAGAAAATGCTCCTGCAGTTTGGGCACACGTTTGGACGCGCCGTGGAAACGGCCGCGGGCGGCCGGCTGCTGCACGGCGAGGCGGTGGCCGTCGGCATGGTGATGGCCGCGCGCTGGGGCGAGCGGCTGGGCGTTACGGTGTACGGCACCACGCAGCAGCTCTCCTCAACGCTGGTGAAGTTTGGCCTGCCCGTCGCCCTGCCCGATTTTATAAGCCGGGAGGCCGTGCTGGACGCCTTCTTCACGGGCATGAGCGCAAACAGCAGCCGCGTTATCCTTCTGCGCCAGATCGGCGTCACGCGCGTGCGCGTGCTGGACCGAAACGAGCTGCGCAACCTGATCGAATCCGTTTGGGCGGCCGAGCAGTGATGGCAAGCGTACCCTTCTGCAAACCCGCGCATGCGCCCCACGCAGAAGAGAACAAGCAGAAACATCATTACCCGGTGTTTCCGCTTGCCTATTTGGTATTGGGCTAGGTATCTGATGCGGTTTTGCTCATACTACTTGGCTACTGGTTTTCAATTCAATGGCCAGATCCTCAATTGTGCCAGTAAAGTGTTTGACCTGCGGAAGCCAATAGAATGTAGAGGTGTTAACGTCGCACTTGAAGTAAGTGTCATCGAAATGGCAAATGTAGATCAGTTTGTTCAATGCAATCGCCATACCCAACTCAACGTGTGTTCCTCTCCCCTGCGGCGTAAGAACAATGACTATATCGGCATTTTTTACACCATCAAGTTCCTTCTGCCCAACGCTTTTTAACGTTTCAATATCAGCTTCTCTCATCGACCCACGGATTGTCCAATCATATGTGTGCTCCCAACCATCGGCTTTTAATAGCTTCGCAAGAGATTGTACCTGCAGACAGTTTTCGAGTTTTGAAGCTATATAAAACTTCATGCTAACCCTCCGCTCATATCAATTTACTTCGTCCGCCCGCGCTCTGATTATATCACTGCTTATAACATGGTTGATAGACGGAAGGAACAAAACAGCATAGGAAGCGGGTACCCCCTTCCGAAAAGGTGAAAAATGGGCACGGTTATGTCCATGCCCTTTTTCTGCGAAATACTCTCTTGCGTCGCGGCACTTTAAAGCGTCGGTTTTGTCGCTCAGTGAAAGATGGGCAGACGCAAAAGGCCCATCAGGATGAGCATTGCGCCGGGCAGGAAGGGCACCCGCGCGCCCAAACGCGCCGTGCCCGCGCGTCCGGCCCAGTTGCCTGCGGCCACGAGCGCCACGTGCATGGCGCTGAACAAAACGCACGACACGATGGGCGCGCCCAAGAGGCCCGCGGAAAAAGCCGCCATCCCCGCGTCCGTTGCCACGGACAAGCCGAGCACCGCCCCAGCCGCCAGCGTGAGGGGCTTCACCTCCGTCGGCATGCCGCGCACTTTGCGCGCCTCCAGCAGCGCCATCACGCCCGCGGCGATCAGCCCCGCGCCGCCCAGCACCGCGCCGGCGGACAGGGGCACGAACCGCTGCGCAAAACGTGCGCACAAAAGGGCTCCGGCCGTCACCGGCAGAGAGAACCCGCCCACATACGCCGCGCGCCAGCCGCTGATGCGCACGCCAGCCGCGCCATGCACAAAGCCGGCCAGCATGCCGTCCAGCGCAACCGCCACGGCCAGCCAAATCAGATACCAAAGCGTCATCAAATTCCTTCTTCCCGGTGGCTACCTCCGCTGCGATTACGATATGTCGGGAAAAGCAGTTGCGTGCGGCGCCCTCAAACGGCTATAATAGTAAGGATCACAAAGGAGTTGGGATAATGCTCGCACTGGAGAACCTTATGTTGGAGGCCGAGCGCCTCTCGGAGAAGCTGCAACAGGTAGGCGACTGCCTTTGACTTGCCCCGCAAGAGGGAGACTCTCGCGGAACTGAACGAGGACATGGCCGCGCCGGGCTTCTGGGACGACCTTGCCCGCGCGACGGCCGTCAACCAGCGCGCCAAAGGGCTTCAGGACGATATACAAGGTTATGAGCAGCTGGCGCGCCGCCTGCAGGACGTGCGCGAGTTGATGCGCATGGCGAACGAGGAGGAGGATGCTTCCTTGGTTCCAGAGGTGAGCGCCGAAACGGAGACGCTCGCCGAGGAAATCGAGGCGCTTCGGTTGTCCACGCTGCTCACCGGGCCGTACGACCAGGGCGACGCAATCCTGTCGCTCCACGCGGGCGCGGGCGGCACCGAGGCCCAGGACTGGGCGCAGATGCTCCTGCGCATGTACCAGCGCTATGCCGAGCGCCGCGGCTTCAACGTGCGATTGCTGGACGTGCTGGACGGCGGCGAAGCGGGCATCAAGTCGGCCATGTTGGAAGTGGACGGCCGCAACGCTTACGGGTACCTGCAGGCCGAGCGCGGCGTGCACCGCCTGGTGCGCATCTCCCCCTTCGACGCCAACGCCCGGCGGCACACCAGCTTCGCCTCCCTGGACGTTGCGCCCGTCATCGCGGACGAGGGCGCCGCGCCCATTGACCCGGGCGATCTGCGCATCGACACGTACCGGGCGAGCGGCGCGGGCGGACAGCACGTCAACCGCACCGATTCGGCCGTGCGCATCACGCACATCCCCACGGGCATCGTGGTGCAGTGCCAGAACGAGCGCTCCCAAGTACAAAACCGCGAGGTATGCATGCGCATGCTGCGCTCGAAGCTCGCCGAACAGCATGAGAAGGAGCGCCTGGAACAGATGAACGCCATCAAGGGCGACCAGAAGAAGATCGAGTGGGGCTCGCAGATCCGCAGCTACGTGTTTCAGCCTTACACCATGGTGAAGGACCTGCGCACCGGTTACGAGGTTGGGGCCGTGGACGGCGTGATGGACGGCGACCTGGACGGCTTCATCACCGCCTACCTGAACATGCAGCGCAATGGGTAAGAAACACGGCTGGGTGGACGCCACCATTCCTCTGCAGGAGGGTTTGCCCGTTTGGCCGGACGACGCGCCGGTGCGCATATGGCAAACGGCGGAGCACGCCCCGGATGGCCTGCGGGTAACGGCGCTATCCCTCTCGGCCCACGCGGGAACGCACGTGGACGCCCCGCTGCACGTCTTTGCGAATGGGACGGACGTATCCGCTTATCCGGCGAAGGCGTTCCTCGGGCCCGCCATGGTGCTCGGCGAACCCTTGCCCACGCATGCGCGGCGCGTTCTGCTGCGCGGCCCGCTTACGCGCGAGCAGGCCGAGGCCCTGTGCCACAAGCGCCTGCTGCTTGTGGGCGTACAGGGCGCTTCCATCGACATAGGGGACGAGCTGGGCGCGCACCGCGTGTTCCTGGCGGCCGGGGTTGCCGTAGTGGAGCATTTGGATCTGACGGGCGTGCCGGACGGCCCCTGCCGCCTGTGTTGCCTTCCCCTTCACATTCCCGGCGCGGACGGCGCGCCCGCAAGGTGTCTTATCCGGCCGCGTCGCGCCTGAGAACGCTTGCCCGAATGCCGGCGGCTTCATCCGCCGATATGTACGTTTTCGTCAGAGCAGAGCCTGAGGGGAGGAGCCGCTATGCTCGTCACGCGCATCGCGCGCGGCCTGGCGCTGATAGTGGGCGCGGTGCTTGCGCTGTGCCTTGTGCTGCTTGCCGTGGAGGCCGCCGCATACGACGACGGCTTCTACGCCGCACAGTACGCGCGGCTTTCCACTGCGCAGACCATCGGCGTGTCACAGGACGACCTAATGCAGGTCACCCGCTCGGTCATCGACTATCTGCGCGGCCGCGCCAACTCCATGCAGCTGTACGTGCCTGTAAACGGTAACCTGCGGCCCGTGTTCAACGAACGCGAGCTCTCGCACATGGTAGACGTGCGCGCCCTGTTCGACCTGCTGCGCACCGTGCTGCACCGGGGCCTGCAAAGCGCGTTGTGGCTCGGCGTGCTGGCCTGCTGTCTTCTGCCCCGGCGCGGACGGCTTACCGGCATGGGGTTTGGGCTTTTGTACGGGCCTGTGTGTTTCCTGGTATTGCTCGCCGCGCTCAGCGCCTACATCGCCAGCGACTTTGAGCGGGCTTTCGTCCAGTTCCATCACCTGTTTTTCACAAACGACCTGTGGCAGCTGGACCCACGCACGGATATCCTGCTGATGATGGTGCCCCAGCCCTTCTTCGAGGCGATCGCCCTGCGCATCGCCCTGTACGCCCTGCTGTTTATGGGCGCCGTCATGGCGGCCGGCTACGCGCTGCGGCGCTTGGGCCGGCCCAGGCCGAAACAACAGCGCGCCAAGCGCGCTTCCAAGGAGACAGCACAGATGCCGCAGGCCCAAACCTCGCCCGACGATTGGAAGCTCGTGCCCAGCCAGGAGGCCGGGCAGGAGAGCGTTCCCTACCACATCCTGCGGCCGGACGAAACCCGCCCGGGCGTGGAGGACATCCTCTCCCGCTTTGAGCGGGGCGTCGGCCTGCCCTCCGAGGCCGAGCTGACCATTACCCTGCGCGCCACCACGCCTGCGCCGGCGCTCGGCGATCAGGAGACCCCCTTGGCCATGGAGATGCTCGGCTGGCTGGACAGCGCCCTGGACGCCGCCCGTCACGGACGCCCTGCGCCCTCGCTTCCTCGGCGCGCCGGCGTGCCGGAAGCGCCTCCGCCCGCCCTGCCCGCCCTCGTCGCTCCGGCGCAGCCGACTACGCTTGCGGCGCAGCTGTTTGAGCGCCTGCGCCACGTGTGCAGCGAGAACGTCGAGGCGCTGCACCTCATCGACCTGCTCATGCGCGCCTGGCCCGCGCCCGCGTTGGAGGCGGGTTCTGCCCCGGCGGCGCTCCCCCCGGCTCCGGGGGAGGGCGCAGCGCCAGCGGCGGAGGAGCACCTGCCCACGCCCGATGAGATCCTGCGCAGGCTGGACGCGCTCATGTCCGCCATGCCGCGGCCTGTAACGCTATGAGCGCCTTCTGCAGCGGATCGGCCTATCGCCGCGCGGCGGCGGCAAAGGCCGCACAGCTCGCCGCGCGCGGGCGCGCCGTGGTGCTGGCCATCGAAACGTCGTGCGACGAAACGGCCGCCGCGGTGGTGGAGGATGGCCGGCGCACGCTCGGCGCAGCGGTACTCACACAGATCGACATGCACAAGGCCTTCGGAGGCGTGGTGCCGGAAATCGCGTCGCGCCAGCATGTGCTCACGCTGGACGCCGTGGTGGACGAGGCGCTGGCGCGCGCCGGTCTTACGCTCCCGGACGTGGACGCCATCGGCGTGACAGCCGGGCCCGGCCTGGTCGGGGCGCTCCTGTGCGGCGTGTCTTGGGCCAAAGGCGCTGCCATGGCGCTGGACAAGCCCCTGCTCGCCTGCCACCATATCGCCGGACACGTGTGCGCCAATGCTCTGGCGAAACCGGATCTCTCGCCCCCCTTCTGCTGCCTGATCGTGTCCGGCGGCCACACGCAGGTGGTGGCCGCGGACGACTGGACGAGCTTTCGCGTGCTGGCGCGCACGCGCGACGACGCCGCGGGCGAGGCCTTCGACAAGGCCGCACGCACGCTGGGCCTGCCCTACCCTGGCGGTCCGGCCATCGACCAGGCCGCGCAGGAAGGCGACGAACGGGCTCTTACACTGCCCCGGCCGCGCACGGACGACGGTTCCTTCTCCTTCTCGGGCCTAAAGACCGCCCTGTCCGACGCGCTGCGCAAGAACCCGGGCGTGCGCACAGCGGACGCGGCCGCTTCCTTCCGGCGGGCGGTCGTGGATTCGCTCGTGTCACGAACGCTGGAGGTGTGCCGGGAGAGCGGCTTACATACGCTGTGTATGGCAGGGGGCGTGTGCGCCAACCGGCTTCTGCGCAGCCGTATGGCCGAGGCCTGCGAAAAGGCCGGGCTTCAGCTCATCTATCCGCCGCCCGAGCTGTGCACGGACAACGCCGAGATGATGGGCGTGGACGCCTTTCACCGCCTGATGCAAAGGAACCTGGCGGACCTCTCCTTAAACGCCGTGGCGAGCTGGCCGCTCGCTTAAGCGGCGGGACATACGCGAGGTACACATGCTGCTCCTTAATCCGTCCGCCATGGCCGTGTTCCTGCTGGGGATCACCTCCTTCGTGTCCCCATGCGTGCTGCCGCTCGTACCCACGTACCTGTCCTTCCTGACGGCCGATCTCCCCGCGAACCCTTTCATCGGCCGTCGCTATGCCGCGCTCGCCGCAGGATGCCTGTTTATCGCCGGGTTCGCGCTGGTGTTCACCGTCATGGGGGCGACGGCCAGCGCTTTGGGAGCGCTGCTGGCCCGCTACCGCATGCAGGTGCGTGTGATCGGCGGGGGCGCCGTCGTCGCGCTTGGGCTGTACTACATGGGCGTGCTGCACATACCCGCGTTAGAGCGCGAGCGGCGCTTTTCCACGCTGTGGGCGGACCGGCTACCGGGTGCGCTGCGCGCTTTGGCCGTGGGCATGACGCTGGCGCTGGGCTGGACGCCCTGCATCGGTCCGGCGCTTGGCGCGGCGATGTCGCTGGCGTCGCAGGCGGGCACCGCGGCCCGCGGCGCGGGCTTGCTGCTCGTATACTCGCTGGGCATGGGCCTGCCTTTTCTTGCGCTGGCCGTCTTTTTTGACGCGCTCACCCCGCTCTTCCGGGGTGCGCTGCGGCACATAGGGCTCATCCGCAGAATCGGCGGCGCGCTACTGGTGCTCGTGGGTCTGGCCCAGATCCTTGGACTCTTCACTCTTCTGGCTGCGCTGCAGCTCGGTTGACCGGAGGTGTTTTCAGTGAAACAGACGCGGATGGCGGCCCTGCTCTGTGTCTTGGCGCTTTTGTGCGCCTGCGGGGCGCCCCTCGCCCCGACCGCCCCGACCGCCCCGACCGCCACGCCCGCACGCACGCCAGCGAAGGCCCCGGCGGCGGCCGCCACGTCCGCGGCGCGCATCAGCCGGGCGCAGGCGCTGCAGGATTTGGCAAGCGTCACCTCGACGGACTTCGAGCTGGACGCGCTGGACGGCACGTGCGTGAAGCTGTCGGATTTTCGCGGCAAGATCGTATT
Source organism: Eubacteriales bacterium (assembly GCA_031553225.1). GTDB lineage: Bacteria > Bacillota > Clostridia > Christensenellales > UBA1750 > JAVBLU01. Next base: position 190,163 of record JAVBLU010000001.1, read on the forward strand.
CCTCAGCTTCTTTACCACCTGGTGCGGCTATTGCCTGGAGGAAATGCCGCACTTCGACGCGATGATGAAGGACAACGACGACGTGGTGGTCGTCGCCGTACAGCCCGCCCCTTCCGAGCTGCAGATCATCGGACGCCTGGACCAAGGCGACCAGAAGGCTGCCGAGGACAAGGCGCGCGCCCTCATCGAAAAGGAGGGCTACGGGTTTTACGTGCTGCTCGACCGGGACGGCGCCGTGTTCGACCAACCCCTGTACCAGTCCTCCGGCTTTCCCGCCAACTACGTGATCGACCGGGAGGGCGTGCTGCGCTTCGGCCAGCCGGGCATGCTGCGTCCGCAGGATATGGAGCTGCTGCTCGCCTATCTGCGCGCCCTGGACGAACCATGACGGCGCAGTTGCGTCCGGGCGAGCGCGTCGACGATCTGCAGGCCGCGGGCTATCGCATCATCCAGCGCGCCGACCGCTTCCGCTTTGGCACGGATAGCGTGCTGCTGGCGCACTTTGCGCGCGTACAGGGGGCCGCGCGCGTAGCGGACCTGGGCGCGGGCACGGGCGCGCTTTCGCTGCTTATGGCGGCGCGCGCCACGCAGGCGCGCTTCGACTTGATCGAGGTGCAGAGCGATATCGCCGACATGGCCGAGCGGAGCATCCGCCTGAATGGCCTTCAGAACCGCATGTCGGTACACGCGCTGGATATGCGTCAAGCGCACGAGGCACTGGGCTGCTGCGGCTTCGACGCGGCGGTGCTCAACCCGCCTTACGGCCGTGCCGGCGGCACTTACCAAAGTGCCGACCCCGCGCTGTGCATCGCCCGGCATGAGGTGCTGGGCGGCTTCCCGGATTATGCGCGCGCCATGGGGCAGCTGCTGCGCAACGGCGGATGCGCCTACGTCGTGCACCTGGCGGGCCGCATGCTGGACGTGCTGGACGCCCTGCGCGATGCGCGCCTGCAACCCAAAAAAATACGTTTCGTGCACCAAAGCGCAGGCGGCGTTCCCACCCATCTGCTCGTGGAGGCGCGCAAGGGCGTACGCCCCGGCTTTTCCTGGCTTCCGCCTATCATCGTCAGCGAAAACGGCCGTCCAAGCGACCAATTGCGTCGCATTTATCAGGGCGAGGACGCTTAATAAATGATTTTCAATTAATATATGAAGCAAAGTCCTGTAATTTACTTTTTGTACTTGTGGTATTCACGCTGTTTCTGCTATAATTTAGGCCATAGCATAACCGAGCGGCAATTGATACATTTCACTGCCAGCGCGTGCCAAGCGAGGAGTGACTGCCTTGGCTGGACAACTGATTCTGCTTGTGGATGACGACGCCGATATCCTCGACATCAACCGGATCCTGCTCACGGACGCAGGCTACAACGTTGAGACGGCTTCCAGCGCCGAGGAGGCGCTGGCGAAATCGGAGAGCATGCCCGACCTCGTGGTGCTGGACCTGCTTTTGCCGGACATGCACGGTTTGAGCATCATCTCTTCCCTTCGTTCCCGAGGGCTTGCGGTGCTTGTTCTCTCCGCGCTGAGCAGCGTAGAGGATCGGGTGATCGGGCTGCGGGCAGGGGGCGATGACTATCTTGTGAAACCATACGCCTTGTCGGAACTGCTCGCGCGTGTAGAATCGTTGCTGCGACGCGCGAAGGGCTATACCCCTCTGCGCATTGAGTTGCCCGGCCTGATGATGGATCTGGAGCGCCGCGATGTGTATGTGTCCGGCACGTACGTACGCCTGACACGGTGCGAGTTTGAGCTGCTGCTCGCATTGGCCAGGCGGCCCGGCGCGCTCATCACCATCGACGAGATTCAGCGCTGCATCTGGCATGAGCCGGAGAAGCGGGGCAGCCATCTGGTGATGGTGCACATGAGCGCCCTGCGCAAAAAACTCAGCGGGATCGATCCGGCCAAGCAGATCATACAAACCGAGTGGGGCAAAGGGTATCGTCTGGTGTTGCCGGATCTGAACATCCACCGCACAGAAGGCGCGATTGTATGAAGCTGTCGGCGCAATGGCGCGTCGGCGTTTTGGCTGTTGGCACAGCGCTGATAACCCTCATCCTGCTCGCCTACAGTGTCGCCTACATGAACGAATCATACGCCCAGTGTCCGATAGGGAACGAGGGCGTATTGGTTTTGTCCACGCCCGTTGACGTGACAGGCCCCGTGCCGCTTACGGACGGATGGGCTTTTTATCCGGGCCAACTGCTTACGCCCGCGCAGGCCGCGGACGCAAAAAACCCCATGTACGTGCGCGTGGACAAGCGCGGCGGCTGGAACGGCTACGAAAAGGACGGACATCCACTGGGCGGCGCCGGATGGGGTACCTACCGCCTGAACGTGCGCACGCACGCCGCAGACACCTACTTCGCCCTGGAGTGCAGCGCGATCTATTCCGCCGCGCGCGTGTACATGAACGGCGTGCTCGTCTTTGAAAGCGGCATGCCCTCGCCCGACCGCGCCCTTGCCGCGGAACAGCTGATCCCTCTACGCGCATCGTTCTGTGTGACGGGCGAGGAGTTCACAATCGTCATACAGGCGTACAACCAAACCGGCGCATACGGCGGGCTGTACTATCCGCCTCTGTTGGGCACCACGGCCCAGATGGAGGCGCGGCACATGCGCGACATCCTGCGCGACGCGATCAGCGTAACCGCGCTGCTCTTTATGGCGGGATGCGCGGCGCTCGTGTACGTGCGGCAGACGAACCGGCGCGAGTTGCCCGCTTTCGTGCTGTTCTGTCTGTCCATGGCCGTATATATGGCCGCTCATGGAAAGCTGTTCCTGCTGCCTGCGGCGCGCGTGTTCGGCAGCTTCCTGCTCAACTTTACCTGGCTGTGCGTTTTGTGCCTGGCGCTTGCCTACTTTCGGGCCTGCTGCTTGCCCGCGATGGACGGCGAACAAAACCGTTTCTTCCGCGCACTGTTCAGCCGGAAACTCCTGCTGGGCATCTTTGCGCTGCTCGCCCTGTACGGGCTGTTTATCGGCCTTATGCCCAAGGCGCAGCCGCCCGATCACGTAACGGTGTACCTGTTTGGTGAGCTCGCGCTGCTCATGGGATACGCGCTGCTCATCCTTTGGCGCTGCGCACTGCGCGACCCGCGCAGGATAACGCTGCCCTTTCTTGGATGCGTCATATTCACCATAAGCTGCGTATATGAGCTGCTCAACCCGGTGCGGTGCCTGCCCAACTGGCAGGCATACGCCTTCTTTGGCGCACTGTGCATGGGCGCGCTTCTGCTGTGGCAGTTTTCCAGCGGGTACGGCAGCGCCGTACGCGACGTTACGCAGCTGACGCTGACCGACGAGACGCGCCTGCGGGCGCTGTGCGAGATCGCTCACGATTTGCGCGCGCCCCTCGCCAGCGTGCGCGGCTACGCCGAGCTGCTGCAGCCGGGCCTGCAGGAGAATCCTCAGCAGGCCCGCATGATGGAGAAGCTGCTGGAGCGCCTCTGCGAGCTGGACCGCATTACGGGCGAGCTGGCGGAACTGTCCCGCCTGCGCGGCGCTTCCATCCCTTTTGTGTACGCCGACACGGACCTGGGCGCCTTCCTGGACGAGGTGTACGCCTTTTACGCCGACGAAGCGCAGCGGCGCTGCCGAACGCTGAGCAGGAAGCACAACCTGCACGGGGTGCATGTGCAGGCCGATATGAACCGGCTGTGGCACGTTATGAGCAACCTGGTCAGCAACGCCTTTGCCTACACGAAGGATGGTGGCGTGATCGCCATCGACGGCTACCTCCTGAAAAAGAACGCCGTGGTCATCGTGCACGACGACGGCGTGGGCATGTCCGCGGCGATGGCCGAACGCGCCTTCGAGCAATTCTATCGAGCGGAAAAACAGCCCGACGGCCTGAAGGGCCTCGGGCTTGGGCTGTATATCGTAAAAAACATCGTGGAGGCGCACGGCGGGCGCGTGTGGATGGACACGCGCGAGGGCGGCGGGTGTGCCGTGCACTTCACCCTCCCCTGCTCCTTCGTATCGCCCCAAGGCGAGAGTCTCTCCTCCGTGCCCTTCCTTTAGGAGGTGATGGCGTTCTCCACATGCGTTACCTCCATGCCCAGCCCGTTCCACTGCAGGGCTACAAGGTCGATACGCGCCAGCCTCTCGCCCGGAAGCCTTGTAAGCCAGTACCCGGCCGCGCGGGTGATGCGCCGCTGTTGCGCGGGCGACACCGCCTCCAGCGCGTGGCCGTGGGCCGTGCCCGTACGCTCTTTCACCTCCACGAACACGATATAGGCGCCCTGCTCGCAGATCAGGTCGATCTCGCCGCAGGGCGTTCGTACGTTTCTGGCCAGAATGCGGTAGCCCTTCTGCTGAAGGTAGCGCGCGGCGCTCTCCTCGGCCGCGCGGCCGCGCTGCCCGCGCAGGTCCATGCGCCCGCCTCCTTCGCGCTATAGATTGCGCAGAAAGCTGCGCCGGTGCATGGGCGTCGGCCCAAGCACCCGCAGCGCCTGCATGTGCGCAGACGTGCCGTACCCCTTGTTGCGCGCAAGATCATAGCCGGGAAACTGTCCGTCCAGCTCGGCCATCATTCGGTCGCGGCTCACCTTGGCCAGAACGCTCGCGGCAGCCACGCACAGCGACAAACCATCCCCGCCCACGAAGGCCTTGTGCGGCGCGGGCAGCGCAAGCCCGCTTTCATAGTCGATCAAATAGCCTTCCGGCACGCGCGCGCAGGCCGCCGCCGCACGCTCCATGGCCCTGCGCGCGGCGCACCTGATGTTCATCTCGTCGATTTCCTCGACGCTGCTGATCCCAAGGCCCACGCCGGCCGCCCGAGTCATGATCAACTCGAAGAGCCGCTCGCGCCGTGCGGCGCTCAGCTTTTTGGAGTCATCCACAAACGGCAGCGGCGCGCCCGCGGGCCATACCACGCACGCCGCCACCACCGGCCCAAAAAGCGGGCCGCGGCCCGCCTCGTCTATACCCCCAAGAAAGGCCGCGCCGGGAAAGGCAGCCGCATCGAAAGCGGCCAGCGCCGCGCTTCTGTCCGTCACGGCCGCTCCAGGGTGATGCGCCCCATGCGTCCGCCCCGAAACTCGTCCAGCACGATCTGCGCGCCGCGCAGCGTGTCCGGCCGGCCGCCGGACATGAGCCACCCCCGCGACAGGCACGCCGCCGACAGGATCTCCTCGCCCGAGCCCTGCAGGGCGGGCAGGTTCAGCCGCGCCGCAGCGGAATCGGGGGCCGCCCGCTGCAGTTCCTCCAGCAGCTGCACCGCCAGTTGCTCCTGGTCTGCGATCTCATCGCGGATAGAACCCAAAAAACACAGCCGCAGCGCTGCGCGCTGATCCTGCAGCTTGGGCCACAAAAGTCCTGGCGTGTCCAGCAGATCCAGGTAGGGCTTCACGCTCACCCACTGCTTGCCGCGCGTTACGCCCGGCCGGTCGGCCGCCCGGGCGGCGGCGCTGCCGCGCAGGGCGTTGATGAGCGTGGATTTGCCTACGTTGGGTATGCCCACGATCATCACGCGCACGGTCATGCGCATGCCCGCTTCCCTCTTGCGGGCCACCTTGTCAGCCACGAGCGCCTCCATGCGGCCGACCAGCCCCGGCACGCCGCCACGCGCGTTCGCCGTAAACCCCACGGCTTTTTCGCCTGCGGCGGCGTAACGGGCGATCCAGGCCTCGGTAGCCTTCGGATCGGCCAGATCGGCCTTGTTCAGCACGAGCAGGCGAGGCTTGTTCTGCACAAGGCTCTGCAGGTCCGGGTTGCGCGCGCCCTCAGGCAGGCGGGCGTCCGTCAACTCCACAACGGCGTCAATAACAGCCAGCTGCTCGGCGAGCATGCGCCGGGCCTTGGCCATGTGTCCCGGGTACCATCCGATCACATCCGCCATAGGTCAGCGGGTAAACGCGGCGCCAATGTCGCACACGCCTGCGATGATGAAGTAGGCGCCCAGGAACGCGGCCACGATGCCCACCTGAAGGCCGGGCAACATGAGCATGATGAAGGCGAACAGGAAGAGCAGCGCGCCCAGCCCGCACAGCCAGCCCCAGCTATGCACATGGAAGGACTTAAGGCGTACGGCCGTAAAGATGATGAGCAGCGAGCGCACCATGCCCCAAATGCCGATGAAGACGGCCATAGCGAGCATGGCCGTGCGCACGTTGAAGAGCAGCACAATGCCAAACAGCACGTCCAAAATGCCCAGCGCCAGCGTCCACCCGGACACATACCGCCCGAATGGACCGGCCTCGCGGCCGGCAAAGTAACTGCCCACGCGGATGAGCCCCGCAAGCAGAACGAGCCATGCAAGCAGCAGGGCCACGGCCGCGTAGGTAGCGGCGGGATGAATGATCGCCAGCACGCCCACCACCACAAGCAGTGCGCCGCAAATGCCGACCAGCCAGGAAGGTATACGCATACACTACGCCTCCTTTGCGCTCTATCGCAATTAAGTATACTACAAATATGCCGTTCCAGCAAAGGGTGCGGGCGCTTTCGAAGGAAAAAACGCATAGCGTGTAGAATTTTTCATCAACTTGCTATAAAGCGGAGGTGCGCATGAGAGCATGAGCGTACAAACCCTGTCCGATTATGAGAAGGCCGCGCGCTATCAGCACCCGGAGTATTTGCCCGTGCGTATCAGTATTCTCCCGGCGGCATGGAAAACATACCAAGGCGCGCTCAGCGATATCGCCGAAGAGTTCCCCCTTCTGTTTCCCGGGCACGATCGGCGGACCTTTAACTACGACAAGCAGCCTGATAAGTACAATCTGGGCGAGCATGTGGACGCGTGGGGATGCGTTTGGGAAAACGTGCGCGACGGCATGGACTCCATCGTTACCGGGCACCCCTATCCTACGCGGCTGTCTGTGCAGAATATAGCCATGCCCACAGCCGACGATTATTTGCCGCACGGCTTCATGTTCCTGCGCATTACCGATCTGCGCGGCTTTGAAGAGGCCATGGTGGACTTTGCCGAAGAGCCGCCGGAGCTTCAACGCCTCATCGACACGGTGCTCGCCTACAACATGGGCCAGGTGGACAAGGTGCTCGCCCTTCGCCAGGACCATTTCCTGTACTTCGGCGACGATTTGGGCATGCAGCACGCGCTGCCTATCAGCCCCGCCAAGTGGCGCAAGTGGCTTAAGCCTTGCTATAAAGCCCTTTACCGCAAGGTGATGGACGCCGGCCGCAGCGTGTACATGCACACGGATGGCTGCATCCACGAGATCATCCCGGACCTGATCGAATGCGGCGTAACCATCTTGAACCCTCAGATCCGTGCGAACGGCCTGCAAAACCTCGTGCGCACCTGCAAGGGAAAGGTGTGCATCAACCTGGATCTGGACCGGCAGCTTTTTCCCTTCGCCACGCCGGAACAGATCGACGAGCATGTGCGCCAGTGCGTTGAAGCGCTGTACCTGCCCAAAGGCGGTCTGATGCTGCTGGCGGAGTGCGCTCCGGACGTGAGCCTCGTACAGATCCGGGCGATCTGCCGGGCGCTGATGACCTACCGCGCCTACCGATAGGCCTGCCGGGCGCACGGGCGCTAGGCGTGCGCCCGGCCGTTTGGAGGGTTGAGCAACAAAGGCCTTGGGCCCGCCCGCGCAGCGGGGTTGCCCAAGGCCGTTTTCCTGCGCCTACCTGTGAAAGGCGTCGCGCCGGGTTGCGGCGGCGCTGCCTATGGCATCAGCAGCTGCCGGGCGATCTCGTGGCGCATCTCGCCGCCCTTGGGTTCGCACTCAATCATCACGACCACCAGCCGGTCGTACCCGATGTCCTTGCCGGTAAAGGCGACCAGCCAGGCGATCTCGCGCTTCTGGTCGCCCGAGCCAACCTCGGCCGTACCCGTCTTGCCCAGCAGCGTAATGCCGGGAATCTGCGCCTTCTGGCCGGAGCCCTCGGTCATCACCTTGCGCATCGCCGGGCGAACGGCGTCGATGATGACCGGCTCCACGGTGCCGGCCTTCCAGCTCTTGTTCTCAAAGGATTGCACCACCTCGTACTCGCGGCCGGACATGCGGCGCGCCGCGCGCACGATACGGGGCTGCATGATGGCGCCGTCGTTGGCGAACAGCGACATGGTGGCGGCCAGCTGCAGGGGCGAAATGAGCAGCTCGCCCTGGCCGTACCCGGTGTTGGCCAGCAGACGCTGGTTTGCGTAGTTGGGCGCGCCGGAGAACACCTTGGACCCGGCCACGGGCAGGTCGTAGGGGATGTCCTGGCCGATGCCCACGCGCTGAAATATGTCCTCCACCCGGTCCCAGCCAAGGTTGAGGGCAAGGGACGCAAAGTAGATATTGTCCGATTTGATGATGGCCATCTCCATGGTGGGCGGTTCGGGATAGTCCGATATGCGCGTGATGGCAGGATAGGGCCACTCGCCCGGAGGCGTCCATTGGCTCTTGCCGTTTGTGCGCACGATGCGGCCGGAGAATTTCGTGTTCATGGTGTACTTGCCCGACTCGATGCCCAGCGCCGCCATGATGGGCTTGATGGTGGAACCCGGCGCATACAGCCCCTGCGTGGCGCGGTTGATAAAGGGCAGGCCGCTGGCCTCCGAGGTGAGGCTGGCGTACGTTTGCGCGGGCACGGGGTAGGTGAACATGTTCGGGTCGAAGGAGGGATAGCTCGCCTGGGTGAGCACGTCGCCGGTCTTAGGATTGAGCACGACCACAGCGGCGCGCTCGCCCGGCTTGATTTGCGACAGGAGCGACACGGCCCGCCGCTGCAGGTCGTGGTCTAAGGTGAGCTCCAGATCCAGGCCGTCCTCCTTGGGTTTTCCTGCGACGGCCTCCTTCACGCTCCCGTCCTTGTTCAGGATACGCAGCTCCAGGCCGGACTTGCCGTGCATTACGCTCTCATAGGCCGCCTCCAGGCCCGTTCGGCCGATGCGCGTGCCTTCGGTGTACTCGTCGGGCGGCAGCTTTTCCAGCTCCTGCAGGGTCGGATAGCCCGTATATCCCACGACGTGGGCCGCCAGCTCGTGCTCGGGATAATAGCGAATGGGCGCAAAGATCCGATCGTCGTAGTACACGCCCGGCATGGCCAGCATAGCGTCGCGGTCGGCGGAGGACAGCTCGCCCGGCAACCAGCTGCGCAGCACCACCAGACCGTCCGTCTTGGCGCGCTCGGAAGTCATCAGCTCGATGATGCTCTTCTCGTCCATCTGTAAATAAGGCGCCAGCTGCTGGGCCGTGGCGGCCACGGAGGCAATCCTCTCCGGCCGTACAAATATGCACGGCGCATAGGTGTTGACGGCGTATGTCCAGCTTTGCGCGTCCAGTATCTCCCCGCGCTGCGGGCTCAGGGTAACCAGCGACACGCTCTCCTCCCAGTCCAGATGCTCGAACAGGAAGCTGGGCGACCATTCGACCGTCCACTGCTCGCCGTTTGGCTCCAAGGTGAGCAAAAAGCGCTGCTGGAAGTCGCCCAGGCGCTTGGTTCGATAGGTGAGGGTGCAGGGGTAACGCCACAGGCTGCCGTCCCGTACAGGGGCGTCCAGCAGGGCGGCTAGGGATGTCAGCTCCATGGCGCCGTACACGTTTTCATGGCGCTGTACAAAATCCGTCAGCGTCATGCGCTCGCGGCTTTCCCGGCTAAGCAGCGCATAGCAGCGGCCATAGTCCTGGGCGAGCAGCGCGTCGATATAGCCCTTCGCCCACAGCTGGGGATCCTGCTCGGGCGTACAGCCGGTAAACGGCAGCAGGGCGATAATCAAAAAAAGCGTCAACATACGACGCAAGCGGCCAAGACGCAACAGGTTGTCACCTCGGTTCGCGGTTCTTCCGTTTATTATACACCCGCCGCGCGAAAAGTGCAAAAGCAGAGGGGCAATCCCTGCCGCCCTCGGCCGCCGTGAACCCGGCGGCACACGGAGGCAGGGATGCGACGGCGGAAGCGCGAATACAATCAGTATGCATGCCATACGGCAGCCAAGGAGGCGTTCCCATGCAGGAGACAGCCAAAGCGCTCAGAAGCCGGGGCTACGACGTATCACTTGCGGGCAGCGCGGATGACGCGCGTGAAAAGGCGCTCGCGCTCATCCCCAAGGCCGATCTGGTCGCCATCGGCGGCTGCATGACCGCCAAGCAGCTCGGTCTGCACGATTTGCTGCGCGCCCGGGGCCAGGAGGTGCTCTGGCACTGGGAGGCGCCGCCCGAGGAACGCCGTCCCCTGCTGCAGCGCGCCAACGCCGCCGACACGTACATCCTTTCGGCCAACGCCCTGTTGGCCGACGGCCGCATCGTGAACCTGGACGGCCACGGCAACCGCGTGGCCTCGGCCATCTGGGGGCCCGGGCACCTGTTGTACCTGATCGGTCGCAACAAGATCGTGCGCGGATCCCTGGAGGACGCCATGGCCCGTGTGCGCGAGGTAGCCTGTCCGCTGAATGCGCGCCGGCTCAGCCTCCCCCTGCCCTGCGGCGCGACCGGCAAGTGCGTAAACTGCTCCGCGCCTCAGCGCTTCTGCAACGCCTGGTCGATTCTGGAGCGCCCCACCAGCGCCGTGCCCGCGCACGTGCTGCTCATCGACGCGGACCTGGGTTTTTAGCAAAACACCAAAAACAGGCGGCCGCCCCGGCGAAGGGCGGCCGCCTGCCAAAGCGAAGGCAGAACCCGCTGCGCGGGTTCTGCCTTCGCTTTGACCTGCGTCTTGGCTGCTCGGCCCAGCACGCTCACGAAAACCGCCGTACACGCCGCCGGTTTTCCGCAATCCTTCGCCCAACTTGCCGCGCGGCCCTTCGGGCAGCAAACGGAGAGCCGCTTTGTCTTCTGTCTGAGGCGGCCGCCTGTCTGTTTCATTTTGCGAACGCTTACTTGCCGTAGTAGTTGATCAGGCAGCCGGCCAGCAGGATGTCGCGCTCCTCGGGCGACACGGAGGGCAGCGTGAGCGACACATGCGCGGCCTGCCGCGCGCCGGGCGCAAATATCAGCGCCGGGAATTCGCTTTCTCCGCGCGCAAGCCGGGCGCGCACGTCCGGCACGTACACGACGGAACCGACGGGCGGGGTCACGTCCGCCGGGCAGATGAAGGGCAGCATGCCCCAATTCACCAGGTTAGAGCGGTAGCGCTTGGTGGCGTACTCGTGCGCCAGATTCGCCGCGCCGCCCAGTACTCTTTGGCAGGAGGCGGCCTGCTCGCGTGCGGAGCCGTCGCCCGGCTTGCGGGCGAAGATCGCCGAGCCGACGCCCAGCGACACCGCCGCCTCTTCCGCGGGCAAATCCGTAAAACGGCGCAGCGCCTCCAGCGCCTCGGCGTCGGCTTTGCCGCGGCGCGCCTCCAGGGCGGCCGTCTCCCTGGCGCGGCCCACATACTCCGGATCCTTTCGGGAGAGCGCAAAGGAAGCCAGCCGCAGCGGATTGGAGCGGTAGGACGAGGTCTCGCCCGAAGGGATGAGCTCGTCCGTGGTGGTCACAGGATCCAGAAGCGAAGCGTCCATGCGCAGCAACAGGTGCTCCGGCAGGCGCGGCATGGCCGGCCAGTCGGCAATGTTCGGACCGAACACGAGGCTCTCCTGGAGCCTTGGCTGGCCCACGCCGTCGTACACGCGCGCGGCATAGGCGGAGCGGTCGTAGACGTAGTCGAGGTCGCGCGTCTCCTCCTCAAGGCCGGGCAGCTGGTCGGCGGGGGTAAGCAGCCCTCCGTGTGCGGCCGTGGCGGCGATGGAGCGCGCGTCCATCAGCGCCACATAGGCCGCCTGCCCCTCTTTGGGCTTGGCGCCCTCGCGGCTTTCAAAGTTGCGCGTGGTGTGCCGGATGGACAGAGCGCCGTTGGCGGGCACGTCCCCCGCGCCAAAGCACGGGCCGCAGAACGCCGAGCGCACCACTGCGCCCGCGGCGATGTATTGGGCCAAAACGCCGGCCTTGGCGAGCGCCAGCATCACCGGCTGAGAGCCGGGGTACACCGACAGGCCGAAAGCGCCCCCGCCGATCCGCCCGCGCGCGAGGATGCCCGCCGCGCGCACGAGGTTGTCGTATGTGCCGCCCGCGCAGCCGGCGATCACACCCTGGTCCACGCGCACGCCCGCGCCGCTCGCTTTAAAGGCCAGGCGCGCGTCCGCGATGCCCAGCTTATCCTTGGCGTCCTTCTCCACCTGCCGCAGACGATCTGCGGCGTCCTGCAGGAAGACGTGCAGGGGCAGGGCGTTTGAGGGATGAAAGGGCAGGGCGATCATGGGACGCACGGCGGACAGGTCGATGAACACCGCCGCGTCGTAACGCGCGCCTTCCTCCGGCTCAAGCGTTTTGTAGTCGCCGGGGCGGCCGTATACCTCAAAGTAGCGCCGCACGCGCTCGTCCGTGCGCCAGATGGAGGACAGACAGGTCGTCTCGGTGGTCATCACGTCGATGCCGTTGCGGTACTCCACCGGGAGGTTACCGATGCCCGGGCCGATGAACTCCAGCACCTTATTCTTTACAAAGCCGTCCTGGAAGGTAGCGGCGATGAGCGCCAGCGCCACGTCCTGCGGGCCGACGCCCGGCCGGGGCGCGCCCGTCAGATACACGGCCACCACGTCCGGCCGCGCCGCGTCGTACGTGCGGCACAGCAGCTGCTTCACCAGCTCCGGCCCGCCTTCGCCAACGCCCATGGTCCCCAAAGCGCCATAGCGTGTGTGCGAATCGGAGCCGAGGATCATCCGGCCGCAGGCGGCCATCTCCTCGCGCACGTAGCTGTGAATGACCGCCAGATGCGCCGGCACGTACCGCCCGCCGTACTTCACCGCGGCGGAGAGGCCGAAGGCGTGGTCGTCCTCGTTGATGGTGCCCCCCACGGCGCACAGCGAATTGTGGCAGTTTGTAAGCACATAAGGCATGGGAAAGCGCTCAAGCCCGCTGGCACGCGCGGTCTGCACAATGCCCACGTACGTGATGTCGTGCGAGGCAAGCGCGTCAAAGCGCAGATGCAGCTGCGACGCATCCCTCGATTGGTCGTGCGCTGCGATGATGCGCGCGGCCATGGTGCCCTCGCGCGACCCGTCCTGCGCGGCCTGCAGCTTTCCGCCCCTGTACACATGGGCGCGGCCGTCCTTTGTCACTGCCATGGAAACCACCTCTTGGGCTATTATATAGGCCTCGGGCGGTTTGTGCAATAAACATCAAGCATTGACAAGGGCACGCGCGCATAGTATAGTATAAAAAGTAACTTGGTTGTTTGAGCAGGCGATGAACCCTTTAGGTTCGTGGGGCCGGGCCGTGCGGCGGCAGCAGATGAGCGCATCTGTGGGACATTACGTGTCCCATGGGTGTTTTTCTTTATATTCAGGAGGTACCATGACAGCTGTGCAAGCCAACGCAGGGGAGGCAGTACGCGTCTCCCTTATCACCATTTTTATCAACGCCGCTTTGGCCGTGTTCAAGCTGGCGGCCGGGGTCCTCGCCCATTCGGGAGCCATGGTGTCCGACGCGGCGGACACCGCCTCGGATGTTTTGTCCACGTTCGTTGTCATCGCCGGCGTGAAAAGCGCCGGACGCGAACGCGACAAGGAGCATCCTTACGGGCACGAGCGCATGGAGTGCGTCGCGGCGCTGCTGCTTTCGGCGCTGTTGTGCGCCTCGGGCGTGGGCATCGGCTATATGGGCGTGGCGAAAACACTCGCCGCGCGCGCAAATCCCGCGGGGCTGGCCATGCCCGGCATGCTGGCGCTGGTCGCCGCGGCCGTGTCCATCGCGGTCAAGGAGGGCATGTACTGGTACACCAGAGCCGCCGCGCATAAGGTGAACTCCGGCGCGCTCATGGCAGACGCTTGGCACCACCGTTCGGACGCCCTGTCCTCCGTCGGAAGCCTGGTGGGCATCGCGGGCGCGCGGCTGGGCGTGCCCATTCTGGATCCCATTGCCAGCGTGGCCATCAGCGCCTTAATCGTTAAAGCCGCGGTTCGCATCTTTTTGGACGCAGTGGGCAAGATGACCGACCGCGCCTGCGACGATGAAACCGTTCGCGCCCTGCGCGCCGTCATATTGGGGCAAGAGGGCGTTCTGGGCGTGGACCAGCTGCGCACGCGCCTGTTCGGCAACCGTATCTATGTGGATGTGGAGATCAGCGCGCAGGCCGCAATGACGCTGCTGGACGCACACGACGTGGCCCAGCGCACGCATGACGCCATCGAGGCGGACTTTCCGCAGGTAAAGCACTGCATGGTGCACGTGAACCCTGCCGGGGAGGCTCGTTAATTTTTTCTCAAACTCGCGGCCAGACGTCTGTCCCTTCCTGCCCAAATGTGGTATACTTTACTCATGTGTGTCGCGCCCGGCGCAAATGCACAACGACGAACATGGGAAAGGGTGTACTCTATGGCGCTCAACAAAAAGACGATCGAGGACATCGGCGTTCAGGGCAAGAAAGTGCTCGTGCGCTGCGATTTTAACGTGCCGCAGGACGACAGCGGCAAAATCACCGACGAAACGCGCATCACCGCCGCCATGCCCACCATCTCGTACCTGGTGAAGCACGGCGCCCGCGTTATCCTCTGCTCGCACCTGGGACGCCCCAAGGGCGAGTTCAACATGACCTACTCCCTTGCCCCTGTGGCGGCGCGCCTCTCGCAGTTGCTCGGACAGGACGTGTGCCTGAGCCGCGATGTCATCGGCCCGGACGCTCAGGCGCGCGCCGCCGCCCTGAAAGACGGCCAGGTGATGCTGCTGGAGAACGTGCGCTTCCACAAGGAAGAGGAGAAGAACGACGAGGCCTTCTCCAAGGCGCTCGCTTCCCTGGCCGAGGTATACGTAAACGACGCTTTCGGCACCGCGCACCGCGCGCACGCCTCCACCGAGGGCGTGGCGCACTACCTGCCCGCCGTGGCCGGGTACCTGATCGGCAAGGAACTCAACTTTATGGGCGGCGCGCTGGACAACCCGCAGCGTCCCTTCGTGGCCATTCTGGGCGGCACAAAGGTCTCCGACAAGATCGGCGTCATACAGAACCTCATCAAAAAGGTGGACGTGCTCCTCATCGGCGGGGCCATGGGGTTCACCTTTGAAAAGGCGCGCGGCGGCGAGATCGGCGCTTCGCTCCTGGAGGCCGACAAGGTGGAGCTGGCCGCTTCGCTGATTGCGCAGGCCAAGGCCGCGGGCGTCAAGCTGCTTCTGCCCACCGACGCCGTGTGCGCCGAAAAGTTTGATAACGACGCCAAGCGCCTCACCTGCCCCGCGAATGCCGTGCCGGCAGGTTACATGGGCCTGGACATCGGGCCGCAGACGGCCGCGGCCTACGCCAAGGAGATCGCCGCGGCCAAAACCGTGGTGTGGAACGGCCCCATGGGCGTGTTTGAGATGAGCAACTTTGCCGAGGGCACGCGCGCTGTCGCGCAGGCGTGTGCCGATTCCAAGGCCATCACGATCATCGGCGGCGGCGACAGCGCAGCGGCCGTGGAGCAGATGGGCCTGGCGGATAAGATGAGCCACATCTCCACGGGCGGCGGCGCGTCCCTGGAGTTTCTGGAGGGCATCGAACTGCCCGGCGTGGCGGCCCTGAACGACAAATAAAGCTATCCGTCGGCGGTCGGCCGGGCCGCTCGGCCCGGCCCGTGTCTATTTTCGCCCACCGACCGGCGCAGCGCCCACGCGGCCCAAGGAGCAGTTACGAACGGATCTGATTATGGAGGTATGAAGTTGCGTACACCCATCATTGCGGGCAACTGGAAGATGAACATGGGTCCCGCGGCGGGCGGGAAACTGGCCGCCGAGGTACGCGCGGCCGTCGGTGCGCCCGGCTGCTGCGAGGTGGTCGTCTGCCCGCCCTTCCCCACCATTGCGGCCGCAGCGCAGGCGCTGGCCGGAAGCGGCATCGGCATCGGCAGCCAAAACGTGCACTGGGCGGCAAGCGGCGCTTTTACGGGCGAGGTTGCGCCGGACATGCTGAGGGAACTGGGCGTCACGCACGTGGTCATCGGCCACTCCGAGCGCCGCGCGTACTTTGGCGAGACGGACGAGAGCGTAAACAAGCGCACCCTGGCCGCGCTGGCCGCCGGCCTAACGCCCATCGTATGTGTGGGCGAGACGCTGGAGCAGCGCCAGGCCGAGGAGACCTTCCAGCTGGTGGAACGCCAGACGCGCGCCCTGTTTGAAGGCGTCGCACCGGCGGACGCTGCCCGCGTGGTCATCGCCTACGAGCCCATTTGGGCCATCGGCACCGGCCTGACGGCCTCTGACGAGCAGGCCGAGGAGGTCATCGCCTTCCTGCGCGAAGTGGTGCGCGCGGCCTTCGGCGACGTGGCCGACCAGGTGCGCATCCAGTACGGCGGAAGCATGAACGCAAAAAATGCCGCCGGCCTGATGAACATGCCCAATATCGACGGCGGCCTGATCGGCGGCGCGTCGCTGAAGGCTCCGGACTTTGCGGCCATCGTTGAGGCCGCCCGCAAGCGGGGGCAAAGCGAATGACGAGGCCGGTTTCCGCACTGATCATCATGGACGGCTTTGGTTTGCGCGCAGAGAGCGCGCACAACGCCGTCGCCATGGCCGGCACCCCAAACCTAACCCACCTGGCCGCCCGCTTCCCGCACGCCACGCTGGGCGCGTCCGGCATGGACGTGGGCCTGCCGGAGGGGCAGATGGGCAACAGCGAAGTCGGCCACCTGAACATCGGCGCGGGCCGGGTGATCTATCAGGAGCTGACGCGCATCTCCAAGTCCATCGCCGACGGCGACTTCTATGCAAACCCCGTGCTGTGCGAGGCGTGCGACAAGGCCAAAACCGGCGGCGGCAAGCTCCACCTGATCGGGCTGTTGTCCGACGGCGGCGTACACTCCCACATCGAGCACCTAATCGCCCTGATCGATCTGGCGAAGCAGCGCGGCCTGCCGGACGTGTATGTGCACTGTCTGATGGACGGCCGGGACGTGCCGCCCTCCTCGGGCATTGGCTACGTGCGCCAGCTGGAGGCGGCCATGCAGGCGCGCGGATTTGGCGCCATCGCCACCATCGTCGGCCGTTACTACGCCATGGACCGCGACAAGCGCTGGGACCGGGTGCAGCAGGCTTGGGAGGCCATCGCATACGGCGAGGGCGTGCAGGAAACCTCGCCCGTGGCCGCCATGGAAAACGCTTACGCGCGCGGGGAAACGGACGAGTTCATCAAGCCCATCGTACTCACGAAGGCCGGCCGCCCGGAAGCGACGCTTCAGGCAGGCGACAGCGTGGTGTTTTTCAATTTCCGGCCGGACCGCACGCGGGAGCTGACCTTGGCCGCCATCGACGAGGGCTTTGACGGCTTTGTGCGCAAGGGCGGATACATACCGCTGCACTTTGTCAGCATGACGCAGTATGACGCCACGTTCCGTGGCATCCACATCGCCTTTCCACCTCAGCCGCCCCTGCGCAACACGCTGGCGGAATACCTGTCCTCCCTTGGCAAGCGCCAGCTGCACATCGCCGAAACGGAGAAGTACGCGCACGTGACGTTCTTTTTTAACGGCGGCATCGAAGCGCCCTACGAGGGCGAGGACCGCGCGCTCATCCCCTCGCCCAAGGTGGCCACGTACGATCTGAAGCCCGAAATGTCCGCCTACGAAGTGACGCAGGAGAGCCTGCGCCGCATTCAGTCCGGCGCGTACGACGTGATCATTCTGAACTTTGCCAACTGCGACATGGTGGGCCACACGGCCGTGGAGGCTTCCGTCGTGCAGGCCGTGAAGGCCGTGGACGAGTGCGTGGGCCAGGTGGTGGACGCGCTGCTTAAGACCGGCGGCCGCGCGCTCGTGTTCGCCGATCACGGCAACGCCGAAATGCTCGTGGACCCGCACACAGGCGAGCCGTTCACCGCCCACACCACCAACCGCGTACCCTTCATCGTGTGCGACGAGGCCGCCGCGGGCAAGAGCGTTCGGGACGGGAAGCTTGCGGATGTGGCCCCTACGCTGCTTCAGCTGATGGGCCTGCCCGTTCCGCCCGAGATGACCGGCGACATCCTCATCAAATAAACATCCCCCGCTTAAGGAGGAAGAACATGCCCCGTATCGCTATGAAAACGCCGCTGGTGGAGATGGACGGCGACGAGATGACCCGCGTTCTGTGGCAGATGATCAAGGACATGCTCATCGTGCCGTTCGTCGAACTGAAGACCGAATACTACGACCTGGGCCTTCCCCACCGCGACGAAACGGACGACCGCGTGACGACCGAGTCCGCTCAGGCCACGCGTCGCTTGGGCGTTGCCGTCAAGTGCGCCACGATCACGCCCAACAAGGCGCGCGTGGAGGAATACAAGCTCAAACAGATGTGGAAGAGCCCGAACGGCACGATCCGGGCGATCCTAGACGGCACGGTGGTCCGCGCGCCCATCGTCGTGAAGGGCGTTTCCCCGTCCGTGAAAACCTGGAAGAAGCCGATCACCATCGCCCGCCATGCTTACGGCGACATCTACAAGGCGTCCGAGCTGATCGTGCCCGGCCCGGGCGAAGCCGTGCTGCGCTTCACAGGCGCAAACGGCCAGGTGCTGGAGACGCCCGTGCACACGTTTGACGGCCCCGGCGTCTTGATGGGTATGCACAACCTGGACGCGTCCATCAAATCCTTCGCGCGCTCGTGCTTCGAGTTCGCGCTGTCGTCCAGGCAGGAGCTATGGTTCTCCAGCAAGGATACCATCTCCAAGCAGTACGACCATCGCTTCAAGGACATCTTCCAGGAGCTGTACGACGCCGAATACGCCGCCAAGTTCGAACAGGCGGGCATCTCTTACTTCTACACGCTCATCGACGACGCGGTCGCGCGGGTCATCCGCTCCGAGGGCGGCTTCATCTGGGCGTGCAAAAACTACGACGGCGACGTGATGAGCGACATGATCGCCACGGCATTCGGCTCGCTGGCCATGATGACCTCCGTGCTCGTGGCGCCGGACGGCACCACCGAGTACGAGGCCGCGCACGGCACGGTCACGCGCCACTACTACAAGCACCTTCAGGGCGAGGAGGTCTCCACGAACCCCGTAGCCACCATATTCGCCTGGACAGGCGCGCTGCGCCGCCGCGCCGAACTGGACGGCCTGCCGCAGCTGCAGGCCTTTGCTGACCGCCTGGAGGCCGCAACGCTGCACACCATCGAGGGCGGCGTGATGACGCGCGACCTCACCGCCCTGTTTGAGGGGCCGGCCACGGGCGTGTCGAGCAAGGCCTTCCTCGCGGCCATCGCGCAGCGCCTGAGCTAGACGAAGTCGGCGAGCGGAAATGCCCCTGCATCTTCCACGCGCGCGACACGACGCAGGCTGAGCGGAAGGACGCCGTACGGTGCCCTTCCGCATTTTATTGAGAGGAATGTTCTTTGGTGCCCGATATCCTCTGGGCGGACGACGCATACAAAAACGGGGTACTTACATATACCAAGGCCGACGGCGTGATGGCCGTCGCCGTGTATGCGTTTTTGCTGCTCGTATATTACGCAATGGGCGTCGTGTACGTCCAAATGCAGCTGTACCTGGGCGTTTACGTCAACCTGTCGCTCATAGTCCTTTGCGTCATACTCGTGCTGGCGCGCCGACAAAGCCTGGCGTCCATAGGGTTTACCCTGCGCAACATAAAAAAGTCGCTGCTGTGCGGCGTGGTGGTGGGAACCGTCCTCACCCTCGTTATGAACGTACTGCCAAATGCCCTGGCCGGCGCACAGGTGATACCGATCGGCAGGGCGCTGTACAACATATTCTACTATTTCATCGTTATCTCCCTGTCCGAAGAGGTCGTATTTCGCGGTTACATACAAACGAGGATGTACGGGCTAATCAAACGCGACATTCCGGCGGTCGCTGTAACGGGGCTGATGTTCTATGCAATGCACTTCGCCTTCCAGGCGCCCGTGAGCGGCATGGTTTTCAGCCTGGGGAACATGGCCGTCATCGTTACCCTGCACGTTATCATGAACTTTGTATACAGGAAGTACAACTCCATCGCCGGCCCGACCGTGCTGCACGGGCTGCTGGATTGGGGCGGCAACCTGCTGCGCTGATGCGCCGGCCGGCCCGCTTATTGCATACCCGGGCATAAACTAAGCGCCGCCCGCATTTTGCGGACGGCGCTGCCGTTTGACGTCAGCGGTCTATTCCACGGAAAACTCGTAATAGTACAGGGCCTGTCCGCCGCGCAGCATCTCCACGTCGCAGCCCGGGTGGGCCGCGGCAATGGTAGCCTTGAGCTCCTCGGCGTCGGCGGGCGACACGTCGTTGCCGTGGAATATGGTGAGAAGGGATTCCTCGCCCGCGAGCAGCGCGACAAGATCGGCCGCCACGGCCGCCACATCCGACCCGACGAGCACAATCTCTCCGTCCGCCAGGCCCAGGATATCGCCCTGGCGAATTTCACGGTCATGCCACACCGAGTTGCGCACGGCGTATGTCACCTGTCCGGTCTTCACGGACTCGGCCGCTGTCAGCATGCGCTCGACGTTCACTTGCAGCGGCTGATCGGGCACGAAGGCCACCATGGCCGCCACGCCCTGAGGCACGGTTTTGGTGGGCACAACGCGCACCTGACAATCTGCAGGAAGGTCTGCGGCCTGTTGGGCCGCCAGAACGACGTTGCCGTTGTTGGGCAGCACAAGCACGTTGCGCGCGTGCGCGCGTTTGATGGCCTTTGCGATGTCGTCTATGGAAGGGTTCATGGTCTGCCCGCCTTCCACAATCACGTCCACGGCCAGATCCTTCAGGATGACGGCCATTCCGTCCCCGGCGGCAACGGCCACAACGCCCACCTCGCGCAGCTCCCCGGTAGGCTCCATTTCGTGCTCTTGCGCGCCGTCCTCCACCACCAGGCGGCGGTGCTGCAGGCGCATGTTGTCTATCTTGATCTGCGCCAGCTCGCCCAGCTTGAGCGCCAGCTGCAGCACCTTCCCGGGATCGTTCGTGTGCACGTGCACCTTGATGATGCTGGGGTCGCCCACCACCAGTTCGCAGTCGCCAATGGTCCCCAACTTCCGGCGCAGGGCGCTGATGTCGTGGTCGGTGACGGACGGCAGGCAGTTCTGCACGATAAACTCCGTGCAATAGGCGAAGGTGATGCTCTCCTCCGTCTGCACGTCCATGTCGGCGGCCGCTTCGTCCATCACAAGGGCAGCGGAGTCGATGTCCTCACCCGCAAGCGCCGCGCGGAAGCCCGCGTACAAAACGAGCAGGCCCTTGCCCCCCGCGTCCACAACGCCCGCCTGCTTCAGCACAGGCAGCTGATCGGGGGTTTTGCGCAGGGCGGCCTCGCCCTCGCTCATCATCACGCGCAGCAGCTCGTCCAGATCCTCCGTCTTGGCCGCGCAGACTTCGGCCTGCTCGGCCACCACGCGGGAGACGGTAAGGATGGTGCCCTCGCGCGGTTTCATCACGGCTTTGTACGCCATGGCGACGCCGTTGGACAGCGCGGCCGCAAACGCCTTGGCATCCGCTGCGTCCACGCCCTCCAGGCCCTTGGCAAAGCCGCGCCACAGCTGCGAGAGAATGACCCCGGAATTACCGCGCGCGCCGCGCAGCGACCCCCGGGCCAGCAGGGCGGCAACGGCGGCCGCTGATGCCTGATCCGCGCCGTTCAGCTCGCGCACGGCGGCCATCATGGTCAGCGACATGTTCGTGCCCGTGTCGCCGTCCGGCACGGGAAAGACGTTCAGCGCGTCGATAGCGGCGCGGTTTTTCTCCAGAAGCGAGGCGCCGGCGATGATCATGTCCTTGAGCATACGCCCGTCGATCGTCCCGATAGCCAAACGCATATCCTCCTTAGCGGCGCAGCGCCGGCGCGCACAGCGCCGGGTGCTTGTTTATACGCGTATGCCCTCAACGATGACGTTTACCTTGCCGATGCGCATGCCCGTGAGATGGTCCAGGCTGTAGCGCACGTTCTCAATGGCCGAGCGGGCCACGGCGGCGATGGACACGCCGTATTCCACGATGACGTACAGGTCCACGGTCACCTCATCCTCGGCAACGCGAATGCGCACGCCGCGCGAGAGGTTCTCTCTGCCAAGCAATTCCACCAAGCCGTCCGTCGCGCGCTTAGATGCCATAGCGACGATGCCGTAGCATTCCACGGCGGCGGTGCCTGCGATGATGGCGAGCACTTCCTCCGTTACGCTGACATACCCCAGCTCATTGTGAAACTTCGCGTCCATGAAAAAGCCTCCTTCATAAGGGATGCTTGCGCGTGCTTACACATAACCCATTTTAGTATACCCGATTGTGCGGGCGTACGCAATAAAATGGCGCGTTTTCCGTGCAAATACCGCGGGACTGGCACTTTTGCGGCCGGACCAGCGTAGATTACACGGCAAGCACTCCTGGAGGTGATCGCTCGTGAACTGCCGTCCGGGCGGCGGATGGCCCCGCCGCTTTCCCCCGCACCTCCATGGGCTCATCCTGGTAGCCCTGGGCGCTTTGCTCGTGCTGCTGTTCGTGCCCTTGCGGCTGTGGATGGGCGTGATCGGCCTTGCGCTCATCGTATTCGGTCTGGTCGTTTGGAAGTGCTCTTCGCACTGTTGATTGCGGGAGGGTGTGCTCATGAAGATCGTTTGCTTCCGCCTGCCACGGGTGTTTCGGCCCCTGCTGCGGCGTTTTGCCGCTGCGCGCTCCGGTCGCGCGTAGGCGGCCATAGCCCGGCCGCTTATGAAGGCCCCTCCCGCAGGATACGGCGGAAGGGGCCTGATCGTCGCGTGATGAAAACTCCGGTTTCGTCAGGGGGGCAAATGCAGCCGGATTATAACCGAAACGGGCGCGCTTTACGCGGCCCGTCGCTTGTTTCCCTATTTCACCAGGCGCTCGACCAAGCCGGAGCGCAGGCACCGGGTGCACACGTACAGCGACGTATGCGTGCCGTGCAGGTTAACGCGCACCTTCTGCGTGTTCGGAGCCCATATGCGGCGCGTGCGGTTTTTGGCGTGGCTGACGTTGTTGCCCGACATCGTGCCCTTCTGGCAGACTTCGCAATACTTGCCCATCGTTTCACACCCCCTGTGCTGACAAAGCAATCACATTTCTTAGCGCAACGAAAGTATTTTACCAGAGACGGCCACAAAGTGCAAGCCCTAAACCATCATTTTTCTCGGCCCGCTTGCGGGGCCGCCAGGGCGCGCCAGGCCGCCATCACCGCGGCCGGATCCGGGGCGGTCAGCAGGGCCGTGCCCGCCACAAACGTATCCGCGCCCGCGGCCAAAAGAGCCGGGAGCGTGCCGTCGGCCACCCCCCCGTCCACCTGCAGCAGCACCTCGCGGCCGCTCTGCACAATCATACGGCGCACGGCGGCTATTTTGGGCAGTACCAGCGGCAAAAAGGCCTGGCCCCCAAAGCCGGGGTTCACGCTCATGCACAAAATCAGGTCCAACTCGTCCATCAGATACTGCACAACCGACTCGTGCGTGGCCGGGTTGAGCGCCAGCGCGGGTTTGCAGCCTGCCCGGCGGATTTGGCTGATCAGGCGGTGCAGGTGCGGATCCGCCTCCGCGTGCACGCCAAGATATGTCGCGCCCGCGTCCGCAAAGGCCGGTACCAGCGCCCCGGGGCTGCGCACCATCAGGTGTACGTCCAGCGGCAGGCTGGTGCGCTTGCGCAAAGCGGCCACCACGTGCGGGCCGAAGGTCAGGTTCGGCACGAAGCACCCGTCCATGATGTCCAGGTGAAGCATGTCCGCCCCGGCCGCCTCCATGCGCTGGGCCTCGTCGCCCAAGGCGGCGGCGTCCGCCGCGAGCATGGAAGGTGCGATGCGCATCGTCGTCATCAGATTGTAGCACCTCAATCCCATACAAACTACTCTAACCGTAGCGGTTCTGCCAGGCCGTCTGAGCCTCGCTGTACAGCGCCCGGTAGCGCTCAAGGCGACGCTGGCTGACGACGCCTCCATCTGCGGCCTCCTGAACGGCGCACCCCTTCTCGCCGATGTGCGCGCAGCCGCAGAACCGGCAGCAGGCGGCGTGGGGGGCAAACTCCGGCCAGCCATGCTGAAGGGTAAGCGGCTTAATGAGCGGCATGTCGAGCAGGGAAAAACCCGGCGTATCCGCAAGGTACCCGCCGCCCGGCACGGGCAGCAGCTCTACGTGCCTGGTGGTGTGGCGGCCGCGCTCAATGCGCGACATGCCCCCCGTCTGTATATCCGTTCCGATGAGCGCGTTCGTCAACGAGGACTTGCCCACGCCCGATTGGCCGGCCAGGCCCCAAACGCCGGACAGCTCCGCGCGCAGGCGCTCGATCCCCGCGCCCTCCTGCGCCGCCGCCTCCAGCACCGCGATGCCCGCGGGCGCATAATCCGCCCGGGCGTCCTGCGCCGCGCCATGCCCCAGGTCCACCTTGTTCACCACCACGAGAGGGCGTATTCCCTCGCGCAGCAACAGGAAGATCAGCCTGTCGCACAGCGAAAAGTCCGGCTCGGGCATGGCGGCCGCCAGCACGATGGCGATGCCGTCCACGTTCGCCACAGGCGGGCGGGCAATGCAGTTGCGTCTCTCGTGGATGGACAACAGCACGCCCTCGTCGTCCGCGCCGCCGGGCGCGAACGTCACCACGTCGCCCACGGTGGGCGTCTGCTGCAGCTTTCTGAACTTGCCGCGCGCCTTGCACAGATAGGTTCCGCCGCCGGCTTCCACGCTGTACAGCCCGCCCACGCCCTTTACAATGCGGCCGACCATTTCGCTAATGCCCTGTGCGCCTCCTCGCTTCGTCCGTAGGCCGTTCGTTCAGCTGCCGGACTGTTCAAACGTTATCTCCTCGCGGCGCTCTTCCCTGCCGTTCACGGTAACGATCAGCACGGCCGGGCCGGGCTCCTCCACTTCCAGGTCCAGGTCGATATCGCGCGGACCTGAGGCGGTGTACATAAAGTTGTGCACCTCGCGCTGCGCGCCGCCCGGCAGCGCGAGCGTGACGACCACGCGCGCGCCCGCGTCGGGGATGCTCACCTTGCTCAGCGTGACGCGCTTGCGCGCCCCCGCGCGGCTGACGAACAGTGCGACGGCCGATCCGTTCTCCACGTCCTCCTCCGCCGAGGGGGTTTGCCCGAGCACCGTGCCCGCGGGATGATCGGAGGAGGTGAACTCGCGCACCGTGCCCACCACCAGGCCGTTCTCGTGCAAAAGCGCCGTAGCCTCCTGTGTGGACAGCCCCACGAGCAGGGGCACCCTGCGCCTGCTCTGCGCCATGCCCACCCAAATCACCACCTCGTCACCGCGCATGGCCATGGCGTTGCCGGCGGGTTCCTGGCGAAACACTTTGCCGTCGTAGCGGGGATTGTCGCTCATCAGCGGCGTGCCCACCTTAAACCCAGCGGCCTTCAGCCATTCCTGCGCCTCGGCTAGGGACATATTGATAACGCTGGGCACAACGGCCATGGACGGGCCGGAGGAGATGACGACGCGCACGGTGGCGCCCTTCTCTACGCGGTCGTGGGCGATGGGATCCTGATCGCTTACCAGACCGACGGGCATGGTGTCGTGCGGAGCGCTGGTGACCGAAGCGAGCAGGCCCGCCTCCTCCAGCTTTTCCCTCGCCTCCTGCTCGGTTGCGCCCTGCAGCCTGGGCACCGCCACGCCGTCCAGGCCGATCATGTCCATCAGCCGCCCGCCGGCGAAGAAGGCCAGAAACACAACGAGCACCGCGAGCAGCGCGATGAACGCCATGCGCGCCGGGGTGGGCCGGACGCGCGCCGTCGGGGCCGCGACCGGCGCGTCCAGCGTGGCCACCGCCGGCAGCGTGCGCGTGTCGGCGCTGACGGCCGCACGCTGCACAAACCCGCCGCGCGGCTGGGAAAGCACACGTAAAAGATCGCGCTCCATCTCGGCAGCGCTTTGATAGCGCTGTGATTTTTCCTTGGCGATCGCCTTGAGAATGACCTCCTCCATGGCGACGGGGATATCGCTAAAAAACCTGCGCGGCCTGCGGGGCGGCTGCTGCACGTGTGCCAGAGCGATCACAACGGGCGTTTCGCCTTCGAAGGGCACCTGTCCGGTTACCATCTCGTAGAGAACGATGCCCAGGGAGTAAAGGTCCGATACAAAGTCCGCCAGGCCTCCGCGCGCCTGCTCGGGAGAAAAATAATACACCGAACCGAGTACGCCCGCGTCCGTGGCGGTCATGGTCTCCGCGCCGATGGCGCGGGCGATGCCAAAATCGGCTACCTTGACGGAGCCCTGGTTGTCGATAAGGATGTTCTGGGGCTTGATGTCCCGGTGGACGATGTTCCGCTCGTGCGCATGTGTCAGCGCGCGGCACACCTGCACGGCGATGGCCACGGTCTGCTCGGCATTCAGCCGTCCGTTTTCCTGCAGAAAGTCCTTTACGGTGGGGCCGTCCACGTACTCCATCACGATAAAGCGGTGGCCGTCCTCCTCGCCCGTGTCCAGCAGCGCCACCACGTTTGGGTGGTGCATGGTCTCCGCGGCGCGCGCCTCGCGCTCGAACCGGCGCAAAAACTCCTTATCGTTTGAGTACTCGTCGCGGAGCATTTTGATGGCCACCGTGCGTCCCGTGCGCACGTCAAGAGCGCGGTACACAACGGCCATGCCGCCGGTACCGACGATTCCCTCAACGCGGTATCGCCTGCACAGGAGCTTGCCGATCATTCCTTCTCCTCGTTCACGCCCAATACGATGGATACGTTGTCGCGCCCGCCGCGGTTGAGGCACAGCTCCAGCAGCGCCTCCACGCATTCCTCGGGCGATTTTTTATAGCGAAACACGCGGGCGATCTCCTCGTCGAACACGTGCTCGGTCAACCCGTCGCTGCACAGCAGAACGCCCTCTCCGGCAGCCAGCGTCACCTTCGTGCAATCGACGCGCACGTAAGTGCCCGTGCCCACCGTACGCGTGATGACGTGGCGTTGCGGATGGCGCACGGCCTCCTCGGGCGTAATCTCGCCCAGGCGCAAGAGTTCCTCCACCAGGGTGTGGTCGCGCGTGAGGCGCTTGATGCCAAAGCCGCCTAAATAGTAGGCGCGGCTGTCCCCCACGTGCCCGATCACCCAGTCGTTCCCATGCTCGCGCACGGCCATGGTCAGCGTGGTGCCCATGCCCGCAAATTTTTCATCCGACGCGGAATGCCGCAGCACGGCGCGGTTGGCCAGCTTCACCGCTTCCTTCACCATGTCCTGCACGGCGGGGGGCTCGGGCAGAGCGCGCATGCGCCTCATCTCGTCCACCACCGTTTGCATGGCGATGGCCGAGGCCACCTCGCCGGCCTTATGGCCGCCCATGCCGTCCGCAACAAGCAACAGGCCCTCCGGCGCGCCCTGAGGGGCGTACAGGCTGTCCTCGTTCAGCTGGCGCATGGGGCTGAGCCCGCGATGGGTGCGTGACGCTACGAGCATGGAATCACCTCAGCAACACGATTACGGTTCGTCGTTTCCTTGAAAACGGTTGCGCAGCTGGCCGCACGCGCCCTGGATATCGGCGCCCATCTCGCGCCGCACGGTGGCCGACAGGCCCATATCGCACAGCGCGGCGGCAAACGCCCGCGCTTCCCCGCGCGATACCCCGCGAAGGCTGCGCTCGGGCACATCGTTTAAAGGGATCAGGTTCACGTGCGCCTGAAGCCCGCGCAGGAGCGCGCGCAGCTGGGCCGCGTGCGTCTTTTGGTCGTTGACGCCTCGTATCAGCGCGTACTCAAATATGACGCGCCGCCCGCTTATCCGAATATATTCGCCGCAGACCTCAATGATCTCCTGCAAAGGGTTGGCCTTTGCGGCGGGGATAAGCCGGGCACGCAGCTCGTCGGTGGGGGCGTGCAGCGAGATGCACAGCGTAAGGGGCAGCCCCTCGGCCGCGAACCTGCGCATGGGTTCCACTAGGCCGCACGTGGAGAGGCTGATGTGCCGCATGCCGATGCCCAGGCCCTTCTGGTGCGAAATAAGGCGCAGAAACCGCACCACTTCGTCGTAGTTATCGAAGGGTTCGCCGCTTCCCATCAGCACAAGATTGTGGATGCGGCGGCCCTCGCCTCCGCCCAGCGCCCGGTGTGCGCAGGCGACCATCGCGGCCATCTCGCCCGCGCGCAGGTTGCGCTCAAGGCCGTGTAGCGTCGAGGCGCAAAAGGCGCAGCCCATCCGGCAGCCCACCTGGGTGGAAAGGCACATGGTCGCACCGTGGCGGTAGTCCATCAGCACGCCCTCCACAAGCGCGCCGTCGGCCATGCGAAAGAGCATTTTGCGCGTGCCGTCCTTGCCCGAAACGAACTCCTGCGCCACCTGCGGCGCGGGGGGGCACTCGTTTTGCAAGCGCAGGCGCAGGGCGGCGGGCAGGGCGCTCATGCCCTCAAAGGGCACTCCGGCCGCCAGCAGCGGAAAGATCTGCTCGGCACGGTAAGCGCTCTCCCCCATCGCCTGCAGCGCGGCGCGCAGCTCGTCCGGGAAGAGGGCGCGCAGGTCGGTCACGGGCGTTTCACCATCCGCAGCACGAAGAACCCTTCCACGCCGTCGCGCTGCGGCCACAGCTGCAGGCCGTCCGGCGCCGCATGCGGACGGAAGGCGTCGGGCAGGCCGGTCCAGTCGGCGCAGAACTCCGGGTGTGCGGCAAGGAACGCGGCCGCCACGTCGCGATTTTCCTGCGGGAGCACCGTGCAGGTGGCGTACACGAACGTACCACCCGGGCGAACGTACTGGCAGCAGGCCGATAGGATGCTCAGCTGCTGCAGCGCCATCTCGGCTATGGCGCTCTCCTGCAGGCGATAGCGCAGGTCGGGTTTCTCATGCAGCACGCCGATACCCGAGCAGGGCGCGTCCACGAGCACGGCGTCCATGGTGCCGATCATGTCGGTTTTCAGCATGGAAGCATCCTGCACCACGGCGCGGATGTTCTCCAGGTGCAGCCGGCCGGCCGTCTGCGAGATGAGCTGCACGCGGTGGGGGTGGATGTCCCAGGCGATCACCCGGCCGGTGCCCTGCATCTGGCCGGCCATGTAGGCGGCTTTGCCGCCGGGGGCGGCGCAGGCGTCCAGGATGCGCTGCCCGCGCTTTGCGCCCACCAGGCGCGCCACCAGCTGCGACGCCTCGGACTGCACGGTCCACAGCCCGTCAAAGAAGGCGGGGCAGCGCACGGCATCGCCCTGCACGATGTAGCTGTCCGTCACGGCGCCCGGCCGCCAGGCAAGGCCCGTGGCGTTCAGCGTTTCCTCGCGGCGGCTGTCGAAAACGAGCGAGGGGTTTATGTGTACGGCCATCTGCCCCTTCACGGGGTGGTAGGTCAGGAAGTCCTCGGCACCTTGCAGGCCGTAGGCATCTGCAAGCCTGCGCACCAGCCAAAGAGGCGTGGAGGACGTAAGCGATAGAACCTCCTCCGGTGTGCCCGTCACCTCCGGCAGGCCGCTTTCCACAAGACGCGCCAGGTTCTTGCTCGCGCCGAACACGGCGGGCAAAAGCCCTTCGGTCTTCTTCTCGCGCAGCAGTTCCGCGGCCTGCGAGCAAGCCGCCGTCTCCGGCACACGGTTCATGAAGATGAGCTGATACGCCGTCATGCGCAGCACCTCGCGCGCGACGGGCTCGGTGGTCACTTCCTCAAGCACCTGGGAAAGCGCCCAATCCAGGTACAAGCGCTTCTCGATGGTGCCGTAGAAGATCTCCGTGCAAAAGCGTTTGTCCAGATCGGACAGTTCCACGCGGCTCATGCGCTGGTCGAGCGCCAGGGCGGCGAACGCGCCGGACTTCGCCACGTCAAGTAAGGCGTCCAGGGCTACGATGCGCGCCTGCGTGGCCTGGGAACGGGCCTGCGGCTTTCGCTCGTCGCGTGCGGGCATGCCGGGCCGCGGCCGGAAACCGCCTACCGCCGGGCGAGCGCCAAAGGACGGGCGCTCGACGGACGCCGGGCGGGGCTGCTGTTCGGGCGGCTCGCCCTGCGGCCGGGGCTCGCCTTGAGGCGCGTCGTCGGTCTGCGCGGGCTGCGTCCGTCCGTCGTCGTAAGGTCTTATCGGGAAGGGTTTGCGTTCGAAAGGCTTACGTTCGCCGTCATATGGCTTACGCTCGAAAGGCTTGCGTTCGCCGCCCTCGCTATACGGGCGCTTTTCAAAGGGCTTGCGGTCGCCGTCATAGAGCTAGCATTCGCACACCTTTCGAAAGCCGACCAAGCTGGAGAGCTC
>JAVBLU010000047.1:0-46406 GCA_031553225.1 Eubacteriales bacterium
GTGGTCCACTCCGAGTGCTTCGGGATGCGCGAGTGTAACTGGTGCGATGTCTCGTGGGACGAGCGCGTGTGTCCCGACCCGCGCGGCATGCTCGCGCGCGCGCACGCCCGCGGGCTGCGCGTGTGCGTATGGATCAACCCCTACATCGCTCAGCGATCGCCGCTGTTTGCCGAAGGGGCGCGCATGGGTTATCTGCTCAAGCGCAGGAAAGGCGACGTGTTTCAGTGGGATATATGGCAGTCCGGCATGGCGCTTGTGGACTTTAGCAATCCAGACGCGGCAGCCTGGTACCGCGGGAAGCTGAAGGCGCTTCTCGATATGGGCGTTGATTGCTTTAAGACGGACTTTGGCGAGCGCATCCCCACGAACGTTTCGTACTTTGACGGTTCCGACCCGGAAGCCATGCACAACTACTACGCGCATCTGTACAACCAATGCGTATTCGAGCTGCTGCAGGAGACGCGCGGGGCAGGGGAGGCCCTGGTGTTCGCGCGCAGCGCCACGGCCGGAGGCCAGCGCTTTCCGGCGCACTGGGGCGGCGACTGCACGGCCACCTACGAGTCCATGGCCGAGACGCTGAGAGGCGGGCTGTCACTGGCCCAGAGCGGGTTCGCCTTCTGGAGCCACGACATCTCCGGCTTTGAGACGACCGCCACCCCGGACATCTACAAGCGCTGGTGCGCGTTCGGGCTGCTGTCCACGCATTCGCGGCTGCACGGCTCCAAGACCTACCGCGTGCCATGGCTGTTCGACGAGGAAGCTTGCGACGTGCTGCGCTTCTTCGTACGCCAAAAGTGCCGCCTGATGCCCTATCTATACGCACAGGCCGCCCTGGCGCACCGCTGCGGGCTGCCTGTGCTGCGGCCCATGATGATGGATTTCCCGGAGGATCCGCTGTGCGACGGCCTGGACCTGCAGTACATGCTGGGTCCCTCCCTGCTTGTTGCGCCGGTGATGAACGACCAGAGCATAGGCGCGTGCTATCTGCCCGCGGGCGCGTGGACGCACCTGCTCAGCGGCGAGCAGGTGGCCGGCGGCCGCTACCTGTCGGCGCGCTACGATTATTTTTCGCTCCCGCTGTTCGTGCGGGAGAACACGCTTCTGCCGCTGGGCGCAAACGAGGAGCGCCCGGATTACGACTATGCGCAGGGACTTGAGCTGCGCCTCTTTGCCCTGCAAGACGGCTGCACGGCCGCCTGCGAGGTGCCAAACCTGCGCGGCGACACCGTTATGCGCATCCAGGCAAAGCGCGCGGGCCGCGTCGTTGAGATCGCATGCGATGGGGCGGAGGCGCTGCCGCCGCTCACCCTGGTCAACGTGGACGTTTTGCATGGCGTAAGCGGCGCCCGGGCGGAGAAAACGCCGCTCGGTCTGCGGCTCTTGGCCGAAGGGTGCAGCCTGCGCGCGGAGCTGTAGCCATGGGCGGAACCAGGTTCGACAAGGCAGCCCCGGGCTGGGACACCGAGCGCCGCGCGGCGCGCGCACACGCCGTCGCGCTTCAGATGCGCGCCGCGATACCTCCGGGCGGGTCGGGCATGGAATACGGCTGCGGCACGGGCCTGGTCGGATTGTCGCTGAGCGACCACTTTTCCAGCCTTCTGCTGATGGACGCCTCGCCCGGCATGATTGAGGCGGCGCGCGGCAAGCTTGGCCAGCCGCAATATGCGCACGTGCGCGCCTGTGTGGGCGACCTGATGGCCGGGTACCGGCCGGCCGAGTGTTACGATGCGATCATTCACGCCATGGTGCTCCACCATATTCGCGATACCGCGGGCGCGTTGGCCGCCCTGCATGCGCTGCTCTCGCCCGGCGGGACGCTCTGCTTTGCCGACATCGACGAGGAGGACGGCAGCTTCCATGCCGACGACCCGGCCTTCGACGGACACAACGGCTTTCGTCAACCTGCCCTGCGGGCGCTGATGCGGGAGCAGATGTTTGTGAACGTGCGCTCGCACACCTTTTACCGCGATATACGCATGGCGGCCGGACGCGAGGCGCCCTACAGCCTGTTTCTGATGACCGGCAGCAAGGCGTAGCATAGCGCGGGGTGCCCAACCAACTCGTCACCGAAAAAGCGTTCGGACGGCAGCTCGCCGTCCGAACGCTTCTGCGCGCGGGCGCGGTTATTCGGCGAGCATCTCGTTCAGGCGGTCGATGTCCCCGCACCCAAGCGTGAGCACCACGTCGCCGTCAGACCAGTGGCTGGTCAGGTATTTGCGCGCGTCCTCGAAGGTAGCGCAGTAGGTGGTGCGGATTCCGCGGCCTGCAAAGTCCGCCACGAGCTGCGTGGCGTGGATGTCCCCCGGGTCCTTCTCGTTGCGGGCGAAGATGTCGGTGATGATCACCTCATCGGCGGGGAGGAATGCGGGCGCAAAATCGTAAAACAGCGCTTTTGTGCGCGAATAGGTATGCGGCTGCAGCACGCACCAGAACTTGTGGTGCGGTATGCGCTTGGCCAAAGGCACCACCGTGCTGAATTCGTTGGGGTTGTGCCCGTAGTCGTGGTACAGCTTCACGCCGCTGACAACGCCCGTCAGCTCAAAGCGGCGATGCACGCCGGAAAACAGCGCCAGCGCCTCGCGCACCTCCTCAAGGGGCAGACCGCAGGCGATGGCCACCGAGATGACGGCCAGAGCATTGCGCGCGTTGTGTTCGCCCGGTACGCGCATCTTGATGGGGAACAGGTCGCGCCCGTGGTGCTGTACGGTCATGGAGGCATAGCCCAGATCGTCCAGCTCAAGGCCTTGGCATGTCACGTCGTTGTGGGGAAGGAAGCCGTACGTGATGCTCTGGCAGGCGGCGTTCTTCAGCACGCGCAGCACGCGCGGGTCGTCGCCGTCGCCGATGCCATACCCGCCCGGGCGCACGCGCGCCACAAAAGCAGCGAAGGCCGCCTCGATATTGTCGATGGTTTTGTAGTAGTCCAGGTGGTCGCCGTCGATGTTGAGCACGATGGCGATCCAGGGCGTCAGCTTAAGAAAAGAGCCGGCGAACTCACAGGCCTCGGTGATGAAGTGCTCGCCCTTCCCGGGCCGGACGCTTCCGCCCAGCAGGGGCAGCACGCCGCCGATGTGCACGGTTGGATCGGCGTTCGCGCCCAGGAAGGCCTGAGCAAGCATGGCCGTCACCGTGGACTTGCCATGCGTTCCGGCGACGGCGATGGTCTTTTCGTACTCGTCGGTCAGCTGGCCGAGCAGGTCGGCGCGCTCCATCTCGGGTATGCCCAGGGCGCGGCCGCGCACGCGCTCCACATTGTCTTCGGGGATGGCGGCCGTGTATACGATCAGATCGGCTCCATCTACGCTGTGGGCCTGGTGGCCGACGGTGACAGGGATGCCCTCCCGGCTCAGCTCGTCGGTCTTGTGCGAACGCGCGCGGTCGGAGCCGCGCACAGTAAAGCCGCGGTGAACCAAAAGCTTGGCCAGGCCGCTCATGGAGGAACCGCCGATGCCGATCATGTGCACGGCCATGTTCTGGTAATCCCGAATATGAGGCGAAGACATACGCTCACCCTTTCCATTTCCATATTATACGACGGATGGCTTATCCCAAGCAATTCCCCGGAAAAAAAAGATAGCGAACATTCAAATCGTTTGCTATAATAGTGTTCGTGATAGGGGAGAGGTATGAATGGAACGAATCAAGCGCAACGAGCGCGTGGCGGCCATGGCGCGCATTCTGTCCGCCGCGCCGAGCCGCATCTACACACTCGGAACATTTTGCCAAATGTTCGACGCCGCCAAATCCACCATCTCCGAGGATGTGGAGCTGCTCCGCCAGGTCTTCCGGCAGTTCGACCTGGGCGACATCGACTCCGTGGCCGGGGCCGCAGGCGGAGTAAAGTTTGTTCCGCGCACGCACATGGACAAGGCGCTGGCCTTCGTGCAGGAGGTGTGCAACCAGCTCTCCGATCCTTCACGCATTCTGCCCGGCGGCATGTTCTACATGCAGGACCTATTGAGTATGCCCGATACCGTGGAGCGCCTAGGAACTCTTCTGGCGTTGCCCTTCGTGCGCAACGAGCCGGACTTTGTGCTCACCGTGGAAACCAAGGGGATTACCGTGGCCATGATGGCCGCGCGGGCACTGCGCGTGCCCCTGGTCATCGCCCGGCGCGACTTTAAGGCCTTTGAAGGGCCAATTGTCACGATCAACTACCTGTCCGGCTCCACCGGCCGCATGCAAACCATGTCCCTGGCGCGCCGTGCTGTGAAAGAGGGACAAAAGGCCCTGATCGTGGACGACTTTATGAAGGCGGGCGGAACGCTGCGCGGCATGACCGACATCATGCGCGAGTTTTGCATCACCGTGGTGGGTACGGCCGTGCTTATCAGTACGAAAACGCCCGAGAAGAAGCGCGTGGAGAACGTGCGCTCCTTAATCGTGCTGGGCGATTTGGACGAGGACCGCGGAAGCGTGGACGTATCGCCCGCGCCATGGCTTGTGTCCGCCGCGCAGAACGCCCAAAGGGAATAATCGCCCCCCCGGCATGTTGCGCGCCCTTTACGCATAGCCATGCCTTGGGTGATTGAAGGCATGGCCTTTTTTTCCGATGCGCTCGCGGCCGCGAACGGCCTGCTGTGGGGCCCTGGCATGTTGGTCGTGCTCGCGGGCACGGGGCTATATTTGACGCTGCGGCTGCGGTTCTTGCAGGTGCGCCGTTTTCCCGCGGCCGTGCGCCGCCTTCTTCGCAAGGATGCGCACTGCCAGGGCGAGGCTGGCATCACGCCCTTTCAGGCGCTAACCACGGCGCTTTCCGGAACACTGGGCACCGGATCGGTGGCAGGCGTGGCCACGGCCGTCACCCTGGGTGGGCCGGGCGCGCTCGTGTGGATGGCAGTCTCGGCGCTTCTGGGCATGGCAACCAAGTACGCCGAGATCACCCTGGCCGTGCACTTCCGCAGGAAAGACGCCGACGGGCGCTACCTTGGCGGGGCCATGGTGACGCTGGAGCGCGGGCTGCATATGCCCCGCATGGGCAAGGCGTATGCGCTGCTCGGGCTGCTCGCATCCTTCGGGGTAGGCAACATCGCCCAGGCGAACACCCTAGCCTCGGTGGTGCACAGCGCTACAGGCGCGCCCAGCCTGCTTGTTGGCATGTGCGCGGCGGCGCTGGCGGGGGCGGTCATCATGGGCGGCGTATCGCGCATCGCGCGCGTAACGGCGCGCGTGGTGCCGGTAATGGCTGGGCTGTACCTGCTCGCCTGCGCGTGCGCGCTGTTTCTGCTGCGCGACAGGCTTCCCGGGGCGATCGGCCAAATCCTGCAGGCAAGCGTGGGGCTACCCGCCGCCGCAGGCGGCGCGGCGGGCGCTGGCGTGCGCGCCGCCATGCGCTTCGGCGTGTCGCGCGGCGTGTTCTCCAACGAGGCGGGCATGGGCTCGGCTGCCATGGCGCACGCCTCGGCGCAGGCGCGGCATCCGGCGGACCAAGGCCTTTGGGGCTTGCTCGAGGTGGCCATCGACACGCTGCTCGTGTGCATGCTCTCCGGCCTCATCGTGGTAGCCGCCGCGCCGGCAGGGAATGCTACGGGCGCAGCGCTGTGCGCGCTGGCCTTCCGTGAAGCGCTCGGCCCGGCCGGCGCCCTCGTGGTGAGCGGCGCGCTGACCACCTTCGCTTTTGCCACGTTCCTTGGCTGGTCGCACTACGGCGCACAGTGTCTTTCGTATCTGGGCGGCCGCAGGCTGCTGCCTGCCTACCGCCTTTTGTTCGTGCTGCTCATCGTCGCAGGCGCGTCCATGAGCCTGGAGCTCGCCTGGGCGGTGTCCGACGCCTTCAACGCCCTGATGATTCTGCCCAACGTCGTGTCGCTCGTGCTGCTCAGCCCGCTGCTCGTGCGCCTGACGGCGCAAAGGGGGATAGCCTGACGACGATCAGCCGGCCCGGTCCCCTGCCGAAACAGGTGGCCGATGAGCCGGCAGAAATGCGGACCGCAGACGAAGCCCGCGCATTGGGCTGTCTGCGGTCCGCTTGCATCGCGCTGGCGTACCCGTTGCCGCGCGTGGCCTTACGCGCATCAGGCGCGCTGCATGCCGCCGGATTCGTAAACGACCCTTCGCACCGTGCGCCGAATGAGGTCGAGGGCATCTGGGTCAGGCGGCGCGCCCTCCGCGGCGGGAACGTAGGTGCTGCGCAGGATGTCGCCGCGCAGCATGCAGGCGTACCAGGTGGCGGCGGCCGCAAAACGGCCGTACGGAATATCCAGGTGGTGGCCGTCGCGGCAGAGCGAGCGGCCGCCGTGCGCGCAGTCAAAAAAGGGCTCGTCTCTCAGCGCCTGAATCACGTCGCCGCATGGAAGGAGCGGCAGCCCGAGGTCACGCGCGGCGGCCTCATAGGCGGCCTTCAGCCTCCTGTACATCTCCGCCTGGTCGCGCCCGTAGCGGGTGAAGGCGGCGTGCGGGCTGTCGAGCTCATACGCCCATGTCTGGTGGATGTAGAACGACGCGCCGGGAGCACGCTCCTGCGCATAGGCGTACAGATCGCTTATATAGGGATAGTAGGTGGGCAAATCTCCGCTGTCCGGGCTGGCCTGCTGCAGGGTGACAAAATCCCAGGGGCCGTCCGCAAGCGTCTGCGGCAGGCCGACGATCCGCCCGGTGGAGGCGCCGTTCACCTGCAAGTCGTACTCAGCAATCCCGGCCTGCAGGTTGTGCCAGTGCCGCTGCAGCGAGCAGCCGCCGATGAACAAATTTACCGTCTCAACGTGCGTGCCGCCCGCGGCCGCCATCCGGTGCAGGTAAGCCATGGCGTCCTGCGCAAAGCTGTTGCCGATGGCGAGCACGCGGACCATGAACAATGACCTCCCTATACGCTGCGCCGAAACAGGCGGTCTCTTATGACGAACGGCATACCTTGGCCCATTCCACGCGCCTATCGGCCACTTCCTCCACCTGAATCTGCAGGCCGAACGCCTCGATAAGGGGGCTCGTGCCGTCCTCGGGAATCATATTGAGCTGCGAGTAGATCAGCCCGCCCAGCGTGTCGTATTCGTCCACGGGCAGCGCTACGCCCAGCGTTTCGCTCACCTCGTCCAGGGCGGCCGTACCGCGTATGCGGTAGGTCCCCTCGTCCAGCTTCTCGATGTCGCGCTCCTCCTGGTCATACTCGTCGTAAATGGAGCCGACGATCTCCTCCAGTAGGTCCTCCATCGTCACCAGGCCGCTCGTGCCGCCGTATTCGTCCACAACGATGGCCATGTGCGTCTTGCGGCGCTTCATCTCATGAAACAAAACGTCCGTGGCGACGGATTCCGGCACAAAGTACGCCGGCCGCACCAGCTCGCGCAAGGGGGTGGGCGCGTCGCCCTGGTTATACAGCCCTGCGAGCAGGTCGCGCACGTGCACAACGCCGATGATGTCGTCCAGGCTATCGCCGTACACCGGAAAGCGCGATTTGCCCGACTGCAGCACTGTGGAGCGCAGCGTGTCCACGTCCTCGTCCACCCACAGGGCCTGCATGTCCGTTCGGTGCGTCATCACGTCGGAGGCCACCATGTTGTTGAACTCGAACACGTTTTGGATCATGCGCTTCTCTTCCTCGCCGATGTTGCCGCTCTCCTCGCCGATGTCCACCATCATGCGGATCTCTTCCTCGGTCACCTCCTCGTCCTTGTCCTCCGGGTCGATGCCCAGCAGGCGCAAGAGGCCGTTTGTGGAGGCGGTAAGCAGCCATACGATGGGCCGCACGACGCCGGCAAAAAAGCTGATGACGCCCGCGATGGACAGGGCGATGCGCTCGGCGTGCTTCATAGCGATGCGCTTGGGCACCAGCTCGCCCAGAATGAGCGTGAAGTACGACAGGATGACGGTGATAAGGAGGATGGCGATGGTGTTGAGCGTGGCCGGGTTCACCTGCATGCCCCGGGCAATGCAGAAGGCCACCAACCGCCCGGCGAAGTTGTCCGCCGCAAAAGCGCTGCCCAGGAACCCGGCCAGCGTTATGCCAATCTGGATGGTTGCCAAAAAGGAGGCAGGCGCGTCTGTAAGGCGTTTTAGCCGCAGCGCACGCTTGTCTCCCGATTCCGCCTGATGGGCGAGTTTGTTATCGTTTACAGAGATGACCGCGATCTCGGTCATGGCAAAAAAGGCGTTAAGCAGAATGAGCGCCATCTGAAGAACAAGTTGCCCTAGTAACGGGTCGTCCGACAAAATGAGTCCTCCCAATGTGTGTTTTACTTCATCATTATATCACAAACAAGCAAAAAATACAGCCTTTCCTGGGCATGTCAGGCAAATAACTTCGCGTGCGGTCGGGATCTTTTTTCGCCGGTCGTGGAAGGGACGCTTCTTTCTTGCTTGCCTTTAACGGGAAAAATGGGTACAATGACGAGTAATGAATCATGAGGAGGTGTCCGTCATGTACCAGGAGATCATCAGCGGCGCTAAGGAAAAAATGACCAAGACGGCGGCCCTTTTGCGGCAGGAACTACAGTCGCTGCGCGCAGGCCGCGCCAATCCGCAGATACTTGACCGCGTGCTTGTGGACTACTACGGCACGCCCACGCCCATCCAGCAGCTGGGCAACGTGTCCTCGCCCGAACCGCGTTTGCTCGTCATCTCGCTGTGGGATCCCAAAATGCTCGGCGCGGTGGAAAAGGCCATCTTCAAATCGGACGTGGGGATCACGCCCTCCAACGACGGCAAGGTCATCCGCCTGATGGTGCCCGAACTGACGGAGGAGCGCCGCAAGGAGCTCACCAAGCTCGTGTACAAGATGTGCGAAGAGTCCAAGGTAGCCGTACGGTCCGTACGCCGCGACGCCATGGAGCACATCAAAAAGCAGGAGAAGGCTTCCGAAATCACCGAAGACGACCGCAAGCGCGCCGACGAGGAGCTGCAGAAAGTCACGGACGCCGCCATCAAGGAGCTGGACAAGATCGCCGCGGAAAAAGAAAAGGAAATGATGACCGTTTGATGAAGGAGCCGCCGGACGTGCTCGGCCTGCCGCTTGCCCTCGCCCAGGAGCGGCTGACGCAGGCGGGCTTCGCCGTTCAATGCGCTCTCACCAAACAGCCACGCGCAGACGCCCAGGCAGGCGAGGCGCGCGTGGTGCGCGTTACCTTTTGCGCCGCGCAGGCGATCCTCACGTTTTGCCTCTTCCCGCCGCACACAAAGCAAGGAAGCGAGGATGCGCCCCGTGCCTGACGTTATGCCGCCTCTCCCGCCCGAACTGATGCCCCGGCACGTGGCCGTCATCATGGACGGCAACGGCCGCTGGGCCAAATCGCGCGGGCTCTCGCGCAGCGAAGGGCACCGCGCGGGCATGCATGCGCTGAAAAACGCCCTGGAGCTCTCGGGGGACTGGGGCATCGGGGCTTTTACGGTGTACGCTTTTTCCACGGAGAACTGGTCGCGCCCTCCCGAAGAGGTGGCCGCGCTCATGGGACTTCTCGTGGAATTCTTCCGCAAGGAGATCGA
The DNA here is from genome assembly GCA_031553225.1 of Eubacteriales bacterium. Lineage (GTDB taxonomy): Bacteria > Bacillota > Clostridia > Christensenellales > UBA1750 > JAVBLU01. The sequence goes on from JAVBLU010000047.1 coordinate 9,415, forward strand.
CACCATGGTGCGGCGAGGCGTTAAGCTGCGCATTCTGGGGGAGACGGACGCGCTGCCCGCGCTGCAGCGTCAGGCCATACGCCGGGCGCTGCGTGCCACGCAGGACTGTGCCGGACCCACGTTCTGCATCGCCCTTAATTACGGCGGCCGCGCGGAGCTTGCGCGCGCCGCGCGTTTGCTTGCGCAGGAAGCGGCGGACGGCAAGCGAGCGCCCGCCTCCATCGACGAGGCAGCCCTTGCCGAAAAGCTGTACACGGCCGGGCTTCCGGACGTGGACCTGCTCATCCGCACGAGCGGTGAACTGCGCCTTTCGGGATTCTTACCCTGGCAGACCACCTACGCGGAGTTTGTGATCGAGCCCTGTCTTTGGCCGGACTTTGACGAGGCGGCGTACCGCCGCGCCCTTGCGCAATACGGGGCGCGTAAACGGCGCTTTGGGGGCATATGATGAAAAAGAGCGGGAACCTTGCGCTGCGCGTGCTCACCTCGGTCGTCGCGGCGGTGTACCTGGCCGTCGCGCTGCGTCTTGGCGGGTGGTACCTGCTCATCAACATCGCGCTGGTTACGGGCATCGGCGTGTTTGAGCTCACGCGCGCGCTGCGCCGGGGCGGGGCGACGCTGGCCATCTGGCCGCCCATGATGTACGCGGTGCTCATGGTGCCCGCGTATTATACGTTGCGCCTGCCCGGGCTGTTCGTGCTGCTTGCCGCCTCCGCTTGCTTTGCGCTGTGCGCGCTTGTGCTGCGCGGCAAGGCCGAGGGCATCGACGTGTTCGCCACAACGCTCTCGGTTGCCTATCCTGCGCTGCCCTTTTCGCTGATGCTGCTGTACGGCGAGGTGACAGCCTCGCCCGCCATGGCCACCACCGCGCTCACGCTCGCCTTCTGCATCAGTTTCGGGGCGGACGTGGCGGCGTACTTTGCCGGCCATGCCTTCGGGCGGCATAAGCTAACGCCTTACATCAGCCCGAACAAGACCGTGGAAGGCGCGGCGGGGGGCCTTCTGGGCGGCGCGGCGGTCGGCGTGATTGTCGCCCTGGCCGCTGGCTTGTACGACGTGCCGCTGCCCTGGTGGGAAGGCGCAATCATCGGGTTCGTGGGCGCATTCTGGTCGGAGGTGGGCGATCTGGCCGCTTCGGCGATCAAGCGATTTTGCCACATCAAGGACTACGGGAACCTGTTCCCCGGCCACGGGGGGCTTCTGGACCGGCTGGACGGCGTGGCGTTCAACATCGTGTGGGTGCTCGCCTACTTCCTCGTTCGCGGGGCGCTGCGGATATGATGAGGCTGTCCATTCTCGGGAGCACGGGCTCCATAGGGCGGCAGGCGCTGGACGTTGTGCAGATGCACCCGGACCGGTTCCGCGTTGTTGCGCTGGCCGCCGGGAAGGGCGGCCCGGCGTTTCTTGAGCAGGCGCGCATTTACCAGCCTGAGCTATGCGCGCTGAGCGCGCCGGAAGAGAGTTTTGCGGCGCTCACGGGCCCTCAGTGGGCCCTGGGGGAGGGAGCGCTGCTGGCCGCCGCCACGCACGAAAGCGCGGATGCAGTGCTCGTATGCGTGGTTGGATCAGTTGGGCTGCGCGCCACGCTCGCCGCCATTGCGGCAGGCAAGCGCGTGCTGCTGGCCAACAAGGAAACCCTGGTGGCCGGAGGCGAGCTGGTGATGGCCTTGGCGCGAGAGAAGGGCTCTCTGCTGCTGCCCGTGGACAGCGAGCATTCGGCCATTTTCCAGTGCCTGCAGGGTACGACCGCACCGCCCCAGCGCCTTATCCTCACGGCGTCCGGCGGGCCGTTCCGCACCTTCGGCGCCCAGGCGATCCAGCAAGCCGGGCCGGCCGATGCGCTGCTGCACCCGAACTGGAAGATGGGTCCTAAGATCACCGTGGACTGCGCTTCCCTGATGAACAAGGGGCTGGAGATGATCGAGGCGCATCATCTGTTCTCGGTTCCTGCCGAGCGCATCGACGTGGTCGTACACCCGCAGTCCATCGTGCATTCCCTCGTACAATTTGCAGACGGGGCGATGCTGGCGCAGCTAGGCGTACCGGACATGCGCGTGCCGATTGCCTACGCCATGTCCTACCCCGAGCGGCTGGCGCCCGTCGCGCCCGCGCCCGACCTGGCCGCGCTCGGGAGCCTTACCTTTGAAAAGCCGGACACCGCGCGATTCCCGTGCCTGCGCCTGTCGTACGAAGCTCTGGCCGCGGGCGGCACGGCGCCGGCCGTGCTCAGCGCGGCGAACGAGGAAGCGGTGGCCCTGTTCCTGCGGGAACGTTTTCCCTTTGGGCGCATAGCGCAGCTCGTGGAGGATGCCCTGGCCGCATGTCCCGCGCAGGCGGCCGACTCGCTGGACGCCGTTCTGGAAGCCGACCGCGCCGCGCGCGACTTCGTTGCCCGGGCGCTGGCCGCTCCCCCCCTTACCGACACCGACCTATAAGGAGTCCGCATGGTATCTTTGTTCAGCATTCTGGCCGCCATCCTGCTGCTTGGCGCGCTCATCTTCGTGCACGAACTGGGGCACTATTCGGCCGCGCGGCTGCTCAAGATCCGCGTGGTGGAGTTTGCGCTGGGCTTTGGCCCGCGCATCGTGTCCAAGAAGCGCAACGGCATCACTTATTCGCTGCGCGCGCTGCCCTTGGGCGGGTTTTGCTCCTTTTTGGGCGAGGACGAGGACCGCGACGACCCGGACGCCTACAACCGCCAGCCTGCCTGGCGCAGGCTCCTTACGCAGGCCGCCGGCCCCGTCTTTAACCTTGTGGCGGGGTTCCTTCTGGCCGTGTTCATTCTAACCGTTACCGGAGAACCCGTGAGCGCGCCCATCGTCGGGTCGCTGCAGGCGGGCGGCCCGGCGGCCATGTCCGGCCTTCAGGCGGGCGACCATATAACGTCCGTGAACGGCACGCCCACGCCCTCGGTGCAAAACATCGTGGACGCCATCACCGCCAACGGCCCGCAAACGCTCACCCTGGGCATTACCCGAGGCGATCAGGCGCTCAGCTTCCGTATGACGCCATTTTATGACGATGCGGAGAACCGGGTACGCGTGGGCCTCACCTTCGGCACCCAGAAGCTGCGTTTCGGCCTTATGCCCGCCATTCCCATCGCCGCGCGCTATTGCTGGAACATCGACCGCGAGGTGCTGCTGGCGCTGCGCAACGTGTTTTTTAGGGGAAACATAGAGGGCCTGAGCGGCCCGGTGGGCACCATCAACGTTATCTCGCAAAGCGTGCGCTTCGGGCTGGATTCTGTGCTGCATCTGTGCGTGCTCCTGTCGCTGAACTTGGGGCTGTTTAACCTGTTGCCCCTTCCCGCGCTGGACGGAGGCCGCATGATCTTTACGCTTGTTGAGATGGTGCGCGGAAAGCCGGTGGACCGCAACCGTGAGGGGCTCGTGCATCTGGTGGGCCTCATCGCGCTTATGCTGCTCATGGTGGTGTTCACCTACCGTGACATCGTGGGCCTGTTCAAAGGAGTAGGCTAATGACGACAAGGCAGAACACGCGGCGCATTCTGGTCGGAGGCGTTCCGCTTGGCGGGGGCGCGCCCATCGCTATACAAAGCATGACGAACACGCGCACGGCGGATGCTGAAGGCACGCTGGCCCAGGTGAAGGCGCTGGCCGCGGCCGGGTGCGGCATCGTGCGCGTTACCGTAAACGACGACGCGGCGGCCGACGCCCTGCCCGCCATCCTTGCCGGCTCGCCGGTGCCTATCGTGGCGGACATTCACTTTCGGGGCGACCTGGCGATCCGCGCGCTGGAGAGCGGAGTGCACAAGCTGCGCGTCAACCCCGGGAACCTGCCGCTGCGCGATATTGACCGCGTGGCCGACTGCCTGCGTGCGCACCGCGTGCCCTTGCGCATCGGAGTGAACGGCGGGTCCATGCCCAAGGATATTTTGGACAAGCATGGCGGGCTTACGGCCTCCGCGCTGGCCGAGGCGGCGCTTTGGCATACGGGGCTTCTGGAGAAGCGCGGCGTCACGGACATCGCCATCGCCGTGAAAACCAGCGACGCGCCGCGCACCGTGCAGGCTTACCGCCTTGTGGCCAAGCAATGCGATTACCCGCTTCACTTGGGCGTAACCGAGGCGGGCGTGGGGGAGAGCGCGCTCGTGAAGAGCGCCGTCGGCATCGGAGCGCTGTTGCTTGAGGGCCTGGGCGACACGATACGGGTGTCCATCGCGGGCGATCCGCTGCCCGAGGCGGCGGCCGCGCGAGACATACTGCGCGCGTGCGGGCTGTACCACAAGGGGGCGGACATCATCGCCTGCCCGACCTGCGGCCGCTGCGGCTACGACGTGGCCGCCGTGGCGCAGCGCGTAAAAGAGGCCGTTCAGGACATCGAGCGCCCGCTGCGCATAGCGGTGATGGGCTGCGTTGTGAACGGCCCGGGCGAAGCGCGCGAGGCGGACGTGGGCGTTGCGGGCGGCGAGAGCGGCGCCGTGCTCTTTTGCAAGGACCGGCCGCCGCGCAAGATCCCGCTGGAGGGCATGGCCGAGGCGCTCATCGATGAGGTACGCCGCCTGGTGCAGGAGCTGCCCGCGTAGCCGGCAGAGCCGCTGCGGATAGGTTACAGAAGATTTGAGGGAGGATGCGGCATGACGGGCGACTGGATGAACGCACTGAAAGGGACGGGCTACGAAATGCCCGACGGCTTGCGCCTGGAGCGCGCCGCAGTTAACGTAAGCGACAACACGATGCACCTGCGCTTTAGCGTGAGCGTATTTCCAACGCCGCAGATGCAGTCCGAACTAAACAAAGCTTTAGCGGGCGTTCTGCCCGATACGAAAGTACGAGCGGGGCTTTCCTGCCCCGCTCTTTGCGATGACTTTCTCGTCCATCCGGAGAACTATGCAGAAGGGATCGCCGCCTGGCTCGTGGAAAGCCGCCCGGCGTTCAAGCCCTACATGCCGGGGACATGGACCGGTTTGTCGGATGTTGAGGTCGGCGTGCGTCTGAGCGATCCATTAGGCCTGAAAGTGATGACCGGGCACGGCGGAGCGCAGGAACTGGAGTCCCTTCTGCACAGCCTGTTCCGCAAAAAGATCGCCGTGGCTTTTACCGCCCCGGGCGACATGAGCGACAAGATGCGCGAAGTGGCCAGGGCGCTGCGCGCCGAGGACGAACGTTTGCACGCTGAATACCACAAGCGCGTGGCCGCCGAGAGCAGGCGCCCCAGCGTGCTTTTTGGCAAAATGTTCGACCCGATGCCCGTGCCCATCATCGACCTGCTGGACGATTCCGGCCGCGTGTGCATCCTTGGCCGGGTGCTCGCCGTGGACGGGCGCGAGCTGAAGGGCGGGCAAAAGAAGCTTGTGCTCTTCGATGTGACGGACGGCACCTCCACCATCCCCTGTAAGGCGTTTCCACTTATCAAGGATGCCGCAGCTCTCGCCGCGCTGCAGGTGGGCGAGCACGTGGCCGTGCGCGGCGACTGCCAGATCGACAAATTCTCCGGGGGCGAACTGTCCATTTTGGCGAGCGATGTCCTGCGGATCCCGCACGAGGAGCGCCGCGACGATGAGCCGGTCAAGCGCGTCGAACTGCACTGCCATACCCAGATGAGCGCCATGGACGGCGTTTCCTCGGCCGCATCGCTCGTGTCGCGCGCCAAAGCGTTCGGGCATCCTGCCATCGCCATCACGGACCACGGTGTGACGCAAGCCTTTCCCGAGGCGGTCGCGGCCGGCAAGGGCATCAAGGTAATTTTCGGGGTGGAAGGTTACCTGCTGGACGACGCGCAAACCCTGGCTCCCGCCGCGGACACCCGGCCGCTGAGCGGACCGTTCGTGGTGGTGGACGTGGAGACGACAGGACTTTCGCCGCATGCCGACCGTTTGACGGAGATAGCCGCGGTGCGCGTGGAGGGCGGACAGATCGTAGACCGCTTCTCCACATTCGTCAACCCGGGCATGCCTATCCCGCAGAAGGTGGTGGAGCTCACCTCGATCACCGACGCCATGGTAAAGGATGCCCCGGACGATTGCGCCGCCATCCAGATGCTCGCGCAGTGGGCGGGTGATCTGCCGCTTGTGGCGCACAACGCCTCCTTCGACCTTGCCTTTTTGCGGCGCGCCGCCAACAAAGCGAACGTATCGCTCTCACCCGCATCCATGGACACGCTGGCCCTCGCGCGCCTGCTCGTACCCGGCCTTGGCAGCTACAAGCTGGAGCCGCTGTGTAAGAAGCTGGGCATACGCCTAAGCGGCGCGCACCGGGCGATAAACGACGCCGAAGCCACCGCCGCCCTGTGGCACAGGCTGGTGGAGCTTGCGTCGCAGAAGGGTGCGAGCACGCCTGTTGGCCTGCTCGAGCTGGCGGGGGACGTGGGGCGCTTAAAAGGCGGCGATACGTACCACATCATTCTGCTGGCCGCCACGCAGGATGGCCTGAAGAACCTGAACACGCTTGTTTCCGAGAGCCACCTCAAATACTTCGACCGCCAGCCGCGCATACCGCGCCACCGCCTGCAAGCGCTGCGCGAAGGGCTCATCGTAGGCTCGGCCTGCGAGGGAGGCGAGCTGTTCCAGCACCTGCTGCGCGGCGACGGCGAGCAGGAGCTTGCGCGCATCGCGCAGTTTTACGATTATCTGGAAATACAGCCCCTCGGAAACAACGCCTTCCTTCTGCGCAACGGCATGGCCGAAAGCGAAGAGGGCCTGCAAAATTTGAACCGCCGCATCCTCGCGCTGGGCGACCGACTGGGTAAACCCGTTGTGGCCACATGCGACGTGCACTTTCTGGACGAGGAGGACGCTGTATCCCGAGAGATTTTGATGGCCGGCATGGGTTTTACGGACGCCGGCGAGCAAGCCCCGCTGTATCTGCGCACAACCGGCGAGATGCTTGAGGAGTTTGGCTATCTTGGCGAGGAGGCCGCGCGGCGGGTCGTCATCCAGAACACAAACCTCATCGCCGACCGCATTGCCGACGTGTCCCTCTTTCCCAAGCACCCGGAGGGCAAGCCGACATTCCAGCCCAACATCAAAAACGCCGAACAGGATGTAGAAAGCGCCGCCTGGACCTGCGCGCACGAGTGGTACGGCGAGGATCTGCCGCCCGTCGTGGAGACGCGCCTGCAGAAGGAGCTGGGCTGCATCATCGGCTATGGCTTCGCCACGCTGTATCAGGCCGCCAAGCTGCTCATCCAGGACTCGAACCGCAACGGCTACCTGGTCGGCTCGCGCGGGTCGGTCGGTTCTTCCTTCGCGGCCACAATGCTGGGCATCACCGAGGTGAACCCGCTGCCGCCGCACTATCGCTGCGTTTCCTGTCGCTACAGCGACTTCTCCGTAGACGCCGAGGAATGCCCCTGCGGCATCGACCTTCCGCCGCGCGAGTGCCCGGTGTGCGGGCAGCCGCTGCGCGGGGACGGCTTTGACATCCCTTTTGAGGTATTCCTAGGCTTCAAGGGCGACAAGGTGCCGGACATTGACCTGAATTTCTCCGGCGAGTACCAGGCGCGCGCGCACCGTTTCGTTGAAACCATGTTCGGCCCGGAAAACTGTTACCGGGCCGGAACCATCGGCACGCTGGCCGAGAAGACCGCCTTCGGCTTTGTAACCAAGTGGCTGGAGAGCAAGAAACGCGTTGTGCCGCGCGCAGAGGTGGACCGTTTGGTACGCGGGTGCACGGGCGTGAAGCGCACCACCGGCCAGCATCCCGGCGGCATGGTCATCGTGCCAGACGGCATGAACATCAACAGCTTCTGCCCGGTGCAGCACCCCGCCGACGACGAAGACGGCGGCACCGTCACCACCCACTTCGATTTCAACTCGTTGCACGACCTGCTCGTGAAACTGGACATCCTCGGGCACGACGATCCGACCATGATCCGCCGCCTGGAAGATCTGACGGGCGTGAGGGCTCTGGATCTGCCGCTTGCCGATCCTGGCGTTATGTCGCTGTTCCAGTCGCCGGAAAAGCTGGGCGTAAGCGCACAGGATCTGGACTGCCGTACGGGTACGCTGGGCGTGCCCGAGTTTGGCACATCCTTCGTGCGGGGCATGCTGGAGGACACGAAGCCCACCACGATGGGCGAGCTGGTGCGCATCTCCGGCCTCTCCCACGGCGAGAACGTGTGGCTTGGCAACGCCCAGGACCTGGTGCGCGGCGGCAAGGCCAGCCTGCGGCAGTGCATCTGCACGCGCGACGACATCATGAACGCGCTCATCGCCTGGGGCATGGAATCGAAGCTGGCCTTCGACATCATGGAATCCGTGCGCAAGGGCAAGGGCCTGCGGCCCGAATGGGAGGCCGCGATGCTCAAGGTAAACCCGCCCGAGTGGTTTATCGACGCCTGCAAGAAGATCGGCTATATGTTCCCGCGCGCGCATGCCGCCGCCTACGTGATGATGGCGCTGCGCATCGCCTGGTACAAGCTGTACCGGCCGCAGGCCTACTACGCGGCGTTCTTCTCGATACGCGCGACGGCGTTTGACGCCAACTACGCTTTCCAAAGCGTGCAGGGCGTGACCACGCGTATAGGGCAGATCGCCTCCATGGGCCGCGAGGCAAGCGCCAAGGAAAAGGACTCTGCCACGGTGCTGGAATCCATACGGGAGATGCTGCTGCGCGGCTTCACCTTCCGCAGCGTTGATCTGTACCGCAGTCATCACACCGACTTTCTCATCGACGGGGACGGCCTGCTGCCGCCGTTCGGATGCCTTCCGGGCGTGGGGGAGACGGCCGCGCGTTCGTTGTTCGACGCGGCGGCGCAGGGGCCGTTCATATCGGTGGAAGAGCTGAAAGCGCGCGCGCGCGTATCCACGCAGGTGATCGCCGCGCTGCGCGATGCGGGCTGCCTGAAGGGCCTGCAGGAAAAGAGCCAGGCGTCGATATTCGATTTGATGCTCGAGCAATAATCGGCAGCACGGCAACAGTCCTCATGAGACTATGCTTGTGACAGAACAGGCACAATACACCGTTCGGGCTGGCGTAACTCCTTACGCACAACCGCTTTTCCGTCTTTTTCAGACACCTTGATAAACCCGGCTTTCTCATAAAGCCGAAGCGGGCCGGCGCAATCCCATTCGTATCGCTCGCTGCGTATAACCGGGAACGCCTCGACAGCAATATAATCAGCCGCTATCGCGTCAGATAGTACCCGCTGCAAAAGAGCGGTCGCAACGCCTTTCCCGCGGTATTCCGGGGCGATTTCAAAGCAAACCACGGCTTTTTCCCGTTTTTCGGCGGGCGCGTAGAATCGATCGCCGGTACAGCATTCTAAAGGAAAATTTGCCTTATCGTTCGCATTGCACCATCCGATAGCCAGATCATCATCAAACGCCAAGTATCCTCGCAGGACGCCCGATTCGATTTGGTGCTCGGCGATTCTTCTTGAGAGCAGGCCCATGTCCGCCCCGTCCGCATGGTCGATTGCCTCTTTCGCTTGCTCTTTTGTCATTTGATACATCTGGCAATAGCACCGATAAGGGGAATCGTCTGTAAACGCCCGATTCTCAAAAAAATCAAAGTAATCGGCGGCAAGCTCCGGGGTGAGCGGTTTGACAGTAAGATTCATGTTTCCCTCCTGCGCCTATACTCGCACTTGCCTATCTATCGCGGTGCGCCTCCATATGATACACCCGGGCATGTGCTGCTTGTGTTAATCGTTCTATGCGGACACGCCTTCTCCTTGAAAAGGCCTTTCCTTATGGTTATTCGTTTGATTGCGTGTTCGCTTTTCGTTGCGCCAAGCCGCGTTGCACCGTTCTCCTACGCCCTCTTTTCATGCGGAGGTTGCCTAACGCCCACGCCCGCTGCGCGCATTTGCCTTACAAAGACTGCGCCATTGCGCGACTACCTCCGACCAGTTACGTGATCTACCGAGCGAATTAACATAAAAGTGGGCCTTTCGCGGAAGGAATAGGCATGTCCGTATAGAACGTATAATTTGGTGTAGGTTTCGTGTGTTTGCGCGGCTCCGGCGTATAACCGGTGGCGTGGAAATTGATGCCCGCGCGAACGTGGTTGACCAGACGGCCCTCCGGCAATGTCGGACGGCCGGTTATATGCAGGAGGGGTGGTTTTATGGGTAAGGACGCGGGTCTGGAACGCATGAACGCGGCGCGCGCGGAGCTGGAGAAAGACAGCGTCGCGCGCGCGCGTGCGCTCCAGATGCTGGACGGACAGAGCTTCACCGAGATCGACGCATTCGCACGGGACTCGGCCGTCGTGACGGGCTTCGGCCTGGTGGACGAGCGGCCGGTGTACGTCGTCGCGCAGGATCCCTCGGTGCTCGGCGGCTCGCTTGGCCAGGAAACGGCACGCAAGGTACGTAAGACGCTCGCTCTGGCCGAAAAGACCGGCGCGCCGGTGGTATATCTGCTGGACAGCGAAGGCGTGCGCCTTACCGAGGGAGCGGGCGCCCTGACCGCCTACGCGCAGATGATGGCCGATATGGCCGCGCTCTCCGGCGTTGTGCCGCAAATCGCTGTGGCGCTTGGCCGCTGCATCGGCGGCGTGGCCGTGATGGCCGCGCAGGCCGACGTGTGCATCGCCTCCGATAAGGCGCTTATGCTGGCCGCCTCGCCGCAGATCATGTCCGCCGTCGCGGGCAAAACGCTCACACCCGCCGACGTGGGTTCCGCCGCGCAGGCCGTGGCTTCCGGGCTGGCTCATCTGGCCGTGCCGAGCGAAGCGGCTGCTTTTTCCGCCGCCCGCGCGCTCATCGGCATGCTGCCGAGCAATTCGGCTGAGGACGCGCCTATGGACGGCCCTGCCGACGACTGGAACCGCGTCATTCCCGAACTGAACGCCGGACGCGACGCCGACGTGCGCGATACGCTCCGCCGCATCGCCGACGGCGGAATCATCCACGAACTGCAGGCCACTTACGCAACCGGTATGGTCACCGCGCTGTGCCGCCTGGGTGGCCGGACGGTCGGACTGCTGGCCAACCAGATAACCGGGCATGAGGATGGGCTGTGCGCCTGCGCGTGCGATAAAGGCGCGCGTTTTGTGCAGCTGTGCGACTGCTTCAACATCCCGCTTGTGTCCTTTGTGGACGCGCAGGGCCTGAAGACGCCCGGCCCTGGCGGCAACGCCGACGCCGTAAAGGGCATCGCGCGGCTGACGTCCGCCATGGCGGGCGCGTCCGTGCCCAAGGTATCGCTTGTGCTCTCACAGGCCGTTGGCCTTGCCTTTGTTGCCATGGGCGCGCGCGGGCTGGGCGCCGATCTGTGCTACGCCTGGCCGGACGCCGTGATCGCCCCCCTGTCGGCCGAGGCGATGGCCCAGGCGCTTCATGCGGACCAGATCGCCCTGCCCGACCCCATCGCTTCCCGCGAGGCGCTCGCCGAGCAGTACGCCAAGGACGCCGCCAACCCGATCATCGCCGCGCAGAATGGCGACATCGACGACGTCATCGAGCCCGCCAGCACCCGCGTGCAGCTCATCGCCGCCCTGGAGATGCTCATGAGTAAGCGATCCGCCCTGCCCGCGCGCAAGCAGGCGAATCTGGCGTTATAAGGGGGCGCTTGTGATGGCAGACAAGATCCTCTTCGGTTTGATGGTCGCCCTGATCGGTATGACGATCACATTCATCGGCCTGATCCTGCTCATCGTCATCGTGAACGTCATGGGCGCGATCATGAAGGCCGTCTTCCGCCGCGGCGAGTCGTCGGACGGCGACGGGCAGCCCGAACCGGGGCGGGCCGCGCCTGTCGCGCAAGCGCCCGCGGCCGGGCCCGGAGCACTCATGGCGGTCATCGCCGCCGCAGTCGCCGCGGTGTGGGGCTCGCAGGCCGGCTTCGTGGTGCGCCGGGTGCGCCGGGTGGGCGTCACGGCTCCTTCCTGGGCGGCGGCCGGGCGCAGCGACAACCAGGCGCGCTGATCTCGTAGGACGAATAAAGGAGGAACCCTTATGCGTAAGTTCATGATCACCGTCAATGGCGAAACCTACGAGGTCGAGGTCGAGGAAGTCGGCGCGGCAAACACCGCACCCGCGGCTGCGCCTGCCCCCGCACCGGCTCCCGTCACCGCCCCTGCCCCGGCGGCGCATGCGCCCAAAGCGGCGCCTGCCGTCTCGGCCGGCGCCGAGAGCGTGAAGGCGCCCATGCCCGGCACCATCCTTCAGGTGAAGGCCGCGGTCGGCAAAGCTGTTAAGAAGGGCGAGGTGCTCTTCGTCCTGGAAGCCATGAAGATGGAGAACGAAATTATGGCCCCGAGAGACGCGGTTGTGGACGTCGTCGCGGTCAACAAGGGCCAGCAGGTAAATACGGGCGATATGCTCTGCTCCATTAAGTAATTTCCGTGGAAGGAGAGATATACGCTTGATCGATATTCTGGGCACCTTTAAGGACTTCGCCTTGGAGACCGGCTTTGCGACAGTGACGGGCGGGCAGCTCATCATGATCGCGGTCTCGCTCGTGCTGTTGTATCTGGCCATCGTACGACAGTTCGAGCCGCTGCTGCTCATACCCATCGCCTTTGGCATGTTGCTGGCCAACCTGCCCATGGCCGGGCTGAACGCCAAGCCCTACGTGGAACAGCTGGCCGATGGCTCCACCAAGGAGGTGGCCGGCGGTCTGATCTACTACCTGTACCAGGGCGTCAAACTGGGCATATACCCGCCGCTCATCTTTCTGGGCGTGGGCGCCATGACCGACTTTGGACCGCTCATCGCCAATCCCAAGTCCATGCTGCTGGGCGCCGCGGCGCAGCTGGGCATCTTCATCGTGTTCATCGGCGCGCTCATGCTGGGCTTTTCCAACGCCGAGGCCGCCTCCACGGGCATCATCGGCGGCGCCGACGGCCCGACGGCCCTGTACGTCACATCCAAGCTCGCCCCGCACCTGCTTGGGCCCATCGCCGTGGCCGCCTACAGTTACATGGCGCTCGTGCCCATCATCCAGCCGCCCATCATGCGCGCGCTCACCACGAAGAAGGAGCGTTCCATCGTGATGGAGCAGCTGCGCCCCGTGAGCAAGACGGAGAAGATCGTCTTTCCCATCGTGTGCACGCTTTTTGTCAGCTTCCTGCTGCCGGCGGCCGCGCCGCTCATCGGCATGCTCATGTTCGGCAACCTGCTGCGCGAAAGCGGCGTTGTGGAGCGCCTATCCAAGACCGTGCAGAACGAGCTGATGAACATCGTCACCATCTTCCTGGGCGTATCCGTGGGCGCTACGGCTTCGGCCGACATCTTCCTGACGCGGCAGACGCTGGAGATCATCGGCCTGGGGCTGATCGCCTTCGCGGGCGGCACGGCGGGCGGCGTTTTACTGGGCAAGCTGATGAACGCCTTCTCCGGCGGCAGGATCAACCCGCTCATCGGCTCCGCGGGTGTTTCGGCCGTGCCCATGGCGGCACGCGTTTCGCAGGTGGTGGGGCAGAAGGAGAATCCCGGAAACTTCCTGTTGATGCACGCCATGGGACCCAATGTGGCCGGCGTCATCGGTTCGGCCATCGCGGCCGGCGTATTCCTGTCGCTCTTTGCTTAAGGGGGGAACGAGAATGGCAAAGGTACATATCTGCGATACGATCCTGCGCGACGCGCACCAGTCGCAGGCAGCGACGCGCATGCGCACATCCGACATGCTGCCCGTGGCTGGCCTTCTGGACAAGGCCGGCTACTGGTCGCTGGAGATGTGGGGCGGGGCCACGTTCGACACGTGCCTGCGTTTCCTGAACGAGGATCCCTGGGAGCGGCTGCGCGCGCTGCGTCAGGCCATCCCGAACACGCGCTTTCAGATGCTCTCGCGCGGCCAAAACATCCTTGGGTACAAGCACTACGCCGACGACGTGGTCGATCTGTTCTGCAAGCGCGCCATCGAGTCGGGCATCCAGGTGGTGCGCGTGTTCGACGCGCTCAACGACACGCGGAACATGGAGCAGACGGTCAAGTCCGTGCGCAAGTACGGCGGCATCGTGGAGTGCGCGATGAGCTACACCATCTCGCCCTTCCACACGCAGGACTACTTCATCGACCTGGCCAAAAAGCTGGAAGCCATGGGCGCGGATACGATCGCCATCAAGGACATGGCGAACCTTCTGCTGCCCTATGAGGCGTACAAGCTGATCCGCCGCCTGAAGTCCGTCATCAAGGTGCCCATTCACTTGCACACGCACAACACTTCCGGCACGGGCGACATGACGCTCTTAAAGGGCATCGAGGCGGGCGTGGACATCGTGGACACGGCGCTCTCTCCGCTGGGCAACGGAACCTCGCAGCCGGCTACCGAGCCGCTCGTGGCCACGCTGAAGGGCACCGAGTACGACACGGGCATGGATTTGTCGCTGCTGTCCGAGATCGCGCAGCATTTCCGCGGCGTGTCGGAGCGCCTCACCAAGGAAGGGTTCCTGGACCCCAAGGTAATGCAGGTGGACATCAACACGCTGTTGTACCAGGTGCCCGGCGGCATGCTCTCCAACCTCATCTCGCAACTCAAGCAGATGGGCGCTTCCAGCAAGTACCTGGAGGTTCTTCAGGAAGTGCCCCGCGTGCGCGAGGACTTTGGGTACCCGCCGCTGGTTACGCCCACCTCGCAGATCGTGGGCACGCAGGCCGTGCTCAACGTGGTGGCGGGCGAGCGCTACAAGCAGGTGACCAAGGAATCCAAGGGCCTTCTGCGCGGCGAATACGGCCAACTGCCCGCGCCCGTCAATCCGGACGTGCGCAAGATGGTCGTGGGGGATGAGCCGGTCATCACGCACCGCCCGGCGGACGACATCCCCCCCGAGCTGGACAAGTACCGCGAGGAGATCAAGGAGTACTACCAAAGCGAGGACGACGTGCTCTCATACGCGCTCTTCCCGCAGGTGGCCCTGAATTTCTTCAAGCTCCGCCAGGCCGGCCGCATCGGGCTGGACTCGGATGCGTTGAACAAAAAGCTCTTCGTACACCCCGTATAAAGCGACCTCTCCCGGAAACAGGCAGGGCGCCCGCAAACGCGGGCGCCTTCACATATTCCTTTGTGCACATCTCTGGCATTTGTATTTTTGCACCGCGTAGTTTACAATAGACATAAGCGTATCGGTTCTACATATGGGAGGTAGCAGTGGACAAACAGAGCGAAATACTACATGACGACGCGGCGGCCCAGCTGGCCATGCCGGAGCGCGCCCTTTCCGAACAGCTTACGCTGCCCGTCCTGCCCCTGCGCGGGGTGATGGTGTTTCCCAATACGGTGCTCCACTTCGACGTCGGGCGGGAGAAATCCGTGGCGGCAATCGACCGCGCCATGGAGACGGACGACCAGCGCATCTTCCTTACGGCGCAAAAGGACGCATCCACCGAGGATCCGGTGCTGGATGATCTGTACTCCATCGGCACCGTCGTGATGATCAAGCAGGTGGTGCGCCTGCAGAACGGCGTGCTACGCGTGGTGGGCGAGGGCGTCAGCCGCGCGGTGCTCGATGGCCTCACGCAGACCGAGCCCTTCCTGATCGGCGCGCTGTGGGTGCCCGCCGAGCCGGCTGTGGATCCCCTGGTGGCCGAGGCGCACAAGCGCATGGCCATGGAGGTCTTCGAGGCATTCGCTAAGCACTCCGGCAAGCCCGAGCCGCAGGCCGTGATGGCACTGGGCGCGCTCAGCGAGCCGGGGCTTCTTGCCGACGCAATCGCCGCGAACACCCTGCACAAGCTCTCCGAACAGCAGGCCATACTGGAGGAGCTCGATCCGATCCAGCGCCTGCTTCTCATCTGCCGGATGCTTCAGAAGGAAAACGAGCTGCAGGACCTGACGCGCTCCATACGCGAACAGGTGAAGGAGCGCATCGATAAAAACCAGAAGGAGTACTACCTGCGCGAGCAGATGAAGGTGATCCAGAAGGAGCTGGGCGACGGGGAAGGCGGCCAGGACGAGCTACGCACCCGCCTGAAGAAAGCCGTCCTGCCGGATGCCGTGCGCCAGAAGGTGGAGAAGGAACTCTCGCGCCTGTCGCATATCCCATCCTCTTCGCCCGAGGTGGCGGTGCTGCGCACCTGGATCGAATGGGTGCTGGATCTACCCTTTGGCGTCCTCTCAAACGACAACTACGATATTGCCCTCGCGCGGGCCGTTCTGGACGAGGATCACTACGGCCTGAAGCCGGTAAAGGAGCGCGTGCTGGAGTACCTGGCCGTTCTTTCGCTTCGCCGTGAGATGAAGGGCCCCATTCTGTGCTTCGTGGGCCCGCCCGGCGTGGGCAAAACAAGCGTGGGCCGCTCGATTGCGCGCGCGCTGGGCCGCAAGTTTGTGCGCATGTCCCTTGGCGGCGTGCGCGACGAGGCGGAGATCCGCGGCCACCGGCGCACGTACGTGGGCGCCATCCCGGGCCGGGTGATGAGCCACATCAAGCAGGCCGGGTCGCAGAATCCCGTGTTCCTGCTGGACGAGATTGACAAGCTGGCGAGCGACTTTCGCGGAGACCCGGCCGCGGCGCTTCTGGAGGTGCTCGACGCGGAACAAAACCACGCCTTCGAGGACCACTATCTGGAAATCCCGTTTGACCTCTCCCGCGTGATGTTTCTGGCCACGGCGAACACCACGGACACGATCCCGCAGGCGCTGCTCGACCGCATGGAGGTCATCGAGCTGCCGGGCTACACCGAAGACGAAAAGCTGCACATCGCACAGGGGCACCTGGTGCCCAAGCAGCGCAAGGAGCACGGCCTGAAGGCGTCCTGCCTGAAGATCAGCGACGAGGCGGTGCTGACCGTCGTGCGGCGCTATACGCGCGAGGCGGGCGTGCGCCAGCTGGAACGCCAGGTGGCCCGCGTATGCCGCAAAGCGGCCGTTCGCTTCGCGGAAGGACAAAAGACGCTTTCCGTATCGCCCAAAAACCTGGAGAAGCTACTCGGCGTGCCACGATACCGCTACGGCCGCGCGGACGCGGGCGCGGAAGTGGGCGTGGCGGTCGGCCTTGCGTACACAGGCGCGGGCGGCGATGTGCTGCCCATTGAGGCAACGCGCTTCAAGGGTAAGGGCAACCTGGAGCTGACCGGCCGTCTGGGCGAGGTGATGAAGGAATCCGCGCACGCCGCGCTCTCCTATGTACGCACGCACGCAGCGCGTTTTGATATCCCCTCCGAGCTGTTTGAGGAGAACGACATCCACATCCACGTGCCCGAAGGCGCGGTGCCCAAGGACGGCCCCTCGGCAGGCGTCACGCTGTGTTCGGCGCTCGTGTCCGCGCTTAGCGGCGTGCCCGTGCGGCAGGACGTGGCCATGACGGGCGAGATCACCCTGCGCGGACGCATTCTGCCCATCGGCGGGCTCAAGGAGAAATCGCTCGCGGCCAAACGCGCAGGCATCACCACCGTGCTTTTCCCGGAGGAGAACCTGAAGGACCTTTCCGAGATTGAGCCGGATGCGCTCGCGGGCCTTCACATGCTGCCCGTGCGTACGATGGACGACGTGCTGCCCCGCGTGCTGGTGCGCCGCCCGGACGAGGCGGTCACTTAGATGATGAAGATCACCAAAGCGCAGTTTATCACCTCGCTTGCCCAAGCGCGCAGCTATCCCGGCGAAGGCCTGCCTGCCTGCGCGGTGGTGGGCCGTTCGAACGTGGGGAAGAGCTCCCTCATCAACAAACTGTGCAATCGTCGCGACCTGGCGCGCACCGGCCAAACGCCCGGCGTCACGCGCATGATCAACATCTTCCTGCTCAACGAGCGCTTCCATCTGGTGGACCTTCCCGGATACGGCTTTCACCAAGCGGGCAAAGAGCGCGCGGAAAACTGGGGCAATCTCATTGAAGGTTTCCTGAAAGAGAGCGCCAGCCTTAAGGGCGTACTGCAGCTTGTGGACATCCGGCATGATCCGACCCAGCAGGACCAACAGATGATCGCATGGCTTCGGCACTACGACATCCCGTTCCTCGTGGTGGCCACCAAGGCCGACAAGATCGCCCGCGCCCATCACGTCAGCCGGGTGCACGCCATCTGCCGCACGCTTGTCGTGCAGCCCTGGGAGGTTCAGCCTTTCTCCAGCCAGACCGGCGCAGGGCTTGAGCAGGTGTTGGCCTGGATGCAGAACACAATGCAACTGGGCGATGAACAGCCAAACGAAGACGATAAGAGGCCCGAATGAGGTGTTTGGCCGCTTGCGCTTGCGCATGCGGCCGTTATTACGTACAGTAAGGCCATCAGAAATAAAGGAGGTGCTCTTCATGCAGGACGTGTTCCTCATCGCCGGCGGCATCGTGCTCGTCATCGTCTTGCTCATGGTCGGGATTTCCAGCATCTGGCGCAAGGTGCCGCAGGACAAAGCAGTGGTCGTCTCCGGCCTGCGCAAGCGGGTCATCACGGGCGGCGGCGGTCTTGTCGTGCCGCTCTTCGAGCGCACGGACGTCATCTCCCTGGAGAACATGAAGATCGAGGTGCGCATCGACGGCGCGCTGACCGAACAAGGCGTTGAGGTGTTCGTGGACGGCGTGTCCGTGGTGAAGGTGCGCTCCGATCTGCACTCCATCCTGCAGGCTATGGAGCAGTTCAACACCGGGCGCGAGGGCACCACCATCGAGGCCATCCGCAACACGGTGCGCGACGTGCTGGAAGGCAAGCTGCGCGAGATCATCTCCAAGCTGACGGTGGAGGAAATCTACAAAGACCGCGAAAAATTCGCAAGCGAGGTGGAAGCAGTCGCCTCCGTGGCGCTGGCCGAGATGGGCCTGGAGATCAAGGCTTTCACGATCCGCGACATCGCCGACAAGAACCAGTACTTGGAGTCGCTGGGCAAGAAGCAGATCGCCCAGGTGAAGAAGGACGCCGTGATCGCCGAGGCGGAGGCCAACCGCGAGGCCACCGAACGCACCGCCGAGGCCAGCCGCCTGGCCAAGGAGGCGCAGATTGCTGCCGAGACCCGCGTAGCCGAAGCGAGCAAGGAGAAGCAGCTGAAAGTGGAGGCCTACCGCCAGGAGCAGGAGGCCGCGCGCGCCAAGGCCGACAACTCCTACGCCATTCAGGAGAACATCGTCCGGCAGGAGGTCGCCAAGTCGGAAATTCAGGTGGAGATCGTTCGCCGCGAGAAGGAAGTCGAGCTGACGGAGCGCGCCATGCAGGTGGAGATCGTCCGCAGGGAAAAGGAGATCGAACTGACCGAGCGCGCCATGCAGGTGGAGATCACCAAACGCCTGAAGGAGACCGAGCTGGCCGAACAGGAGGCCATACGCCGCGAGCGCGAGCTGGACGCCACCGTGCGCAAGCAGGCCGAGGCCGAGCTGTATGAGCGCGAGCAGCGCGCCGACGCGGCCAAGTATGCCGAGATCAAGGACGCCGAGGCAAAGGCCGAGATGGTGCGGTTGGACGGCCTGGCCCGCGCCGAGGCCATCCGCGCGGCCGGCATGGCCGAGGTCGATATCATCCGCGAAAAGGGCAAAGCCGAAGCGGAGGCCATGATGAAGAAGGCCGAGGCTTACCGTATGTACAACGAAGCCGCCGTGCTGCAGATGATCGTGGAGAAACTCCCTCAGATCGCCGAGCAGGTTGCCGCTCCCCTTGCCAAGACGGAGAAGATCGTCATGATCGGCGACGCAGGCAGCAAGATGACCCGTTCCATCACGGACATCATCGCCCAAGTGCCCGAGGTTGCCCAGGCGCTCACGGGCGTGGACATCAAGCAGCTCATCTCCGGCTACGCATCAAAAAAGGCCGAAGGCTGACACCGCCGCGGCCATACGAATGCGCGTGAAGAGCGGCCTTACGGCCGCTCTTCACGCTATGCACAAAGACCGAAATATGGTAAGATTGGGGCGTAAAACAGGGAGGGGAATGCCGATGCTTCCAGAATCGATGTACGCGGTGGTGTGTCACGGCCCGCATGATTACCGCTACGAGCGGGTGCCTACCCCGCGCGCCGCCGAGGATGGCATCGTGCTCAAGGTGGAGGCGTGCGGTATCTGCGCAGGCGACTTGAAGGCCTATCAGGGCGGCGATCGGTTCTGGGGCGGGGGCGAGTTTACGGCATATGTTGAGCCGCCCTGCATACCGGGGCACGAGTTCGTCGGCCGCATCGCGGAGGTGGGGGAGCACGCCTCCCCGGGCTTCTGCGTAGGCGAGCGGGTGACGGCCGAGCAGATACTGCCCTGCGGAACCTGCGCCTATTGCCGCGCCGGGCTGTACTGGCTGTGCGGCCCGCACGACGTGTTTGGCTTTAAGCATTACCTCAACGGCGGCATGGCCGAGTATATACGCCTGCCGCGCGGCAGCCGCGTGCACCGCGTGCCCGAATCGCTCTCCACCAAACAGGCGCTGCTCATCGAGCCATACGCCTGCGCCATGCACGGCGTGGACCGCGCGGCCGTCACGCGCGACGATGTGGTCGTGGTATCCGGCGCGGGCACGCTGGGCCTGGGCATGATCGCCTACCTGCGCACGCTGCAGCCGCGCTGCCTCGTCGCCGTGGACGTACAGGACAGCCGACTGCCCATCGCCAAGGCCCTGGGCGCGCACCTGGCGCTGAACCCGCAGCGCGAGAACGTGCAGCGCACGCTCCAGGAGCTCAGCGGCGGACTGGGATGCGACGTCTACATCGAAGTGGCCGGCCATCCTTCCTCCGTTCTACAGGGGCTGCAGTGGGTCCGCAAAGCCGGGCGTTTCGTGGAATTCTCGGTGTTCACCGAGAAGACGACGAGCGACTGGTCCATCATCGGCGACGCCAAGGAGCTCTCCATCATCGGCTCCAGTCTCTCGCCGCACTGCTTTGCACCCACCATCGAGGGCATCACCTCGGGCAAGCTGCGCACGCAGGGCGTGGTAACCGATGTTTTGCCTCTGCAGGAGTTTGAGACAGCATTCCGCCTGGCCAAATCGGGCGGCATAAAGGTGGCGCTGCACGCATGAAGACGATGAGCTCACGCGAACGCGTGGCGGCGGTTTTGCGCCACGAGTTGCCCGACCGCGTACCCAACGGCTGGGGCGGGGAATGCACGGGGCTGCACGCTCTTGCATACGCTCGCCTGCGCGAGGCGCTGGAGCTTGCGCCGCGGCCGGCGCGGCTGTTCACCTTCATGATGAACGCAGTCATGGACATCGATACTTCCCTCGCCATGGACGGCGACATCCTTTGGCTGGCATCGGGCATGTGCCCTGCACGGCTGTGGGGGCAAGGGCACGAAGAAGGGTGGAAGCCGGTCCAACTGTTTGGCACAACCGTGCTTGCGCCAAAGCCGTGGGACATCCAGCTGCTGCCCGACGGGAGCGCCCGGTGGGGCGAGCGCGTGTGCCCGCCTGGCGGGCTGTATTTCGATAACGCAGCAGAGCGCTCCATGGCGGCAGTGACTGAAGGGACGACGCGCCCTTCGCCCAGAGATTATCACCCGCCCATGTCCCTGCCCGAGGAACGCCTCCGCCAGCTGGAGGAGGAGGCGCGCTGGCTCTTTGAGCACACCTCCCAGGCCATCGGGTGCGGCGAGCTGATCACCGATTTGCAATACGCGCCTGGCGGCACGGTGGATTGGTGGATGCGCATGGTTGAGGAACCGGACGACGCGCACGAGTTTTTGGACAGGGCCGTTACCGCCTCGCTTTCGCAGCTAATGGGGCTCCATCAGGCGATTGGCAAGTATGTGCAGCTCATGCAGATAGGGCACGACTTCGGCGACAACCGATGCGTCACCATAGGGCCGCCTCTATGGCGCTCCATCTATAAACCGCACTTCAAGCGGTTGTTTGAAGGGTGGCGCCGCATCACGGACATCAAGATCATGCTGCACAGTTGCGGAGCGATTGGCGAGATCATCGGCGACTTCGTGGAATGCGGCATAGACGTGCTCAACCCCGTACAGGTGTCCGCCTTCGGCATGGATCCCGCCTCGCTCAAAGCGCGCTTCGGCGATCGCCTGGTATTCTACGGCGGCTCGCTAGATTCCATCCTCTGCCCGCCCGCCGCGCCGCCAGAGGTAGCTTACGAACAGGCTGCGGCCCACATCCGCGCCCTGAAAGCGGGCGGCGGCTACATCTTTTCCGGCGTGCACAACACGCCCGGCGACACACCCGTCAGCCATCTGCGGGCGTTGCTTCAGGCCTACCGCGACGAGAGAACCATGTAAGTTACGGCACAAAGCGGCGGACACTTGACGCGCCCCGACACCCGTGTTATAATGCGCTAAACCGATGAGAAAGAGAAGTATGCCGAAACAAGCAGCGTAAAGAGAGCCGGGGGCGGTGTGATCCCGGTACGAAATGCGGCGGCGGAATGGACTTTCGAGGGCTTTCCCGAAACGCGTGCAGTAGGGGAAGACGTGTGCGCTCGTTACAGCGCGGGGGTGTGCTGGCACCCCGTAAGCGGACGCTGCTGCAGCGTCAACGAAGGTGGCACCACAGGCATCGCCTGTCCTTCCATAGGAAGGGCAGGCTTTTTGTTTCCCTCCGGCAGGGGAAGCGAACACGAAAGGAGCGCACGACCATGGCAAACCGCAGAAACGACGTTCCCAACCGCATTCAGCTAACCGAATACGAGATACCCAAGGCCTGGTACAACCTGTCGGCCGATCTGCCAACGCCCATGCTGCCTGCGCTTAACCCGGCGACACGCCAGCCGCTGGAGCCGAATGACCTGCGCGCCATCTTCCCCGACGAGCTCATCGCGCAGGAGATGAGCTCCGATTCGTACATCGATATTCCGGACGACGTGCTCTCCCGCTACCGCAAGTTCCGCCCGGCTCCGCTGCATCGCGCATATCAGCTGGAGGAGGCCCTCGGCACGCCCGCGCGCATCTACTATAAATATGAGGGCGGCAATACCTCCGGCTCGCACAAGCTCAATTCCGCCATTCCCCAAGTGTACTACAACAAGCAGGCGGGCATCAAGCGCTTAACGACGGAAACGGGCGCGGGGCAGTGGGGCACGGCCCTAGCCACGGCCTGCGCCATGTACGATATGAAGGCGACCACGTATATGGTGAAGATTTCCGCCGAACAAAAGCCATACCGCCGCATCATCATGGAAACCTTCGGCTCCACGGTCATTCCCTCACCGTCCACCACCACCGAGGCGGGACGCAAGGTGCTTGCCATCGATCCAAACAACCACGGCTCGCTTGGCACGGCCATCAGCGAGGCGGTGGAGGACGCCATGGCGCACGAGGACACAAACTACGCACTGGGCTCGGTGCTCAACCACGTCGTCATCCATCAATCCATCATTGGCCTGGAGACGCAGGCGCAGCTGGCCGCCGTGGAGGAGAAGGCAGATGTCGTCATCGGCTGCTGCGGGGGCGGTTCCAACTTCGCCGGAATTGCCGCGCCCTTCGCGCGCGACAAGATCAAGTCCGGCGCCAACACGAAGTTGATCGCCGTGGAGCCGACCGCATGCCCCACGCTCACGCGCGGTACTTTCGCCTACGACTATGGCGATACGGTAGGCCTTACGCCGCTTGTGGCGCAGTATACGCTGGGGCACGCCTTCCTGCCCGCCGGCATCCACGCGGGCGGCCTGCGCTATCACGGGGCGTCGGCGCTCGTGTCCGAGCTTCTACGCCAAGGCGTCATCCAGGCGCGGGCCGTGCCGCAAACCGCCGTGTTCGAAGCGGCGCTGCTGTTCGCGCGCGCAGAGGGGCTTCTGCCAGCGCCGGAGTCCTCCCACGCCATCCGCGCCGCTATTGACGAGGCGCTTGTCTGCCGGCAGACCGGCGAGGAAAAAGTCATCGTGTTCTGTTTGTCCGGGCACGGCTATTTCGATCTGGCAGCATACGAAAACTACCAGAGAGGCCGCCTTGTGGACGCGGACTACACCGCGGATCTTGTGGCTGAAGGCCTAAAATGCCTGCCGAATATCGCTATATAGGGTACCTTGCGCAATAGCTCCGCGCATCAGGTGCTGCGCAATTCAGCAGAAGGATCCGGATTCGGATCCTTCTGCTTGTTTCTGTATTGATTGCGCAACTGCGTCCGTGCGAGCACATTCATTTCCGTTCGGATCGTTGACACAAGATCATTGGGAGCATATAGCTGCGCCATTCTATAACCCCTGAGCTGTCGAAACGTCAGCCGGCTATGCAGCAAAGGGACGGCTACGGCCGCACGCGCATTGGATAATAGTTCGTACGACGCGCTGTTTATTTATATAAATATTTCATATAGCAGACGCCGAAGGGAAGATTGGGGAAACGCTTGCGCTCCGTCTCCACAAAACCGCGCGCGCGATACCATGCGATCAAACGTTCGTTTTCCGCGATGATGCCGATGGTAACGGCCCGCGCGTCCTGCAGCCGCGCCGTCGTAAGGGCATATTGTACGAGCAGGCTGCCCAAGCCGTCTGCGCGATGGTTGGGGAGGACGGCGAGCCGCGTAAGCTCCAGCGCCTGATCCTTGTCCGGCAATAGGCCCACGAACCCGACAGCCCGGCCGCGAAGCAACAGCAGGTAGGCCTGAGCGCCAGGGCGGATAAAGCGTTCACGCAAGCCGTCGTCCGTCTGAAAGGACGCATGTGTCGGGCAGTTGTCCCGCGTAAGGGCAAAGTCGCGCGCCACGGTGGTGAAGGATTCGCGGATCACGCGCGCCGCATCCGCCACATCGTTAGCACTGCTCATGTCGCACAGCCGGATGAGGGGAGCCGTCTGCTGCTCGCTCATGCAAATCACCTCTTGACTTTACGTGGGGGATCGTCTAAACTATATGCTAAAGACAACTTTAACTAATAGTTAAGGCCATGTCGATCGAGAGGGGGCTTGTCCATGGCCGGTCCCGGCGAATCGTACGCCACGGAGCTGACGCGCCGTCAGACGCTGGAACTGCGCGCGCGTGTGGCGGAGCTTCCGCCGTTGTGCGCAGCGTTCTTTCGCGCCATCGAGGACCGCACGCAGGTGCGCACGCGGCTTGCCTACGCGCTGGATTTGCGCGTGTTCTTCACCTGGCTTGCGGCCGGCTCCGTCGCAGACGTTCGCGCCCTAACCATCGATCACCTGCGCCAAGTCGCCACATCCGATCTGGAGGCCTTTCAAAGCTACTTATCGCTGTATGAGACCGAACGCGGCGACGCCGCCCCTCTCCTGCGGGAAAACGCCGCCACCGGCAAGGAACGCAAGCTCTCCAGCGTGCGCGCACTGTTCAAGTATTTGTATAAAAGCCAGCAGCTGGAGGAAAACGTCGCAAGCCTGGTGGAGTTGCCCACGAAACACGAACATGAGATCGTCCGTCTGGAACCGGACGAGGTGGCCCGGCTGCTGGACGACGCGGAGAGCGGCGAAGCACTCTCGCCGCGCCAGAGAGCCTATCACAAGATCACCCGCACACGCGACGTAGCGCTGCTTACATTGCTTTTGGGAACGGGTATTCGCGTCAGCGAATGTGTGGGCTTGAATCTGCAGGACGTGGATCTTACGCAAGCGGCTATGGTCGTTACACGCAAAGGCGGCGACCGGGTGATGCTCTATCTCTCTGAGGAGGTCATTGCGGCCATGCGAAGCTGGCTTACCGAACGCAGAACGATTCAGGCGCTTCCGGGCCATACGTCGGCGCTCTTTCTGTCGCTGCAGAACCGCCGCATCACAACGCTGTCCGTGCAAAACCTCGTAAAGAAGTACGCGCGGTCCGCAGCGCCGCTCAAACGCATCACGCCGCACAAGCTGCGCTCCACATTCGGCACCACCTTGTACCAGCAGACGAACGATATCTATCTGGTGGCCGACGTGCTCGGCCACGCGGACGTAAACACAACGCGCAAGCACTATGCCGACATGGTGGACGAGCACCGCCGGATCGCCGCGCGCGTCGTCAAGCTGCGCGACGAGCGGCCCGCGCCAGAGGATTCACCGTCCAAGTGAAGACCGCACGTCTCCGTATGGATGAACACCCGCCATGCCGCTAGCGCGCGTTTTTGCGCGGCTTGGAGGTGCGTCGGGCGCGCTTGACCGACGCCTTTTTGGGCTTGGGCATCAACAGCGCAACGGCCAGCAAACCCACGCCACCAATCCCGCAGGCGATGGCGGCGCGATACAGCATGTTCAGGCGGCTGTCCGTAAGGGGCTCGTCCGGATAGGTGATCGCAGGTTCCAGGGGCGTCGTGTCCGGCACAGCCGCGGGCGAAGGCGGTGGTGCGGCGGATGGGCCGGACGCCGGCACAGGCGTGAACCGAACGGCAGTCTCTTCCGGGCGCTTCGTGCGCGTTGGCGCGGGCATGGAAGCAGGCGTGGATTTGGGCGTCGCCACGGGTGCGGCCGCAGTTTTTACCACCGCCGTCCCTTTCGCAGGCGAAGCGGACACGGTCGGTTTCACGCTCGCCGCGGTCGGTTTAAAATTCGCGGTCGACGCGGCAGCACCGGATGCGGTCGGCTTCGGCGTCGTTTTGCCCGGCGTCGCCGCACGCGCCTGCGTCGTCCCGGCAAATAGCAGCATGAGCACCGCCATCGCGCAGGCCGTTGTCCATTTCCTCAGTCGTACCGCCCTCATGCGCACCGCCCTTCCCCACCTCGCCCACCGTTCCCGGGCGACTTTCTGTGCGACCCATTATAACACCCCACGCCGCCATGGGAAAGCACAGACGCCGAACATTCAGCGACATGGTTTGCACAAAGAATTGATACCGGGCGCACTGTTATGGTATAATCATGTGAATCTTACCGCAAAGAGGGGTTCGTATGGCTACTCGTGTCGCGCGTATCGCCGTCGTTGGTTATGGAAACATCGGCCAAAACTGCATTGCCGCCATCCGGGCGGCTGAGGATATGGAGCTTGCCGGGCTGGTCGTCCGCCATCCGCTCGCGTCCGCACCCGCGGGCGTGAAAACCGTCATCAATCATATCGGGGAGCTTGGCCGCGTGGACGCGGCGCTCCTGGCACTTCCCTCCCGCAGCGTGCCGGACAAGGCCGAGGAACTCCTGCGCGCCGGCATCGCCACGGTGGACTCCTTCGATATCCACGCGGAGATTCCCGCCCTTCAGGCCCGCCTTCACGCGGCCGCCCTTGCCGGAAAAGCCGTAAGCATCCTTTCGGCTGGTTGGGATCCGGGCTCGGACTCCGCCCTGCGTGCGCTCTTTGAGGCCATGACGCCCCGCGGAATGACCACCACGGACTTCGGCCCGGGCATGAGCATGGGCCATACGGTGGCCGTGAAGGCTATACCCGGCGTTGCGGACGCGCTGTCCGTCACTCTGCCGACCGGCGGGGGCATCCACCGCCGCATGGTGTACGTGCAGCTGAAGGAGGGCGTAAACTTCCAAAGCGTGGCCGCCGCTGTCAAGGCCGACCCGTACTTTGCGCACGACGACACGCACGTGCGCCAAGTGGAGGACGTGCGCGCCGTGACGGACGCGGGCCACGGCGTGGTGCTCACGCGCAAAGGGGGCGCCAGCGGTATGGATAACCAGAACCTGCGCTTCGAGATGCGCATCCATAACCCGGCCCTCACCGCGCAGATGATGCTCTCCTCCGCGCGCGCCGCGCTGCGCCAGCGGCCGGGCTGCTACACGCTCATCGAGATCCCCCTTGTGGACCTGTTGCCCGGCGAGCGCGACGCTTGGATAAAAAAACTCGTATAGCCTGCTGCAACCAAATGCCGGGATCGTCCGTCTTACATGGTGCAGCCATTATAATTAAGTGGAGGTTCTCTTCCTGATGCGCAAGACAAAGAAGCTGACTCTTGCCTTATCCGTCATGTTTCTGGTGACGGCACTCGCCGCATGCGGCCCGCAGGTAGCGGACCCCACGCCGGCGCCGGGCACCAGCCCGGGCATCGACCTATTGACGCCCGCGCCGGGCGCAACCGCCACGCCGGTCTTTGGTCCGGCCTCCACCCCCAACCCAGCGGCGACCGCGACGTCCACCTTTATGACGCCCGCGCCCAGCGCCACGCCCACCGCTACGGCCCAGGCCTCCGCCGAGACGGGCTCCATGTCGCCCGAGACGGAGAAGAGCTACGCGAGCGTGGTGAAGAAAGCCGACATTGTGTTGATGGGCAAGTTCACCAAGACGCTGCGCGAGGACAATTCCACGCGCGACCCCAGCGACGTGAAAAAGCCCTCCACCAAGTACATGTCCGGCGTCAAGGTGTACCTGTTCCGCGTGGACACGGTGCTCAAGGGTTCGGTCAAGCTGAAGGAAGTGGAGATCGCCCTGGACTACAGCGAGCAGAACCTGCTCGACAAGAAGCCCGCCACGATCAACCCCAACTACATGGAGCCCAATTTTGATGATACGGTCATTCTCCCCCTGTTTTACGATCCGGACCTGAAGTGGTACATCAACGACCAGGGGATCGAACCGCAGCGTTTTGTCGTGCGCGACGATCAGGTGGTCTTCCAAAGCGTGCACGTCGACACGAAGAGCGTTTGGGACACCGTCAAGCCCATCTCGCTGGCCGAGTTTAAGACGGTCTGCAAGAACAACAAATAAATCCGTGATACGAAAAATGGCTGTGGCCCGCGCCACAGCCATTTTGCATGCCGCCCGTCAGTCGCTTAGGCGGTAGCCCTCCACGTCCACAAACGTGCGATCCGTCAGAATGATGATGCCCTCCACCAGGCCCCAGATCGCCGATACCGGCGAGAGCGCGCCGCAGCTGACTACGGTGATGAGCAACTGCGCCACCGCCCGGCCCGTGTAGCCCAGGTAGAAGTTATGCGCGCCCACCGCGCCAAGCAGGATGCCCAATACGCCGGCCGCGGTGCGCGAGCGGTATCCGTTCGTTTGGTAGGGCGGCCGCTGGGCAGGCGGAGGCGGAACGGGTGTTCCGCATGCGCATGCGCTCGCTCCGGCCTCAAGCGGCCGTCCGCAGCGCCAACAATAGGCGCGGCCAAGGCCGGACGGCACGCCGCACCGGCCGCAGGCCCTGGCCTGCGGCGCCATTTCCTGGCCACAGCTCGTACAGAACATGATGATCACTCCTTACAGCTACTGTAGTGTACCACTTTTGAACGGGCAGCACAACGCGCCCTTGACGGCTTTGCCGGACGCGAGCTATAATGTGCCAACTGCTCGCAGCGCGCAAGCGCGCTGCCGGAAGGGGAAAATCGCATGAGCAAGCACCGCTTCGACACGCTGCAGCTGCACGCGGGACAGACGCCGGACAGCCAGACCAAGGCCCGCGCCGTCCCCGTGTATCAAACTACGGCCTACATGTTCGACAGTTCCGCTCAGGCGGCGGATCTATTTGCTCTGAAGGCCCCCGGCTTCATGTACTCGCGTTTTCAAAACCCCACGGTGGAGGTGTTTGAAAAGCGCATGGCGGCCCTGGAGGGCGGCGTTGGCGCGCTGGCCGTCGCCTCCGGCTCGGCCGCGGTCACCATGGCCGTGCTCAACATGATGGGCGCCGGCAGCCACATTCTGGCCACCAGCAAGCTGTACGGCGGCACGCACAACCTGTTCGCCAACACGCTGCCGCACTACGGCATCACCTGCACCTTCGCCGACCCGGACGACCCGGAGGCGTTCTGCCGCGGCATCACGCCCGCCACGCGCGCAGTTTTTTTGGAGACGATCGGCAACCCCGGCGCCAACCTGTGCGACGTGGACGCCATCGCGAAGCTCGCCCACGCGGCCGGCATACCGGTCATTATCGACAACACATTCGGCACGCCCTACCTGTACCGCCCCGCCGAGCACGGCGCAGACATCATCGTGCATAGCGCCACCAAGTACATCGGCGGGCACGGCACCACCCTGGCGGGCGTCATCGTGGACGCGGGCTCGTTCGACTGGAAGGCCTCCGGCCTTTTCCCCATGATCGTGAACCCCGATCCAGGCTACCACGATATGAGCTACGCCGACAGCTTCGGCGCATCCGCCTTCATCGTAAAAGCCCAGGTGCAGCTGCAGCGCGACATCGGCGCATCGCTGCCGGCACTTTCGGCGTTCCTGCTGCTGCAGGGCCTGGAGACCCTCTCCCTGCGCCTGGACCGCCACGTTCGCAATGCGCGCGCCGTGGCCGCGTTTCTTGAAAAGCACCCGGGCGCCGCATGGGTGAGCTACCCGGAACTTGCATCCTCGCCCTACAAAAGGCTGGCCGACCGCGATTTCCCGCTGGGCGTGGGTGGCATCTTCTCTTTCGGCATCAAAGGCGGAATCGAGGCTGGGCGGCGCTTCATCGACGCTCTGCAGCTTTTCTCGCACGTGGCGAACGTGGCGGACGCCAAATCCCTGGTCATCCATCCGGCGAGCACGACGCATGCCCAGCTCTCCGAGGCAGACATGCGCGCCGGCGGCATCGCGCCGGAGATGATCCGCCTGTCCATCGGCCTGGAGGACATAAACGACCTGCTGGAAGATCTGGAGCGCGGCCTAAAGGCCGCCCGCTAGCCGGGCAAACTGCGCTCCGTACGGGAACCGCCGCTACATGCGGCGGTTCCCCTTTTGTCTCCCTTTAACTGCGGAAGAGCACGCTCTCCTTGCGGAACATGCGGGAGGTGAGGTACAGGGCGAGCGCCGACCACGCGACGGAAGCGCCCAGCCCGATGAGCAGCAACGGCAGATGGATAACACCGCCCAGCACCATCTTCAGGCCCGCCGCCGCATTTACAACGGGCAGCAGCATGTACACCGCCTTGATATCGCCCGCTTGCATCATCATGGTGGCGTAGGCGGGTAGCATGGCTAGAATGGTCACATAGCCGACATAGGTCTGTGCTTCCTTAAATGAGCGGGCATAGGTAGACAGCATCAGCTCGATGCCCGCAAACGTCATGCCCAGGAAGAGCACGATGCCAAGCGCCAGCACTGTGGGCAGCCAAGGCAGCACGAGCCCACCCGAATGGCCCACGGAGAGCATGGAGGACGGGTTGACCGAGAAGCCGATCGCGTAGCCGATGAGGCTGGCGAACATGGAGAGCACTGCAAAGATGGTCACCGTGAGAAACTTGCCCATCAAAATGGACAAGCGCGAGCCCTTTGTGGACAGGAGCGGCTCCAGCGTCCGGCGTTCCTTCTCGCCCGCGACAAGATCGGTTGCGGAGGCAGAGCCGCCCACGGCTATGAGCATGGGGATGAGCATCGGCACGAGCATGGCGAGCATAAACCCGCCGCCGCCCGCCTTGCGCTCCACGCCCGCGTACTCGTCAATGCCCATGGACGAAGCGATAAGCGGCCGCAGCTGCTGTACGTCCACGCCCATGCCGCGCAGCTTTTCGTCCAGCGTAGCGTCCGCATACGCATTGATGACGCGCTGCACACGCCCGAGCGCCGACATGGATTTCGTCTTGTCCGGATCGTTGACAAGCGTCACGGGCAGGGGCTTTCCTGCGGCGATAAGCGCCTGCGCATCGCCCGGCACGTCCAGCAGCACGCTCGCGCGCTCCTTGCGCAGCGCGTCCTCCGGGTCGGGATCGGCGATGAGCTGCACGCCAGGCATATCGGCCAGCACCTCGTCGCGCAGGTAAGCCTGAACGGCGGCGGCGTTGTGGGTCAGAGCGATGACGATGTTTTCGTCGGCCGCGTCGATGTTGTTCATGAACAGGCCCATCACGAAGAAGAGCAGGGGCATGAGCACGATGGGCACGAGAAGCGATGAGACGATGGCCTTGCGGTCGCGGAACATATCGCGCAGTTCCTTGCGCAGCACGATGCCAACATGGCGCATGCTCACGAGGCGGCACCTCCCGTCAAAACGGCAAACACGCTCTCCAGATCCGTGCAGCCGTGCCGGTCGCACAGCTCGCGTATGGTGCCGCAGTCCACCAGCCTGCCCTTGTGCAACACGCCTACGCGGTCGCACAGCTTGATCACTTCGCTCACTGTGTGGCTGGATAGCACGATGGCCTTGCCTTCGCTGCGGCAGCCGAGGATAAACCGGTGCAGCTCGGCTATGCTCGTCACGTCCATACCCGAGGACGGCTCATCCAGCAGCATCACGGCCGGATCGTGAATGATGGCGCGCAGAAAGGCCATCTTCTGCGCGTTGCCCTTGGAGAGCTTACCCGCCGGGCGGTCGATGTACTCGGCAATGCCAAACGCCGGAATCAGCTTTTCCAGGCGTTCCTTGGCGGTGCTGCGGGGCACGTCGTTCAGGTCGGCAAAGTACATGATGTTCTCACGGCCGCTCAGGCGGTCATACAGCCCCGATTCGCCGCCGAACAGGATGCCGATCCGCCCGCGCGCTTCCTCGGGCGAGGCCAGAATGTCCGCGCCGTTCACCAGAGCCGTGCCGGACGTAGGCTGCAGCATGGTGGCGAGCAGACGCAGCGTGGTTGTCTTACCCGCGCCGTTCTCGCCCATCAGCCCGAACACCTCGCCCGAGGCTACGCTGAAGCGAACGCCGTTTACGGCGCGGAACGAGCCAAAGTCCTTGGTTAGATCCTGTACGTCGAGCATGGTATTCCTCCCAACCGTATGTAAAATCAGTATAACCTACGTGCGGCCGCGGCACAACAAGCGGGCGCACAAAACGGCGAGGTACTCGGCTGAAACGTCGTTTGCCGTTCCCATCGGCCTCCTATTGCATGCGTGCGCCGGCTCTGCTACGCTACTCATATGCATGGAAACAGGAGGGAGCGATGGCCGTGAACCGGCGACGCGTGCGACAGTTGGCGGTTGCGGCTGCGCTTGCCCTGGCATTGTGGATTGTGGCCGCGCCGCTTTTTTCGCCTGCGAATATCGGTATCGACTTTGCCGCGCATACCACAAAGACGCCGGACGCGACGCCAAGCGTCACACCGGCGCCCACGCTGACGCCCGTAAAAAGCCCGATGCCCGCGGCGGCATCGCCCACGCCCCCCGCGCCATCGCCCACGCCAAGCCCGTCGCTCGTCCCCCCCACCTCGCCGCCCGCGCGGCTGGTGATTGCGGCTGCGGGCATCGACGCGCAGGTGCGCGCCGTGGGAACAGACGAGCAGGGCCGCATGGCCGTGCTGCGCTCAGGCGCACAGGTCGCTTGGTACCAGGGCGGCGCAGTACCGGGCGCGCCGGGCAATGCGCTCTTTGCGGCGCACAACCGTTGGTCGCGCAAGGATGCGGTATTCGCGCGCCTTGGCAACCTGAAGCCCGGCGACACCGCCACCATCACCGATGAGGATGGCGAAACGCGCGCCTTTGTCGTGGCCAGCGTGTCGCGCTACCCGTACACGGCCGTCCCCGACGAAGTGATGAGCCTGTCGGGGGAAACCCGCGTTACGCTCATCACCTGCGCAGGGTCCTTCTCATCGCGCCTGGGCACTTCCCAGGAGCGCTACGTCGCCATATTGACGCCCGCCGCGCAAACGCCTTAGCCAGCCCAGTGCTCACGCCGCAAAGCGTGAGGAGAGCGCTCCTGCGGGGGAGGGCCTGCGGCATGCAGTTGTTCTACTATGCGCCTTGCACCTGGCGGCGCACCTCCAGGGCGATGTCCGGCCTGTTCGTGATGATGTTCGCCACGCCCGCCTCCATCAGCCGGGTGAGGATGACCTCGTCGTCCACCGTCCATGGGTGGAGAGGCACGCCCGCGGCCATGCACCCGGCCATCACGCCGGGCAACATCAGCGTATCGTGCTGGGCGTGCAGCGCGTTAATATTGTTGCTCTGCGCATACGCCCAGGGGTTGACAAGCGTGCAGCTGTACAGCGCGCCGGTGCGGGTCTGCGGGTCAACGCGCTTGGTTTCGGCCAGCAGATAGTGGTTGAAGGAGGAGATGATGATGCGATCCTTCATGCGCAGCTTCTCCGCAAGCGCTACAACCTGGCGCTCCATGCCCGCGCCCAGGGGCACGTTTGGCTTGATCTCGATGTTCACAGTCAGCCCCAGCGGCGCGGCCCAGGAAAGCACTTCGTCCAGTGTGGGGATATGTACGTCTTTAAACCCTTCCATGCCGTAGGAATAATCGAAGCTGTTCAGCTGCCGATAGGTCATGCGGTCGGCGCGGCCGGAGCCGTCGGAGGTACGGTCGATGGACATGTCGTGCAGCACGATGATGTAGCCGTCCGAGGAAAAGCTAACGTCCAGCTCGATACCGTCCGCGCCCATCTCGTGCGCGCGCACAAAGGCCTCCATGGTGTTCTCCGGCGCTACCTTGCACGCGCCGCGGTGCGCCCAAATGCCCGTCCTTACGTCCATGCTGCGCTCCTCCTCAAATCCGGACTTGCTCGTTCATTTTGCATGATGGGCGGGCGGCCCGGCAAACCCTTTGCCCAAAGCCTCGCGCACGTCCGTAACGATGACGAACGCGCCCGGGTCCAGCTCGTGCACAATCGCCTTCAGTTGCGTCACCTGCGTGCGGTACACCACGCACAGCAGCACGTGCAGTCCTTTGCCCGAGTACATGCCTTCCCCTTTTAGTGCCGTTGCGCCCCGGTTCAGTTTTGCAAAAATTTCATCCGCGATGGCCTGCGGGCTGGTGGTGATGATAAAGAAGGCCTTGGCGCTGGTTGCGCCTTCCTGAAACAGATCCACGATGCGGCTGGAGATGAACAGGGCGATGAGGGCGTACAGCGACATCTGCAGCCCGAATGCCAGCCCGGCCAGTACCACCACGACCGAGTCCACAGCCAGTAAAATCCAGGCGATACGCAGGGCGGGCACGCGCTTGTTCAGCAGGCGTGCGGTCATGTCCGATCCGCCCGTAGTCGCCCCGCCGCGCAGCACAAGCGCCAGGCCAACGCCCAGCAGAAACCCGCCGTATACCGACGCCAGCAGCAGATCATCCGTCAGGCGGATCTTTGGCAGCAGATCGATGAGCATAGACAGCCCGACCGTGGCCAGCACGGACATGAGAAAAAAACGCAGGCCCATCTCTTTGTACGACAGAACGAACAGCGGCAGGTTCATAATGAGCACAACCAGGCCGACCGGCCAGCCCAGCTTGGCATGCAGAATGGTCGCCAAGCCGGTAAACCCGCCCGGGGCTATGCTGTTTTGTATGAAAAAGAGGTTGTAGCCGGCGGTCAACAGCAGCACGCCCACCAACACTAAGCCAGCGTGGCCGATTGTGCTGGTCAGGGCGCGCCTTGCGGCTTTATCACGTACGTTCATCACAGGCGGATGCCTGTCCCCCTTTGTGGCGGGCGGCCTCGGGCCGCCGGTTGGATGGGTGCGCGCGTGGCCTGTCATGGACCGGGCTGCTGATCCTCATCAAGGCCAAGGCTGATGTAGAGTGCATCGTTTACGCGCTGCACAAGCTCAGGCGTCAGCATACCCAGCTTGTCGCGCAGGCGCTGCTTGTCAATCGTGCGCAGCTGCTCGGCGAGCACGACGGAATCGCGCGGCAAGCCGCACAGCTCGGCGGACAGCTCGATGTGCGTGGGCAGCTTGGCTTTGCTGATTTGCGACGTGACGGCGGCGACGATGACGGTAGGGCTGTAGCGGTTGCCGATATCGTTTT
Source organism: Eubacteriales bacterium (assembly GCA_031553225.1). GTDB lineage: Bacteria > Bacillota > Clostridia > Christensenellales > UBA1750 > JAVBLU01. The sequence continues at coordinate 44,552 of JAVBLU010000047.1, forward strand.
GTACAATGAGCACGGGACGGATGCCGCCCTGCTCGGAGCCAACAACGGGATTCAGATCGGCGCAGTAGATCTCTCCTCGCAAAATCATTCGGTTTCACGCTCCGACAATTGGTGTTCGTAGGCGGACAGGACGGACAAGTCCTGTGCAATGCCCATTTCCGCCCACTCCCGGTTGATCGAAGCCATGGCTTCGTATCCTTGGCGCAGAGCTTCGCTCATCTTTAGCTTATGCCTGGCGGCGATCGTCTGCTTCAAGGACAGGCGCACAACTTCGCTGCGCGTCATTCCTTCCTCGGCGGCGAGCGCGTCCAGGTTGTCCAGCAGTTCGTCCGGCAGGCTGACGAGCACCTTCTTCATCGTGGGCATGTGTGCCTCCTAACGAAAGCGCGGGGCGCTCCCGGGGCATATTATGCGGATATCCGCCGATCATATGAGCGATTCGATGCAAAGCCACGCTTCACCGAGCGATTCGGCGATATCCAGCGCCGTCATGCCGTGCACGGAGCGGCGTTTCGCGGCCGCCTCGCCCGCGCGGCCGTGCAGATAGGCGCCCAAGCGCGCTGCGTCAAAAGCTGTCAGCCCCTGCGCGAGCAGCGCGGCGATAACGCCCGTAAGCACGTCGCCGCTCCCGCCCGTGGCCATACCAGGCGTGCCCGTCACATTCAGCGCCATGCGGCCATCCGGCGCGGCGATCACCGTGGTCGCGCCCTTCAGCAGCGCCACGGCGCCGTAGCGCGCGGCAATGGCGCGGCTTGCGGCGACGGGCTCGGCAGTCACCTGCGGTATCGTCTGCCCAAGCAGGCGCGCGGCCTCGCCCGGATGCGGGGTAAACACGCTCTGGCCGCCGCGCTGTTCAAAGCCTCCTGCCGCCAGCAGGTTGAGCGCGTCTGCATCCGCCACGAGCGGCACCCCGGAGGCCCACACAGCCTTTAGCGACGCGTGGGCCTCCGGGCTGGTCGTCAGCCCCGGCCCGGCCGCCAGCGCGTCGCACCGCCCGGCGAGCGCAGCAAGCGCGGCGGGCGGCGCAAGCGCCGCGCAGATCGCCTCCGGCGCATGGGCGCGCACGCAGGCGAGCGCTTCCTCCGGTCCGCATACGCTGACCAGGCCCGCTCCGCCGCGCAGCGCGCCACGGGCGCACAGCGCCGCCGCGCCCGCATAACCGGGCGATCCGGCAAGCAAAAAGGCGTGCCCACACGAGCCTTTGTGCGCGTCCGGCGCCCGTTTGGGCGCAAGAGCCGCGGCCGAGGCATCATCCAGCGCTTCCGGCCCGTCAGCGCGCATATATGGCTCAAGGCCGATGTCCGCCACGTTCACCTGCCCGCATAGCGCCCGGCCCGGAAAGAGCAGGTGCCCGGGTTTGCACAGGCCGAATGTCACACACGCCGCACCGCGCACCGCCGCGCCCGGCGCGGTGCCGTCGCCCGCTAGCACCCCCGAGGGCAGATCGACGCACAGGATCGGCCGCCCACACCCGTTCATGGTCCGTATGGCCTGCTCAAACGCCCCCTCGGGCGCGCGGCGAAGACCGATGCCGAACAGAGCGTCCACCACCGCCACCGCGTCCGCCGGAATGCCGGCGGCAAAGGGGCGCACCTCCACGCCCGCCTCGCGCGCCAGCGCCTCTTGGGCGGCGGCGCTTTCACCGCTGCGGCCGTCCGGCCACACGAGCAGCGCATAGGACATGCCGCCGGATTGCGCATGCAGCCGCGCCGCGGCCAGCCCGTCCGCGCCGTTGTTTCCCGGCCCGCATACGAACGCGGCCGGGCGCGCGCCGGTCATCACGGCCAGGCGCGCCTGCACCGCCTGCGCGGCGCGCTCCATCAGCGTGCGCTCGGACAGGCCCGCCGCCATGTCG
>JAVBLU010000049.1:0-36847 GCA_031553225.1 Eubacteriales bacterium
CGCCCCCGCCGTTCCCCGATCCTCTTCAAAATAAACCTCGACGCGTTGCATGAAACACGGCGGAAACCCTGCGGCATGTGCGGCGCGCCGCCGCGGCACCTTGCCTGGGCGATCATCGCGCTGCGGCCCGAGCTGCGGCAGCGCTTCGCGGCCTCGGGCAGCTACGCTGTGAACATGCTGGGCCAGGAGGGTAACGCGCAAATCGAACGGAAGACCAACCCCGCGAAGCGGAGCTGGTCTTCCGTTTGGAGCGCCGCCCGGGTGAGTCGGCGCCGTTTCAGCGGCCGCACCGCTTGGACAAGCCGTCTCTTCCTATTATATAGGTCTAGATAAGGCGCGCCTGCTCGCGCAACGCAAACAAGCGGTTCATGGCCTCCATGGGCGTGATGGCCGTAACGTCCAGGCCGCGCAGCTCCTGCAGAAGCTCCTCGCGCCGCACGCTCGCCATGTCCATCTGCTTGCGTTCCGGTTTTTTATTCTGCTCCAGAATCACCTGGCCAACCGACGCGCCGGATACCTCCGCCGCCTCCAAGCGGGCGAGCACCTCGCGCGCGCGGTTGAGCACGGCCGCGGGAAGGCCGGCCAGCGCCGCCACCTGGATGCCGAAACTGCGGTCGGTTCCGCCCCGCTCCATGCGGTGCAGAAAAATCACGTCCTCCCCCATCTCACGGGCGGACACAGAGTAGTTGACCACGCCCGGCAGCTGTCCCTCCAGCTGGCACAGCTCGTGGTAGTGCGTGGCGAACATAGACAGCGCCGCCACCTGAGGGGAGGCGATGCGCTCCACAAGGGCCCAGGCGATGGACAAGCCGTCGAAGGTGGACGTACCCCTGCCCACCTCGTCCAGCAGAATGAGCGAGCGGTTCGTAGCAAAGCGCAGAATGTCGGCCACCTCGCTCATCTCCACCATGAAGGTGGACTGACCCCCGGAGAGATCGTCCTGCGCGCCGATGCGCGTGAACACGCGGTCGAGCAGCGGTATGCTGGCGCTGTGCGCGGGTACGAAGGAGCCGATGTGCGCCATGATGGCGATGAGCGCCACCTGGCGCATGATGGTGCTCTTGCCGGACATGTTCGGCCCGGTGAGCAGAATAAAGCGTTCCTCCGCCGTGAGATGCGTATCGTTGGGCACAAAGCCGTGCTCCATCACCGCCTCCACCACGGGGTGCCGTCCGGCGGCGATGCGCAGTTCGCGCCCCTCGTGCAGCTGCGGGCGCTGATAGCCGCGCAGCGCGGCGGCGGCGGCCAGCGACAAAAGGCAATCCAGCTCGGCAAGGGCGCGGGCGGTTGCCTGCAGGCGCGCTGTGGCCGCGGCGACGGTTTCCCGCAGGCCTACAAACAGCCGGTGCTCCAGACGCATGGCCTTTTCTTCCGCGCCGAGCACGCGCTCCTCCACCTGCTTGAGTTCCTCCGTGATGAAACGCTCACAACCGGCCAAAGTCTGTTTTCTTGTGTAGCGGTAGGGCACCTTGTCGAAGTACGAGCGCGTCACCTCAATGTAGTACCCAAACACCCGGTTGAAGCCGATCTTCAGGTTCTTGATGCCCGTCTCCTCGCGCTCGCGCGCCTCCAGCTGGGCGATCCACTCCTTGCCGTTCCCGGCGGCGGCGCGCAGTTCGTCCAGCTCCTGCGCATAACCGGTCCGGAAGATCCCTCCGTCGGTGATGGCGAACGGCGGGTCGTCGTCCACCGCGGCCTCGATGAGGGTGCTCACGTCCTGCAGCTCGTCGATACGCTCATGAAGCGAGCAAAGAAGGGCGCTCTTCCCCGCGCCCGCCAGCGCGCGTATGCGTGGAAGGCCCGCCACCGAACGCCCCAGCGCGTGGGCGTCGCGCGCGTTAAAGGTGCCGTAGGAGAGCTTGGTGCACAGCCGTTCAATGTCCTGGATGGGCACCAGAAGCGAGGACAACTCGTCCGCGCGCAGGGCATCCTGCGTCAGCTCCTGCACGGCGTCCAAACGGCGGTTGATGGCCGCGGCGCTGCCCAACGGCTGCTCGATCCACTCCTTGATGAGCCGGCCGCCCATGGCGGTCTTCGTTTGGTCGAGCACCCACAAAAGCGTTCCGCGGCGGCCGCGGCCCCGAAGGCTCTGCGTCAGCTCCAGATTACGCCGCGCGCCCGCATCCAGGGTCATTCCGGCCTCGGCGCGGTAGGCCTCCACCTTCTTCAAATGTGAGAGCGCCTTCTTCTGCGTCAGGCGCAGGTAGTCCATCAGCGCGCCGGACGCCTGCACGGCCAGCGGGCTTTGGCGTATCTCCTCAAACCCCTGCGGCCCGATGCGCAGCGCAAGCTCTCCGCGCGCGGCGTTCAGCTCAAAAGCCTTGTCCGGCCGCACAAGCGTGGTGACATGCAGCCCCTTCATGCGCGCCAGCGCCGCCTGCATGGAGGGGCTGACCAGCACCTCGCTGGGCTCCAGGCGCTGCAGTTCCGCCATCGCGCGCTCCAGCGGCAGACACGCGGCCGCCAGGTAGCCGGTGGACACGTCGGCGACGCATAAACCGACCGTGGTATCTTCCATGTGCAGGCAGGCCATGTAGTTGTGGCTCTTTTCATCGAGCATGGACGACTCCGTGATGGTGCCGGGGGTGATCACGCGGACCACCTCGCGCTCCACCAGCCCCCGGCTCTCCGCCGGATCGGTCATCTGCTCGGCGATGGCCACGCGGTAGCCCTTCTCCACCAGCTTATGTATGTAGCCATCCACGGCGTGCCAGGGCACGCCGCACATGGGCGTGCGTTCGCCCTCCTCGCCCCCTTCGCGCGAGGTGAGCGTCAGCTCAAGCTCCCGCGAGGCGGTTAAGGCGTCCTGAGCAAACATCTCATAAAAGTCGCCCAGACGAAAAAAGAGCAGCGCGTCGGGGTGCTCGGCCTTGCACCGCGCGTACTGCTCCATCATAGGCGTCAGCTTGCCCATCCGCCCACCTCATTCGTGTCTATTTGGGAAACTGTAAAACAAGCCGAGTGGCCTGCGGCAACCGCATGCGCAAACCGGAGGATGCGCCCTGCGCAGGCCGCCGCTTGCATCGTGGCGCCGGGAAGCCCATAAAGCGCGCGAACCGCTTCGCACATGGGCGCGCGCTTTATTTAGTGCAGACGGCAGTCCGCGCATTCCTCGCAGGCACACTGCCCGTCACCGTCGGCGTCCTCCTCCTGCCCGCCTCCGGCGTCGTTCGTTACGATGTACTTGAGAATCTCGTTGACGCGCTCCAGCAGGTGGGAAAAAGCGCCGCGCGTCTCGTTCATCCGGCGCAGCAGGTCGCTTGACTGCATGCGCATCTGCAGGGCGCGCATCTCCTCGCCGTGACGCACGATGTCCGCGGGCGTGGTGCCGTCCATGGTCATCATGGCCGACATGCGCTCGCGCAGAACGTCAAACTCGGCCATCAGCGTGCGCGCTTCCTCGTTGCGCGCCACGTCCAGCTCCGCCGCGCGCATGTTCACGTATTCCTTGGTCTTGATGAGCGCAAGCCCCAGCTCGCGCGTTTGTTCCAATACGCCCATCTTATCCTCCTTGAGATGCATCCGGTGTTTCGCCCCGGACGAATTGCGCCGGCTTGCCGGCAAGCCCTCGGACAATCATGGAAACGGTCATCCATCCGCCGAAAGCTCACCAACAAGCGAGCCTTGTTTGGCAGCGGTGATCCTCACGTCGGCGATGGCGTCGAGGCGGTGCAGCGCGCCCTCCACGTTCACGGTGATGCCGCGCGCCGTGCGGCCGCAGGCGGCCGTGTCGCTGCGCGCGCTTCGCTCCACCAGCAACACTTTCTGCACCGAGCCCACCTGTTCCTTTAATATGCCGGCCGTGACGGGTTTTTGCAGCGCCGTCAGGCGCATGAGCCGCCCGGTTTTCACGTCTTCGGCGACCTGGCCGGGCATGTCGGCCGCAGGCGTGCCGCTGCGCTTTGAGTATTCGAAGGTGTACAGCCCGTCGAAGGACGCGGCCTCCACCAGCTGCAGCGTCTGCTGGAAATCCCCGTCGGTTTCTCCGGGAAAGCCCACGATGATGTCGCTCGTGAGGCCGATGCCGGGCAAAACCGCCCGCGCCAGGCGCACAAGGCGCAGGTATTCCTCGGCCGCATAGCCGCGGTTCATGGCCGACAGAATCCGGTCGCTTCCGGCCTGCACGGGCAGGTGCAGGTGCGGGCAAACGTTTTGGCAGTCGGCCATGGCCTGCAGCAGCGCCGGCGCGCAGTCCTTGGGATGGGAGGTCATGAAGCGGATGCGCGGCACCCCCAGCGCCGCCACGGACCGCAGCAGCTCGGCGAAGGAGGGGCCCTCCCCGTCCTGCCCGTAGCTGTTGACGTTTTGCCCCAGCAGCGTCACCTCAAGCACGCCCTGAGCCAGCAGCCCCTCCACCTCGCGCAGGATCTCTCGCGCCGCGCGCGAGCGCTGCCGGCCGCGCACATGGGGCACGATGCAGTAGCTGCAAAAATTGTCGCACCCGTACATGACGGTGACAAACGCCTGCGTGCGCCCGGCGCGCACAAGCGGCAGGCCCTCGGCGATCACGCCGTCCACGTCCTCCACCTGCAGCACCCGTTCGCCGCGCAGCGCGCTTTGCAGCATCTGGGGCAGCGTATGCAAATTGTGCGTGCCAAAGCACACATCCACGAACGGGTTGCGCCGCAGAAGCTCCCGGGCCGCGCCCTCCTGCTGCATCATACAGCCGCACACGCCGATCACCCGGCCGGGGCGCTTTTCCTTCCAGGCGCGCAGCGCCGCCACGTTCCCAAATACACGCCGCTCCGCGCCTTCGCGCACGCAGCACGTGTTAAAAAGCAGCACATCCGCTTCCTCGCGCTGCTGCGTGGGGGCAAACCCCATCTGCTGCAGCATGCCGGCGATCTTCTCGGAGTCGTGCGCGTTCATTTGGCAGCCATAGGTGATAATCATGGCCCGTCCGCCCGGGTGCGCGCCGCGCACGGCGCTCATGATCTCCCTTTGGCGCTGCAGCTCCTCGTGGGGTACCAATACGCTGGTCGGTTTCATCGTTTCTTCCTTTGCTGTGGGATGGGTTTCTTCCTTTGCTGTGGGATGGCCTGCCCGATGGCGGGCGGCGCCAGACATTCTTTGCCGTAGCCGATCAGCTCGCTTCGCCCGGCGGCGAGCAGCGCCTTGCGCACAAGAGGGTAGTTCTCCTTGCGGTGAAACTGCAGAAGCGCCCGCTGCATGGCCTTTTCCGCGGGATCGCGCGGCACGTGAACGGGTTTTCCGCTCAGCGGGTGAATGCCAGTATGGTACATGGCCGTGGCCAGCGTGCCGGGCGTCGGGTAAAAATCCTGCACCTGCTCCGGGCGAAGGCCGGTGCTCTTCATGTACTGCGCCAGGCGCACAGCGGCGGAAAGGTCGCTGCCCGGGTGGCCGGAGATAAAATAGGGCACCAGGTATTGCTCCCGTCCGGCCTTGCGGTTGGCCTGCTGGTAGCAGGCGCGGAACTGGTCGAACACCTCGCAAGGCGGTTTGCCCATGGCACGCAACACGCCCGGATCCACGTGCTCGGGCGCCACCTTCAGCTGGCCGGAGATGTGGTGCTCGGCCAGCTCCGCCAGAATCTGCTCGCGGTTTTTGTCGGCCAGCAGGTAGTCGTAGCGAAGGCCGGAGCGGATGAAGGCCTTTTTGACGCCGGGAATCTTGCGCGCGCGGCGCAGGATGGACAAAAGCTCTTCGTGCTCAACGACCAGATTTTTACAGGGCGTGGGCGACAGGCATTGCCGGTCGCGGCAAGCGCCGCTTGTAAGCTGCTTGTCGCACGCGGGGCGGCGGAAGTTGGCGGTGGGCCCGCCGATGTCGTGGATATAGCCCTTGAAATCGCGGAGTCCGGCGAGCAGCTCGGCCTCGCGCACGATGGAGTCCGGCGAACGGGAGGTGACGATGCGCCCCTGGTGGGAGGTGAGCGCGCAGAACGAGCAGGCGCCAAAGCACCCGCGCGTGGCGGCGATGGAGAACTGCACCTCCTGCAGGGCGGGCACAGGCGCAAAGTCCGGGTGCGCTTCGCGCATAAAGGGCAGAGCAGCCGTCTCATCCAGCTCCCGCCGGGAAAGGGGCATGGCGGGCGGGTTGTGCACGAGCACGACGCGGCCGCAAGCCTGCCGAAGCCGGCGGCCGCGCACGGGGTCCTGCTCGCGGTAGAAGATCGCAAAGGCGCGTGCATAGGCCTTTTTGTCGGCGCTGACCTCCTCGAAGGACGGCAGGTCCACGCCCTCCAGCGCCGCGGCCTCCTGGGGCGCAAGGGCCACGCATGTGCCGGGCAGCGCGTTCAACGCCTCTTTGTCGCCGCTCTTCAGCAGAGCCGCCGCCTGCGCCATCGTACGCTCGGCCATGCCGTAAATCAGCAGGTCCGCGCCGCTGTCGACGAGGATGGAACGACGCACGGCGTCGTCCCAATAGTCGTAGTGGGCGATGCGCCGCAGCGACGCTTCCACCCCGCCCAGCACGATGACAGCGTTTTTGTGCGCCTGGCGGATGCGGTTGCAGTACACGATGCTCGCGCGGTCCGGCCGGCGGCCGGATGCGCCGTCCTTGGAATAGGCGTCCCCGGCGCGGGGACGCTTGGCGGCGGTGTAATGGTTCACCATGCTGTCGATGTTGCCGGCCGTCACCAAAAAGGCGATGGCCGGGCGGCCCAGCGCGGAAAACGCTTTTGCGTCCTTCAAGTCCGGCTGGCACATAAGCGCCACGCGGTACCCGGCGCGCTGCAGGCTCCGGCCGATAAGCGCCACGCCGAAGGAAGGGTGGTCCACGTAGGCGTCGCCAGACACGAGCACGAAGTCGGCGCGGTCCCAGCCGAGGGCCTCCATGTCCTTGCGCGTAACGGGCAAAAAATCAGATCGCAAAGGAACGAAGCCTCCAAACGGATTGCGGCGTAAAGCCTATCGGTCTTGCAGAAACTCCGCCACCTGGGCGGATGTGGGCAGGGAGGCAAGCGCGCCGGCCCTCTGGCAGCACAGCGCGCCCGCGGCGCAGGCGTAGCGCGCGGCGGCGGCCATGTCGCCCGTGCGCAGATAGTGAAGGGCCAGCGCGCCGGTAAAGGTGTCGCCGGCGGCGGTGGTGTCCACGGCCTTCACAGGGAAGGCGGGCACAAGGTAGCTTTGCCCCTCGCCGTCGACGTAGCAGCCGCGGCCGCCCAGCTTGAGCACCACGTACTTCGCTGCGGCACGGCCGCGCAGGGCGCGGCAGGCGGCGCGGCAGCTCTGCTCATCGCTTGGCATGATGCCGCACAGCGCCTGCGTCTCCGTCTCGTTGGGCGAGAGAATCGTCAGCCCCTCTACGCGCTCGATGGGAAACTGCTGGGCCGGCCCGGCGTCCAGCACCACGGCCGCCCCGCGCTGGGCGGCCATGCGCGCCGCGGCAAAGATGGCCTCATGGGTGATCTCCAGCTGCAGGAGCACCGCGTCCACGGGCCGTTCAAACGCCTTGTGCAGCTGCGCGACATCCAGGCGCATGTTCGCGCCGGGATACACGGCGATGCGGTTCTGCCCGGAATCCTCCACGAAGATGAGCGCCATGCCCGTGGGCGCGGCCTCGTCCTCGCGCAGGTTTTCGTCGCTCACGCCCTCCTCAAGCAGCGCGCGGCGCAGGGCCTTGCCGTAATCGTCCCGCCCCACGCACCCGCAAAATCGTACCTCGCCCCCCAGCCGCGCCGCCGCAAAAGCGGCGTTGCCGCCCTTGCCGCCGGGGCTGAAGGCGTAGCTCGTGCCGATGACCGTCTCTCCCGCTTCGGGCGCGCGTCGCACGCGGGCCGCCAGATCCATGTTGATCGATCCCACAACGAGCAGACGAGGCGTCATGCGCTCCCCTCCCATGGCAGATGCAAACCCTACAGCCGATCGACCAGGTTGGTTGCGCCGCACAGGCGTATCTTTTGCCGCGCGGCTGCGCGCACGGCCTCGCGGCCCGCGCCCATGTACACGCGCGGGTCGTCCTCGCCGGCGTCTTTGGCGAACACGTCCTTGATGGCCTGCGCCAGAGGGATTTTCAGGTCGGTGGCCACGTTCACTTTGGCGATGCCAAGGCCGATCGCCCGCCGCACCGTTTCGTCCGGCACGCCGGACGCGCCGTGCAGCACCAGGGGCAGATCGATCAGCGCTGCGATGTCGCTCAGGCGCGCCAGGTCCACGTGCGGCTCACCCTTGTACACGCCGTGCGCCGTGCCGATGGCCACGGCCAGATAGTCGACGCCCGTGTCGGCCACGTAGCGGGCGGCCTCCTGCGGCACGGTAAGGGCCTGCTGCTCGTGCGTCATGTCGTCCTCGGTTCCGCCGATGCGGCCGAGCTCGCCCTCCACGCACACATCGGCCGCATGCGCCATCTCCACCACGCGGCGCATGAAGGCCACGTTCTCATCGTAGCCTAAGTGCCCGGTCTCCACCATCAGCGCCGTGTACCCGGCGCGCAGGCATTTTACGAGCATATCGAACTGAAGGCAGTGGTCGATCTGCAGCGCGGCGGCAACGCCCAACTCCTGCGCGCCGGTGCGTGCGCAAGCCGCGGCATAGCCGATGCCCATGTACTTGGCCGAGCCGGGCGAGGTTTGCAGGATGACGGGCGAGCGCTCGTCCGAGGCGGCAAGCAAAATGCCCTGCAGCACCTCCAGGTTGTGGAAGTTGAGCGCGGGAACCGCCACGCCCAGCTGTTTTGCGCGGCGCAGCCACCCCGCCGGGTTGTGCAGCATTCAAATGCGCCCCCTCGTCCTATCATCCGCAAAAAGGGCGAGCGCCCCGCGCGACATGGCGGTTAGCTCGCGCCCCGTTCTCCCTCTATCATACCATGAAGTGCCCGTCCGCACAACACGGCCCCGCCCGCCGCGGGCGCTGAAAAAAATGCCGCCGCTCAGGGCAGCAGCTGGCGTATCTGCGCGCTTAAAAAAACCTGCGCGCCCGCGTCGTTTCCGGCAAGCGCCTCCGGAACTTTGGCAAGAAGCGCCTGCAGCTGGGCGCGCGTTCCCACGGGCACTTCGCCCATCAGGTATTCGTCCGCGGCGTCGGCGATCTCCAGCAGCCGCTCGGCCGCCAGCGCCGCGGCGTCCGCCTGCCCTGCCGGGTTGTCCGGCGCGGGGGCGTCCTGCGGCGCGGCGGAGGGAAGAAGCAGCCCCTGCGTGTGCCCGAAAGCTTCGGCCACCACCGTTTGCGCGGCCCGTTCGTCCACGATGTAATACCAAACGCCGCCCGAAGTGCGGCCGTTGCCGGGCAGCGTGTACAGCCGCACCTCGTCCGGCCGAACGGACGGGGCGAAATAGGCCAGCGAAGCGATCTGGGCAAGCGACAGGTCCGTGTACACACGCCCCTGAAGCGACTGGTAGAGGGCGGGGATGCGGGTGAGCGCGTCCGTGGAGACGGCCCGCCGCAGAAGCGCCACAAGCACGCGCTTTTGCCGGTCGGCGCGGTCCAAATCGCCCCGCCCGGCATGGCGGAAGCGGCAAAAATCCAGGGCTTGCTGTCCGGTCAAGTGCTGAAACCCGGCTTCCAGGCGCCTGCCGTTGATCGTGAAGGCGATGTCCACTTCCACGTCGATGCCGCCCAGCGCGTCCACCACCTCTTTGGCGGCGTTCATGTCCACGCCCACGGTATAGTCCACCGATACGCCCAGCGTTTGGCCCACCGTACCGGCGGCCGCGGCAAAGCCGCCGCCCTGCGCGCCGCCGGCGTAGGCAAAGGCCGCGTTGATCTTACCCGGCCGCCCGCTTGGCATCAGGGCCAGCGTATCGCGCGGGAGCGAGAGCAGGGCGACGGCCTTTTCCTCAAAATCGATGTGCGCCAGAATCATGGCGTCCGTGCGGGCGTTCAACCCCGCGCGGGCGCGCTCCACGCTCATGTCGTAGCCCAGCACGAGCACGTTGATGCCCTGCCCGAAGGCGTACGCCGGCTCGCTCTGGGTCTGCTCCGCCGACGGCGCCGGGGCGGGCGCGGCGGAGGGCTGCGGCGTGCGCCAGGTGCGGCTGGGCCGAACGAGCGGCGTATGCTCGGGGCGCAGCCGGAAAACGCGTATGGGACTTAGGAGCGCCGGCATACCAAAGTAGACGCCCAGGGAAAATGCGGCCAGCAAACAGGACAGCCCCAGCAGCCATTTGAGCCACGGCCTCATGCGCCCACCGCCTTTACGGGCGCCACCTTACCGCCGCTCCGGCACGATCTCCAGCCAGTAGCCGTCCGGGTCCTCGATGAAGTAAAGGCCCATCTCCTTGTTCTCATAGCAGATGCAGCCCATGGCCTTGTGCTTTTCGTAGGCGGCCTGGTAGTCCGGCGCGCGGAAGCAGATGTGGCTTTCGTTGTCGCCCAGGTCGTAGCGCTGCGGGTGGTCGCGCAGCCAGGTCAGCTCCAGCTGATGATCGGAGGAGCCGTCCGTCAGGAAGGCGATCTTGAAGCGGCCGTCCGCCGCTTCGCGCACGCGCAGCGGCTCAAGGCCGAGCGCGTCGCGGTAGAACGCCAGCGCGCGGTCCATATCGCTCACGTTGATGTTCGTATGGGCGATGGTAAAGCGCATGGTCTCTCCCCCTTTAGCAATCAATCGATTCGCCCTCGCGCGTCAGCAGGCGCACGTCGCCGCCCCGGGCGCGCGCGGCAAAGCCCTGCAGCGCCGCGGGGTCGGACGCAAAGTGCATGGGCAAAAACACGCGGGGGCGTATATGCTCAAGCACCCAAAGGGCGCCCTCGTCGAAGCCGTCTCCCTGGCGCGGATCCACAGGGAACATGCACAGGTCGATCTGCCGCCCGGCGAGCGGGGCGACAGCCGATAGGAAGGCATCCCGCGCCGCGCGTACCTCCCCGGCCGTGGACTCCTGCGGCCAGTGCCACAGGTTTAGGTCGCCCGCGTGGAAGACCGTGCGGCCGCCGCTCTCCACGAGGAAGGCCACGCCCTGGTCGGTGGAGGGCAGAGCCGTAACGCTCATGCCCGGAAGGGACAGCGTCTGGCCGGGCGCGATGCGGCTGCCTTCATGGTGCGGCGGGATGTCGCCCGACAGCACGTAGCGTACGTTCTCGGCCCTCCACCCGTAGATGGCCGGGTCGAAGTGGTCGTGGTGGCCGTGGCTGACAAACACGCTCACCTGCCGAAATCCCGCAAGGTCCGCCGCGGTAAGCAGGGGCCCCCGGGGGGCCCAATAGTCAAAAACGAGCAGCTCGTCCCCCGCCTGCACCGTAAAACCACTGTGGAACAGATAGGTTACGCGCATGGCGCTCACCTCCCTCCCAATTATCGCACAAACGCATGCCCGCCACAAGTTTGGCGCAACCTGTAGCGAGAAAAAAGCATCAAGGAGGTGCGCCATGTTTCCTTTTCGCACGGACCTAGCGATGGAGGCGCGCGCGCTGCACGGGCCGGACCTTCCCGGCGTTTCCTGCCAGGAAGAGGACGAAGGCGGGCTGCGCGTAACGCGCGTGCGCGTGCTCACCCAGGAAGCCGAGGACAAACTGCAAAAGGCCCGCGGCGCGTATGTGACGCTGGAATCGGACGATTTGCGCAGAAGCGATCCGGAACGCTTGCCCGAACTGGCCGGGGCCATCGCGCGCGAACTCTCGCAGCTTCTGCCGCCGCTTCCAAAGGACCGGGCGGTGCTCGTGGTGGGCCTTGGCAACCGCTACATGACACCGGACGCGCTGGGGCCGCGCACGGCCGAGCGCATGCTGGTCACCCGGCACATGCGCGGAATGCCGCACATGCAGGCCATGCGCGAGGTGTGCGCGGTGACCCCGGGCGTGGCGGGCGTTACGGGCATCGACGCCCTGGAGGTGCTGATGGGGCTGTGCCGCGAGGTGAAACCCTGCGCCGTCATCGCCGTGGACGCCCTGGCCGCCAGGGACGTGCGGCGTATCCTCACCACCGTGCAAATCGCCGACACGGGCATCGCGCCCGGCTCGGGCGTGGGCAACGCGCGCGCAGGGCTTACCCGTGAGAGCCTGGGCGTGCCCGTCATAGCCGTAGGCGTGCCCATGGTGGTGCACGCCACCACCATCGCGCACCAGGCGCTTGTGTCGCTTCTGTCCGCGCTGCGGGGCGCGGCCTCTCCGGGCGGCGACGTGCACGGGATGCTGACGGCCTTTTCCGAGGAGGACCTGCACCAGCTCGTGCGCGAGACCGCGGACGAGACCTTGGGGGAGCTGGTGGTGGCCCCGCGCGACGTGGATGAGGCCGTGGTGTCCGCCGCTGCCGCGCTGGCCCTTGGCATCAACATGGCGCTGCAGCCGGACTTGAGCGCGCAGGACATTCTGGCGCTGACGAACTGAAAGGCAAGCGGAGGCGGCCCTTCCCGCGCCCCCAAACGCCGCAGCTTCACGCGCGCTTAGTCCAGCCCGATGCGGTATGCGCGCCGCTCGGCCACGTCCAGCACATCCTCGCAGGGCTTGCCCAGATGCTTAAACAGCAAAACCCTGGCCGGTTTGACGATAAAGAGCAGGTCGTCGGGCGTCTCCGGGTAGATGTCGCCCAGGTGGGCGTACTTCTTTGGGTACTCCCGCAGAAAGTACTCGTGCCCGCGCGGGTGGCCGAAGGGCAGCGCCACGGCTTCCATCTTCAGGTTGCCGGCCGCCAGGGCGACGTTTGGGTTCTTGGCGATCTGCTGAGCCTTTTCGCTGCGCGCGTGCGTGGAGAAGAGCACCGTCAGCCCGTCGTTTAAGGGCCAGACCGTGCGGGCGGTCACATGATCGTTTGCGCTTGTCGCCAGCACGATCGCCCGCTCCGACTGCAGCTGCCGCACAATTTCCTCCTGTAGCTCGTCATAGTTCAGTTCCTGCATCATACTTCCTCCTTCAGACGTTGTGCATCCGCGGCGCGCCCCCGGCGCGGCTGCGCATGCGTGGCGCAATGCGGCGTGTCCGAAAAAGCAGACCGAAGTTTCCCTTCCTGTGCCCTATGGCCGGCCGTATGACGAGAGGATCATGTCGAGGCGCCCGGGCTGTATCTCGCGTATGGGCCGGGGCGGAAGCGGCGTGGCGTCCATCCCGCCGATGCGCTTCTCCAGCCAGGTCACGTCGTGCCATTGCCCAAATTTATATCCCGTCGCGTGGTGCGTGCCGATGACGGCAAAGCCGAATTTCTCGTGAAAGCGCCGGCTTTTTTCGTTCGGTACGGTGTAGGCGGCGTACGCGTTGCGATAGCCAAGCGCCTCCAGCAGGTGAAGCAGGCACCCGTACAATCCGTGCGCCGCCCCCAGGCCGTGGTGCGCGGGCAGCACGTAGATGGACAAGTCGACGTCGAAGCGGTACGCCTCCCGCTCCCTGTGCCGCGCGGCGTAGGCGTAGCCGACCACCTGCGAACCGCTTTGGCACGCCAAAAAG
Organism: Eubacteriales bacterium; assembly: GCA_031553225.1. Taxonomy (GTDB): domain Bacteria; phylum Bacillota; class Clostridia; order Christensenellales; family UBA1750; genus JAVBLU01. The sequence continues at coordinate 13,269 of JAVBLU010000049.1, forward strand.
GGGTAGTGCCCGCCGGTCGCCTCGATGCGGGCGGCGAACTCGGCCGCGCCGGGCGGCTCCGTCTCAAAGGAGACGGCTGTTTGAGTCACGTACGGTGCGTAAATCCCTGCCAGCGCCTCGCCGTCGGAGGGCCGCGCCAGACGGATGAGGTAGGCCACGCATATCCCCCCTGTTCCTGCACAAGCCGAGCTAGGCGGACGGACGGCCCGTACAGCGGCTGACGAGGTCCGCCAGGCGCGAGCCCGGCTCCACGCACGCGCCGGCGAGCACGTCCCGCTCGGTGAAGCTGGCCATCAAAATCTCACGCGCGCCGTGGCGCTCGCGGTCGTACACGATGCGGATGCGGCCGCGCTCGTCCTGGCTGCCGTCGGGGTAGGACACCTGCGGCCGCGCGTCCAGCATCAAAGCGCCCTGCCAGGTTGCCCCGTCGTCAAAGGACAGCTGGGCGCACAGGTTGTTGCGGCCGGTAAAATTTATATGGTTGACGAGCAGGAGGCTGCCGGAGGAAAGCCGCCGTATGAAGAAGCGCGCGTCCGGACCGGGCAAAACGGCGCGCCCTTCCTGACGCCAAGTCACGCCCCCGTCGCGGGAGACGGCCTGCCCGATGCCGTCGCGCCGCCGCACGAGCATCCACAGGCTCCCGTCCCGCCGCTCCACGATCATGTGCTCGTCAAAGCTGCGGTTGTCCACGTCCGCGCCGCCGATGAAGCGGAAGGTTGCGCCTCCGTCGCAGGAGCGGTACACGCCGGATACGCGCTCGGCCGCCAGCTCGTCATGCGCCTGCCCGGGTTTTACCCCGCGATAGTTCCATACCGCGCAGGGAAGGAGCCATTCGCCGCGCGAGGTGAACGTCGGCTTGTTCATCATCACGCCGTTGGCGATGCGGCGGGGCGGCGAAAAGACCGGCTCGCCCGCGTCCGGATCACCGCACACGGCGGCCCACACGCCCGCGCGCCCGTCAAACATGCCAAGGCTCTGCGCCCAGGTCAACCACAGGCGTCCGGCCGGGTCGAGCCACACGTTGGGATCGAACACGCGCACCTGCGCGTCCGGGTGTTGCACGACCAGGTATGGGTCGCGGAAGGCCGCGCCGTCCTCCCCGCCGAGCGCAAGCACGGCGAAGTTTCCGCTCTGCTCGCCCGTCCCTCCGCTGTAGAACACGCAGAAACACCGGCCGCCGGGACTGCGCTCAAAGGACGGGATACCCTGCCACAGGCGGCTGTGCGGCAGGAACGCCGGGTGCTCCTGCCGGAGCAGCAACCGGGCGGGCTGCATGGCGGGTTCCTGGAACACGGCTTACTCCCCCTTAGGGCGAATATGTTTTTGCGAGCGCTTTGGGCAGCACGTCCTCGTAGAAATCATTCGTGAAGGCAGGATGCAGCTGGTGGCGGTACGCCTCCAGCGCGGCCAGCTTGGCGGCCAGCGCCGGATACTGCCCTTCTTTGGGAAGGGGCCCGAGCAGCAGCTTTTCCGTGAGGGTGGTCATGTCCTCGTATACGGCCAGCTGGCCGTAGCGGCGCGCCCAGCCGCCCTTCCAGTCGGCGGAGCCGTCCGAGGACTTCCAGCCGGCGATGTCGGACGTGGAGCGGATGCCCGGCCGCTCGTACCAGTACACAAAATCTCCGTTCAGCTCCCGAAGCGCGGCGTACAGCTGCGTGCGCGCCTCCTCGTCGCCTGCAAGCGCGCTGTCCGACTCCACGTGCGCCATCTCGTGCACGAGCGCGCGCAGAATCTCCGCATCGCCGTTAAAGCGGTCGGTCATCAAAATAACGCCGTGGATGGACGCGCCCACGATGTTCTCAAAGCTGAGCTGCCCGCCTTTGTTCAGCACGGGCTTGTCGTTTTCGTCCAGCACGGCCACGGAGATGGTGCGGTATACGTAGATTTTGCTTACGTGCGCGTTGAAATGGTCGGGCGGATACAGCATGGCCCACTGCCGGATGAGGCGCTCCATGCGCGCCCTGTCGGCCTGTGGCATGCGTTCCACGCGCTGGTAGGCAAGGGGATACGCCGGGTCGAACTCGGCGGGCTCCCAGACGATCTCATACTGATAGGCGGAGGTGCTTGTGGCGGTCAGCCAGCTCCAGTCGGGCGTCATGGCCGCTTCATAGGCCGCTTCGGTGCTCCGGTTCTTCTCGATGGCCAGGGCCGCGCGCGCCGTGCGGGCCGCCTCGCCAAACTGCCCGCCCGCGCGCTGCGCAACCGCGCGGTCGGCCACCTGGCCCGCCCAGGCCGTACGGGCCCTTTGCGCGCCGTCTTTCGCTTCGCGGCCATAGCGGTCAAATTCGGCGGAAAAGCCGTCATACGCCCGCTCGGCCTCGCCCTGCCGCAAATGGGTCTGCGCGGCCTGCAGATCGCGCGCTTCCGCGCGAAGAGCGGCCAGCGCCTGGTACCCGGCGCGCAACTCCGCGTCGCAGGGCGTGCCGAACTGCAGCGCACGCTCGGTAAAGGCGACGGCGGCGTCCCACGGCGTGAACGACGCGTCCAGGTTCAGGGGCGCGGTGTCCGCCTGCGCCTGATACCGGGCCGAACGCGCCAGAATCGCATAGCGCAGGCTGCGCTCCCCCGCCTCGCTCGCAAGGCAGGCGTCCCGCGCCTGCGCGTAGCCCGCCTGGTCGCCGGCCTCAAGGCGAAAAAGTGCCCGGGCGGACAACCGCGCCGGTTCGGGCGTCCAGGCGCGCACGGGCGGAGCGGGCGTTAAGGGCACGTCCACCACGGCGGCTCTGGGCGCGTGCAGCAGCTGCTCGGCCGCGCGCGGAAGCAGCAGCCCGCAGGCGATGAGCAGACAGAGCAGCCAGATGGCCGCTCCGCTCCGCCCTCTGCTCCGCCTTGCCATGCCGCCGCCCTCCCTTGCCCGCCTCCGTGCGGTGTACTACTGGGTAGGTTCGCCGAGCCGCCCGCTTTTTCCTGTTTGCGGTATATGGCATGTTTGTCCGCGCCGGCGCATAAGGATGGACACGGGACATGGGAAGCCCCGGCGCCCGCCGATTGCGCCCGGCAGGTACGCCCGTCCGCCCGCAAACGGCGCTTAACGCCGCCGAAACATGGGGAGGAATCGACATGCGCGTGCCTGTACTCGTCATCTCCGCACCGCGCGAGGGCGTTTTGCAGCTCAACGGCCAATTCGCAGGGGAGGTCGGCCCGGACGCGCCGCTCACCCTGCCCCTTTCGCCCGGCGGACGCCACAGCCTGGCGTACCAGCCGTACGGACGCGGCGAGGCGCTGGCCGTTCGGCTGTGCTTTGAGGGCGACAAGCTGCGCGGCGATCCGTCGCTTGACTGCGTACACGTCACCCGCCGCGCGGGCGGCGCGTGGGAGGTGGCGTTTGCCGCCGCGTCCCGCGCCCCGACGCCCCGCACGCTTGGGCGCGCATCCGTTGGCGGCTGCACCGCGTCGCTCATCGAGCAGGGCGGCGTGTCCGTGGCGGTGGCGGACGCTTCCGGCCAGCCCTTCTCCTGCCCCGCGCCCGAGGGCATGAGCGACATCGCCCTTACGGCGCGCGAGCGCCCGGCGCCCGCCTTCCAGCTGCTGGGGATGTGCGAGGGGCAAAAGCGCCTGGTGCTGCTCAGCGCGGCGACCGGCACGGTGCTCGTGGACGCGTCCGGCGATGAACTGTTCGCGCCTGAGGACGAGGCGCGCATCGTCGCCCGGCGCGCCTTTGCCGACGTGGCGCGCCACGCGCATGAGACGGTGTGGCAGGCCGAGGAGGGCGTTTGGACGCGCTCCGAGCGCGTGCTGCCCGCGGGCAGCGCCCTGCGCATGCCGGAAACGCCCGAGGACACGGCCCTTGCCCTGTGCCAAGCCGTGGCGCTGGGCGAAGGGCGCGAGGCGCAGGGTTACCTCTCTTCCGGGTTGCGGCGGGAGATCGAAGGCGGCCGCCTGGCCACGTACCTCGGGCCGTTTGACGGGTGCATTCCCTGCGGCGTGCTGGCCGACGAAGCGCTCGTGGAGGTGCTGCAGCCCCTCTCACCCAGCTACACCACCTCGCGCCTGTACGCTTTTCGCATATTGCACGCGCCCGATCCGTCCGGCCCGTACAAAGTGGACGACGTGCGCCTGGTGGCCGAGTAGCCCGCAAGGCGGGGCGCCGCGCAAGGGCCGAACGGCCGACAGCGCGGCGCCTCACCCTGTTTCCCGCGCCTGGCCAAACAGCCAGGCGCTATGAACGCAAATGGCTGCCGCCCTGTGCGTCCGGCGAACCCCTTTTACAGGGCGTTCGCCGGCGTTTTGCCACTTGCCGCGCCTTGGCGGCGCGGGCTTTTTTCTTCAAAAGCGTGGCATGATGTGATATACTGGACCACAGGCAAGAGAGGTGCTCCCCATGTTCTTCTATTACGACTGGACGTTTCTCATTCTGCTGCCCGCTCTCATTTTGGGTCTGATCGCGCAGGCGCGTGTGAACGGCGCGTACCGCCGCTACAGCGGGGTGGGCGCGCGCTGCGGGCTTACAGCCGCGGAGACGGCCGCGCGGATGCTTTCGGGCGCGGGCGCGGGCGGCGTGGCCGTGCAGCGCGTGCCCGGAACGCTGACGGATCACTTTGACATGCGCCGGGGCGTTTTATCGCTCTCGGAAGGCGTGTACGCTTCCACGTCCATCGCGGCGTTGGGCATCGCCGCGCACGAGGCAGGGCACGCGCTGCAGCACGAAACCGGCTACTGGCCCAACAACCTGCGCGCGGCCGTCGCGCCCGTTGCCATGTTCGGCTCGCATCTGTCCATGCCTCTGTTCATCGCCGGTCTGGTGTTCAGCTTCGGCCCGCTCGTGCAGATCGGCATCGCGCTGTTCTTCTTTGCGGTGGTGTTTCAGCTCGTTACGCTGCCCGTGGAGTTCAACGCCTCCGCCCGCGCCATGGAAGCGCTGGAGACCGGCGGCTACCTTACGGCCGACGAACTGCCCGGCGCGCGCGCCGTGCTGCGCGCCGCCGCGCTCACCTACGTCGCCTCGGCGCTTATGGCCATCATGCAGCTTGTGCGGCTTTTGCTGCTTGCGCAGGGCGGCCGCCGCCGCGACTAACCTGCCGCAGTCACACAAAAGGCCCCCTGCATATGCGCTTTCACAGCGCGCAGGAGGCCTTGTCGCGTTGGCCGGATCAGGGCTACGATTTGGGCATGATGCGGTTCACTATTTCGGCAAACTCGGTGGCGACGCCGGACGCGTCGCCGTTCTTCACGTCGGTCGCCATGGCTTTGATGCGCGTCCACAGATCCGCGTCCGCCGACACGAGCACCGTTTTGATGGAGGTGTCGGCCGCCTTGGCCTTCTCCGTCACGGAGTCCTTGATGCGGTCGGTCAGCTCGCCTTTGTACTGCGCGGCGAACTGCACGCCCACCAGGGCCGTATCGCCCAGAACGACGGCGGACGACGACTCGATTTCGGACATCTTATCCACTTCGGCCGTAATCTTGGTGGCCGCGTTGGTGTTCGCGCTCGTATCCGTTCCCGGCGCCAGCGAGGTGCCCGTGCCCGGCGTAGTGGGCGTGGCGGGGGGCGTCAGGGTGGGCGTGGGCATAGGCGCGGGCGAGGGCATGGGCGTTACGGGCATGGGCGTTGACGTGGGGAAAGGCGTGGGCGAGGGTGCAGGTTGCGCGACGCATCCGACCATCGCAAACGTCAGGACCAACACCGCGGCCAAAACGACAGTTGCGGTTTTCTTCATCGTGGAAATCGCCTCCTTCAGCGCTAGTGTGCACATTTTTTTGCTTTGCATACCGTTTGCCCGCACCCTTCCTGTAAAAAAAACCCGCGCGCATCATGATGCGCGCGGCGTCAAGCGGAGGGAACAGCGCAGGGGAAATGGCGCGCCGCCCGGCGCGGCGGCTTACAGGTGCTGCAGAAGCGCGGAAAACGCGCACGTGCGCTGAGAGACGCTGCCGATGGGGCCAGGCAGCGTGACGGATTCGCCGATCTGATCCAGCTCGGCCAGGCGCGCGGACAGGAAGGACCTGGGCCGCTCGCTGACGATGGGCATCTGAAAGCGCTCCAGCAGCTGGCACACGCGCAGCGCTTCCCCGGCAGGCGCAACCCCGCCTGCGGCGGCCGCACGGTACATGGCGGCCAGGGCGATGGCCAGATCGCCCCCCGGAGGAGGCATGCCCGGCCCGGGCGCGGCCAGAAAGGAGGACAGGCCCGCCGCCCCCTCTTCGCTTTGGGCATGCGCAAGGAATGCGTCCACGCACGCGCACACCACGGCGTGCATGTCGTCCGCGAAGGCCATCATGGGGTTGTGTGCCTGCGCAAAGCGTTCCAAGCGTTCAAACAGCGCCCGGTCATAGAACGCGCCGAGCAGCACCGTACGGCTAACGCCTGGCAGCAGCGCCTCCGCGGGCAGGCGCGAGAGGCCCGCCGTATCGATAAGCAGCGCCTCGGCCGGGCGAAAGCCCTCCACGTCGTGCGTGCCGGGCAGCACATACGCGCCAGAGGCAAGGGGCTGAACAGCGCCGTCCAGCGTGGTTGGGGCGAGGTCCAGCTCGAGCACGGGCGTAAAGGTGGCGGCCACAAACCCGCCCAGATGAAGGGCGTCCGCCGATCCCGCGGCCATCAGCAACAGGGCGTCCTCTCCTCGGTCGCTTAGCACCTGTCGCAGCGTGCGCCACAGGTGCGCCGCCCGCATGTCAAACTCCATATCCCTGCCGATGCGCAGAAGCACTGGGTCCTTGCCGCCTTCCTTGAAAGCGCGCAGCAGCTTGTTTACCTTCACGTCCGGCGCGCCATCGTCCGCCAGAAGCACAGGCAAAAGAGGGGCGCTGCGCGCAACGGCGCGGGCGTAGCGTTCGTCCGCCGCCTCGCCCGCGCGGAAGAACGCGGGGCTGCTCTCATCCAGCGTCCAGGTTCTGCCCAGCAGCTCGTCCTTCTCCATCAGCCCGCCTCCTTAGCCTGCCGGAAGGACAGCTTGCCCATGCCCCTGCCGACCACCGTAACGCCCAGCAGAATGGGCGAGGCGTCGCCCGCGGGCCGGGCGCTCTGCTCCTCCACCGAAACGGACGGCTCCACCTCGCCCGCGCCCATGTCGCGCGCGTGCAGCACCGCCAGGCGCGCCGCCTCCTGCTTGGCGAAGGCCAGCGCGTCCTGCAGGTCGTCAAACTTATCGCACCCTTCCGCCGAGTGCACCGAATAGCCGTCGATACCCCACGGCTCGTGGTGGGGTTTTACGTACACGCGCTCCTCCGAGAGCACACTGCCGGAGATGGCGCCCACGGCGTTGGCCACGCCCGCGTCGGGCGGCACCAGGCTGCTGGTGTACATGGCCTTGGCTGCGGCGGGCAACAGCAGGTGCGTGGGCGCGCCGATGCCCACCAGGGGCAGGGGCACGACGAAGCGGCAGTCGATCTCCTCCCCGCCGCCCAAAAAGCCCAGATGCAGCAGGCGGTCGCCGTCGGATATCCGGTCGGGCAGCCCGCGCACGGGCGCGCGGGAGAGCAGGAAATCGGCGATTACGCGAAAGAGCTTTTCCCCGGCCAGCTGAAGCGCCCGCGCAACCAGCTCATCCTCCGGGCACCCCATGCGCAGGGCGAGCAGCCGCACCGCCAGGCGTGCGGCCGCGGGATCGTACAGGCTCATCTCGCCGCGCACGTGCCAGATGTCCGTAAGCGTCAGGCCGAAGCGCTCGATGGCGCCCATCACCTCCAGCCGGGCGACGGGCAGGAACCAGGCGCGCTGGCGAACGGCCGCCGCCAGCTCGTCGATGAAGAGCGGCCCGCCGCACAGCGCGTCCAAAATGGCGCGTTCTTCGGCTGTCAGGCCGTTCGCGGCCGGGCGCGCGCCCAGGCGGAACCCCTCGCCCCGATGATAGGTGCGGTGCAGGTCCTCCTCGATGAGGGCGGACAGCGCCTCGCACATGTCGCCCCTTTGCGTGAACACGCACGAGAGGGGCACGGCCCTGCGCGGCCCGAGCGTCAGCTCGTCGGCCTTGTTGTGGGAGAGGAGCGAGTCGCCCCCCAGCCCTATGGTGCGGATGCGGATGGCCTTTGTGCCCGTGCGGAACGCGCCCACGTCCACGCCGTCCTCCGAGAGAGCCGTACGCCCGCGGCGGATGAGGGCGATATCCGTGGTCGTGCCGCCGATGTCCACGATGACCGCATCGTCCAGGCCGCACAGCGCCACCCCGCCCACAAGCGAGGCGGCCGGGCCGGAGAGCAGCGTCTCCACCGGACGCTCGCGCGCAAAGGCCTCGGTCATCAGCGACCCGTCCCCGCGCACCACCATCACGGGCGCGTGGATGCCGCGCCCGTCCAGACAGGCGCGCACAGCCCTGAGCAAATCGTCGATCAGCGGTATGAGCCGGGCGTTTAGCGATGTGGTGACAGCCCGCCGCATGGAGTTAATCTCGTCGGTCAGCTCGTGCGCGGCCGCCACCGGCAGCCCCGTCACCTGCCGGGCGATGCGGCGCGCCTCCCGCTCGAAGGCCGGATTGCGCACGCCCCAATACTCCGATATGCCGATGGCCGCCACGTGCGGGGCCACCTCGCGCAGCGCGGCGGCCAAAGCGTCCCAGTCGGGCGCTTCCTCCTCCTCCCCGCGCTGAGAGTGTCGGCCGGGCAGAAAGCGCACGCTCACGTCCTCCTGAAGGCCGTACTCATGCGCTAGGCGCGTGAAGAGCGATTCGTCGTATCCCATCAAAATAAGCGCCGTCGCCGCGCCCTTGCCCTCCACGCACGCGTTCGTGGCCAGGGTTGTGGACAGGGACACCATGCTCACCCGGCCCGCCCACTCCTGCGGCACGGCCGCAAGCGCGGCGGCTATGCCCACGGACAGGTCCTGGTGCGTTGTGGGCGCCTTGGTGCGGAACACCACCCGCTTCGTATCAAAGTCTACGACGGCGGCGTCGGTGAAGGTTCCGCCCGTATCGATCCCGAGACCGTAAGCCATCCTGCACGCGTTCCTCCTCGAGCTTCTTGCGCAGGTCATCCTTACGGCGCTCGGCGCGTTCCTTTCTGAGCACCAGCCACACGGCCAGCGTCATAAACAGGATGAGGAGTACCCACCAATTATCGCCCGTCATCTGTTTGCCTTACAGCTTGCTCAGCGTTTGTTCGATGGTGCCCGTGTGGGTGCGTTTGGGCGGCAGCACGATCAGGTGCGCGATGTCCGCAAGGCCGTTTGCGTGTAAGTTGTGCGCGTTTGTGGAGCAGCTTTGGTTCTCCACGCAAAAGCACGGCCTGTGCGGCGGGGTGTAGATGACCAGCCGCCCCAGATCGTTTGAGGCGCGGAAGGTCTGGCGCCAGCCCCAGTCCAGGTAGTCCACGCTGACGGCTCCCTGGCTGTCCATGCCGTCGTACACCTGGTCGATGAAGGCGTTTGCAACCGTCCTGCCGGCCGTAAAGTCGGCCGCCTGACCGGACACGTCGATCATCTTGCCCGTGGGGAAAGCCTCCACGGCCTCGTAGGCGCGGGTGAGCGGGTGGGTGATGACGATGCGCGCCGGGTCGGGATCCTTGTTGTAGAAGGGGTGAATGGCAAAGCCGAACGGCAGGTCCTCATCGCCCGTGTTCGCCACGTGGTAGGTAAGAAGGAGCGATTCCTGCGTCAAATCATAGCGGACGTGCAGGCTGCAGGGGAAGGGAAACGCCTCGTACACGGCCGTGCCGGGCACAACGTCCAGCGTGCCGGTGGCGTGGGCGCTTCCGCCGTCCGCGCCGCAGGTGAAGGCAAACGCCTCGTCGTTCACCAGGCCGTGGATGAGCTTCGTCTCGCCGCGCTTGGTTTGCCTGTAGGTTTTGCCGCCCCATTGGTACACGCCGTCCACCACGCGGTTGGGCGTGGGAAACAGAAGGGGCGTGCCGTACTTGCAGCCGCGCTCCAGGATGTCGACGGGCGTCATCATGATCTGGCGGCCGTGCGCCGTCCAGGAATACAGGTTAAAGCCCATGGCCGGCAGAATCCGGGCCGTGGCTTCCCCCGCCCTCAGTTCGATGTAGTCAAGCCCGCTGTCGAGCTTGCCGGTGGCGCATGCGTACATAAGCGTTTCCTCCTGCCCAGCGGTGTTTTACGCCCCTGTGAACCGCGATTTGGTGGCCCAGAGCCCAAGCGCCGGGTTGCCGATGTAGAACACGTCCCCGCGCGCGGTGCTGTTCACGCCCTCCTTCAGGGTGGCGGGCGCCCAGTAGGCCATGGCTTCCTCGACGTCCATATACTCGTAGCCCACGGCCTTTACCTGCTCGGCCATGGCGCGCGGCGCGCAATAGGTGATGGTAAAGCGGCCGTCGCTGGATCCGTGCACCAGATGCGCGGCCGTGGAGAGGTTGTCGGCAAGGTCGGCGTTCTCCTGCACGGCCTTCAGCGTGTTGTCGCGGCCCTTGTAGCCGTACTTGCGGATGAGCGCGTCGTTGGCGGCGTCCTCCCCGAAGGCACGCAGGCCCGGGGCCAGCACGATGAGCCGCGCGCCGTCGCACAGCATCATGCGCGTGCGGTACACGGCCTTGTTCCCCAGCCACGTGGAGCGGTATTCCTCCGGATCCAGCCACACAAGGCAGGTGTGCTGCTCCTCCACGTACTTGATGTTCTGCTCGATGCACAGCTTGGCGGCCTGCTCGTAGGGCGTGCGGTCGCGCCCGATGTACAGCCCGCGCAGCTTGCCCTCCGACAGAACGGTTAAGCAGAACACCACGGGCAGGTGCGCGGCGAAGTGCTCCTGCGCGTAGTCGAACACGCGGCGCACGGGCGTGTCTGCCCGGCCCATGATGCGCTCCGCGCCGTATACGGCGCCGATGAAGTGCGTGCGGTTGATCATCTGCGAGCCGCCGCACCCAACGAACAGGTGCTTGGAGTAGCTGGCCAGGCCGGCCACCTCGTGGGGCACAACCTGGCCCGCGCACACGATCAGGTCGTACCCGCCGCGCACCACGTGCCTTGAGAGCTGCACCTCCACGTCAAAGTCCAATAGGCCGTCCGACACGCTGCTCACGTAGCTGCCCGGCACGGTGCCGATATTCACCACGTCCTCGCGCCAGCGGTGCTCGATGAGCTTGTCAAAGGGGATGACGCCGCCGAACATCACGCGGCACTCCTCCGCCGTCATGGGCGTATGCGTGCCCAGCGCGGGCAGCACGTCCACCTGGGCGCCGGCCTGGGTGTAGTGCTCGTACAGGGCGGCGGTGATAACGCCCGCGCGCGAGTGCACGCGCGTAATGTCGGGGGGGATGAGCAGCACGCGCCGGGCCTGCGACCCCGCGGCGCTCTGCAGCGTAAGGCTCTTGAGCTCTTCATTGGTGATCTCGCCGCTTGGCCTCTCCAGGATGAGCGGTTTCATGGCATGTACCTCCTACAGCGCGGGCGCGTTGGCCGCGTAGGCCGCGCAGTAACGTTCGAAGCGCCCCTGGTAATGGGCGCGCATGGCGGGGTCGGGCGCGACGGTGTAGCCGGGGGCGAAGGGCCAGTCCTCAAGCCTTGCAAGCGCGCCGGCCGCCTTAAAGCCAAGGGCCGCGGCGCCGAATATGCTCTGGTTTTCCAAAGCCGTCACCACGAGCGGACGGCCAAACAGATCGGCGGCCATCTGCTGCCAGGGCATGGCGCGCACGATGCCCCCCGAGAGGCGAATCTCCCGCGGGACTCCGGCCATCCCCTCAAGCACCAAATAGCACTGGTATAGGTTCATCAGCACGCCCTCCAGCAGAGCGTAGTACAGGTGCCCCACCTCGTGGGAGCCGCGCAGGGCTACGTATCCGCCGCTGCGGCGGTCGCTCCAGCCCGGGCAGCGCTCGCCGTACAAAAAGGGCAAAAACACCGGCGCGTCCGCCCACTGGGGCTTTGCGGCCAGCATGGCGCTCTCCAGGTCGGGGAAATCCCAGCGCCCGCCCAGCACGGTCTTGCGCAGCCAGTCCACGCAGTTGCATGCGCCGCTGGTGGCCGCGCCGGCGATGCGCTTGCCTTCGGCGATGTAGTAGCACCAGGTGGAGGGCTGATCCGGCAGAAGAGGCCCGTCGGCGGCCAGGCGCAGCGCGCCGCTCGTGCCCACCGAGAAGGTCATAATGCCCTGCCCCATCGCCCCGGAACCCACCTGGTTCAGCGCGCCGTCCCCGCCGCCCAGCGCCACGGGAACGCTCTTAATGCCCAGCGCGGCCGCGGCCTCGGGCAGCATGGCAAAGGCGTCGTCCGGCTCGCACAGTTCGGGCAGAAGGGCCGGGTCGATGCCCGCAAAAGCGAGCACCTCCCCGTCCCAATCAAGCGTATGGATGTTGAACAGCCCCGACCCGGCGGCGAAGCAGCGCGTGGCGCGCGCCTTGCCCGTCAGGCGGTAGCCCAGGTACGTCGCAAGGCTCCACAGCCCGGCGATGCCGAAAAGCGACTCGGGTTTGTTTTCCTTGAGGTATTTCCACTGCCACAGCGGGTAGAAGGCGTGCACCATACAACCCGTCCGGCCGTACAGCCAGGCGCACAGCGCCCCGTCGCGCCGGGCGGGGGCGGCCGTGCCGGAGGCGTCGGTGTTCGCCCAGGTGAGGGCGCGCCCAAGAGGGCGTTTTTGCCCGTCCACGGCCAGAAGCGAGTGCCAGATGGTGGACAGGCCGCATCCGTGCACGGGCACGCCCGCCTTGCGCACGGCCTCTTTGCCGGCGCTCACCAGCGCTTCGTACACGCCCTCGGCGTCCAGGGTGACGATGTCGCCCACGTTTTTCTCAAAGGGCACGCTCACCTCGGCCAGCGCGCGCAGCTCCGCGCTGAACACCACCGCCTTGGCGGCCGATGTGGACGCCTCAAGCGCCAGTACATTCATGCCATCACCCTGTTTTCATATGATACAAAGCCGTGTATCGGCGGCCGCGGGCCTTGGCCGGGCCTGCGCTAAATTGAGAAGATGGAGAAACCGCCGTCGATGGGCAGCACAACGCCGGTGACGAACGCGGCGGCCTGGCTGCACAAAAAGTGCACCGCGCCCACCAGCTCCTGCGGCTGGCCGTAGCGGCTCATGGGCGTTTGCTGCAGCACGTGCCGGCCGCGCTCGGTGGGCGCGCCGGTCTCCTTGTCCGTCATCAAAAAGCGATTCTGCTCGGTGAGCAAGAAACCGGGGCAGATAGCGTTCACGCGGATCTCGGGACAGCCGTTTTTTGCAAAGTAGGTGGCCAGCCACTGGGTGAAGTTGCTCACGGCCGCCTTGGCCGCGCCGTACCCCGCCACGCGGGTGAGCGGCCGCAGCGCGGACATGGAGGAAATGTTGACGATGTTGCCTTTCTTCAGCTTCATAAAGTACTCGCCAAACACCTGCGATGGCAGCAGCGTGCCGATGAAATTCAAGTCGAACACGAAGCGCAGCGCGTCCTCGGGCAGATCGAAAAAGGTCTGCTGATCGTTCGTGGACGCTTTGGGCGAGTTGCCGCCCGCGCCGTTCACCAGCACGTCCACCTGGCCAAAGCGGTCGATGATCGCCTGAAACGCGGCCCGGATCTCATCCTTTTTAAGCACGTTGCAGGCGAACGCGGCGGCCGTGCCGCCCTCGGCGGCAATCTTGTCGGCCACGGCCTGCGCGCGCTCAAGGTTTAAGTCCAGCAGGGCGATCTTTGCGCCCTGCCCGGCAAAGTAAGAGGCCATCTCGCTGCACAGGATGCCGGCCGCGCCGGTGATCGCAAACACCTTGCCGGAAACGTCAAACAGATTCGTCATGGCGGTGCCCCTCCTCAGATTCCTTATTTATTCCTCTACCCAAACCGTGTGGAAAGCGCCGGGCTTATCCGTGCGCTCGTAGGTGTGCGCACCGAAGTAGTCGCGCTGGGCCTGCAGAAGGTTGTGCGGCAGGCGCGCGCAGCGCAGCCCGTCGTAGTACGAAAGCGCGGACATAAAGCAGGGCGCCCACACGCCGCGCTCGGCCGCGAGGGATACCACGCGCCGCCAGCCGGCCTGCGCGTCGGTAACGGCCTTGAGGAAGAACGGGTCCAGCAGCAGGTTGGGCAGCTTTGGGTCGCGCTCGTAGGCTTCCTTGATGCGCGTTAGGAACCGCGCGCGTATGATGCATCCGCCGCGCCACATCATGGCGATCGTGCCGAAATCCAGCGACCAGCCGTATGCCTCGCCCGCGGCGCTCATCAGGGCAAAGCCCTGCGCGTAGGAGCAAATTTTAGCGGCGTACAGCGCGCCGCGTATGTCGGCAAGCACGGCCGCCTTGTTCACCTGCGCGCCTCCGGCCGGGCCGGGCAGCACGGCGGAGGCCGCGACGCGCTGGTCCTTGATGGCCGTCATGCACCGCGCGAACACCGCGCCCGCGATGGTCTCGGCAGGCACGCCCAGATCCAGCGCCTCCTGCGAGGTCCACTTGCCGGTGCCTTTCTGGCCCGCGCGGTCCAAAATCACGTCCACCAGGGGCTTGCCGGTCTCCTCGTCCACGCGCATCAAAATGTCGGCGGTAATGGCGATCAGGTAGCTGTCCAGCTCTCCGCGGTTCCACTCGGCAAAGGTCGCCCCGCACTCGGCGGGCGTCATGTGAAGCAGGCCCTGCATCAGCTGGTACGCCTCGCAGATGAGCTGCATATCGCCGTACTCGATGCCGTTGTGCGTCACCTTCACGTAGTGGCCCGCGCCGTCCGGCCCCAGAAACGCGCAGCAGGGCTTGCCTTCCACCTGGGCGGAGATCTTCTCCAGCAGCGGCCCCGCCAGGGCGTACGCTTCCCTGGAGCCGCCGGGCATGATGGACGGCCCTTTCAGCGCGCCCTCCTCGCCGCCCGAAACGCCCGTGCCCAAGAAGAGGATGCCCTTCTCCTGCATCTGCTTGCAGCGGCGCACCGTGTCTTTAAAGAAGGAGTTGCCGCCGTCGATCACCACGTCGCCCTTGGATAAAAGCGGCACGAGCCCGTCGAGCACCGCGTCCACGGGGCTTCCGGCCTGCACCATCAGCATGATCTTGCGCGGCGCGCTCAGCATGCTCACTAGCTCGGGAAGCGAATAGGCGGGATAGATGCTCTTGCCCTTGGCCGTCGTTTGCAAAAAGCCGTCCGTGCGCTCGCGCGAGCGGTTGTACACCGCCACGTGCGCGCCGTTGCGCTCCATGTTCAACACGAGGTTTTGCCCCATGACCGCCAGGCCCACAAGACCAATGTCACACATCATGCGTAAGCCCCCTTTGGATTGCTCTGCTTATCCCATTGTATCAGGCATGTTTCCCTTTTGCAATGCGGCCGGTTTTCTCATATGACATCTTTCCCGCCATATGATAAAATGGAAATAAGCCGGAGGAGGCGAGGACGCGTGTGGGCTGCGGATGCGCACTGCGACGCGCTGTCCAAGCGGTTGGCCGACCCCGCCGCGCCCCGCGCGGTGACGGGGGAAACGCTGTTTGCGGGCGACGTGCGCCTGCAGCTGTGCGCGCTGTTCAGCGGCACAACAGCAGCCCCCTGGCAGGCCGTGCAGGCCCAGCTGGCCCTGTGGCCGGCGTTTTGCGGCGAGCTTGCGCCCGGGTGCGAGGCGCATCTTACGGTGGAGGACTGCGCGTGCCTTGAGGGCTCGCTGGAGCGCGTGAGCGAGCTGGCCCACGCGGGCGCGTGCATGATGGGCCTTACCTGGAACGGCGACAACGCCCTGGGCGGCGGCTGCCGGGGCGCGGGCGGGGGCCTATTGCCCTTTGGCCGGACGGCGGTGCGGCGCATGGGAGAGCTGCGCGTGGCCGTCGACCTGGCGCATGCCTGCCCCGCGCTTTTTTTTGACGCGATGGACGCCGCAGCCCGTCCGCCCTGCGTCAGCCACGCCTGCTGCCGCAACTTGTGCGGCGCGCCCCGCAACGTAAGCGACGGCCAGATACGCGCGCTGTCCGAATGCAGGGGGTTCTTGGGCGTCTGCTTCTACCCGCCCTTTCTGAGAGAGAGCGGCGAGGCAACCGTGTCCGACGTGGCCGCCCACATCGACCACGCCGTGCAGACCGGCGGCATCGGCCTTGTGGGCCTGGGCTCGGACTTCGACGGCATCGAGGTATGGCCCCGGGATCTGCCCGACCCCTCGGCCCTGCCCCGCCTGGAAGCGGCGCTGCGCGGCCTTGGCTACGTCCAGGCCGACATACAGCGCGTCTTTTACGGCAACCTGACCGACTACCTGCGCCGGATGCGCGGCAGCGCGCGCTGACGCGCCACAAAAGAGGAGGAAGCTCTCATGCGCGACAGGATACCGCTCGCCTTCAGCGTCGGCCCA
Organism: Eubacteriales bacterium; assembly: GCA_031553225.1. Taxonomy (GTDB): domain Bacteria; phylum Bacillota; class Clostridia; order Christensenellales; family UBA1750; genus JAVBLU01. Next base: position 29,368 of record JAVBLU010000049.1, read on the forward strand.
AGCGACGACCGCCTGACCCCGCCCGATCAGCTGGTGCCCGCCACGGTGCCCGGCGCGGTGCAGCTGGACTATCAAGCCGCCGGCCTTGCGCCCGACCCGCACATCGGGGAGGGCTTTTCGGCTTACGGCTGGATGGAGGACAAGCACTGGCACTACGAGGCGCTCTTGCCCAAGCGCCCGCGCGGCGAGCATGTCGATCTCGTGCTGGAGGGCGTGGACTACGCCTTCGCCGTGTACCTGGACGGGACGCTTCTGCACGAGCAGGAGGGCATGTTCACCCCCGCGCGGCTGGACATCACCGCCCTGTACCGGGAAGGAGCCGCTTTGCGCGTGGTGGTGCTGCCCGCCCCCAAGCGGGAAGGTGCGCCGGAAAACCGCGAGCAGGCCGACCACTGCTGCAAACCCGCCGTGAGCTACGGCTGGGACTGGCACCCCCGCTACATTCCCCTGGGGTTGTGGCGGCCGGCTTACGTGGAGGGATCGCCGGATACGCGCATCCTCGGCTGCGAGGTGCGCGCGGCCGTGTCGGACGACCTGATGGAGGGCACGCTCACCCTGAGCCTGCAGCTGAGCGCGCCCTGCGAAGCCGAATGGCGCGTGCGCACACCCGGAGGGGAAACGCTCAAGACGATCATCCCCGCTTCCACAACAAGCGTGGAAACCGCGCTGCGGGTGCTGGCCCCCGCCCTGTGGTGGCCCAACGGCGAGGGCGGCCAGGCGCTGTACGAAAGCACGCTGTCCATCCCGGGCGACCAAAGCGCCGCGCGCGTGGGCTTTCGCCGCCTCCGCCTTGTGATGCACGAGGGCGCTTGGCGCACCCCGGACAGCTTCCCCAAGAGCCGCTCCAACCCGCCCATCACCCTGGAGGTAAACAACCGCCGCATCTTCGGCAAAGGCTCCAACTGGGTGGCTCCGGAGATGTGCCCGGGCGCGGTGGACGAGCAGCGCTACCGCCGGCACCTGCAGCTCGCCAAGGACGCGCACATGAACCTGCTGCGCGTGTGGGGCGGGGGCATTGCCCTGCCCGATGAGTTTTACGACGCCGCGGACGAGCTGGGCCTGCTCATCTGGCAGGAGTTCCCCCTGTCGTGCAACTGCTACCCGGACGAGGAAGGCTACCTGAGCGTGCTTGAGCGCGAGTCGCGCTCCATCATCCTGCGGCTTCGGCACCGCGCCTCCCTAGCCATTTGGTGCGGCGGAAACGAGCTGTTCAACGCCTGGTCGGGCATGACCGACCAGTCCCTTCCCCTGCGGCTGCTGAACAGCAACTGCTTCCGGCTGGATCCCTTGCGTCCCTTCCTGCCCACCTCCCCGGTGATGGGCATGGCGCACGGCAACTACGCCTTCAACTACCCGGACGGCCGCGAGGCCTTCCAGGTGATGCCCGCCTCCGCCGCCACGGCCTACACCGAGTTCGGCATGCCCGGCCCCGCGCCCGTGGACACGCTCAGATCCGTCATTCCCTCTCACGAGCTGTGGCCGCCGCGCCCCATCGGGTCGTGGGTGGCGCACGGCGCGTTTGGCGCGTGGCTCCCCTGCTCCTGGCTGGACCTGCCCACCTACGAGCGCTACTTCGGCCCGCCCGCATCCCTTGAGGACCTGGTTGAAAAGGGCCAGTGGATGCAGGCGGAGGGCTACCGCTGCATCTTCGAGGAGGCCCGCCGCCAAAGGCCCGTATGTTCCATGGCCGTCAACTGGTGCTTCCAGGAACCCTGGCCCACCGCCGCGAACAATTCGCTGCTCGCCTACCCCTCAACGCCCAAGCCCGCCTACTATGCCGTACAGGCCGCCTGCCGGCCGCAGGCGGCCTCCGCGCGCATCGAACGCTTCCAGTGGCGGCCGGGCGATTGCTTCTGCGCGGAGGTGTGGCTGCTCAACGACGCGCCCTTCGCCCTGCCCGCCTGCAGCGTGGACGCCTCGCTGCTCATCGGCGACACGGAGCACCCCCTGGCCGTCTGGCGCTGCCCGGGCGCCATGGCCGGGCAGAACGCGCGCGGCCCGCGCCTTCACTTCCCCCTGCCGGATGCGGACGCGGAACGCATCACGCTCATCCTGCGCGTTCAGGGGCGGCCGGACATGGAGGCGCGCTACGCGCTGTCCTTCCGGGCAAACGCCCCGGCGGCCGCCGCGGCCAGGGCGCTCAACCTGTGACCCGGCCGTATCCGCTCATCGCGTTGCTGTTCTTCCTGCCCTGGCTGGCCACGTTGTGCGGCTCCATGCTCGGCCTGCAGCTGCGCCTGGGCTCGCAGCGCCGTCAGGGGGCGCTGCTGGGATTCGCGGCGGGCGTGATGCTCGCCTCCTGCGTTTGGTCGCTTATTTTGCCCGCGTTTCAGGCGGGCGGCCCGCCTTTGCGCGCAGGGCTGCTCGCGACGCTTGGTTTTCTGCTCGGGTGCGCGGGCATGCTGGGCTTGGACCGTGTGACGCCCCATCAGCATATGGACGACTCGCCTCCGGAGGGGCGGCCCTCGCATCTGCCGCGACCCATGCTTTTGGTAATGGCCGTGGCGCTGCACAACATCCCCGAGGGGCTGGCGCTGGGCGTGCTCATCACCGCCCTGCAAACAGGGGGCGCTTCGCCTGCGGCCGCGGCGGCCTTTGGGCTTGGGCTTGCGCTGCAAAACTTTCCCGAGGGGCTGGCCGTTGTGCTGCCCATGCGCCAGGCGGGCGTGCCGCAGCGCAGATGCCGAAACCTCGGCGCGCTCGCCTCCTTCGCCGAACCGGCCGCGGCACTTCTTGGGTGGGGCGCGTCGGCGCTTCTCTCGCGCGCGGGGCCCTTCATCCTGCCCGTACTGCTCAGTTTCGCCGCCGGAGCGATGGTGTTCATCGTGGTGGAGGAGCTCATCCCCGAATCGCAAAGCGGCGGCGGCCACGCGGCCACCTACGGCCTGCTGGCGGGGTTTTGGCTCATGGCGCTGTTGGGTCTGCTCGGCGGCTGACCGGGGGGGCTCTCCTCAGCGCTATGCCTTTGTCCGTCGTGCCGGTATCCTATGAATAACGCGTCCGCAGAACGAGGCGCGCAAACGGAGTTGACCGCCCAATTGGGTTTCCTTGAATGGCTCAAATCCACCGCCGTCGTCATCGGCCTGTCCACCCTGCCCGTCATCGAACTGAAGGGGGCCATACCCGCCGGGCTGCTCGCCGGGCTTCCGCTATGGAGCACGTTCCTGGCGGCGCTGCTCGGTTCATCCCTGCCCGTGCTGCCGGTCATCATCTACGTGCAGAGAATCTTCCTTTTTATGCGGCGCTTTCGGCTGTTCGCGCGCTTCGCGGACTATCTGGAGCGCAGGGCCCGCCGCCGGGGCACGGCCGTGGCCGCCTCGCGCTACGCGTATCTGGCGCTTTTCGTGTTTGTGGCTATCCCCTTGCCCATGACGGGCGTGTGGACGGGCAGCATTATCGCCGCGCTCTTTAACATGCGCGTACGCTACGCCCTGCCCGCTATCCTGCTTGGCAACGTTGTGGCCGGCTTTGCCGTCCTCTCGCTTTCCTACGGCTTGTTCGGATAATGCATCCGCCCCGGCAATATGAGAAAAGTCCCTTCCCTACCCGCGCATTTCGTGATATGATGACATAGTATGGGCGTTCAATGAACAAGCCCTCATGATTCACGAGGAGGATGGCATCCATGGCGATCAATCTGGGCATCATAGGCTTTGGCGGTATGGCCGGATGGCACACGAAGAACTGCTGCAAGGTCCCAGGCGTCAAGGCCGTTGCCGCCTATGATATCGACCCGGTGCGCGTGGACGCGGCGCGCGAAGCCGGCCTGCGCGGCTACAACAACCTTGCCGATTTTCTTGCGGACAAGGAGATCAACGTCGTGCTCGTGGCGACGCCCAACGACGTGCATCCCGAGATGGTCATCGCCGCGCTCAACGCGGGCAAACACGCCATCAGTGAAAAGCCGGTCGCCATGTCCGTTCAGGAGCTGGACGCCATGATCGCCGCCTCGCAGAAGAACGGCAAGCTGTTCACCGTGCACCAGAACCGCCGGTGGGACAAGGACTACTGCACCGTCAAAAAGGTCATCAAGGACGGGATGCTCGGCCGGATCGTCTCGGTGCAGTCCCGCCTGCACGGCTCCGGCGGCGTGATGCACGGCTGGCGCGGCGTAAAGGCCAAGGGCGGCGGAATGCTGTACGACTGGGGCGTGCACTTCATCGACCAGCTGTACGACCTGTTCGGGTACGAGGCGTTTGTGAACGTTCGCTGCATGCTCTCCTCGGTGAAGAACCCTGAGATCGATGACTATTTCATCCTTCTGTTCCAGCTTAAGGACGGCACGAACATCCAGGTGGAGATCGGCACCTACGTCCTGAAGGAACTGCCGCGCTGGTTCGTCATCGGCGATGAGGCCACCTGCTTCATCAACAACTTCCAGGCCGAGGGCAACATCGTGCGCGTCAACTCGCTGCAGGAGGATAAGCCCATCCTCATCATGACCTCCGCCGGCCCAACCCGCACGTTTGCGCCGCGGCCCGATTCCGTGAAGGACATTCTGCCGTTGCCGGAAGTCGCCCCCGCCTGGACGGACTTCTACACCAACGTAAACGACGCCATCGACGGCAAGGCCGAGCTGATCGTGAAGCCCTGGCAGGTGCGCAAGGTACTGGCCACCATGGAAGCCTGCTTCCAGTCCGCCGCCACCGGCCAGGTCGTCGACCTAACCAACCTGTAGAGCACCCGACATGCCGGAGCGGCCGACAGGCGCTCCGGCGTTTTTCCATCCGTCCTATCCATGTAAAAACAGAAAGGAATAAGTCATTTGGACAAAACAAACTTCGCGCTTTTCGTGGATCTGGAGAACGTGGGCGGCAAGGCCTCCACGCTCAGCCATATCATCGAAAAAGTAAAAATACGCGGAAACATACTCATCGCGCGCGTGTACGGCTACACCGACGCGCACGCCGAGCTCAAGGAGATGCTCCTGTCGAACACGTTCTCGGTCGTGCCCTCCATACGCTGGGGAAAGGCGCAGAAGAACAACCTGGACATCCAGCTGGTGATCGACGCGCTGGAGGTCGCCTATAAAAATGAGCTGATCGACTGCTTTTGCATCGTGTCGGGCGACAGCGACTATACCCCGCTTGTTGGGAAGCTGAAATCCCTGGGCAAGACCGTGCTGGGCATCTCGCGCAGCGAGGTGGCCTCGGGCATCTTCATCAGCGCGTGCAACGAGTTCATCTTCCTGGAGTCCGTCACCACAAAGCAGCCCGCCGACCAGGGCAAGCGCCGCACGGAGGAGGCCTCGGCCTTCAACTCAACCGACGAGCTTGTGAAGCTGGTGGAGACGGCGCTTACCGAGCAGGCCGACGAGGAAGGCTGGATTTACGCCTCCGAGCTGAAGAACATCATTTTGCGGCTGCGCCCGGAATTCAACGAGAAGAACTTTGGGTACTCGTCCTTCGGCAAACTCATCACGCACCTGCAGGACAAGTACGCAACGATCCGCGTGGAGACCGACCACTACTCGCTCATGGTGCGCCTGGCCGCCGAGCAAAAGGCTGCGCCGCAGGTGACGAGGGAAAACTGGGTGGACACGTTCCGCAACGTGCTCAAGCGCTATAAGGACGAGGGCTTCGACCGGGTGAACCCTTCCGTGCTCAAATCGGCCATACAGACCGAGTTCCCGGACTTTGACGAGCGGGACATCGGTTGCAAGCGCTTTTCGGACGTGCTGAAGAAGCTGGAAAAGGACGGCTTTTTGGCCCTGGAGATGAACGAGCAGCACGACATGCTCGTGCGCATCATCTAGGCAACCGAAAAAAACCTCCCGCTTGGTTTTTGATGATGCCCGGCCGGATGCGCCGGGGTTGCGCAAAGCGGCAATCCCAGCGCCCAGTTGATGTCAAAGGGAAGCCCGATCCCCTTTGCGGATCCCCGGGGTTTGCTCGCCGCAGAACCAATCTGCCGTAATCGGCCGTTACCAAGGACGGCGGCCGCGCGGGTTTGGCGGACAGGCCGCGCCGCGCGCCCCGGGCCGCGGCCGAGCGGCGCGTTGAATGGAGCGGTGACGGCATGCGCGGCATACGGATTTTGAGCCTTCCGTTCAAGGCCGGATGGCTGAGCGCGGCAGCGATCGAGCAGCGGCTGTTCGCGGCGGCGCGTCCCGGCCTGGATGTGGCGCTGCTTCCGGAAACCTGCCTGGGCGAGGACGTATCGCCCGAGGACAACGCCTTAACCAACGCGGCGCGGCGTTTCGCGCGCGACAACCGCGCGTACGTTCTCTGCTGCCGCTGTTCCTGCCGGGCGCGGGGGGCGAACGCCTCAACGTGTCGCTCTTCATCGACAGGAACGGCGCGATTGCCTGCCGCTACGTCAAGGCCTATCCGTACTGGGGCGAACTGGGCATGCGGAACCCTGCCGTCCCGGGCCCCGGCGCGCTCACCTTCGACGCAGATTTCGGGCGGGTTGGCTTTGCCATCTGCTTTGACGCAAACTTTCCGGGCCTGTGGGCGGACATGGCCGAGGGCGGCGCGCAGCTCGTGCTGTTTTGCAGCGCGTACTCGGCCGGACGGCAGCTTCTTGCCCACAGCCTGAACCATCACTTCGCCATCGCCACGTGCACAAGCCATCCGGACGCCGCGCTCATCGACGTGGCCGGCCGCGAGGTGGCGCGCTCGGAGGGCGAGAGCCCGTTCTATGCAGAGCTGGATCTGGACCAGTGCCTGCTGCACACCGATTTTCACGAGGAGCGCGTCGCCCGGCTCCTGTTCGACCACCCGTCCGTGTGCGCTGAGCGCTTCTTCCGCGAAAACTGGATCCTGTTGTCGAGCGGCGAAGCGCAAACCGACGTGACCGCTCTGGCCGCCGCCTACCGCATCGAGCCCTTGCGCGCCTACAAGGCGCGCAGCCGGTCCTCCATCGACACCCTGCGCCGGTAAGCGAATTGTTCCTTCCGAAGACCCGACGACTATGCGCGCCGCCGGGCGTTTGCGCATGGCGCGCCCGTCCGCAAGCGCCGCATGATTTCCCCCTTCTGCCGCGCGCCGTCCGCCTTCCGCGCTTGACAGGCGGACGGCGTATCCCTATAATGGTAATGTTCATTCAGAACACACAAGTGTTCATTCGGTACAATTTGCGAGGGGGGACGGCCGGATGGCGACGGCGGTGATCATGCCCCGTCAGGGGCAGTCGGTGGAGAGCTGCATCATCACGAAGTGGCACAAGAAGGTTGGAGACGCGGTGAAGCTTGGGGAGCTGCTGTTCTCCTACGAGACGGACAAGGCGACCTTTGATGAGGAAGCGAAGGCGGAGGGCACGCTGCTCGCCGTGTTTGCGCAGGAAGGGGACGACGTGCCCTGCCTGCAGAACGTGTGCGCCCTGGGCGCACCGGGCGAGAGCGCGAGCGCCCTGATGCCGGACGGCGGGACGCCCGCCGCGCCCAAAGCGGAAGCCCCCGCGCAAGAGCAGGCCGCAGCCCCCGCCGCCCCGGCCGCCCCGGCCTCCGCGGCCCCCGACGCGGGAAGCGGCGCGGCCG
>JAVBLU010000028.1:0-47292 GCA_031553225.1 Eubacteriales bacterium
GATTCGGAATATAATAACGATATTTCTACAATTAGAAAACATCATGAAATATATTTGAGCGATCCTCGTAAAACAGCTCCCGAAAAACTTAAGACTGTTATTCGCCACCCAATTGCTAAAAGCTAGATAATAAGCATTATCTGCATAAAAAGGGCTGCATCTAAAACGTAATGATTAAACAAAACGAAAAATCTATCGATGGTTGTCGACAGGTTTTTCGTTTTTGCTTTTGCCTATTTTCTCTTCGTTCTTCGCTTTTCACGAAACAGGTTTTTCGAGAGAAGAGATAAAAGGAGAGTGGTAGGAGCGATGAAATAAAACGCGTGTTCATTTCATCGATGAAACGGCAAAACCGAATTCATGGTTTTAAACAAATCTGTAGATTGCTCTCGAGGAGGGTTTTTCCTATGATAAGCAAGCCGGGCACGCAAACCTAAACGCCTGGCAGCATGAGCGCCGTCTGCACAAAGCGGCGCATCGCAAACGCGGGGTTTCCGCATGCGAACGACGATGGACGGAGGCGGTAAAAGAGCCGGCAGGGGCATGTACGCAGCAAAGAACAGCCGGCGCGGCGCAGACATGCTTGCGGGGCGCGGGACCGCCATATCCATTTGGCGTAGTACGGCGGTCTTTGCATGCGCCGCCCAACGCGCCGTCCAACGCGCCGGCCCGCGATGCGTCCGCAGAAAGCTCCTGGCAGCCCCGGGTGACGTTTGGGGCTGCCTTGTGTTATAATCACAGTCAGGAGGCAAATATGGAAAAAATTCCCATATAATGCGATGCCGGCGGGGCGTCTGAGTTCTGGCCGGACCGTCTCGCTCAGCTCCACGGCGTTCGTGCTCGCCCGTGTGCCGATGTGCGTTCAAAGCAGCCGGCCTGCAGGCCCGCCCCCTGTCGCCGTCAGCGTGCCGGGCATACTGGCCGCACGCATGCCGTTCGGCCGGGGCTTCATCGGCGGGGAAGCATCCTGGCGCCCGCCAGCCTGCACGCGGCGCGGAACCTGCTTGTGATTGCGCCTGGGCATGGCGCCGGTGCTGCGCGTGCTGCTGCCGGGGTGGCCGTGTGCCTGCGGCGCGACGGCGACCCGCCGTGCCGGACGGCAGGGGAACGGCGGGTGGATCTGTGGTGCGAACGGATGCGCTCGTACCGGGCGACGCGCGGTTCCTGTGCATCGACGCCTTCGATGCAACGCTGGAGGAGACGCGCCGGCGCCGCCTTTGGCCCTGCTGCAGCCGGGCGACGGACGCCCGGGGCCCGGGCGCCGGCGAACGGGGCGCGTGATTGCTGCGAAAAACATGAGCGCCCCTGTCTTTGGGCGCGAGCGTCCCCGCGTTTTTCGCGAGGACGACGGAATGCTCCCTACCCTATGCATGTACGCCACACACGCGCCGTGCGGTGAGGAAATGTCACAAGGGGCGCATATGCGGTCTTTCCTTACGAAAAAAGTATAAGATAAGGGGGTGGTTGCGTCGGCGCTGCCAGAAAACCGATTGACACCCTGGGGGCTTGCTTGGGGAGGTATGGGCCGTGACGTTGCTGCATTTTCTGGAGGACAAAGGGCTCTCGATTCTCTTCGTAATACTGCACAACATCGTCAATCACGGCCTGTTGCTGCTTATATTGTTTGCATGGATGGACATTGTGATTCCGCCCAGCCGGACACTTTTGTGCGCGCTGTGCGCGACGCTCATCTATCTGGGCCCTACCTACGTCGTCGACTTTTTCCTCTTTACCACGGGGGCGGTCTGTCCGGAGTGGCTGTACAGCATGATGCTGTTCATCAACCCGCTCGCGGCGGTTGTGTACTACCGCGTCATGCAGAGCGTTTTGCGGCTGCAGCCCACCAAGACGAGCATCTTGCTGCGCAACCACCTGATGCTGCACTATGTGGTGGTGTTTGCGTATCTCGCACTGTTGGATGGCCTGAGCGCGGCGCTGCCCATGCGCGAGCTGGCTCCGGGGTTCTTCCTTCACGATTGTGTCGCCATCTTCATCGTTATGGCGGGCCTGCTTGTGCTGTATCTGGCCATACGCTTCTATTTGGGGCGCACGAGGCATTATTTGACCCTGCCGCCCCTCTATGCGGAAAAGCGGCCCCGCCGCTACCTGCTGGAGACGGTGTTCACGCTTGTGGCGTTCTACGCCGTGGCGATCGTGTACCGCGCCATATGGGACGCCAGCGATCCCTCGCCGGCGGCTTCCGCCACTGACTTTGTCTACATTTTGCTCATCGTCTGCGCGCTGCTCTTCGTATACTGCTCGCAGATGAACCTGCGCGCGTCCCTGCTGGAGTACGAGGTTCAGGCGGCGGGCACGTACGCCAGCTCGCTTCTGCATGTAAACCAGGAGCTGCGCGCGCTGCGGCACGACTACGCGAACATGCTGCAGGGATACGGAGGGTACATTGCCATCGGCGATTTTCAGGGCCTATCCAGGTACCACCAGTCGCTGTTCGGCACAATCAGGCACGCGGGCGAGCTGGGCGGTCTTCTGGAAGTGCTGAAATCGCGCGTGGCCGTGTACAGCCTTCTGGAAGCCAAAATCGCCAAGGCGCACGAGGCGGGCGTGACCTTCAGCATCAACAAGGCGTGCGATATACGAAACGTCGTGCTCAGCGATTTGGACCTGTGCCGCGTGCTGGGCATCGTGCTGGACAACGCCATCGAGGCGGCGGGCGAGTCCGCCGCCAAGCAGGTGAACATGACCTTTGAGCCGCAACACGGCAAGGCCGTCCTGTTTGCCGTGTCCAACACCACCAAGGGGAGCGTGGACACGCAGCGCATCTTTCGCGACGGATACACCACCAAGGCCGGGCACAGCGGCATTGGCCTGCCGGAGGTCATTCACCTGTTGCAGGCCTATGTGCACTGCGCTCTGCGCATCAGCTATCACGACAACCAGTTCACCGCCTTCCTCATCCTGCACGCGGAAAAATGAGCGCGGCGGTGGCCGCGCAAACGAAAAGCATGAAGCGAGGCTTACGAGAAGACCGGCCGGGAATCCGCGCTGCGCGGTTCCTGCCCGGTCTTCTGCGGCGTGCCAAGGGAAAAACGGATGCTTTTAAATACCCTTCAACGCCTGCGCTTTGGCAAGCTTGTCCAGGGCCACCATGTACGCGCCCATGCGCAGGGTGGTGTTTTTCTGCTGGGCCAGGTTGTAAACGGCGGCGAAGGAGGCCACCATCTTCTGCTCCAGCTCGGCGTTTACGCGCTCCTCTTCCCAGTAGTAGTTCTGCAGGTTTTGCACCCACTCGAAGTAGGAGACGATAACGCCGCCGCCGTTGGCCAGAATGTCCGGCACCACGGGGATGCCGCGGTCCTTGAGGATCTTGTCCGCTTCCACGGTGGTGGGGCCGTTGGCGCCCTCCACGATGACGGCGGCCTTCACGTCCGGGGCCACCTCGGCGGTCAGCTGGTTTTCCAAGGCGGCGGGCACAAGCACGTCGCACGGGCAGGTGAGCACGTCGCGGTTCTCCGCCTTGCGGGTGCCGGCGGGCATGGCGGCCGCCGAGAGGAGCGTTCCGCGCTTTTGCATGACGAACTGGGCAAGCGCGGGGATGTCGAAGCCGTTTTCGTTGATGTAGCCGCCGGAGATGTCCGAGATGGCCACGATTTTGCAGCCCGCGCCGTGCAGAAGCAGCGCGGCGATCATGCCCACGTTGCCAAAGCCCTGCACGGCCACACTGGAGCCGGCCAGCTTTTTGCCCAGGCGCGCGAGGATCTCGCGCGTGGCGAAGAGTATGCCGCGGCCGGTGGCTTCGTTGCGGCCCTTGGACCCGCCGATCTCAACGGGCTTGCCGGTGACAACGCCCAGATCGTTCTTGCCGGTCTGCTTGCAGTAGGTGTCCACCATCCAGGCCATAATCTGCGCGTTCGTGTTCATGTCCGGGGCGGGGATGTCCTTGTCCGGCCCGATGATGGGGGAGATGGCCGTGGTGAACTTGCGGGTGAGGCGCTCCAGCTCGCCCTGGGAGAGCTTAAAGGGGTCCACGATGATGCCGCCCTTGCCGCCGCCGTAAGGAAGGCCCGCCACGGCGCATTTGAGGGTCATCCAGCCCGCCAGGGCCTTCACCTCGTCCATGTCCACGGCCGGATGGTAACGGATGCCGCCCTTAGCCGGGCCGCGCAGCGTGGAGTGCTGCACGCGGTAACCCTCGAACACGCGGATGGAACCGTCGTCCATCTTGATGGGGAGGGCAACCTTGAGCTCACGCTCGCAATGCTTAAACGCGATATACTCATTTTGGGTGAGCCCGAGCATCGCGGCCGCATCGTCCAGAACGCTGAGCATGTTCTCAAACGGATTGTATTTGGCCATCAAAACCATCTCCTCACGAAAGACTCTGCCCGATAGTATACGCCCATAGGGGGTTATTTGCAAGAATGTACATGCCAAATTTCATTTTGCCGGGTGGGGAATGTTCGGAAACGCCGGCTTCTGCGGACGATTCTGCCATGCCGAGAGGCCGGGCTGTCAATGGACAGCGCGGCGCAGGGCGGCGCCGGATGACCCGGCGCCTATCGCGCGCGGCCGCGCGCTCCGGCGCGCAGATTTTTGTTTGACAAGCGCGGCCTTGCTGTGGTATCCTATCAGGGCCGCTCACGAGGGGTTTTTTTAAGCCGTGCATATCGGCACCCGCCCGTGGCGAGTTTGGGTAGAGGAGGTGCTCCCAGCATGTATGCCGTTATGATGACCGGTGGCAAGCAGTACAAGGTTTCGCCCGGCGAGGTGATCTTTGTGGAACTGCTGAGCGCCAGCGAGGGTCAAACCATTTCCTTTGAGCCGATGCTCATCGCCCGCGAGGGCCAGGACGCGGTGATCGGAACGCCCACCATCGCGGGCGCGAAGGTGAACGCCAAGGTGCTTGGCAGCGGACGCGGCGAGAAGATCGTCATCTTCAAGTATAAGTCCAAGAAGAACGAGCGCAAGAAGCAGGGCCATCGCCAGCCGTATACGCGGCTGGAGATCGTGTCCATCGAAGGCTAAAGAAAAAGCCATGACGCGTGTGCGCATGCTGAGCATGGGCGGGCTTCTGCGGGGATTGATCGCCGCGGGGCACGCCGGGCACGGCGCCCATGGCGGAGACATCGTGTGCGCGGGCGCGTCGGCCATCGTGCAGAGCGCGGCCCTGGGAATGCGCCGGCAGGGGCTGCCGGTGCGCATAAAAAAAAGCGATGTGGCCGGTTACCTGTCGCTGCGGCTTCGGCCAAACGCCACGGCGGCGGAACGCGCATCGGCGCACGCGGCGCTGCAAAGCGCTCTTTCGGGCCTTCGGGCCCTGCAGCAGCAATACCCCGCGCACGTACAGGTGCGTGCGCGCATGAACCGCCATCTTCCTGCGAAAGGAGAGACACTCCCATGATGATGAATCTTCAGCTGTTCGCCCACAAAAAGGGCGTTGGCTCCTCCCGCAACGGCCGCGATTCCGCCTCGCAGCGCCTGGGCGTTAAGCGCGCCGACGGGCAGCTTGTGCTCGCGGGCAACATCCTTGTGCGCCAGCGCGGCACCAAGATGCACCCCGGCCAGAACGTGGGCATCGGCAAGGACGACACCCTGTTCGCCATGGCTACCGGCGTTGTGCGCTTCGAGCGCAAAGGCCGCGACGACAAGCAGGTCAGCGTGTACCCCATCGAAACCGCCATGTAGCGCCGCCAAAGCGGCGTTTGCCCGCGCCGGTTTCCGGCGGTTCGCCGCGCCTTGCGTTTGCGCCGCAAGCGCCTTCGGGCATTGGGAGGCCCCTGTCTTCATGCCGGCCCGTCTTTACGTTTGTGAAGGCGGGCCTTTTCCTGGACCGATACGCGAAGGGAGCGCGCCATGGCCGCCGTACGCTTTGCCGACCCCATCGACCTGGCCGCCGTGTATGAGAGCGGCCAAACGTTTTGCTGGGAGAGAGCCGGGGATGGCTGGGTTGCCTGTCCGGAGGGGCGGCCGGCCTTCTTTCGCCAGGACGGCCAGGGGCTGCTGATTCAGGCGGACGACCCGGACGAGGCCTTCTTCCGCGCGTATTTCCACCTGGACTATGACCTTTTGGCGCTGCGCGGCCGCCTTTGCGGCGACGAGCCCGCGCTTGCGGCGCTAAACGCCTGTCCCGGCCTGCGCCTGCTGCGCCAGCCCTTCTTTGAGACGCTTTGCGCGTTCCTGCTGTCGCAGAACAACAACATCGCGCGTATCCGCGCTTCCATGCGCCACATCGCCCGGAAAGGGCGAAAAATGGAGGCCTTCGGGCATGAGGCGTGGGCTTTTCCCGGCCCGGAGGGCGTACTGGCCCTTCAGGAGAGCGGCCTGCGCGAGGCCGGGGCCGGGTATCGCGCCCCGTACCTTCTGGCCGCCGCCAGAGCCGTGGCCGAGGGCTTCGACCATGCATCGCTTGCGGCGCTGCCGCGCGAGGAAGCCCGCGCGCGGCTTGTGGCCCTGCGCGGCGTTGGGCCCAAGGTGGCCGACTGCGTGCTGCTCTTTGCCTGCGGCAGGCTGGACGCCTGTCCCGTGGACGTGTGGATCGAGCGCGCTCTCTCGCCGCTCTTTCCGCGCGCGAAGGGCCGCGAGGGCCTGTGCCGCGCCGCTCAGGAGCGCTGGGGCGCGGACGCCGGTTATGTGCAGCAGGCCCTCTTTTACAGCCAGCGCATGCAGGCGCAGGCCGGGCGGGGAGCGCGGGCGTCCGGCGGCCGGGCGTAAGCTTCGCGGCAGCTTCGCGGCAGGGCCTTTCGGGCGTCTGCGTCCAAGGGAAGTACATGCGAAGGAGGGTGACCCGTGCGCGATCACCCGCTTGTAAAAACCCTGCTCGGCCTACAGGGCAACGTTCGCCCGTGCATCGTGTGGGAGCCGCTCTACGGCATTCCCTATCACCTGGTGACGCCTTTCGCGGCGCTGTACATGGCCGCGCTTGGCCTATCCGACGCGCGCATCGGGCTGGTAGCGGCCGTTGGGGCGCTGTCTACCTTCGTTATGTCGCTGCTGTCCGGGCCGCTTGTGGACCGGTTCGGCCGCAGGGCCACGCTGCTCGTGTCCGATCTTGTCTCCTACGGCTTCGCCTGCCTTCTGTGGGCCTTCGCCCGTTCGGGCTGGTGGTTCTTCGCGGCCACGGTGTTCAACGGGGCGCGCCGCGTGTCCACCACGTCGTGGAACTGCCTGTACATTGAAGGCACCGATCCAAATCTTTTGGTGCATATCGGCACGCTCATCGGCATTGCCGGGCAGGTGTCCGTATTCTTCGCGCCCCTGGCGGGGCTGATCGTCGCGCGGCTCACCCTGGTGCCCGCCGTGCGCATCCTGTACGTGTTCTTTTGTGCCTGCATGACCTGTAAAGCCGTCGTCATCTTTCGCCAGACGAAGGAGATGCCCTTTGGCCGGGAACGCATGGCCCTCTCGCGCGGGCGCCCCTTTTTGGCGCAGGTGTTCGGGTTCCCGGAGGTGTTCCGCGCCTTCGTGAAGCAGCCGGGTACGCCGATCGTGCTGGCGCTCGCGGCGGTCCAGTCGGTGATTATGCTTGTGAGCGACACGTTTCTGGCGCTGTACGTTACGCGCGCCGTGGGCGTTCCGGACGCGCTCGTGTCCGTTTTTCCCATTTTAACGGCTGTGGCCATGCTGGCGGTGTACGCCTTCGTGTCGCACCGCGTGCGCCTGTCGGCCGTGCACCGCCCGCTGACGGCCGCGTTTGTCGTGCAAATCGTATGCGCGTCGCTGCTTATCGCCCTGCCCCGGGGCGCGGTGGTGCCCGCGCTTGGGTGCGTGCTGCTGTCGGGCGTGTCCATGGGGCTGCTCGCGCCGCTGATGGAGACGCTCACCGCGCTGCACGTGGACGCGGGCGAGCGGGCGCGCGTGCTTGGGGTGATCTATGCGGCCGTTCAGCTGGTTACCGCGCCGTTTGCGTACCTGGCGGGGCTGCTGTCGCAAAAGGCGGCCATGGCGCCTTTCCTGCTCATCATCCTCGTGTCCGCGCTGGGGCTGTTCGTCGCCATGCGCAGCCGCACGCTGTCGCCAGCGCATAAGGAGGCCCTTTCATGACCGATAAACGCGCAACCCAAGCGCAGCTTGCTCCCTACTTCCGCAGCGGCATCCGCGTGATGATCGGCGGGTTTCTGGGCTGCGGCACGCCGTACACCCTCATCCGCGCTCTGCTTGCCAGCGGCGCGTCGGACCTGACGCTCATCGCCTGCGACACCAGCTTTCCGGGCATGGGGAACGGCACGCTGGTGGACGCAAAGCGGTTTGCCCGCATCATCGTGTCGCACATCGGCACCAACCCGGAAACCCAGCGCCAGATGGCCGCGGGCGAGCTGGACGTGGAGTTCGCCCCGCAGGGCACCCTGGCCGAGCGCATCCGCGCGGGCGGATCCGGGCTTGGGGGCGTAATCACCCCCACGGGGGTCGGCACCCTGGCCGCAAAGGGCAAACAGACCATCACGCTTCAGGGCAAGGAGTACTTGATCGAGCTGCCTCTGCGCGCCCATCTCGCGCTCATCCGCGCCACGCGCGCGGACGAGGCGGGCAACGCCTTCTACGAAGGCTCCACGCGCAATTTTAACGCCTTGATGGCCATGGCCGCGGACACGGTGCTTCTGGAGGCGGACGAGATCGTGCCCGTTGGCGCCATCGCCCCTGAAGCGGTCATGTCGCCCGGGTTGTGCGTCACGCGCATGATACTTGGCGAGGGGGAGCGAGCCCGTGGCTGACGCAAAGGAACGCATCGCCAGGCGCGCGGCGCGCGAACTGCAGGACGGCTGGACGATCAACCTGGGCATCGGCATCCCGACGCTTGTGGGCAACTACCTGCCCAAGGGCGTGTCGGTGCTGCTGCATTCCGAGAACGGGTTTCTGGGCCTGGGCCCCGAGCCCGAGCCGGGCGGCGGTTCGCCCTATCTCACGAACGCGGGCGGCAGCCGGGTGAGCATTCTGCCGGGCGGCATGTGCTTTGGCAGCGACATGAGCTTTGCCCTCACGCGCGGCGGGCACGTGGACGCCACCATACTGGGCGCGCTGCAGGTGGACGAGCAGGGCCGCATTGCCAGCTGGATGGTGCCGGGCGTGCGCATGCCGGGCATGGGCGGCGCCATGGACCTGCTGGCGGGCGTAAAGCGGGTGATCGTGGCCATGCAGCACACCGCGTCCGGCGCGCACAAAATTTTGCCGGAATGCACGATTCCGCTCACCGCGCTGCGCTGCGCCGACCTGATCATCACCGACCTGTGCGTGCTGCGGCCAACGCCGCAGGGGCTGCTTCTTGCCGAGATCGCCCCCGGCCTTACGCCCCGCGACGTGCAGGCGCAGACCGGCGCGCGCCTGGTCGTACCCGACGCCGTGCCCCTGATGCAGGAGTAAGCGCGTTTGCCGCGCTTTATGCCCAGAACAGGTCGTAGGCCACCCGCGCAAGGAGCAGCGCCAGCGCGACCACAAGCAGCGCGCGCACGGCCCTCGCGCCTTTGTTTACCGCCACCCGCGCGCCCAGCAGGTTTCCGGCCACCGAGGCGGCGGCGGCGGGCAGCGCGAGCAGCACGATCACCTGCCGGTCCAGCAAAAACGACACGAGCGAGGACACGCCCGACGCCAGGTTGATGGGTTTTGCGGTGGCGCTGGCGCGCACGTAGGGCAGGCGCATCAGGCCGTGAAACAGCAGCGTGAGGAAAACGCCCGTGCCCGGCCCAAAGAACCCGTCGTACATGCCCACGAAGAAGCCGATGGGCAGCGACGCCCACAAAAAGCGGCTTTGCGCCCGCCCGTCCTCCCCGCCGCGGCCGGCGCGGCCGGTGAGCAGCACAAGCGCCGCAAGCGCGGGTATGGCAAACAGCAAAAGCCAGCGCACCGCGTCTTCGGGCACGATCATGAGCAGCTTCGCGCCCAAAAAAGCGCCGGGCAGCGCGCCCAGCACGCCCAGGGCAGTGGGCTTCCACTCGATCTGGCCCTTGCGGGCGTAGCTGATGGTGGCCGACAGCGTGCCAATGCTGGCTGAGAGCTTGTTCGTTCCGGACGCCAGCCTGGGCGGAAGCCCCGCCGCTAGATACGCCGGAAGCGAGATCAGGCCGCCTCCGCCCGCGGCCGCGTCGATAAAGCCCGCCAGAAACGCCAGCGGGCACACGATCAAAAACATTCTGGGCGTCAGCTGCATGAAGGCCCTCCGCGACATGAGTCGCGCCCGGCGCGCGCCGGGCGCATAGGGAAGGATACCACTTACGCGTGCCGCAGACAAGCGGCGGGCGGGAGGCGCGAAGGGCCCCGCCCTGCGCGCCTCCCGCCAAGGGACTCGTCCCTTGGATCCCTTATGAACCCGGCCGCGACGCGGCCGGGTTCAAGCGTTCCTTCGGGGGCCGCGTCGCAAAACCCGCCGGCGAAAGGCGCCGGCGGGTTTTACGGCGCAGCCTGTGGAACGGGTGCGACGCGGCCGGCGGGTTCCCTTCATATCGCCTCTGCGCCGCGCCCTCCAGTCCAGCCGTAGGAGGCGGGATCGCGCACGGCGTCGTACATGGCGTTCAGAACGGGAAGCGGGGTGCCGGGGGCGAGGTTGTTCGCCTCTTTAAGCAGGAAACGGCGGGTGTGAGGCGCGACGGAGCGTAGGATGCGCAGCGACTCCTCGCGGGCCTCGTCCGGGGTGGCGCTCAGCAGGAACCCGACGGTCGGGCCGCCCTGAAGGACGACGTCCGGGCCAAGGGCGCGGGCCATGGCGGCGTGATCGATCGGATAGCCGGTGTCAAAGGTCCCGGCGTTCAGCTCATCGCGAATGGTGAGAAAGTGGCGGGTGGAATCGCCGCACAGATGCACGTTGTTCTTCCGCTCGCCTGTGGCGAGTCCGGCGATCAGACGCCTGTGGTGGGGCAGCACGAAGCGGATGTAATCGGCGTGGGAGATCAGCGCTATGGAGTCGTCGGCAAGGCCGGTCATGGGCGTGCGCTCGGGCTGCCCCAGCTCGCGCCGCCACGCGTGGATGCGCGCGACGGCCGTGTCGGCGAGGAAAGCGAGCAGATCGCTTGCCGCCTGCGGGTCCTCGTACAGCAGAAGGCAGAAGGCCGAGGGCCCCATCAGGCTGCACGCAACGGTCATGGGCCCGTCCGTGTGCGGGCCGCCGCCCACTTCTCCGATGGGGCAGCCTTCCAACTCCATGCCCTGCTCCTTGCGGCGCAGCATGGTCCTGCGGTGTTCCATCACCTGGGCCATCACCCCGCCGAAGGGGTCGGGCGGGCGGCGCAGGAACGAGGGCAGGTCCTCGGCCCGCAAAAAGTGCTGCGCGTAGGGCATCATGGGATCGGACATGTCGATGGGGCAGCCGTACCAGGCGGGCTCGGCCACATTCTGCATGTCCACATTCACGCGCCAGCCTTCGGGCGGCGGGCCCCAGGGCCGGTCGTCGCATAGCTCGCAGCGAAGGAACCGCTGCAGGCGCAGCTGCCAGCGCAGCATCATGTCCGTGTCGTAAAACATGGCGGCCATGGTATCGCGCCCTTCGTTGCGCGCGCGGTCGTTCATTAAGTAGCGGGCGTTTACGGAGAACAACAGCGGCGCGCGGCGCGCTTCCCCGCGGTGAAAGGCGGTCCACAGCGCCTCGTTCTCGCGGTTGTGCGCCTCATGATCGCGTACGGGAACAGCCATGTCCTGCGTCCTCCTTCGGGCGTGTCAAGCGGCTCTAAGCGAAGGATAACAAAAAAACCCGCCCCCGGCAAGCCGGGCGGGTACAAAAAAAGCGCCTCTCGCGCTTCATCCGATCTGATTTTGATAGTAAAAAAACAGACATGACCCTTCAGGGCATCTATCATATGTATCATAGCAAGAAAACGAAAACCTGTCAAGCGTGCGTGAAAAAAGAGGAGGTTTCGCGAGCGCGGCCGAAACGCCCGCGAACCGCGCTATGCCGCCGCGGCATACGCGGTTTGCCCGGAGGCGGCCGCGGCCCTATGATGGTAGAGTGGCGAGAAGCCGCCCAACGCCGGATGAAAGGGAGGCGCAGCATGGCCTACATCGAGATGACGAACGTGCGCAAGGTGTTTCGTGTGCACAAAAAATCACCGGGGCTGCTGGGCGCGCTGAGAGGCGCGCTCGTGCGGGACACGCAGGTGGTGGAAGCGCTGAAGGGCATCAGCTTCAGCGCGCGGGAAGGGGAGATGATCGGATACATCGGCCCAAACGGCGCGGGCAAGTCCACATCCGTTAAGGTGATGAGCGGGGTGCTCGTTCCCGACGGCGGCACGTGCGTGATCGGCGGGCGCGTGCCCTGGACGCAGCGGCGCCAGCACGCGGCGGATATCGGCGTGGTGTTTGGCCAGCGCTCGCAGCTGTGGTGGGACAACCCCGTGCGCGATTCCTTCGAGCTGCTGCGCGACATCTATGGCGTGCCGCAGACCGACTACCAAAGGCGCCTTGGGCGGCTGCTGTCCACGCTGGACGCGGAAGCGCTGCTCCCCGTGCCCGCCCGCCAGCTCTCGCTGGGGCAGAGGATGCGCTGCGAGCTGATTGCCGCGCTGCTGCACGCGCCAAAGCTTTTGTTTCTGGACGAGCCGACCATCGGCCTGGACGCCGTGTCCAAGCGCAGCCTGCGCGCGTTTCTGGCCGGGCTGAACGCCGAGGGCGGCACCACCATGCTGCTCACCACGCACGATATGGACGATATCCAGGCGCTGTGCCGCCGCGTGCTGGTCATCGGGCACGGCCAGATTCTGTACGACGGCGATATGGACCGCCTGCGCGCGCAGTACGCGCCCCAAAAAACGCTGCGCGCGCAACTGCGCGCCCCCGCGCCGCCCCTTCAGCTGCCCTTCGCGCTTCATGTGGAGCAGAGCGAGGAGCAGGTGAGCGTGTCCTTCGACCCGGCGGCCATCGCCGCGCAGGACGTGCTCGCCGCCCTGTCCGCCCGCTGCTGTTTGGGCGAGTTCACCCTTACCGAGCCGGACGTGGAGGAAGTGGTAACCCGCCTGTACCGGGTGATGGCGCTATGAGGCCGGCTGCGATATGGACCCTGCTGCGCGTGAACATAGGCAAGGACATGCAGTTCCGCGCGGCGTTTTGGAGCCGCAATGCGCTGCACCTGTTCTGGAGCTACATCACTGTGCTCATCATCGCCGTGTTTTACCGCCTGGGAAGCGCGCACAGCGCCGTGAGCATGAGCCAGGCCGTGGCCATGAAATGGATCGGCCAGGGCATGTACCTGCTGGTGGGCGGCATGGGCGTGGACGAGTACCTGTACAGCCGCGTGCGCTCGGGCGACGTTGCGCTGGATTTGTGCCGCCCGATGGACTTGTACGCCTCTATGTACGCGCACCTGTTTGTGGACAAGCTGGCCCGGGCGCTGCCGCGCGCCGTGGCGGCGCTTAGCGTGGGCGCGCTGCTTCGGGGGGACATGCATCTCTCGGGCCCGGCCTCCCCGGCCGCGCTCCTGTGCGCTCTCGCCGCGCTGTCCACCGGATATCTGCTCTCCTGCGCCCTGGAGATGATCATCTACGGCCTGAACATGGACGTGGAGAGCGGCAGCAACAAGGCCGACCTGTTCGGCGTCGTCATGCTCACGCTCTCCGGCACCATGGTGCCTTTGGCGCTTTTTCCGCCCGCCTTTGCCAAATTTATGCTGCTGCAGCCCTTTGCCGGCATGATCGACCTGCCCGCGCGGCTGTACGCGGGGGTGCTCCCCCCGGCGCAGCTGCCGCTTGTGCTGGGCATCCAGCTGCTTTGGCTGGCCGCGGCCCTGCTGGCCGGGCGCTGCCTGGTGGGCGCCGGGCGCAGGCGCATCATCGTGCAGGGAGGGTGAAACGGATGAAACCCATGAACGGCTTTTCTTTGTACCTGCGGTACCTGCGCATCGGCGCGCTGGGAACGGTGCAGTACCGCATGTGGTGGGTGCGGCTTGTGCAGGTGCTCTTCGTGTGCGTCACCGACCCGCTGGAGATCCTCGTGCTGTTTTCGCTGTTTCGCAGCATCGGCAGCTTCACCCTGTATCATGTGCTTGCGATTTACGGTTTGGCCGTGTCGGCCTTCGGCGCGGCCGAGACGCTCGGCCGGGGGTTTGACACCTTTCCTTCCCTGATCCGCTCCGGAGGTTTCGACCGCGTGCTTCTGCGGCCGCGCGGGCTGTACGTGCAGGTCGTGGCGCACCGCTTTCACTTGCACCGCCTGGTGCGCGCCGCGACGGGGCTTGCCATGTTCCTGATCGGGCTGCGCCATCTGGGCGGACCGGTGCCGCCGCTTGCGGCCGCGTGCCTGGCGCTTGCGTACGCGGGCGGGGTGTGCGCGTACGTGGGGGTGTTCGTGTTCTCCGCCGCCCTGTGCTTTTATACCATCGGGTCGGTGGACATCACCTACATCTTTACAAACGGCTCCTACCAGCTGGCCAAGATGCCGCCCGAGGCTTTGCCCGCCTGGCTGCGCGGTGTGTTTACCTTCCTTGTGCCCATGTTCGTGTTTTGCTACTATCCGGTGTCCTACGCCTGCGGCATGGGCGCATCGGCGCTTTCCGCCTTTGCGGCTCTTCCGGCCGGCGCGCTGTTCTTGCTGCTGGCGCTTTGCGCCTTTTCGGCCGGCGCGCGGCGCTACGCCTCCACGGGCAGCTGACGCCGGGCGCACGCCGCGAAGGGGTTCGGCACGGCGCCCCGCCCCGCGTTTCGCGAAAAGCCGCAGAGCCGCCGTGCGCGGGGAACGCGGCGGCGGGCTTCGCCGCGCGGGAAAAAGAAGTGGCGGTTCTTGCCAGCCGCCCTGTATGGTTGTATGATATAGCACTAGACAGATATGGAGGTGACCCCCATGAGGCGAGGCGAACGGGCGGCCACGGCGCTTTCCCTGCGCATGCCCGACGAGGTGCCCACGTTCGAGCTGGAGTTTCAACTGGCCGACGTGATGTTTGGCAAGCCCTTCGTGCCCCCGGAGCTGGAGAGCGAGCGCATCGGGCTTCTGGGGCCGCGCGAGCGCGAGCGCCTGATCCAGGAAGCCGCCGAGTGGAAGTGCGAGGTATACGACCGCCTGGAGTACGCCATCCTTCCCGTATACGGGCCGGGCTTTCACGAGGCCTACCGCGCCGGGCGGATCGAGCCGGGGAGCGATTACGACATCTTCCTTAAGCGCGTTATCGCCACAAACAAGGGCGAGGCGCTGCTTGGGTGCCACGGCGACGGCACCTTCTCCATACCCGACGGCAACCGCATGTACGATTTTGCCTACCAGATTGCCGACGACCCGGACGGGGTGAAGCGCCGCGCGCAGGAGATGGCCGATTTTGCCTGCGCGCGCAACGCGCGCTTTGCTGACGCGGGCATCGACGTGTTTCTGCTGTGCTCCGACTACTGCTACAACAGCGGGCCTTTCCTGTCGCCCGCCATGTTCGCCCAGTTCGTCACGCCCTACCTGCACCAGGTGGTGGACGGCGTGCGCGGCCTCGGTCGCTTTGCCATCAAGCACACCGACGGCAATATCATGCCCGTGCTTGACCAGCTCGTGTCGTGCAACCCCCACGCGCTGCACTCCATCGATCCAATGGCGGGCGTGGACATCCGCGAGGTGAAGCGCCTGGTGGGCCACAAGGTGGCCCTGTGCGGCAACGTGCACTGCGCAGCCATGCAAACCGGCACCGACGAGGAGGTGCGCGCCTCCGCCGAGTATTGCCTCACGCACGCCAAGCCCGGCGGCGGGTATCTGTTCTGCACCTCCAACGTGCCATTCAAGGGCATGCCGCCCGAGCGTTATTCCATGATTTTGGATATTTGGAAGCGCATGCGCAAGTACGAGGAGTACGATCCCACAGCCGCTCGCAGCCACGGCTAAACGCGCCTTTTCCGGCCGAACGGCCGCGCAGGAACAGCCCTGACTGCCACCCTGCGCGGCATTTTTTCAGCCGCTCAATACCATAATTTGCCTGGATGCGCAAGGTTTCCAGTATAGCGCCCCGCCTGCGAACCCATGCTACTGTTGATTTGGTGGCGGGGGGCGCATGAGAAATGGGCATAGTTCGGCGGCGGACGGGGTTTTCGGGCACGGCGGGGCGGTTTCGGCGGGCGGCGGGATGGCTGCTGGCGGCGGCGGCGCTCGCGCTCAATTTTTCGCCTCAGGTACAGAGTTTGCGCAATCTGCCCGAGGAAATACAGCTGCCCTCCAACGGCAGCAGCGAGTTTCAGCTGTTTCTGCCCGTGCGCATCGAGGCCAGAGGCGAATCGGCCCAGGTGGCCGGCTCGCAGGATGAGCGCCTGAAGGATCTTGGCCTGACCAGCGAGCTGTCCCTGTCCTCCGCCAAAGCCGGGCAGACCGATCTGACGATCAAGCTGCTGGGGCTGATTCCCGTAAAACGCGTGCAGGTGACCGTGTACCCCGAACGCATGCTGATACCGGGCGGCGAGGCGATCGGCGTGGCCATCAAGACGCGGGGCGTGCTGGTGGTCGGCCTGGCGGACGTGGACGGCTCGAGCGCCCGCTCGCCCGCGCGCGACGCGGGGCTTGCCCCGGGCGACGTGATTGAGGCGCTGGACGGCATTCCGCTTCAGGGCGCGTCGCACCTGACCCGGGCCCTGAGCGAGCACCAAGGCGGCAGCGTGCGCCTGAGCGTGAAGCGCGGCGGCACGGATATGGACGTGCTGCTTACCCCCGAGCGCGACCGCACGGACGGCGCGGCCCGCATCGGCGCATGGGTGCGCGATTCCACTGCGGGCGTTGGCACGCTTTCCTTTTACGACCCCTCCACGAACAAGTTCGGCGCGCTTGGGCACGCCATCACGGACGCGGACACCGGCACCCTCCTCTCGGTGGGGGACGGCAAGGTCTTCTATTCCGACATCGTGGACATCCGCATCGGCCAAAAAGGCGAGCCGGGCGAGCTGCGCGGGGTGTTTCCCGCCTCGCCCAAAACCCTGGGCGTCATCACGAACAACACCGAGTTTGGCATCTACGGCACGGCCACGGGCGGCATGCCCTCCACGCTGTACCCCCAGGGCCTGCCCATCGGCACGCAGGCGGGCGTGCACACGGGGCCGGCGTCCATTTTAACAACGCTGGACGACACGGGCGTGCACGAATACGCCTGCGAGATCGTGCACGTAAGCCGGCAGGGCGCGCCTGCCTCCCGCTCCATGGTCGTGCAGATCACCGACGAGCAGCTGCTGCAGCGCACGGGCGGCATCGTGCAGGGCATGAGCGGCTCGCCCATCATCCAGGACGGGCACATCGTGGGCGCGGTGACGCACGTGTACGTGAACGACCCTACGCGCGGCTACGGGCTGTTCATCGAATGGATGCTGCAAAGCGCAAATTGACGGGTCTTGCCGAATCTCACCGACGCGCAAAAACCGAGGATACAACACAAATGGCGACAAAGGTCGAAAATGCGGCGCTCTCACGGCGGCAAAATGTAGAAGTTTTTTGACGTAATGTAAAACCAGCACAGGGTGGCGCGGCACTTTATTGCACAGGATATATACGATACACCTATACGCCGAATGCCGCCTTGGGTATCTGTTATCGCTAGGCGCGGCGTGTCCGGGCTCTTCCTGCTTGGAGGTTACATCTATGAGTTATTCTCGCAATGATCCGTCACTCCTTGGCCGCGATCGATCATCGCGCGCATCCGTCAAAGCGTCGGGCACGGGCGCGGGGATTCGCGTCGTCATCGCCGACGACAACCAGGCCTTCAGCGACCTGCTCGCGCAAAATTTGCGCGGCCTGGCGGATTTTGACGTGGTCGGCGTGGCGGACGACGGCGTACGCGCGCTGGAGCTCATCCAGCAGCACCTGCCGGACCTGGTGATTCTGGACATCATCATGCCCCGGCTGGACGGCGTGGGCGTGCTGGAGGACCTGCGCGCCGCGGGGCTGGAGAAAACCCCGCGCATCATCGCCATATCGGCCATCGGGCAGGAGAGCATCATCCGGCGCGTGCTGCAGCTGGGCGCGGACTACTATATGGTGAAACCCGTGGAATTTGAGGTGCTCGTCAAGCGCATGCGCTCCCTTCTTCTGCCCGCCGAAGGCGAGGAGGGCGGCCCCTTCGTGCGGCCCAAGCGCATGCAGCGCGGCCAGGCGCAGGACGCCTACATCGCCCAGCTTTTGCACCAGATCGGCGTGCCGCCGCACATCAAGGGCTATCAGTTCCTGCGCGAGGCCATCGGCATGGTCGTCATGAACATCGAGCTTCTGTCCTCCATCACCAAGGTGCTCTATCCGAGCATCGCCGAGCAGTTTGGCACCACCCCCTCGCGCGTGGAACGCGCCATACGCCATGCCATCGAGGTGGCTTGGGACAAAGGGCGCGTGGACACGATCAACAGCATGTTCGGCTACACCATCCGCGGCGATACGGGCAAGCCCACCAACGGCGAGTTCATCGCCATGGTCGCGGAAAAAGTGCGCATCCGCGGCTGAAGCGCCGCGCCGCCTGGCCTCCGCTTTCCGGGACTGCGTCCCGCGGGCGGGGGCGTTTTTGCGCCCAGCGCCGGGGAAACGGCCGCCGCCCCGGGCCTCTGCTCCCGTGCCGCCGCATGTTTTTCCCGCCGGACGCATAAGGTGGGACAACCGGGGGTGATGCAGGTGATGCAGACGGCTATGAACAAGCTGCACGATCACGTAACGGCGCACGCGGCGTCGTACGGCGTGATGGCTTTTTTGGTGGTGCTGGGGCTAAGCGCCGGGGCGGGCACGGCGGCGGGGCTCTCCGGCCCGGCGCTTGACCGCGCGGCCGAGACGCTCAGCCTGCAGTACCTCACCCGGCCGCGCGGCATGGCGGCGTACTGGCCGCTGGCCTTCACCGCCCTGCGCTTTGCGCTGCTCACCGGCGCGTGCGGGCTGTGGCTGTGGGGCGCGGTGCCCGCGGCGCTGCTGGCGGCGCTGCGCGCCTTCCTTACGGGATTTACCCTGGCGCTGACGGCCGGCCTGTCCGGAGGCGGGCGCCTGCCTTTAACCGTGTTTGTGCTGCTGCCCTCGGCGCTCATCGCCACGCTCGGCCAGATGGCCATGTCCTCCATGGCCGTTTGGGCGGCCACCTTCCCGCTGCGCGCAGGAATCCGTATGCCGCTGCGCGAACGCATCATGTACCTAAAGCCGTTCTGGCAAACCGTCGCCCTCGCTTTGGCGCTCACCCTGGCCGCCAGCGCGTGGGACGCCCTGCTCATGTAGAATCCCGCGCAACAGCGCTTTGCGTATCCCTTTTTGAAGGAGCTGATCGTATGTCCAGGCGCGTGGTGCTCGTGGTGCTGGACGGCGTGGGCGCCGGAGCCCTGCCGGACGCCGGAGCGTACCGGGACGAGGGCGCGCATACGCTGCTGCACACCATGCAGGCCGCCGCACCGCGGCTGCCGGTGCTCTCCTCGCTGGGGCTGTTGTCGCTGCCAGGGCTTGAGGCGTTCGCCCCCGCGCGCGCGCCCTTTGGGGCGTACGGGACGCTTGCCGAGGACGCGCCGGGCAAGGACACGACCACCGGGCACTGGGCGCTGTGCGGGCTGCCGCTGAAGACGCCCTTCCCCGTGTTCCCGGACGGGTTTCCCCAGGCGTTCATGCAAAAGCTGCAGGACGCGATCGGGCGGGGGACGCTGGGGAACCGGGCGGCCTCCGGCACGGCCATTCTGGAGGAGCTGGGCCCGCAGCACCAGGCGAGCGGACGGCCCATCGTATACACCTCGGCGGACAGCGTGCTGCAGATCGCCGCGCACGAGGACACGATCCCCCCGGAGGAGCTGTATGGCATCTGCCGCGCCGCGCGGGCGCTGCTCACCGGCGAGCTGGCCGTGGCGCGCGTTATCGCCCGGCCCTTTGCGGGCGCGGCCGGCCGGTACGTTCGCACCGGAAACCGGCGGGATTTTTCCCTCCCTCCGCCCGGGGAAACCATGCTGGACCGCATGAAAGCCGCAGGGCAGCGTGTGGTGGGCATCGGGAAGATCGAGGACATCTTCTGCGGACAGGGCCTCACGGACGCGCTGCACGTAGCCGGGAACGAGGCGTGCCAGCAGGTGACCCTGGAGGCCGTCGGCCAGGACTTTGGCGGCCTTATTTTCACGAACCTTGTGGACTTTGATATGCTGTACGGGCACAGGCGCGACCCGGCCGGCATGGCGCGCGCCCTGGAGGACACGGATACCTGGCTGTGCGCGCTGATGCGGCGGCTGAAACCGCAGGACCTGCTGCTCGTCACCGCCGACCACGGATGCGACCCTGTGCACGCCGGCACCGACCACACGCGTGAGGCCGTGCCCCTGCTGGCCTGGGCGCCCTTTGTCGCGCCCGGCCCGATCGCCGGGGGTGTGATGAGCGACGTGTCCGCGACGGCGCTGGCGTATCTGGGCCTTGCGCCCCTGCTCGGCGCGCCGCTTTTGCCTCTGCCGTAAGCGGCGGCGCCACGAAATACAGGAAACGAGCAGTAAGGAGACAAAGAACATGATGAAGACGCTGGACGCGCTCGCGCAGCACATGGCCGAGCGCGGGGTGCGCCCGCCCAAGGTCGGCCTGGTTTTGGGCTCGGGCCTGGGCGCGTTTGCTCAGCAGGTGGACAACCCCGTGCATGTGTACTATCGCGATCTGCCCGGCTTTCCCGCAAGCACCGTGCCCGGCCACGCCGGGCGGTTCGTGTCCGGCAGCGTGCACGGCGTGCCGGTTTTGTGCATGCAGGGCCGCTTTCACCCCTACGAGGGGCACAGCCTGCGCGACGTCGTGCTGCCCATCCGGCTGATACGGCGCATGGGCGCGGGGGCGCTCATCGTGACGAACGCCACGGGCGGGGTGAACAAGGCTTTCGTGCCGGGCGATCTCATGCTCATCACCGACCACATCAATTTAACGGGCGCAAACCCGCTGTGCGGCCCGAACGAGGACGAGCTGGGCCCGCGCTTTCCGGATATGACGCACGCCTACGACCGCGAGCTGCAGGACACGGCGCGCACCGCCGCGCTGCAGCTGCGCATCGCCCTGCGGGAGGGCGTATACTGCATGATGAGCGGCCCCTCCTTTGAGACGCCCGCCGAGATCCGCATGATCCGCACGCTGGGCGGGGACGCGGTGGGCATGTCCACCGTGCCGGAGGTGGTGGCGGCCCGGCACTGCGGCCTGCGCGTGCTGGGCATCTCCTGCATCACCAACGCCGCGGCGGGCATTCTGGACGCGCCCCTCTCGCACGAGGAAGTGATGCGGGCCGGCGACAAGGCCGGCGCGGCCTTCGCCGCGCTGCTCTCCCGCATCGTGCAGACGGCGAAGCTGTAGGGATGCCTTCCGCTCGACGCGCCGTCCTGCCCGTCTTTTCGCAGCCGCCCAAATGAACGCCGCCATAGCTCATCGTTCGCCCTTGAGAAGCGCGCCTGGCGCCCGCCTGCATGCAGAAGGCCGGTCAAACCGCCGCGGCGGGCAAAGACAACGCCGTTCAGAAAAAGTGCGCGCCGTTCCCGCGCGGCGCACAGCCCCGCCAGCGCACCCATGGAAACAAGCCGCCTTCGGTCATGCGCCGCCGGGGAGGGAACGATCGTGTCGATGGGACCATCAGGCAGGGAAGCATGATACATCCCTTGGGGAACCGGGATCGTTTCCCAGGGCGCAGGGTTGGGCGAACGCCCGGATTCGCCTGCGGCGTGCGGCCGCAGACGGCGATGCATTTGCGTACGCTCAGCGGGCCGCTTCTTTTTCGCGTTTCCAAAAAAGATACAAAGACCGGGCAAACGGCAACCGCTGCACATGAAAAATGGGGAGCTAATTGGCGAGGCCGCCTTGGCATCCGTCCATAATGGGCGGCGCACCGGCGAAAGAAGAGGCGGCAGCGTTAAAGGAATGGCGGCTGGAGATGCGCGGGCTCAGCTTCGCGATGGTGGGGCATGCTGTGCGCGGCGGCCTCTTTTGCATGGGGCGCCGGCGACGGAAGCAAGAATATAAGGATGCGCGCATGAACGCCGGGCCGCAAAGCTTGTTAGAATTGACTAATTCTTGACAGGCCAAGGAATCGTCTATATAATGGTTTAGATAATTGAACGTGCCGGGCACGTTTGTTGAGGAGGTCTTATTCCATGGGCAAGAAAATGACGATCGACGGCAACACGGCAGCCAGCCACATCGCTTACGCTTTGAGCGACGTGGCGGCCATCTACCCCATCACGCCGTCCTCGCCGATGGCGGAAGTGGCGGACGAATGGGCGGCGTACGGCCGCCAGAACATCTTTGGACAGACGCTGCGCGTGGCGGAGATGCAGAGCGAGGGCGGCGCGGCGGGCGCTGTGCACGGCTCGCTCGTGGCCGGCGCGCTCACCACCACCTACACCGCTTCCCAGGGCCTCCTCCTCATGATTCCCAACATGTACAAGATCGCCGGCGAGCTGCTGCCCTGCGTGTTCCACGTGTCGGCCCGCGCTCTTGCGGCGCACGCGCTGTCCATCTTCGGCGACCATTCCGACGTGATGGCCTGCCGCCAGACCGGCTTTGCCATGATCGCCTCCGGGTCGGTGCAGGAGGCCATGGACATGGCGCTTGTGGCGCACCTGGCCACGCTGAAGAGCCGCGTGCCCTTCCTGCACTTCTTCGACGGCTTCCGCACCTCGCACGAAGTGCAGAAGATCGACGGCATCGACTACGCCGAGATCGAGTCCGTGGTGGACATGGCCGACATCGAGGCCTTCCGCGCCCGGGCCATGAACCCCGAGCACCCGCACCAGCGCGGCACGGCCCAGAACCCGGACATCTACTTCCAGGGCCGCGAGGCCGCCAACAACTATTATAAGGCCGTGCCCGCCATCGTGGAGACCATGATGGGCAAGGTAGCCGGGCTTACCGGCCGCAAGTATCAGCTGTTTGACTACGTGGGCGCCAAGGACGCGGAGTATGTGCTCATCGCTATGGGCTCGGGCTGCGAGGCCATCGAGGAGGCCTTCAACGCCCTGTTGAAGAAGGGCGAGAAGGTCGGCCTCATCAAGGTGCGCCTGTACCGTCCCTTCGCGGCGGACAAGTTCCTCTGCGCCATCCCCAAGACCTGCAAGCGCCTGTGCGTGCTGGACCGCACCAAGGAGCCCGGCTCCCTTGGCGAGCCGCTGTACGAGGACGTTTGCACCGCGCTGGCCGAGGCCGGGCGCACGGACATCCAGGTGAGCGGCGGCCGCTACGGCCTTGGCTCCAAGGAGTTCAATCCCACCATGGTGCTGGCCATCCTGAAGAATGTGAAGGCCGCCGCCCCCAAAAACCACTTCACAGTGGGCATCGTGGACGACGTGTCCGGCACCAGCCTGCCCCTTGACGAACGCCTCAACGCCGCCCCGGAGGGCACCGTGTCCTGCATGTTCTACGGCCTTGGCTCGGACGGCACCGTGGGCGCGAACAAGACCTCCATCAAGATCATCGGCGACCACACCGACCAGTACGCCCAGGGCTACTTCGTGTACGACTCCAAGAAGTCCGGCGGCATCACCATCTCGCACCTGCGCTTTGGCAAGTCGCCCATCCAGTCCACCTACCTCATCGACAACGCCGATTTTATCGCCTGCCACAACCCCTCCTACGTCACCCGCTACGACATGCTCGCCTCCGCCAAGCAGGGCGGCGTGTTCCTGCTGAGCAGCCCCTGGTCCGCAGCCGAGATGGAAGAGCAGTTGCCCGCGTCCGTGAAGCGCCAGATCGCCGAGAAGGGCCTTCGCTTCTACAACATCGACGCCATCGATATCGCGCAGAAGGTCGGCATGGGCGGGCGCATCAACACGGTCATGCAGGCGGCCTTCTTCAAGCTCTCGGGCGTGATTCCTTACGCCGAGGCGGAAAAGTACATGAAGGACGCGGTGGTCAAGTCGTACGGCAAGAAGGGCGAGAAGATTGTCGCCATGAACTTCGCCGCCATCGACAACGCCATCGCCGGCCTTGTTGAGATTCCCGTGCCCGCCGCCTGGAAGACGGCCACGACCGGCGCGCAGCCGGCTGCCGTGCCCGCCACGCCTTACTTCGACCAGGTGGTGCTCCCCATCATCCAGCAGGAGGGCGACAAGCTGCCCGTCTCGGCCTTCACCGCCGACGGCACCGTGCCCACCGGCACCACGCAGTTTGAAAAGCGCGGCATCGCCGTGAGCGTGCCCGAATGGCAGATCGACAACTGCATCCAGTGCAACCAGTGCGCCATGGTGTGCCCGCACGCCGTGCTGCGCCCCATCCTGCTGCCGGACGCGGACAAGGGCAAGGCCCCCGCTTCCTTCGCCTGCAAGAGCGCCATCGGCAAGGAGTTCGCCGGCCACGGCTACCGCATGCAGGTCTCCCCGCTGGACTGCACGGGCTGCGGCAACTGCGCCGACATCTGCCCCGCCAAGCAAAAGGCGCTGGTGATGAAGCCCCTGGCCGAGCAGGCCGCCGCCCAGGCCGACAACTGGGCCTTCGCCGCCGCGCAGCCCGAGACGAAGTGCGCCCTCAACGTGTCCACGGTCAAGGGTTCGCAGTTCAAAAAGCCCCTGTTCGAGTTCTCCGGCGCGTGCGCGGGTTGCGGCGAGACGCCCTACGTCAAGCTCATCACCCAGCTGTTCGGCGAGCGCATGCTTGTGGCCAACGCCACCGGCTGTTCCTCCATCTACGGCGGCTCCGCGCCCACCTGCCCCTACACCGTGAACGACGAGGGCCACGGCCCCGCCTGGGCCAACTCCCTGTTTGAGGACAACGCCGAGTTCGGCTACGGCATGAACCTGGCCGTCACCCAGCAGCGCGAGCGCCTGAAGGCCGTCGCCCAGAAGCTGGCCGCCACCGAGCTGCCCGCCGAGTGGGGCCTTACGGCCGCCCTTACGCAGTGGCTGGAGGGCATGAACGACGCCGCAGCCTCCAAGGCCGCCGCCGGAAAGCTCATCGCTGCGCTGCAGATCGCCATCAAGGAATGCGGCAGCTGCGGGTGCGCGTGCGACGCGCTGTACAAGGAGATGTACGCCCGCCGCGATCTGTTCGTCAAGAAGTCCGTGTGGATCTTCGGCGGCGACGGCTGGGCCTACGACATCGGGTACGGCGGGCTGGACCACGTGCTGGCCTGCGGCGAGAACGTCAACGTGCTGGTGATGGACACCGAGGTGTACTCCAACACCGGCGGCCAGTCCTCCAAGGCTACGCCCACCGGCTCCATCGCCAAGTTCGCGGCGGCCGGCAAGCGCACGCGCAAGAAGGATTTGGGCATGATGGCCATGTCCTACGGCTACGTGTACGTGGCGTCCGTATCCATGGGCGCGTCCCAGCAGCAGCTCATGAAGGCCGTCACCGAGGCCGAGGCGTACGACGGGCCGTCCCTGATCATCGCCTACGCGCCCTGCATCAACCACGGCATCAACATGGGCCTGTCGCAGAAGGAAGCCAAGCTGGCCGTGGAGGCCGGTTACTGGCCGCTGTACCGCTACAACCCCGAGCTGGAGGAGAAGGGCGAGAATCCCTTCACCCTGGATTCCAAGGATCCGACGGTGGCCTACCAGGATTTCCTGAAGAACGAGATTCGCTACACCACCCTGCAAAAGCAGTTCCCCGAGGCGGCCGAGCAGCTCTTTGCCCGCGCCGCGCAAGAAGCCCAGATCCGCCTGAACAACTATAAGCGCATGGCGCAGAAGTAGGCGAAGGCGGGGCGGCGCGCCGTCGCGCGCGCTTTTCCAGGCAGACAGGCGGGCCCGGCGGCGCATCATGCCGCCGGGCCCGCCTTTATTTTTTCGGACGCACAAAAGGTGCTTGCGCCAAGGGGGAAGGTGTGTTATAGTGGCGCAGTAGCATGGTCTTTGGCGTATGGCGCGGCCCGTAGTATGGAAGGATGGGAATTGAATGAAGTACCTGTTTTTGGCGATTTATGCTGTCTCGATGGTGTTTGTCGCTTTTTTTGCGTCCAAAAAGACGAAGACGCTGAGCGACTTCGTTCTGGGCGGGCGCAACGTCGGGCCGTGGCTCTCGGCCTTCGCGTACGGCACAACGTACTTTTCCGCGGTTATCTTTATTGGCTATGCCGGAAAAACCGGCTGGAACTTCGGGCTGTCCGGCACATGGGTGGGCATCGGCAACGCCGTCATCGGCTCGCTTCTGGCCTGGTTCATTCTGGCTAAGCGCACCAGGCGCCTAACGCACAAGTGGAACGTGCGCACCATGCCCGAGTTTATGGAGAAGCGCTACAGCTGCAAAAAGCTGAAGATCTTCCTTGCGCTGGTTATCTTTGTGTTTCTGGTGCCCTACACGGCCAGCGTGTACCAGGGCCTGGGGTACCTCTTTGAGGTGGCCTTCGGCCTGCCCTACACCGTTTGCATGATCGGCATGGCCGCGGTGACGGCCATCTACCTGCTCGCGGGGGGGTACTTTGCGGCCGTCCTCAGCGACCTGATCCAGGGCATCTTTATGCTGGGCGGCGTGGCGGCCATGTTCGTGGCGCTCTTCCGCTTTACCGGGGGCGTAGGTTCGGCCATCGCCCAGCTGCAGTCCTTCGATCCGCGCCTCACAGGCTTGGTTGGGCCGGGCGGAGCGGCCGCGCTTCTGCCGCTCATTCTGCTCACCAGCCTTGGCACCTGGGGCCTGCCGCAGATGGTGCACAAGTTCTACGCCATCAAGGACGACGCGGCCGTGCGCCGCGGCACGATCATCTCCACAGTGTTCGCGCTGGTCATCGCGGGCGGCGCATACCTGATGGGCGCGTTTGGCCGCGTGGTGCTGCAAAACGTCTTGCCGCTGGGCGCGAACGGCCTGGCCAACTACGATATGATCATGCCCCAAATGCTCATGCTCGTCATGCCGCCGGTCCTGCTGGGGCTCATTCTGGTGCTCGTGCTCTCGGCCAGCATGTCCACGCTCTCCTCTTTGGTGCTCACCTCCTCCTCCGCCATCGCCCTGGACCTGGTGCAGGGCGGCTTCGCGCCGAGCATGTCCGACAAGAAGGCGCACGCCTTCATGCGCGTGCTGTGCGTTGTGTTTGTGGCCGTGTCCCTCGTGCTGGCGCTCTCGCGCATCACGGGCATCATCACGCTCATGTCCTACTCCTGGGGCGCCGTGGCCGGCGCAACCCTTGGGCCGTACCTCTTCGGCCTGTACTGGAAGAGGGCCAACCGGGCGGGCGCCTGGGGCGGCGCAGTTACGGGCCTGGCGGTTACGCTGATTCTGGCGCTGCTGCTGCCCACCTCCAGCGCGCCTCTCATCGGCGCCTGCGCCATGATCGCCTCCATTGTGGCCGTGCCCGTGGTGAGCCTTCTTACCAAGCCCATGCCCAAGGCGGAAATCGAGGCCCTGTACGCGGGCGAATAGCGGATATTTTGCTGAGCCGCACTTGACACGAAACGCCCGGCGTCACTATAATATAAAAGTTATTCCAGCGCGCGGAAAGAGGCCGTAACGGCCTTTTTCCGCAGGCAAGAGAGGGGCCTTTTTGTGAGCGTTGCAGTTGCCAAGTTCGGCGGAACGTCTCTGGCCAGCGCCGAGCAATTCCGCAAGGTGATGGCCATTTTAAGGGCGGACGAAAGCCGCCGCTTTGTCGTGCCTTCCGCGCCCGGCAAGCGCACGAGCGCCGACGAGAAGATTACCGATATGCTGTACGCCTGCCACAAGCAGGCCGCAAGCGGCGGGAACATAAAGGAGACATTCGCCGCCATCCGGGCCCGCTACGAGGAGATCGTGCGCGACCTGCAGCTGTCCCTTGACCTGTCCGGCGAGTTTGCCGCCATCGAGGCGCGCATCCCGAAGGACACCGCCGACTATGCCGCCTCCCGCGGTGAATACCTAAACGGCCTCATCATGGCGGCGGCCCTGTCGTGGGACTTCGTGGACCCGGCGGAGTGCATCCGTTTCACCGCCGACGGCCGCTTTGACGAGGAAACCACCCAGGAGCTTCTCAGCGCGCGCCTGAAGAAGAGCCCCCGCGCCGTTGTGCCCGGCTTTTACGGCGCCAAGCCCGACGGATCCGTGAAGACCTTCTCGCGCGGCGGTTCGGACGTCACCGGCGCGATTGTGGCGCGCGCGGCCTATGCCGACGTGTACGAAAACTGGACGGACGTGTCCGGCTTCATGATGGCCGATCCGCGCGTGGTCAAGGACCCGCAGCCCATCCGCGTGATCACCTACCGCGAGCTGCGCGAGCTGTCCTACATGGGGGCAACCGTGCTGCACGAGGACGCCATCTTCCCCGTGCGCCAGGCGGGCATCCCCATCCACATCAAGAACACAAACGCCCCGCAGGACCCCGGCACGGCCATCGTGCGCACGGGCGAGGGCGCGTGCGTAGCGCCGCGCGGCTCCATCACCGGCATCGCCGGCCGCAAGGGTTTTACCGTCATCGCCATTGAAAAGGCCATGATGAACGCCGAGCTGGGCTTTGGCCACCGCGTGCTGGGCGTGTTCACCGGTCACGGCATCAGCTTTGAGCATCTGCCCACGGGCATTGACACCATGTCGGTGGTGGTAAGCGACAAGGCCCTGGACGGCAAGCTGGACGCGGTGCTGCGCGATTTGCAGACGCAGATCGAGCCGGACTCCATCCACGTGGAGACCGGGCTTGCGCTGGTGGCCACGGTGGGCCGCGGCATGGAGCGCTCCACCGGCACGGCCGCGCGTCTGTTTGCGGCGCTGGCCGACGCGGGCGTGAACGTGCGCATGATCGACCAGGGTTCCTCGGAGATCAACATCATCGTGGGCGTGGACGATACGGACTTTGAGAAGGCCATGAACGCCATCTACCGCAAGTTCGTTTCCCTGGGCTAAAGCCGCCGGGGCCGCCGCCCGGGCGGGTGAAGGCACAACGCGCCCGCGCAGCGGCTTGTCCGGCCGCAGCAGCAGGGCGCATTTGCCATATGGGAGGGATTGCCCTTGGAGCTGGTGTTCAACGCCATGCAGATCGTCGTCACCATCTTTTTGCTGATGGCGCTTGGCTATCTGCTGGCGGCCAAGGGCTGGTTTGACGGGGGCAAGGGGCAGCTGCTGTCCAAGCTTGTGGTGAACGTGGGCGTGCCGGCCACGGTGTTCGCGAACATGCTCACCTATTACACGCGCGAGTCGCTTGCCGCCTCGCTCGTCGGCCTTATGGTGCCCTTTTTGACCATGGGCGGCGCGTACCTCATCGCCATACCGCTCGCGCGTCTCATCCGCCTGCCCCAGCAGAAGCGCGGCGTGTTCTGCGTGATGTTCTCCTTCTCCAACTCCATCTTTATCGGGCTTCCGGTCGCCACGGCGATTTTCGGCGCGCAGGCCGTGCCGTACGCGCTTTTGTACTACGTGGGCAACACCGTCATCTTCTGGACGATCGGCATTTCCGGCATCAAGCGCGACGGCGGGGAGAAGGCGTCGCTTTTCTCCAAACAGACGCTGAAAAACCTCGCTTCCCCCGCGCTCATCGCCTTTGCCGCGTGCATCGTGATGCTCGTCTTTAACCTGAAACTTCCGCCTTTTGCCGCGGACGCGGCCAAGTACCTGGGTGGGCTTGTAACGCCCTGTTCCATGCTCTTCATCGGGTCGGTGCTGCACCGCATAGGCCTGAAAAAGCTGTACGTGGACCGGGGGATCGCCCTGTCCTTCGCCGGGCGCTTCATTGCGGCGCCGCTGCTGGCGTTTGCTATCGGCGCGGCGTTTTCCATCCCGCCGCTGATGGGCCGTGTGTTCATGATGCAGGCCAGCATGCCCGTCATGTCGCAGTGCTCCATCGTGGCGGCGATGTACGGCGCGGACGAATCCTTCGCGGCGGTCGGCACGGTGCTCACCACGCTGTTCTCGCTGGTGTACATGCCCCTTCTGATGCTCGTGATGCCGCTGCTCATTCCTTAGCGCGACGGCCGCGCCGAAACGTTGCTTGACAGGGCGTATGCGCGGTTATAAAATAAACAAATACACTTCGGGGAAACCCGCAAAAGGGGATGCATCCAACATGGCCCGGCCGATCATCAACAAGGAAACCTGCAAAGGGTGCGGGCTGTGCATAGCCGCCTGCCCCAAGAAGATTCTGGTCTTCTCCAAAGCCATGAACCACAAGGGCTATGCCACGGCGCAGTGCACGGACGAGAGCGCCTGCATCGGCTGCGCGTTCTGCGGCCGCATGTGCCCGGACGCGGCCATTACCGTGGAGAAGTGAGGAGTGATGCAACATGGCAAACGCTGAAAAAACGCTGATGAAGGGCAACGAAGCCATCGCCGAGGCGGCCATCCAATGCGGCTGCCGCTTCTTCTTCGGCTACCCCATCACCCCGCAGAACGAGATTCCCGAGTACATGTCCCGCCGCATGCCCCAGGTGGAAGGCACCTTTTTGCAGGCCGAGAGCGAAGTGGCCGCCATCAACATGGTGTACGGCGCGTCCGGCGCGGGCGCGCGCGTGATGACCTCCTCCTCCAGCCCCGGCATCTCCTTAAAGCAGGAGGGCATCAGCTACTGCGTGGGCGCGGAGCTGCCCTGCGTCATCGTGAACATCGTGCGCGGCGGCCCGGGGCTTGGGTCCATCCAGGGCGCTCAGTCCGACTACTTCCAGTCCACGCGCGGCGGCGGGCACGGCGACTACCGCACGCCCTGCTTCGCCCCATCAACCGTTCAGGAGGCCGTGGAGCTGACGCAGGAGGCCTTCGATGTGGCCGACCGCTACAGAAACCCCGTGCTTGTGGTGGGCGACGGGCTGCTCGGGTCGATGATGGAGCCGGTGGTGATGAAGAGCGTCGCCCCCGACCCCACCCTCGCGCCCAAGGACTGGGCCGCCACGGGCTGGGACGGCAAGAGCCGCAAGCGCAGCGTGGTCAACTCGCTCATCATCGACCCGCTGGAGCTGGAGCAGCACAACATCAAGCTGGCGGCCAAGTACGCCGCCATGGAAGCGGAGCTTCCCCGGGGCGAGGGGCTATACCTTCAGGACGCGTCCGTGGTGGTCGTGGCCTACGGCACCATGGCGCGCATCGCCCGCTCGGCCGTGGAGCGCGCGCGCCAAGCGGGCGTTAAGGCCGGCCTATACCGTCCGATAACGCTGTGGCCCTTCCCGGGCAAGGAGATTGCGGCGCTGGCGGAAAACCCGGGGGTATCCTCTTTCCTGGCGGTGGAGATGTCCGCCGGGCAGATGGTGGAGGATGTGCGCCTCTTTGCAGCCGGCAAAAAACCCGTTTCCTTTTACGGCCGCGCCGGCGGGGCCGTGCCCACGGTGCAGCAGGTGCAGGCGGCGATCACGGCGCAGGCGAAGGGGTGTTAAGCCATGGCAATCGTTTTTGAAAAGACCACAATGCTCACGGATAAGGTGCTGTCGTA
This sequence comes from Eubacteriales bacterium, assembly GCA_031553225.1. GTDB lineage: Bacteria > Bacillota > Clostridia > Christensenellales > UBA1750 > JAVBLU01. The sequence continues at coordinate 31,076 of JAVBLU010000028.1, forward strand.
TTGCCCGGGCTGTACGCACGGCATCGTGCATCGCCTGGTGGCGGAGTGCATCCAGGAGATGGGCATGGCCGACAAGGCGGTCGGCGTCGCGCCGGTAGGGTGTGCGGTGTTCGCGTACGACTACTTCAACTGCGACATGCTGCAGGCCGCGCACGGCCGCGCGCCCGCCGTGGCCACGGGCGTAAAGCGAGTTCACCCGGGAAACCTGGTGTTCACCTACCAGGGCGACGGCGACCTTGCCTCCATCGGCGCGGCGGAGATCGTGTCGGCCGCGGCGCGCGGCGAAAAGATCACCACCATCTTCATCAACAACGCCATTTACGGCATGACGGGCGGCCAGATGGCCCCCACCTCGCTGGTGGGCCAAAGAACGACCACCTCGCCCTACGGCCGCGATCCCGCGCAGTGCGGCTATCCGGTGCGCGTCAGCGAAATGCTCGCGCAGCTTCAGGGCGCCGCCTTCATCCAGCGCACGGCCGTGAACGACGTGCGCGGCGTAAACGATACGAAGAAGGCCATTCGCAAGGCGCTGGAGGCGCAGATGGCCGGCAAGGGCTTCTCCCTGGTGGAGGTTCTCTCCACATGCCCCACCCAGTGGGGCATGACGCCCGTGCAGGCGCTCGACTACGTCAAGGACAGCATGATGCCTGTCTTCCCGCTGGGCGTATTCAAGGAGGTATAACGGAATGCAACAGGCGATATTTGCCGGTTTCGGCGGCCAGGGCGTGCTGCTGATGGGCCAGATTTTGGCCAAAGCGGGCATGCTGGACGGCCGCAACGTTCTGTGGATTCCCTCCTACGGCCCGGAGATGCGCGGGGGCACGGCCAACTGCTCGGTCATCGTGTCCGACCAGCCGGTCGGCTCCCCGGTTATCGCCGCGGGCGAGGCCACGGACGTGGTGGTGATGAACCTGCCCTCCCTCCATAAATTTGAGGAGTCCGTGATGCCGGGCGGGCGGCTGTTTATCAACACGTCCCTCATTGAGGAGAAGCCGACGCGCACGGACATCACGGTTGTGAACGTGCCCGTGAACGACATTGCCCAGGAGCTGGGCAACGCCCGCGTGGCGAACATGGTGATGCTCGGCGCGTTTTTGAAGGCCACCGGCGCCGCCCGTGAGGAGAGCGTGATGGAGGCCCTGCGCGCCTCACTTGGCAAGGCCAAGGAAGGGCTGCTGCCCGTGAACCGCCAGGCCCTGGCGCGCGGCGCGTCCGCCGTACAGGTATGACGGCCGTGCGTCGGGCCGCGCCCGCGCATGCGCCCCTCATCGCCGCGCTCGGCCGCGAAATCTGGACGCAGCATTATACGCCGCTGATCGGCGGCGCCCAGGTGGAGTACATGCTGAGCAAATACCAAAGCCGGCAGGCCGTCCTTGCGCAGATGCAGGACGGCTATCGCTATTATCTGGCCCCGGCGGACGCGCCGGACGGCTACTGCGCCGTGCGCCCGGAGGGGGACGGCCTGTTTCTAAGCAAGCTGTACGTGCGAAAAAGCGCGCGCGGCCGCGGCCTCGCCAGAGCCTTGCTTGCCGCCGCGCTTGCCGAGTGCGACCTTCCGCCCAGGCGCGTCACGCTCACCGTCAACCGCGGCAATGCCTCTTCCATCGCCGCGTACGAGCGCATGGGCTTTCACATCGAGGGGCCGCGCGTGACGGACATTGGCGCAGGCTTTGTGATGGACGACTACCTGATGGCGCACGACGCCCCGGAAAAGCTGTGCGATTCGTCCATGTCCGTGGCGCGGGAAGAACAAAACACAGACGGCCGCGCCTTCTAAGGCGTCCAAACGCTCCGGCGCAGCGCAGGCTCCGCACAACAACCGCGAACCCGGCGGCATGCTCAGCCGCCGGGTTCGCGGTTGTTAAAAGAAAAACGGCCAGTTTCGGCGCATCCGCTCTGCCGTCCGGCCGCACAAGGGACAGCCCAAAAACCGGCAGGACGCCGCAGCGCTTGCGAAGCATCATGCGCGGCGGTTTTGAAACGTATACGGACACCGGAGCGGCAAGACGCGGCCCCGCGCGGCAAAGCACCGCGCAGCGGAGGCTTCCTCGTTCCGGGGCCCGCCGGCATGCGCCGTCCGGTCCGCAGATCTGCCCGGGCGCTGCGCCGGGGGCGCGCACCGAGCGCGTACCCGTCCTATTCGCCGGCGTACTCCGAACGGCTGATTTGGCCGTTCTGCAGCACAAAGGACGCGCCGTGCAGCACGGTGTCGATCTCCTGGCGGTCCTCGCCCAGGCAAACGATGGTGTCCTGATAGACGGCGTCGTGCATGAATACCCCGCCGTTGGAGCTTTGCAGGCGCTCCTGCGCCCGGCGCGTCTGCTCGCGCTTGGCGGGCATCTGCAGCTCGAAGCGGCTGAGCTGGTCGGCCAGGCGCTCCTGCTCGCGCGCTTCCTCGGCGCTCAGGTCGTGGTGGCGCACGCGCATGGCCAGGCGGCCGAGCTCCTCCTTCACGCGGGCGTATTCGCCGCGCAGCTGGTTCATCTCGTTCACAACCCGCTCGCACGCGGCACGCATGGCCGGGGTGTTGCCGGCTTCCAGCACGGTTTGGGCGCGGCCGCCCACGATGCGCGCGCGAATGACGCCCGCGCGCGTGACGCCGCCGATGATCTGGCCGTAATCGCTCATGGCGTACACCGTGCCAAGGGTGGTGACGCGCGCGTCGCGGATGGCGTGCGCGGTCACGTCGCCGCAGGCCGTAACGGTGGCCTCGTCGATGACCGACGCGGCTACGCTGCCCCCGGCCATAATGCTGCACATGCGGCCAAAGAAACCCTCGCGCGCCACCACGTCGCGGCCGGCGCGAATGACCGCGTTCTCCGTGCGGCCGAGGATGTCGATGCTGCCCGCGGCGCGGATGGTGACGCGCGCGCTCACGCTTCCGGAAATGACCACGTCGCCCAGGAAATCGATGGCGGGCGACTCGCTCGTCACATCTCCGTTTACCTCAAGCACGGGCAGAACCACGATCCGGCCCTCCAAATAATCGGCGTGCCCGGCGATGGCTGCGGTAACGGTGAGCTGGTCGGCCGACAGCAGCGTGTTCGGCCCGCTGAGGATGTCGGTTGGGTAGCCGGTGCCCGGAGGCACCACCTCGCCCAGCACGCTTAAGCCCGCGATGCCCGGCGTGCCCGGCACCAGGCGCGCCAGGGGGTTGCCGCGGCTGACGAGGGCGTGGCGCGACAGGCAGTACGGGTCCACGCTGCCGCCCGGCAAAATGCTGCGCAGGCCAAGAACGGGGGGCTTGAAGAGCAGCTCCATCTCCGCGCCCGCGCCGGACTGAGGCGCGCGGCCCTCGGCGATGAGCAGGGGCGTGTAGAACGAGCGGTCCGGGTCGCGCAGAAGCTCGCGCAGGCGGTCGTGCGCCACGCCTTCCACAACGCCGCGCTCCAGCAGGGCGTTGTACACGTCGCGCAGGGTGATCAGGTCGCCGCCCTCGGGCGGATAAAAGGTGAGATGGGCGGCCATGTTGTCACGGCCGAGGGTGACGCTGACGCGCTCGTCCAGCGGCTGCTCGCTCTGCGGGGGCGCGATGCGCACCTCCTGGTCCGGCTGGGCGAAGGCCTGCGCGACGAGCAGCTCGTCCGCCCGGCTGATGCCCTTTGCCGAAACAACGCGCTGGATATCGGCGGCGCTTACGCACGCAGGGCAGCGGCCGCAGGTAAGAAACACGCCCTGGCCGTCGTAGCGAAAGCGGCAGAACATGCGTGGATTCAATGAAAACCCTCCCCGCGCGCACGGATACCGATGGGTTTTTGCATAACAGGATGTGTCGAATGCTGTGGGATGAGCGTTAATTATGTGAGACAGGGAAGAGAAGATGCATCCATTATAGTTATCGGAACATTCTTTGTCAAATTGCGCGGGAAGCGCTACAGCTTTACACTGCGCCCGCCTTGCCGTATAATGAAGGATATGAGGTGACATGGATGATGCGCGCGCGATGGGCGGCTTTGTTGACGGCCGCGCTGCTGCTTGCTGGCTGCGGCGCGCCCGCCGCTACGCCTGCCCCTACGGCGGCCGCGCCGCAGCCCCCGGCCAGCGCCCGGCCCACGCCGCCCGTGCTGAGCGCCGTGCCCATGGTGGAGGCTTGGGTGCAGCTGAAGGACGGGATGACCAGCCTGAGCGTGCGCAGGGAGCCGCGGGACGCGGCCGAAGCGGTGGGAGCGGTGCTGCAGGGCACCAAGATCCGGCGCGCGCGCACCTCGGACGCCTGGGTGTACGTGGAGGTGGACACGCCCAGCGGCCGCATGGCGGGCTATGCGCCCGCGGCGCTGCTCAGCGACGCCCAGCCCTCCGCCGGGGCGGCGGCGTCGCCCGCGCCTTCGCCCGTGCCCGCGCGCACGCCCGCGCCGCTCTTTAACGACATTGCCGAGGGCGCGGCCGTCTCCGACGTGCGCCTGGTGGTGGACAAGGCCGACCGCCGCCTGACGGTACTCTCGGGCGATACGCCGGTTGCGCGCTTCAGCGTGGGCCTTGGCTTTGCGCCGGTGGGCGATAAGGAGCGAGAGGGCGACGGAAAAACGCCCGAAGGCGAGTACACGCTGTGTACGCGCAACGACAAAAGCCAATACTATCTGTCGCTGGGCGTCAGCTATCCAAGCGAGGAAGACGCCGCGCGCGGCGTCGCGGCCGGGCTGATCACCCAGGCGGAGGCGGACCGCGTCAAGGCGAATTTCCGACGCGGCCAGCGCCCGCCCTGGGACACGGCGCTGGGCGGCCAGATCATGGTGCACGGCCGCGGCGGCAGTTCCGACTGGACGGTCGGGTGCATCGCCGTGGACGATCCGGTGATGGACATCCTGTGGAGAATCACAAAGAACGGCACGCGCATCACGATCAACCCGTAGGGGATGCGGATGCCGCGCGTGTGGCAAAGGAAGGATCGCATGGCCACTTTGCATCGCCAATCGCGCACGGCCGTGGTGGTTTTGTGTCTCGTTGCCGGAGCCGTCGTGGGCGGCGCGCTTTGGCACGTGCTCTCGCCCGTGCTGCCACAGGCCATGGCGGGCAGCTTCCCCGTGGGCACAAGCGCGCCCTGGACGCTGGATTTGTACTTTGTGCAGCTCACGCTGGGCATCGTTGTCCGCTTCAACATCGGAACGGCTGTGGGCGTGCTGGCCGCGGCGTTTCTGGTGCGCCGATGACGCCCATCGTGCTGGCGTCCAGCTCGCCCCGGCGGCGCGAGCTGCTGGGGCGGCTGGGGCTTGCCTTTACGGTGGTCGCGCCGGACGTGCCTGAGACCCTGCCGGATCTGCCGCTTGAGCAGGCCGTCGCGGCTCTGGCGCGCCGCAAGGCGGACGCGGCTGCGCCCTCGTGCCCCGACGGTGCGCTCGTGATCGCCGCGGACACCATCGTGGTACTGGACGGCCGCGTGATGGGTAAGCCCGCGGACGCGGCCGAGGCGGCGTCCATGCTAAAGAGCCTGTCCGGCCGCACCCACGAGGTGCTCACGGGCGTGTGCCTGCTGCGCGCGGGGGCGGGCGAGGTGGCCCGCTTTACCAGCGCCGCGTCCGTCACCTTCGAAACCCTTCCGCCCGCGCTCATCGCCGCGTACGTGGCGACGGGAGAAAGCCTGGACAAGGCCGGCGCGTACGGCGGCCAGGGCATGGGCGCTTCGTTTGTGAAGCGCGTGGAGGGCAGCTGGGACGCCGTGGTGGGCCTGCCGCTGTGCGAGGTGCGCGAGGCGCTGCACAGCGCCGGAATACCGCCGTCGGCTTTTTACGCAGGAAACGGGCCCCGGTGCGGCGAAGCTTAATAGCTCGCGTCGTCCGCCCGTCCGCGCCCTTTCGCCGGGCGTGCGGAATGGCGCGCCGGAATCAGCGGCGCATGAAGGCCCGCGCCTGGCCAAAGCGGAACGCCTCGGCGCATGCGGCGGTTCCCGTAGCCGCCATCATCCGAGCGGAACGTCTGGATTCTCCGCCGAAGCCCTCTTGCAGGAAGGGCTTGGCCGACCGTAAAGGGGTGACCTCTTGTCTTCCGGATTATTTACCCGCGATCTGGGCATCGATCTGGGCACGGCCAACGTGCTCGTATACGCCGCCGGCAAGGGCATCGTGCTGCGCGAGCCGTCGGTTGTGGCCGTGCGCAACGATTCGCGCCGCGAGGTGCTCGCCGTGGGCGAGGAAGCCAAGCGCATGATCGGACGTACGCCGGGCAACATCTCCGCGCTGCGCCCCATGCACGACGGCGTTATCGCCGACTTTGACGTCACGGAAATCATGCTCAAGTACTTCATCCGCAAGGCGGCGGGGCTGTCCATGCCCCTCTTCCGCCCGCGCGTTGTGGTGTGCGTGCCTTGCGGCGTTACGGCCGTGGAACGCCGCGCCGTGGACGAGGCCACGCGCTCGGCCGGCGCGCGCCATGCCTACATCGTGGAGGAGCCCATGGCCGCGGCCATCGGCGCGGGCCTTCCGGTGCACGAGGCCACGGGCTCCATGGTTGTGGACATCGGCGGCGGCACGTGCGAGGTGGCTGTCATCTCCCTGGGCGGCATCGTTACGGCCCGCTCCATCCGCATGGGAGGCAACAAGATGGACGAGTCGATCATCGCCTACGTGAAGCGCGACTACAACCTCCTCATCGGCGAGCGCACGGCCGAGGAAGTGAAGATCGACATCGGCTCCGCCCTGCCCATGGACCGCCCCGAGTCCGCCGTCGTGCGCGGGCGCGACCTGGTGACCGGCCTGCCGCAAACCATCGAGATCACGTCCGACGCCATCCGCGAGGCGCTTGCCGAGCCGATCACCCAAATCGTGGACGCGATCAAAGGGTGCCTGGAGCGCACGCCGCCCGAGCTGGCCGCCGATATTATGGAGCGCGGCATCGTGCTCACCGGCGGCGGGTCCCTCCTGCACGGCCTGGATACGGTCATCTCCCTGGCCACCGGCATGCCCGTGGTGCTCGCCGAAACCCCTTTGGACTGCGTGGTTTTGGGCGCCGGCCGCATGTGCGAGGACATGGGGATCCTTCGCCGGGCCCTGGAACCCAACGGGAACGACTAGGAGGGCAGCCGCCCGCTTTTGCGCATGGCCGCCGGGGCGCGGCGTGCCGGAAAGTACAGAAACGAAGGCTCTGCCGGCGAAACGTTTTTTCGCCGCTTAAGGAGGAATACCTTTTTTGTGGTCCAGCCCCAAGCGAGCGCGGCGTTGGCCCATATGGGCGGCCGTAGCGGCGGTCCTTGCGGTGATCGTACTGGCGGTCATGGGCGCAACGCGCTTTACCTGGCTGTCGTCGCTTCTGACGACCGTCGTTTCCCCTGTGCAGCAAAGCGCCCATCATCTGTCGGCGCGCGTCACGGGGTATTTTCGCGACCGGATCTATAGGCGCGATCTGGAGGCGGAATACGTAAAGCTGCGCGAGATGGCGGCGGAGCTGCAGATGGAGAACGACCGTATCCCGGGGCTTCAGAAGGAGAACGCCGAGCTTCGGGCGCTGCTTGGGTACGCCGAGACGATCCCCGAGCAGGAGACGATCTACGCCGACGTCACCGGCCGAAACCCGGACAGCTGGTTCTCTACCCTGACGATCAACTGCGGCGCGGCGCAGGGCGTGCGCAAGTGGAGCGCCGTGGTGTGCCCGCAGGGCCTGATAGGCGTTGTAACCGAGGTGCGGCGCAATTCGTCGGTGGTGCGCACCATCATCGACGGCAGCAGCGCCGTGAGCGGTGTGGTGGAGCGCACGCGCGACGGCGGCATGGTGAAGGGCAACATGTACATGTCCGGCGACGCCGACCCCTGCCGCATGGTGTATCTGCCCTTTGAGGCCGAGCTTGTGCCCGGCGACACGGTGGTCACCTCGGGGCTTGAAGGCAAGCTTCCCAAGGGTCTGCTCATCGGCGCGATCACCGACGTGTCGCGCGGCCGCCAAACCGCCGACGCCTACGTGGTGGTGCAGCCCGCCGCGGACATCCGGCGCGTGGAGCGCGTGCTCGTCATTTTGAACACGCCCGGCGCGCTTGAGGAGGAAACGGCCGCGCAGGACGCCACGGCCACCTCCGCCACGCCCACGGGGGCGGGCCAATGAGCGCTTTTTTCAGCGCGCTTCTGCTGGCGGCGTGTTATCTCGTGCAAACCACGCTCATCCCCATGGCCATGCCCGGCGCGGCCTGGCCGGACCTGCTCATCGCCTGCGTCGGCTGCATCGCGCTGCTGCGGGGCGCGCTGTGGGGGGGCATAACGGGTTTTGCCTGCGGCATGTTCCTGGACGCGCAGTTCAGCGCCTCCTTTGGGCTGCATACGCTGCTGCTTACCTTCTTTGGGCTTTTGTGCGGCGCCTTGCTGCCCAATGCAAGCGAGCGGGCCCGCCAGAGCGCCGCCTGGGCGGAGCGCATGGACCGGCTGTGGGGCCGGCCGCAGCGCTCCGACCGCTGGCGTTCCGACAGGTTTTTCCGCCCGACGCTTGCGGCCATGCTGTGCTGCGGCGTCAAGCAGTTTGTGCTCTTCACCGTGGCCTACTTTCAGGGCAACCCGGTCATCTTGCGCGCCATGCCGCTAAGCGTTGGGCTCAGCATCCTGTATACGGGGGCCGCGACGCTCGTTCTCTACCAACTGTTTTACCTGTGCAACCGGGGCGCCATTGCCAAGGACAGCATCTTCACCGCCCGGTAGGAGCGCTGCGTCCCTTCCGCTGAAGCGGGAGGGAGCGCAGCCTCGTTTTGTTATGTGTTGCAGACACACCCGCGCAAAGGAGGCGATCGGCCGTGCAGACGATAAAACCGGCAAGCGGCCGGCTGCTTGCCATGGCGCTGGCCATTTTAACGCTCTTTTCGCTTGTGGGCGTACAGCTACTTCGGCTGCAGGTGCGCCAGGGCGAGGAATACGCTCAAGCCTCCGAGTCGAGCAAGAAACGCTACCAGCGCGTGTCCGGCATGCGCGGCAAGATCATCGACCGCAACGGGCTGACCCTGGCCTACGACGAGAAGGGCTACGACGTGCTGTTTTACCGCGACCCCAGCCGCACGTCCGACCAAGACCGCATCGACTATACCAAGGCGATTGTGGAAACCATCGCCATCATCGACCGAAACGGCGGCAAAACCCTCTCGGATTTCGCTCTGGCGCTGGAGGACGGGGCGTACCGCCTGGACTTTGGCACCCAGAACCCGGAGACCTACGCCGCGCGGGAGGAGCTTTGGCGCAAGAACATGGCGCTCATCACGCCGCGCGTGCCGGTGGCGGACATCGATACGACCCTGCGCAAGCGTTACGGCCTGAACCCCGACCTGCCCTTTGAGAGCGTGAAGCGCGTATTCGCCGTGTGGCAGGAGTCGCGCAACGTGGCCTACCTTCTGCAGGGCGCGCGCATCGCCCGCAACGTGAACCTAAAGACCGTGGCGGAGCTCTCCGCGCGCACGGCCGATCTGCCGGGCATCGAAATCGTGGAATCGGCCGTGCGCAAATACCCGCGGGGCGATTTGGCCGGGCACATCGTGGGGTATATCGGCAAAATCCCCGACACGCGCATCAAGGAGCTGCAGGAGAAGAAATACGCCCCGGATGACCTGATCGGCCTGACGGGCATCGAATCGCAGATGGAGGAGCAGCTGACCGGCAACATCACCTACCGCCAGGGCGTGCGTGAGGTGGAGGTGAACGCCCGCAACGTGATCACGCGCGAGCTGTCCTTCACCCCGCCAACGGACGGAAACAACGTGCGCCTGACCCTGGATTTGCACCTGCAGAAGGTGACCGAGGCGGCGCTTGAGTACAACATCACCGAGATACAAAAAGAGCAGCTGGCCTTTATGGCCAAAAAGGAGCTGGAGGATCCGGCCACCTACGCGGACTGGATGGCTACGGTGGAGAGCCGCGGTTACCCCATCCGCATGGCCAGTTCGGGCGCGTGCATCGTGATGGATGTGAAGACCGGGCGCGTGCTCGCCATGGCCGACAACCCCTCCGTGGATCCGGGGCTGTTCTCCGGAGGCATCAGCAACGAAGCGTACAAAGCGCTGCTGGACGACCCGCGCCGGCCGCTGTTCAACCGCGCCATCTCCGCCAAAAACACGCCCGGCTCCATCTTTAAGATGGCGACGGCCGTTGCAGGCCTGCAGGAGAAGGTCATCGCCCCAGACGAGGAGATCAACTGCGAGAAGTACTACACGGCCTACACCGTGTCCGGCAAAGCGCCTTCCTGCTGGATCAACAAATACGACGTGGGCACCAAGCACATGCACCAGGGCACGGTGCAGGGGCTGCTCAACTCCTGCAACTATTACTTTTTCACCGTGTCCGACCGGCTGGGGATAGAGCCTTTGTACCGCTGGGCGTCGCTGCTGGGCCTAACGAGCAAGACGGGCATCGAGCTGCCCTCCGAGGCCACGCCGGTGGTGGGCAACCCGCTGATGCTGTATGATCCGGAGCTGAGCGTGGAAGCGCAGCGCACAAGCAAGCCGGTCATCGTGGCCAACGCCATCAAGCGCACCATCCGCGAGGCGGGCGCGAGCATGGGCATCGAAGCCTACGACGAGGAACGCCTCGCCCGCGCGGCCGATCAGATGCTTCATCTGGTATCCGGGGAAGCCAGCGAGCAGGGCGCGGGCATCCGGCGCATTCTGATGGAGGAGATGGGCCTGCCCACGCGCACGATTAACAACCAGAATATGGTGAACACCATTTACGCCTACCTAAGCGAGCTGCGCTGGTCGCCCAACGAAACGCTGTGGGACGGCGTGGGCCAGTCCATCACGGGCATCACGCCCATCGCCATCGCGCGCTACGTTTCGGCCATCGCCAACGGCGGCACCGTGTACGAGGCGCAAATCGTGGACGCTGTGCTCTCCCCGGACGGCACGGTGGTGCAGCAGAAGCAGCCCGTGGTGTTTCAGGATTTGACGGCCTTTCCGGGCATGACGGACACGATGCGCTTCGTGCACGAGGGCATGCACGGCGTTATATCCCCCGAGGACGGCGGCACGGCGGCCAAGTACTTTGCGGGCTACCCTTACGTGGATCAGATCGCCGCGAAAACGGGCACGGCGCAGGTGTCCACCATCGAGGTGGAGAACAACGCCGCGTTCGTGTGCTATGCGCCCTACGATGACCCGGAGATCGCCATCGTGGTGGCCATCGAGAACGGCTACTCGGGCGGGCTGGCTTCCCTGGCCGCCAAGAACATCATCTCGTACTACATGGAGCACCGCACTACCCCGCCCAGCGACGACATCGCCCAGCCCTACACCCTTGTGCCGTAGGCATTTGCCCCGGCCGCGCACTCTTCCGCAGATGCCCTCCCAGAGGGACTGCCCCGCTCCCGTTCGCAAACAGCGGCAAACCGGGCGGCCGAAGGCGCCGCCTGGTTTTTGCTTTGACCCCGCCCAAGGCAGCAGCTGAGCCCGGCCGCACAGCGGCCGGGCTCATAAGGGATCCAGGCGGCCTGCGCGTTATTCGGCGTACGCGCCCACGGCCAGAGTAAAACTTTCCACGCGGTTTTGCGCGAAGTTGATCACCAGATCGGCGTGGGGGAGATATACATAGCCCATGATATCCTGAGGGGTGCGGGGCTCTCCGTCCAGCGGGAAAGCCAGATGGGCGTTGCCGGACCCGTCGCTGTCCAGGCGATAGGTGCCCGAGGGGGGCACAAGGTCGTGCCGGTCGGCTTCGTCGATCACATCGAAGGCGTACAGCACCTGCGCGCCTTCAAACTCGTCCTGCGTCTCCTGGGGAAAGAGCGCGCGAACCGAGGATGCGGCCGCCCCGACCTTGACGCCGCGCGGGCCGGCGATCTTGTCGGTGGTAACCTCAAGGCCGGTGAGGCAGTAGGCGGCGTCCGCGCCGGACTTGGTGAAACGGGCCTGCGCGAAGGGATACACCAGCTCGCAGATCAGATCGCCCGTAGCGCCCTCCTCGTACAGCGTGCGCTCCAGCGGCTCGCCAAAGCGCGCAACAAATTCGTCCACCGTGGTGCGCGACGCGTCGCGGTTCATCTGCAGCCCGTCAAATGCCAGATCCTCCGCGCCGAAACGCGCGGGCGCGGCCGTGGCGAGGGGGCCTTGCGGCGCCGCGGGGGAGGGGGCGGCCGAGGGTGTGCCCGCCTGTACGGACGGGGCGGGCGCAATCGGGGTAGGCGCGGGGGTAAGCGCGGGCGTTGTGATGGGCGCAAGCGTGGGCAGCGGCCCGGCGTTTCGCTGGCAGCCGGAGAACAGCCCGGCCGCCACCAGCCCCACCATGAACATACCGGCCGCGCGCTTGGTCAAACAGCTTTTCATCGCCATGCAGTTCCTCCGTCGGATGCTATTCGCTCAACAAAGCAGCGTTCACTACAAAGACGCGCCGGGACAGGCATAGGTTGCCCCATTTCGTTGAATAAACTGTGAATGATTTCCCAAGCAAGTCGCGGCCCCGAAAGGGTCACTTTTTGGGCAAAAAACGCAAAACGCCCTTGGCCGTAAGGGAGAGCGTGCCCGTTTGCAGGGCGAGTTTGCGCTGAACCATGAGCGCGCGCAGCATGGCGTCGGTAAAGGGCAGGCCGATCTTGCTCTCAATGTCGCCGCGCGCGATGCGGAAGGCGCATCCCTCGCGCCAGCGCGCGCAGGAGTAGCCCTTCTCGCCGGCCAGCAGCTGTGCCCCGCACAACGGGCACCCCGTGCCGTGCGAAGCGCCCGGCTTGGGCGCGGCCTTGGCCTTGGGCGCGGCGGCTTTTTGGCCGGCCGCGGCCCTGGCTTTGGACGCAGCGTGCCCCGGCTTTCCCGCGGCGGCGGCGGGATTCTCCGGCGCGGCGGACGCCCCGGCCGGCGGTTCGGCGGGTTTTGCCGGCCCGCGCCCGTGCAAGGGCTGGGCCTCCTCGGGGAAGACCACGCCGCGCGGGGCGGCCTTGGCGGCGGCGATCATGGCCGTGGTGAAGCGGTGGATGCCCTCCATAAAGCGTCCTGCGGACATACCGCCCCCGGCGATGTCGTGCAGGGCTTTCTCCCAGCGGCCGGTTAGCTCGGGGGAGGACATGTCGGCGGGCACCACGTCGATGAGCGCGCAGCCTTTGTCGGTTGCGAGCAGCGCGCGCTTGTCGCGGGCGGCGTAGCCCACCTCGATAAGCCGCTCGATGATGGCAGCGCGGGTAGCGGGCGTGCCCAGGCCGGAATCCTTCATGGCGGCCTGCAGTTCCTCGTCGGGCAGGTCGCGGCCCGCGCGTTCCATGGCCATCAGCAGCGACGCCTCGGTGTGCTGGGCGGGCGGGCGGGTCGCCTTCTTGCGGCAGGAAGCGGCGGCCACCTCGCGGCGTTCGCCCTCGCACAGCCTCGGGAGCGCCGAATCGGCGTCCTCGGCGGGCTCCTCCTTGTCCTTACCGGCTTTTGCGCGCAGGGAGGGCGCATCCTTCCACAGCGCCCGCCAACCCTCCTGCAGGGTGGTGCGGCCGCGCGTCTGGAAGGGCTCGCCGCGGGCAAGCGTCACCACGCGCACCGTCTCGTACTCGTGATCGGGGTAGAACGCGCCGATGAAGCGGCGCACGGCCAGATCCCACACGATCTGCTCGTGCGGGTTCAGCGCGCCGGGTCTGCGGCCGGTGGGGATGATGGCGTGGTGATCGCTCACCTGGGCGTCGTCGAACACGCGCGGGGGTGCGGGCAGTTGGCCGCCGGGCATCGCGCCGGGCACGTACTTGCCAAATGGCGTGCGGCTGAGCGCGGACATGGCCGCGGACGCGCGGGCGTGCATGTCGGCGGGCAGGGCGTGCGCGTCGGTGCGCGGGTAGGTGAGCGCCTTGTGCGTCTCGTACAGCGCCTGCGCCGCCGCAAGCGTTTGCTCGGCGGTCAGGCCGCCGCGCGTGTTCGCCTCGCGCTGCAGTGTGGTCAGGTCAAGCAGGTGAGGCGGGGGCGTGCGCTCGCGCTTGGCCTCAACGGACGCCACGCGGGCCTCCTGGCCCTTCACCTTGGCGGCAATGGCCCGGGCGCGGGCCTCCTCGGCGATGCGCGTGCCGAGCGTGGCCTGGTCGAACCAAACGCCCGTGTAGTCGCCAAAGTCCGCCGTGACTTCATAGTAGGTCTCGGGCACAAAGGCCTCGATCTCACGCCGGCGCTTCACCAGCAGGCTCAGGGTGGGCGTTTGCACGCGTCCCACGGACAGGCGGGCGTTGTAGCGCAGGGTGTAGGCGCGCGACAGGTTCATGCCAACGATCCAGTCGGCGTCCTGGCGGCAGCGCGCGCTGTCGTACAGCCCGTCGTACACCGCGCCCTCCCTCAGGGCCGCAAAGCCCTCGCGGATGGCCTCGTCCGTCATCGAGGAGATCCACAGCCGGGAAAAGGGCTTGTTGCATCCGCTCACGCTGTAGATGTGCCGAAAGATGAGCTCGCCCTCGCGCCCGGCGTCCGTGGCGCACACAAGCCTGTCCACGTCCGGCTGCGTGATGAGGGCCGCCACCACCGCGTACTGGTCGGAGGAACGGGGCAGCACCTTCAGCTTGAGGGTTTGCGGCAGCATGGGCAGGCGGTCGAAGCGCCAGGGGCCCCAGGCCGGGTCCATCTCGCCCGGGTCGCACGGCCCGATCAGATGCCCCAGCGCCCAGGTAACGCGGTATCCGCCGCCCTCCAGATATCCTGCGGCGCGTGAAGAAGCGCCCAGCACACGCGCGATATCGCGTGCCACGCTGGGCTTCTCGGCAAGCACAACCGTAACGCCCATGCTTACTTGGACGGGAAGCTGATCAGCGCTTCCCCCTTGCCCCGCAGGGCGTAGCCGCACAGAGCCGCGGGCGCGACGACCGTTTTGCCCTTGGGCAGGGGGTATTCGCCGCCCGCCCAGCCGATGCGCAGATCGCCCAGGGACGTGATGATGTGAAAGCGGTCCAGCGCCACGGCCAACTCGCCGGACACAGCCGCGCGCTGCAAGGTAAAATTACCGTCGCGCACAAGCGTTGTAAGCCCGGCGCCGCCGGGGGCTGCCCGCAGCACGCCCTGCGACCCGGCCAGCGGATCCATCACGGCCAGGGCGTCCGGCACGTGCGTCTCACGCGGGCGGCCCCAGTCGTACAGGCGGTAGGTGCGGTTGGAGGACTGCTGCACCTCATACACCACAATGCCCGCGCCGATGGCATGCACGCAGCCGGCGGGGATGTACAGCGTGTCGCCCGCAGCCACGCTGACAAAGCGTAGGCGCGCCTGAAGCGCGTCCCCGCCCTCCTGAAGCGCCGCCTGAAGCTCCGCCCGGCTGCCGTCCACGCCGTACACCAGCCGCGCGCCCTCCTCGGCCTGCAGCACAACCCACGCCTCGGTCTTGCCGTAAGGCTCGCCGTGGCGGCTAAGCGCGTACGCATCGTCCGGGTGCACTTGAACGGACAGGCGATCGCTTGCGTCGATGAGCTTGACGAGCAGCGAGAAGGCCGCCGCGCGCCCCAGAAGCGCCGGGCCCAGCGCCGCCGCGGCCGCCGCCAGCGTTTGCCCGGCGAAGGCGCCGTTCGCCACGCGGCAATCGCCTTCCGGCAGCACGCACGCCTCCCAGCTCTCGCCCGTGGGCGTGGCCGGCGTGTCCTTGCCGTACAGGTCGCGCAGCTTGTCGCCTCCCCAAACCTGGTGGGTGAAAAACGGACGGGTGAGCAAGGGTTCCATGCGGACGTCGCCTCCCATAAGCAGAATCGGAAATGAAAACGCCGCCCCTTGTCCGGTCGGGCAAGCGGCGGCGATGCGTTGTTAACGCCCTGGAAAATGCCCGCATGGCGTTCTCCCTGGAAGTTTTTCGCGCCTGTGTCGCGCCAGAAGCCGCGGCAAAAAGGGGCCTCCTACTCCGCGCTTTCCTTTGGCGCGGGCACGATGATGACCCGGCGCATGGGCTCCTCGCCTTCGGAGTGCGTGCTTACGCCCTCCACCGCCTGAAGCGATGAGTGCAGCACGCGCCGCTCGTAGGGGTTCATGGGCTCCAGCGCAACGCGCTTGCCGGTCTTTACGGCCTTTTCGGCCATACGCTGCCCCAGGCGCACAAGCGCTTCCTCGCGGCGGGCGCGGTAACCGCCCGTATCCAGATGCACGCGGATGTACGGGTCGCGTCCGCGGTTCACGTGCAGGGAGGTGAGATACTGCATGGCGTCCAGCGTCTCGCCCCGGTGACCGATGAGGAAGGCCGGGTCCGGCCCCTCGATGACGGCGGTCACCTGCTCCTCGTCGAACTGCACGTCCAGCGTAAAGGGCGCGTCCAGCTCCATGCGCTCCAGCAGACCGGTGAGAAAGCTGCGGGCGCGCTGGGCGCACTCGCCGGCGGGCACGTTCGGCATGCCAGCCGGCCTTGCGGCCG
>JAVBLU010000008.1:0-21464 GCA_031553225.1 Eubacteriales bacterium
CCTTTGCGGGATGCGGCGTCGCGATGGCTAAGGCCCCTGAAAGCCTCAAGGCCAAGGCTGCCCATGTAACCGGCGGGATCGTGGAATCCGGTGTGGCGCAGGCCATCCGTAAATATGCTCTGGAGGGACGCGCATGATCCCCGCATCGGCGTTTGCCGCCGCACTCGATCTAGAGACCGTCGTGCCGCCGCAGGGTGATGAGCTGGAGATCGAATCATCCAATCTCAACCGCCCGGGCCTGCAGTTCGCCGGCTTTTTTGAGTAC
This sequence comes from Eubacteriales bacterium, assembly GCA_031553225.1. Lineage (GTDB taxonomy): Bacteria > Bacillota > Clostridia > Christensenellales > UBA1750 > JAVBLU01. The sequence goes on from JAVBLU010000008.1 coordinate 266, forward strand.
TTCCCGCACGAATGCGTGCAGATCCTGGGCAAGGTGGAGATGACCTACCTGCTCTCCCTGTCGCACGATTTGATGATGCAGCGCATCGACGAGTTCATGTCCCGGCCGCTGCCGGCGGTGGTCATCTGCCGCAACATGGCCTGCCCGGAGGAGCTGCTCGCGGCGGCCCGGCGCTTTCAGGTACCGCTGTACCGCACGCGCCTGGTCACCACCAAGTTCTCGCACAACGCCATCAACTTCATCAACAACTTTTTGGCGCCGCGCGTCACGCGCCACGGCGTGCTCATCGACGTGTACGGCGTGGGCATCATGATCACGGGCGATTCGGGCATCGGCAAGAGCGAATCGGCGCTGGAGCTGGTGAAGCGCGGCCACCAGCTGGTGGCGGACGACGTGGTGGACATCCGCAAGGTGGCGGATGAGCGGCTCATCGGCGAATCGCCCGAGACCATCCGGCACTTTATGGAGATCCGCGGCATCGGCATCATCGACGTGAAGGCCATGTATGGCGTGGGCGCGGTCATCAACCGCAAGTCCATCGACGTGGTCATCCACCTGGAGATTTGGGACTCGGCCAAGGAGTACGACCGCCTGGGCCTCTCGGAGGAGTACATCAACATCCTGGGCGTGAAGCTGCCCAAGATCACCCTGCCTGTGCGGCCGGGCCGGAACCTGGCGATCATTATAGAAATAGCCGCGCGCAACTACCGCCTGAAGATGATGGGGTACAACGCCGCCCGCGAGTTCGACGCGCGGCTGTCCGCCCGCTTCGGCCCGGGCTGATCGGATGAAAGGCGCCTTTGGCGCGCGCAAGCATATGTAAAAGGAGGACGCCCCATGTACTACATCGGCATTGATCTGGGCGGCACGAACATCGCGGCAGGGCTTGTTACCGAGGACGGCGTGATCACCAAGAAGGTGAGCACGCCAACGCTGCTGGAGCGCGGGCCGGAGCCCATCATTAAGGACATGGGCAACCTGTGCCTGCGCCTCATTCAGGAAGCGGGCGTTGCGCTGTCCGACGTGCGGTCCGTGGGCATCGGCGTTCCGGGCCTGGCGAACAACGACACGGGCGATGTGATCTTCTGCACGAACCTGAAGTGGCACAACGTGCCGCTGGGCAAGCTGATGCGGCAGATCATCGACAAGCCCATCCACATGGAGAACGACGCCACGGTGGCGGGCTTCGCCGAGTACGCCGCGGGCGTTTGCAAGGGCGCGCGCAACTCCCTGTTCCTTACCCTGGGCACGGGCGTGGGCGGAGGCATCGTCATCGACGGAAAAATTTACTCCGGCACGCACCACGCGGGCTCGGAGCTGGGGCACATGATCGTTGAGATGAACGGCCGGCTGTGCACGTGCGGCGGGCGCGGCTGCTGGGAGCGCTACGCCTCGGCCACGGCGCTCATCGCCGACGGCGCCGAGGCCATGAAGGGCCATCCGGAGAGCGACGTGTACAAGGCCGCGGGCGGCGACGCGGACAAGGTGACGGCCAAGATCGTCATCGACGCGGCCAAAGCGGGCGATCCGGTGGGACGCCAGGTGTTTGAGCGGTACGTTGAGGCGCTGGCCATCGGCATCATCGGGCTGATCAACCTGTTCGACCCGGAGGTGATCGCTTTGGGCGGGGGCGTATCGGCCGCGGGCGAGTTCCTGCGCGCGCCCGTGGAGAAGTACGTGCGCGAGCACCGCTACTGCGGCGATGTGGAGCAGCCCAAAATTCTTTTGTCCAGCATGGGCAACGACGCCGGCATCATCGGCGCGGCCATGATGGGCCGCGGCTAGCGCGCAGCCCGCAGCCCGCAGCCCGATACCGGCAACAAAAGCGATACGGCGGCAGGGGCCCGGCGCGCGCGTCACGCCCACGGGCCCCTGCCATTTTCCTGCGGCGAGAAACCCGCGTAGCGCCACAAAAACCTCGAAGCCTTTGAGTTTGGCTGAAGCAGGAATGCATTGGAAAAGGAGGCCGATAGAATCTCGGCCTCCTTTTTGCGTATTATGCTTATTAGGTGCGTTGGTCAGGAGAGCAATTTGCGTTCATCCCGGTCACGCAGGACTGCTCCGTTTCCAACATCATCCGCCAGCTCAAACTGCAGCACCAGTTTCTCTAGAACCTCGGCTTGACTACTCATCTCTTCACTTGCCGCGGCACTTTGCTCGGCTGTCGCACTATTTTGCTGTACAACCTGTGCAACCTGATTAATTTCTGTGTTAATCAGCGAAATAGTGTCGCTTTGTTTTTCGGATGATCGGGCAATTTCAACTACAATTTGGTTACTTTCCTCAATGCCCGACACTATTTCCGCTAAGGCTGCATAAGTTTCATCCGCTATTTTCACCCCAAGCTCCGTTTTTTCCATAGAGTTCGAAATCAGCACACCGGTATCTCTTGCGGAATCAGAGCTTTTTTTCGCCAGATTGCGCACTTCTTCGGCGACCACCGCAAAGCCTTTTCCGTGCTGACCCGCCCGAGCTGCTTCTACAGCGGCGTTTAACGCAAGAATATTGGTTTGAAAGGCAATATCATCAATCACCTTAATGACTTTGCTTATCGATAAGCTGGATTCGTTTATTTGCTTCACAGCGTCGATCATAGACTTCATTTGTTGCGAGCCTTTTTTGGCGCTGGTATTAATCTGCCCTGCCAGGGGCGGCGGCTCTTTCTGCCATTTCCGCATTATTTTTGGTTTCCTTCGAAACTCTTTCCATCGACTCTGTAAGTTCTTCTATAGCGGAAGCTTGCTCTGTAGCGCCCTGCGCAAGCATCTGCGCGCCATCGGCAATTTGTTTTGAACCTGAGGACAGTTGTGTGGAGCTATTGTTGATTTGCCAAAACATTTGATTGAGATTATTAACCATTTTTGCAATTGCAACATTGATGATATCCTTTTCACATCTTGGCGCAATCCTCATAGTCAAATCACCATCGGCAAGCGATTCAATCAACCTTGCTTGCACTTTTGTATTGGCTATCATTTTAGCGAATGAGTCAACCAATGCACCTATTTCATCGTTCTTTTTAGAATAAACCGTAATATCAGTATCTCCCATTGATATTTTTTCGGCGGCCTTTGTCAAATCTACTATAGGGGTTCCGATTGACTTTTTAATATACCAGACAATAATAAAGCCTACAATTACACATAGTCCGGCTACGATAGCAATAATAGTAAGCCCAAACTGATTTGAGGAGGCAACCACATCATCAACGCTGAGATCTATACCCACAGCACCGATTACTCTGCCGCTCTCATCGAGTATTGGAGCAAAACCAGAGACCATATTGCCGAACCCATCCAAATAATAGATGTCGGTCATTTGCCCTTTACCGCTTTCAATCGCTGCGTATAATTCCGGAGCATAAAAATCCACAGACTGCTTGTCTCCAAGGTCTATTTCCGATGCCTCCCGGCTACTGGCAGGATACCCCTCGGCAAAATAAGTGACATCCGTATCATATTTACTGTCAACCATATACAGATATAGCAGGTTGTCTTTTTCCAAAATTTCATTTATGCTGGCTTTAAAAGCATACCAGTATTCATTTTTTTCGCCGGTGTCAAGTATTTTTCGAAACTGTACGGGGTCTACGACAGAGGCTACCGCCTCCGATAGTGCTTGCGCTTTATCGGCATATGAGTCAATGGCTTGGCTTCGATTGAGAAGATAACTAATCACACCAATGCACGCTGTACTGAAGATTAATATAGTCAAAACAATCACGGCTAACCTAATGGTCAAGGAGTTAAACTTCCTATTCACGTTGACCCACCTTACAATCTATGTTTCAGGACGTCTGTATTTGCAATATTTTATATTATCGACATATACATAAAATTATTTAACAAAATATTCCTTCGGCACTTGAATGCGGCAAAAATCAATAAGTAAATGTGGGGAAGTTATGATGCAAAATCCACTGTTATAAGGGTGTTGAGCGCTGATGTGGCCGGGCACACAACCGCGATGCTTGCCGCAACAGAGCTTCTGGATAAGCACAACGGAGCCGCATAAAGCGACTCCGTCGTACATATTTTCTTGTTCGTGCAAAGCCTTTGGCTCTGAGGGTTTACGTGGTAGCGGCAGTCGGATTCGAACCAACGACACTTCGGGTATGAACCGAATGCTCTGGCCAGCTGAGCTATGCCGCCTTAAAAAGATGGTTGCGGGGGTGGGATTTGAACCACACGACCTCCGGGTTATGAGCCCGACGAGCTACCGGACTGCTCTACCCCGCGACGCATTCGCCGACCGATTCGAAGGCGGCGAAATGTAGTATAGCAAAGGCGGACCGAAAAGTCAACCAAAAGCCGTGAAATTTTCTTACGCGGTTGTTGGCGGTTTCCCGCGTGTGGTATAATGGCGTATCAAAATGGAAGCGTCGTTCGCAGGAGGTTATTTTCATGCGTCTTTCCTTCGATTTTAACCACGCCATGGCCGATTATGCCCAGGACGCGTACCGCAGCATCGTGGCGCGCCTGAAGGCGCTGCAAGCGGAAGGACTGCCCGACAAGGCCGCAAGGGACGTACAGCGCAAGCTGGAGAAGCTGGCCGTGCCCGCAAAGCAGATCGGCCAGCGCTTCGTTACGCAAAAGGACCTGCAGGAGCTTGGCCCCGCGCTGGCCGCGGCACACGCGGGCGTTGAGGCGATGCGCGGGGACGCCGGCCGCATGATGGCCTGGACGCGCCTGCCCTTTGAGCAGGGCGACATCGTGAAGGACGTGAAAGCCGCGGCGGCGGATATCCGCGCGCGCTTTGACGCGTTTGTGGTGCTGGGCATCGGCGGCTCGGCGCTGGGGCCCACGGCCGTGCAGGCGGCGCTTAACCACCTGCGCTACAACGAGCTGCCCGCCGCGACGCGCGGCCCCAAGCTGTACGTGGAGGACAATGTGGATCCCGAGCGCATGGCCTCGCTGCTGGACGTGCTGGACCTGGACAAGGCGTGCTTCAACATCGTGTCCAAGTCGGGCAACACCTCCGAGACCATGTCGCAGTACCTGATCATCTCCAGCCTTTTGAAGAAGCGCTTCCCGCAGGACTATCACACGCGCATGGTGTTCACCACCGACAAAAGCGGCGGGAATCTTGTGGCCGTGGCCAAGGCCGAAGCGGCGGCCGGACGGCCGATCCGCTGCTTTGTGGTGCCGGACGGCGTGGGCGGGCGCTTTTCGGAGCTGTCGCCCGTGGGGCTGCTGGCGGCCGCCGTGTGCGGCATCGACATTGACGCCCTGCTGGCCGGCGCAGCGGACATGGACGCGCGCTGCCGCACGGCCGACCCGCAGAATAACCCCGCGCTGTTCGCGGCCGGCCTTCAGTATGCGCTGATGGCGCGCAAGACGCCGCGCAAGAACATATCGGTGATGATGCCCTACGCCGATTCGCTGCGCTTCATCGCAGACTGGTACGCGCAGCTGTGGGCGGAGAGCCTGGGCAAGGAGCGCGCGCTGGACGGCAGCATGCTGAAGGAGGCCGTGGGCCAAACGCCTGTAAAGGCCGTGGGCGTAACGGATCAGCACTCCCAGGTGCAGCTGTACACGGAGGGCCCCTGCGACAAGGTGATCACCTTTTTAACCGTGCGCGAGTACCGCGACACCGTGGGCATCCCGGGCGGATGTATCGCCTTCCCGGACGTGTCCTTCCTGTCCGGGGCGACGCTGGATTCGCTGATCCAGCGCGAGCGCGAGGCTACCGAGTACGCGCTGCTGGTGGGCGGAAAGCCCTCCTGGACCATCGAGCTGCCCTGCGTAAGCGCGGGGAGCGTTGGCGAGCTGCTGTACTTTTTTGAAATGATGACCGCCTATACCGGCCAGCTGCTCGGCATCGACGCCTTCGACCAGCCGGGCGTGGAGGAAGGCAAAAACGCCACGTACGGCCTGTTCGGCCGCGGCGGCTACGAATACAAGAAAGCCGAGCTGGACGCCCGTCCGGCCAAAAACCCGGCATACCGCATGCTGTAGCCCCACGCGATCGAGGAGGAGACCCGCCGCGCGGGTTTCCTCCTCGATGTTATGGGCGTCTTCACCGCTCGGCTGGCTTACAGCGGAAAATCGCCGTGCATGCCGCCGATTTTCTTCATGCTTTGGGCGGCTTGCCGAAGGGTTTTCCGCAACCGAACGGGCGGCTTTTTCCTCACGCCGTGCGGACCCGGCGGCTGTGCATGCCGCCGGGTCCGCTTTGCCTGCCGCAGGAAGCCAGCGCCTGGGAAAAGGCAGCCGTCCTCCGCCTGTGATGGGATCCAAGGGACGCGTCCCTTGGCGGGAGGCGCGCAGGGCGGCGCTCTCCGCGCCTCCCCCTACTCCATAATGCGGCCGGAATAGTTGGGCGATTCCTTGGTGATGTAGATGTCGTGCGGGTGGCTCTCGGTGAGGCCCGCGCCGGTGATGCGCATAAAGCGGCCGTCGCGGCGCAGGGCGTCGATGGAGGCCGTGCCGCAGTAGCCCATGCCGGCGCGCAGTCCGCCGATCAGCTGAAACGCCGTATCGGAGAGGGAACCCTTGTAGGGCACGCGGCCCTCCACGCCCTCCGGCACCAGCTTTTTCTGCTCCTCCTGACAGTAGCGGTCGGCGGAGCCCTTGCTCTGCCCCATCGCGCCGATGGAACCCATGCCGCGGTACACTTTGAAGGAGCGGCCCTGGTAAATCTCCATGGCGCCGGGCGATTCCTCGGTGCCGGCGAACAACGACCCGATCATCACGGCGGACGCGCCGGCCGCAATGGCCTTGGGAATGTCGCCGGAATACTTGATGCCGCCGTCGGCGATGACCGTCACGCCGCGCTTGTCGGCTTCCTCGGCGCAGTCGGCGATGGCCGTCACCTGCGGAACGCCGATGCCGGCCACAACGCGCGTGGTGCAGATGGAGCCCGGGCCGATGCCCACCTTCACGCAGTCGGCGCCTGCGTCGATGAGATCGCGCGTGCCCTCGGCCGTGGCCACGTTGCCGGCCACCACTGTCAGGGAGGGATACGCCACCTTGATGGCCCGCACCGTGTTCAACACGCCGGAGGAATGGCCGTGCGCAGAGTCCACCGTCACCACGTCCACCTTGGCGGCCGCAAGAGCGGCCACGCGGTCCATGGTATCGCGGGTGACGCCCACGGCCGCACCGCACAAAAGCCGCCCCGTACCGTCTTTGGCCGAGTTGGGGTACTGGATGGCCTTCTCGATGTCCTTGATGGTGATCAGGCCTTTGAGGTACCCTTGCTCGTCGACGATGGGCAGCTTTTCAATCTTGTGTCTGCGCAGAATCTCCTGGGCCTCGCGCAGGGTGGTGCCGACCGGGGCCGTCACCAGGTTGCGGCTGGTCATCACTTCGCTGATGCGGCGGGAGAAATCCGTCTCAAAGCGCAGGTCGCGGTTGGTGAGGATGCCGACCAGCTTGCCTTCGCGGGTGATGGGCACGCCGGAGATGCGGTAGCGGGCCATCAGCTCGTTGGCGTCGGAGATGAGGTGGTCCGGGGAGAGGAAGAACGGGTCCACGATGACGCCATGCTCGCTGCGCTTCACCTTGTCCACCTGAGCGGCCTGCTCGTCGATGGACATGTTCTTGTGGATGATGCCCAGGCCGCCCTCGCGGGCCATGGCGATGGCCATGCGGGCTTCGGTCACAGTGTCCATGGCGGCGGAGAGCAGAGGTATGTTCAGATGGATGGCCCGGGCGAGCTGGACGGACGTGGACGCTTCACGGGGCAGAATGTCGCTTTTTTGCGGGACGAGGAGCACATCGTCGAAGGTGAGGCCCTCGCGCAGCGGCGCTTGGTACATCGCTATCCTCTCCTTTTCTCACTTCATACAGGTCTGTCCTTTTGTAATTTGGGCTAGTATAGCCGCGCTATGCGCGCCTGTCAAGCAAAATGAGAGTTTTTGTGCGACAGGAACTTACGCGGACCGCGGCCGGGCGGCGCGGAAGGAAAAAAAAACGTACTGACGCGGTTTTTTGGGCGAAAACGGCGCGCGGGCTTGGCCGCGGCGGCGCTGCGGTGCTATACTATAGCCCCGGCGCGCTGCGGCGCGGGGGCCCAAAGCTATATCGACGGGGGATTGCCGATGCTGTGTACCCTGTGCCCGCACCGCTGCGGGGTGAACCGCGCGGAGCGCGAGGGCCGCTGCCACAGCGGCCCTCGCCCGGTGGTCGCCAAAGCCATGGCGCATATGTGGGAGGAGCCGCCCATCAGCGGCGCGAGGGGTTCGGGCACGGTGTTCTTTTGTGGATGCAACATGAGCTGCGCGTTTTGCCAGAACCACCGCATCAGCCGGGACGGCCGCGGCGAAGGGCTCAGCTGCGAGGCGCTGTGCGACGTGTTCCTGCGCCTGGCGCAAAGCGGGGTTCACAACATCAACCTGGTGTCCGCCGGGCATTTTTTGCCCGAGGTGGCCAAGGCCGTAGCCAAGGCCAAAGCGGCCGGCATCGGCATCCCCTTCGTGTACAACACAAACGCCTACGAGCTGCCCGAAGCGCTCGCGCAGCTGCAGGGCCTGATCGACGTGTACCTGCCCGACCTGAAATACGTAAGCGAGGAAGCCGCCCGGCTGTATTCCGGCGCGCCGAACTACTTTGACGTGGCCGGCCGGGCCATTTTGGAGATGCGCCGCCAGGCGCCCCGGAACGAGGAGCAGGACGGGGTGCTGAAGCGCGGCGTGCTCATCCGGCACCTGGTGCTGCCCGGCCTGCGAAGGGATTCCATGGCCGCGCTGGACTGGATCGCCCGGGAATGCCCGGACACGCCCGTGAGCCTGATGGCCCAGTACACCCCCGCAGACCGCGCGTCCGAACACCCCTCCATCAACCGGCGCGTCACCACGTTCGAGTACGAGTCCGTGCTGGCCCACTTTCACAGCCTGGGCCTTCGGCAGGGCTATATGCAAAACCGGCGCGCAGCCGTTAGCGACTACACGCCGGAGTTTTAGCGGCCCTCGCGCAGGGCGAGGGGCGGGGCGCACCGCCTAGGGCGCGTCCGGCTCGTAAAAGCCGGCAAACACCTCGTACAGGTCGGGAGCGCTTCGCTTGAGGGACAACGGGCGAAAGCCTTTGTCGATGAAGCAGTGCTTTGAAGCCGCCTCTGCAAGCAGCTGCCCTTCCTGGTTGTGCACGGTGTACGCAACGCCGCAGCGCACCGCGTCCAGCTCGTTCATGCGCGAGCGGATGGTGAGCTCATCGTCGTACCTGGCCGGGCTTTTGTAGCGGCAGGCCACCTCCAGCACGGGCATCAGAATGCCGCGCGCCTCCATAACTGCATAGGGCAGGCCTACGGTGCGCATGAAGTCCGTGCGGGCCTCCTCGAAATAGCGCAGATAGTTGCTGTGGTGCACGACGCCCATCTGGTCGGTCTCGTGGTAATTCACGCGGCGGGTGTAGATGTAGGGCATGGTCTTCCCCCTAGATTGATGGGCAGCGCCGCGGCTAGGCGATGCCGATCTCCTGCGCCTTATGTTCGTCGTAGGGCTCGCGCCGGTTGGGACAGGTGACGCGCGGGCACAGCGAGCAGCTGGCAAAGTGTTCCTTGCCGATAAAGTACAGCCCGGAGACGGACTTGAAGGGCACCATCAGGCAGGAATCGGTCAGGGTAACGCCGATGAGGCCCTGCACATCGCCCAACAAGGAGAACACGTCGCGCTGGGCGGTAAGCGGCCAGTCCTTCAGCGAACCGGGCGACATGGCCGAGAGTTCCTCCCCGCCCAGCAGGCGCTTGGCCTCCTCCTGCGCGGCGGCGATGGTCTGCTGCAGCACGCGGTGGTTCACAAAGTCGCACCAGTACTGCACAAGCGGGTCTTCCTGAGCCAGAAAAAGCTGATGCAGCGCCGGGCCGCAGGTGATGACGTAGGGCGCCACGAGGGAAACGCTGTGCAGGTTGTGATGCAGCACCCGCGAGCGCATGCGTCGGCCGTCCACCTCGATGATGTCCTCGCCCGCGTCAAACGCGCGGGAAAGGGTGAGCAAGGCCGCCGGATCCGCGCAGGCCTTGGCGCGCTGGATGAGCGCGTCGAACTCGGCGCGGTCCTCGCCCTCGATGCGCAGCTTATCCGCCCACTCCTCGTTCATCCATTCGATGCGCTCCGGAGCAAAGCGCAATACCTCCATGGGAATCCCTCCTATATAGCCTGCTTCTCAGCGGCGGCGGAATTAAGTGTGCAAAAGGCTAGCCCAGCACGATGTCCACAACCTCAAGAAGCGAGGATACGGTGTGCGCCGGGGCGCCCTCTTCCGGGAAAGGCCGGCCGGATGGGTTGTACCAGCAGCCGCGCAGCCCGGCCGCCTGGCTGCCCAGCACGTCGCCCAGCGGGTAGTCGCCCACCATGAGCGCGCGCCCGGGCGGACCGGCGTAGGAAAGGCGCGCAAGCGCCCGGGTGAACATGGCCGCGTCGGGCTTGCGCACGCCCTCCTCGCCGGAGATCACCAGCGCCCCCATGTACCGGGCGATGGGCGAGGCCGAAAGCCGCGCGCGCTGCACAAGCGGCACGCCGTTGGTGACGACGGCCTGCGGAACGCCCGCCTCGTGCAGGGCGCTCACGACCGCAAGCGCCTGCGGAAAGAGCCGCGACTGCCCGCCCAGCGCCTGAAGGTACTCCTCAGCCGCCGCGTCCACGTCCGCCGAAGGATCAAACTCGGCAAGCAGCCGGGCGAAGCGCTCGCGCGAGAGGGCCGCCTGACCGATGCCGCCCTGGCCGTACAATACCCACAGGGCGTCGTTGATCTGGCGGTAGCGGCCGATCGCGGCCTCCCGATCGGCGATGCGCAGGCCAAGGCGCTCAAACATGCACAGCAGCGCCGCGCGCTCGCAGGCGCCGTAGTCAAAGAGCGTGTCGTCCGCATCCCACAAAACGGCGTCGTAGCGCCTCATGCGCGGGAGGCCTTGGCCTGGGGCGAGTCGGGGTTGATCTGCATCAGCTCGATGGGGTTGCCGGCGGGGTCGTCCACCCAGGCCTGCCAGTTGCTGTCTTTGCCTTGGCTTGGGCCGGAGCGGATCACAGCGCCGCGGCTCTTCAGCGCCGCCACGTCGGCGGGCAGGTCGGTGCAGGTCAGGCACAGGTGGCGGTAGCTCCCCTTCGGGTTCGCAAAGCCTTCGCCCGCATGAAACAGCTCGACGAACTGGCCGGGGGACACCATCAGATACTCGATCCACGGCTCGCCCTTGTCGTTCTTCAGCGAGAACGCATGGGTGAAGCCGAGCTTGCCGACGTAAAAATCCAGCGCGGCGGCCATATCCGGTACGGCATAGGCGGCGTGGGCGATTCCGGCGATCATGTAGCAGCCTCCTTCAGCTTTTGCGCGGCGTTATTCGCAGGCGTATGCGCCATTATACCACAGCGGCGCGCATCTGTCAGGCGCTTGCTGGCAAACCGGGCGCGCCCGGGGCCCCAAAAGTTTTCGCCCGGCGCGGTTGTGCAGGGCCGGGCATTTTGGTATGATCAACGAAGAAGGAATCCGCCCGTTTTGGGCCGGGGGAGGCTACCAGAATGATCAGCCGTATGCTCGCCGAACAGGTGCTTGCGCGGGCGCTTGCCCGCGGGGGAGATTTTGCCGATCTGTTTGTGGAGGACGCGCGCCGCACCAGCCTGCGCTATGTGGACGGGCACGCCGAGGAGGCCGTGTCCGGGCGGGACGCCGGCGCGGGCGTGCGCGTAATCGCGGGGGAGAACTACGTGTACGCCACCACCTGCGACCTCTCGGCCGCCGGCCTCCTGGAGTGCGCATCCCGCGCCGCGGCCGCCGCGGGCGCACAGGAGGGCGCGCAGCGCACCCTCCGCCTTGCCGAGCGCCTGCCGGGCAACGCGCACAAGGTGGAGGCGCTGCCCTTCGACGTGCCCTACGCCCGCAAGCTTGCGTATCTGCACGAGGCCGCGCTGGCCGCCAGAGCCGTCTCGCCCCTCGTCGTGCAAACGCCCTGCAGCTATGCGGACGTGGACCAGCGCGTGCTCATCGCCAACAGCGAGGGGCTGTTTGTCCAGGATCGGCGCGTGCGCTGCCGCGTGCTCGTCTCGGCCGTTGCAAGCGACAAGGGGGAAAACCAAAGCGGACACCGCGCGCCGGGCGCCATGGCCGGCTTTGAGTTTTTTGAGGGCATCGACCCGGCCGCGCTGGGCCGGGAGAGCGCCGAGCAGGCGCTGTGCATGCTGAAGGCCCCGTACTGCCCCGCGGGCGTGATGCCGGTTGTGATCGGCGACGGTTTCGGCGGGGTTATCTTTCACGAGGCGTGCGGGCACTCCCTGGAGGCGACGTCCGTGGCGCGGGGCGCGTCGGAGATGTCCGGAAAGCTGCACACGGCCGTGGCCGCGCCCTGCGTGACGGCCGTGGACGACGGCACGCTGCCCGGCGCGTGGGGCTCGCTGAACATCGACGACGAGGGCATGCCCACCCGGCGCAACGTGCTCATTCAGGACGGCGTGCTCACCGGATACCTCATCGACCGCCTGGGCGCCGTCCGCATGCAGATGGCGCCTACGGGCAGCGGCCGGCGGGAGAGCTACGCCTATGCGCCCACCTCGCGCATGACGAACACCTTCATCGCCGCCGGGCAGGACGACCCGGACGACATGATCGCCTCCATGGGCGACGGGCTGTACGCCAAACAGATGGGCGGCGGGTCCGTGTCGCCCGTTACGGGCGAATTCAACTTCTCCGTGGAGGAGGGGTATCTGGTGAAGGGCGGCCGCATCGCCCACCCCGTGCGCGGCGCAACGCTCATCGGCCGGGGGAGCGAGGTGCTGCGCCTCATCGACCGCGTGGGGCGCGACATGCGCATGGCGCAGGGCATGTGCGGCTCCGTCTCCGGCTCGGTGCCCACGAACGTGGGCCAGCCGCCCATCCGCGTAAGCCAGCTGACCGTAGGCGGCCGCGAATAGCCGCCGTTTGGGAAAGGAAGTGCGCCGCATATGACGGTACAGGAGTTTTGCGTTTTGGCGCTTGATAAGGCCCGGGCGGCGGGCATCGACCCGGCGGAGGTCTTCGGCGTGTTCTCGGACGGCCTGCGCGTGAAGGTGTTTGGCGGGGAGATCGACGATTACTCCGTGCGCAGCGCGCAGGGCGTGTCCTTGCGCGGTCTGTGGGGCGGGCGGCAGGGCGTGGCCTACACCGAGCTGCTCACCCCCGACGCGGCGGACGAGCTTGTGGCCGCCGTGATGGACGCCGCGAGCGTGGTGGATTCCGCCGACGAGCAGCCCTTTGCGCCGGGCGGGCAGCAATACGCGGCCGCGGAGGCCTTTGCCCCGGCGCTGGCCGATGTAACCACCGACGAAAAAATCGCCCTGGCGCGCCGCATGGAGACGGCCGCCAAGGGCGCCGACCCGCGCGTGACGCAGTGCGACACCTGCCTGTGCAACTACGGCGCGTCGCAGACCGTGCTGCTCTCCTCCCTTGGGCTGAACCTCGCCCGGCGCTCCAACCGCCTGGCCTGCTACGTCAGCGTGGTGCTGTCCGAGGGCGGGCGCAACTACGAGGGCGAAGACTTTTGCGCCGGCCGCGCCCTTTCGGACTTTGACCCGGAGGCCATGGGCCGCAAAGCCGCGGCGCTGGCGGCGGCCAAAGTGGGCGCGGCCCCCGCGCCCACGGGCGCGTACGACGTGGTGCTGGACAGCCAGGTGGTGTGCGACCTGCTCGCCGCGTATATGCCCGCCTTCAGCGCCGATCGGGAGATGCGCGGCATGTCCTGCCTGAAGGGGCGGCTGTCGCAGAAGGTCGCCTCGCCCCTGGTGACGCTGATCGACGACCCGCTGCTGCCCAGATCGCCCGCCTCCGCCGGCTTTGACGGCGAGGGCACGCCCACGAAAAAAACCGCGCTCATCCAGGGGGGCGTGCTGCAAACCTTCCTGCACCACTTAAAGAGCGCCGCAAAGGCGGGCGTTTCGCCCACCGGGCACGGCGCGCGGCCCTCCTACAAGGGCGGGGTAAGCATCCTGCCCAGCAACGTCATTCTGCAGCCGGGCAGGGAGAACCTGGACGAGCTGATTGCGCGCATGGGCGAGGGCCTGTACATCACCTCCATGAGCGGCATGCACGCCGGGCTTTCCCAGGTGACGGGCGATTTCTCGCTCCTCTCCTCCGGCTTTCTGGTGGAAAACGGCCGCAAGGCGCGGCCCGTGGAGCGCATTACACTGGCGGGCAACTTCCTAACCCTTCTGTCCTCGGTGGCCGCCGTAGGGTGCGATACGTATGAGATGCCCTCCACCTTCCACGTGTACGCTCCCTCCGTTCTGGTGAGGGGCGTGTCCGTCGCGGGCGCGTAGCCCCGCAAAAAAACCGAACGACGCAAAACCCATATTCCGGCCGGCGGACGCTTTTGCCGGCGCGCAGGGAGGCGGGCGCATGCCGAAATGGACGGCCGAGCAGGAGCAGGTAATCGCCTCCCGCGGGCAAACCCTGCTTGTGGCGGCGGCGGCCGGCTCCGGCAAAACGGCCGTGCTCGTGGAGCGCATTCTCTCGCTTCTGCGCGAGGGGGGCGACGTGCGCCGCCTGCTTGTGCTCACCTTTACCCGCATGGCCGCCGCCGAGATGCGCGAGCGGCTGCACGCGGCGCTGTCCGCCGCGCAGGACGAGGGCATGCGCGCCCAGGCCGCCTTTTTGGACGAGGCGCGCATCGGCACGCTGCACAGTTTTTGCACGGCGCTTCTGCGCGAGCGCTTCGCCGACGCGGGCGGCGACCCGGGCTTCGCCGTGGCGGACGCGGGCGAGATGGACGTGCTGCTGCGCCAGTCGGCGCAGGACGCCGTGGACGAGCTGCTGGCCCAGGACGCGCCGGACGTGCGGGCGCTGGAGCTGCTCATGCCCGGCATGGACGCGCTCACCGAGCGGATCGTGCAGCTGTGCCTGTTCGCCTGGGCGGACACGGACCCCGCGCGCTGGCTTGCGGGCGCTCCCGACGCGCTTGCCGGCGAGGACGAGGCGCTGGGCGACGCCCCATGGGCCAACAGCCTGGCGGCGGACGTCCGCCGCGAACTCGCGCGCTGCCGGCCGGCCATGCGCGGGTCGCTGCAGCGCCTGAGCGACGCCGGATGCGCGGATGCCGCCGATTTGGTGCGGGACAACCTGCGCCAGCTGGAAGCGGCGCTTCTGGCGGCCGACCAAGGCCTTGCGGCGCTGTGCGCCGCGCTGGCGGACTTTCAGCACGGCACATGGTCCGCCCGCAAGGGCGACAAGGACGCGGCCGCCCGGGAGAAACCCGTGCGCGAGGCATGGAAGACCAGAATCGACGGCCTGCGCGAGCCCTTTCTGGACGGATTTTCCGCCCTGTGCCGCGACGTGCGCGCCGCCGCGCCGGCCGTTCGCGCGCTGTGCGGCCTTTCCCTGCGCGCCGCCGCGCTGTACCGCCGCCGCAAGGAGGCGCGCGGCGTGAAGGATTTTTCCGATCTGGAGCACGACGCTCTGGCCCTTCTTTCCCAGCCCGGCGTGGCGGAGGCCGTGCGCCGCGGCTTTGACGCCGTGTTTGTGGACGAATATCAGGACACCTCGCGCATTCAGGAGGCCATCCTGCAGCTCGTCAGCCGCGGGGACAACCTCTTTTTGGTGGGCGACGTCAAGCAGAGCATCTACCGCTTCCGCCAGGCCGATCCGCAGCTCTTTCTGCAGCGGCACCGCGCTTTCTCGCAGGAGGCGGACGCGCCGCAACGGCGCATCGATCTTTCCCGCAACTTTCGTTCGCAAAGCAGCGTGCTGGACGCGGTGAACGCTCTGTTTTCCGCGCTGATGACCGGCGAGGAAGGCGAGATTGACTACAGCGACGGCCACGCGCTGACCGCCGGCCTTCCCTCGCAGGAGGGCGGCGAGAGCGTGCTCATCCACCTGCTGAACACCGGCGCGCCCGGGGAGGATGAGGATGAGGCCGAGGCCGCAGAAGAGGACGGGCCGGAGGCGCTCGACCCCCGGGAGGACGGGCCCGCCGAAGCGCGGGCCGTGGCGCTGCGGGCGCTGGCCCTGCGCGGCACGCCCTACTATGACCCTCGTTTGGGCGCGGAGCGGCCGCTGGCCTTCAGTGACATGGCCGTGCTCATGCGCTCCCCCGGCCCGCGCAGCGCAGACTTTGCCCGCGCTCTTTCGCAGGCGGGCGTGCCGTGTTTTGCCGACGGAGGCGGCGCGCTCGCCCGGCCGGACGTACGCATGGCGCTGGCGCTTTTGCGGTGCGTGGACAACCCCCGCCGCGACGACGCGCTCATCACCACGCTCCACGCGCCCTTCATGGGGTTTACCGCGCAGGACCTGGCGCGGATCCGCGCCTTTACCCCCGACGGCCGCGTGCCCTTCTACGACGCCGCCCGCCGCGCCGCCCGGGTGGATGACGATTTGGGCGCGCGGCTCACGTCGTTCTTCGGCCTCATCGACGAGCTAGCGCAGACCGCCCGCCAGCTGCCCTGCGGCGAGGCGGTGTGGCGCACCCTGACGGACAGCGGCCTGTACGACGCCGCGGCGGCCCTTGCGCGCGGCGAGGAAGCCCAGCAGAACATGCGCGCCCTTGTGGAGCGCGCCATGCGCTTTGCGCAGACGCCCCGCGCCTCCCTGTGCGATTTTTTGCGCCACGTGGAGAAGCTCGCCCGCGGCGGGGGCGACGAAGCCGAGGCCTCCGCGCCCGGCGAGCTGGACGCGGTACGCCTGCTGTCCATCCACAAATCCAAGGGCCTGGAGTATCCGGTGGTGTTCCTGTGCGACACGGCCCGCCGCTTCAACCTGCGCAGCGCGCGCGAGATGCCCCTGCACCGCGACCTGGGCGTGGGCCTGCGCGGCGCGTTTCCCGAAACGCACGAGACATGCGACACGGCGCACCGCCGGGCCATCGCCGCCCGCCTGATCGAGGAGCAGAGGTGCGAGGAAATGCGCCTTTTGTACGTGGCCATGACGCGCGCCCGCGCGCGGCTTGAGGTGTTCGCCTCCCTGCCCGACCCCGCAAAGCGCCTTGCGCGCCTGCAGGACGGCGCGGCCGCGAACAGCTTCATCGACTGGCTCTGCGGCGCCGCGCAGGAGAACCCCGCCCTGTTTCGGCTGTCCTTCCCGTCCGTGGACAGCGCGGCGCCAAAGGACCTCTCCCCCGCGCCGGACGCGGCGGCGCAGGAGCGCGGGTGGCTGCAGGAGCGCCTCTCCTTCCGCTACCCGCACGCCCAGGCAAGGGGCCTGCCGCGCAAGATGAGCGTCACCGGCCTTGCGCAGCCCGGTCTGCCGCCGCTTGCATCCCGGCCGCGCTTCCTTGCGCCCCTGCGGCCGGCCGCCGCCGACCGGGGCACGGCCACGCATCTGCTGCTGCGCCGCCTGCAGCTGGACGCCGTGCGCAATTGCCCGGATGGCGGCCTTGAGGCGCTGCTTTCCTCCGCCCTCGCAGGCAGCGTGGCTGCAGGGATGCCGCGGGAAACGGCCGACGCGGTGGACGTGCCCGCGCTGGCGCGCTTCCTGCGCGGCCCGCTGGGGGCGCGCATGCTCGCCTCCCCCCGCGTTGTGCGCGAGGCGCCCTTCGAGCTGCTGCTGCCCGCCCGCGAGGTCGATCCGGCCGCGGGGAGCGAGGAGCCAATCCTTCTGCAGGGCGTCGTCGATCTGTGCTTTTTGGAGGCGGACGCTTGGGTGCTGGTGGACTTTAAGACCGACCGCCTGAGCGCGCGGGAAGCGGAAGCGACCGCCGACGCTCGCCACGGCCGCCAGGTACGCCTGTACGCCCGGGCCCTGCGCCAGCTGACGGGGCTGGCCGTCGCGCACTGCTATGTGGCGTTCTTGTCGCCGGGTGTGAACGTGGAGCTTGCCTAGCGCAGCGGGCCCGGCCGCGCCCCGGCGGTGCGGCGCGGCAGCCGCTTCGGGCGGATGAACGTTGCGCATCCCGGCCCGTGGAAAATGTTGACGGCCCGGCCGGGTTGTTGTATCATCGTACCCATCGCCCGGTCCGCCGGGCACATGGTTTGTTGATAAGGGGTCGAGGTTATGGCTGAGAAGCAGTCCTTCTGGAAACGCGTCGGAGGCGAGTTCAAGCAGTTCGCCCTGCGGGGCAACATGGTCGATCTGGCCGTGGGCGTGATCATCGGCGGCGCGTTCAACGCCGTGGTCGCCTCCCTGGTTAAGGACATCATCTCCCCGCTTCTGGGCCTGCTCACGGGGAACGTGGATTTTTCCGCCCTGTCCTTCAACTTCAAAACCATCCTCCCCGGCCTGCGCACGGACATTCTCTTCAACTACGGCGCGTTCTTCACGGCCGTCATCAACTTTCTGCTTACGGCCTTCGCGGTGTTTTTGCTCGTCAAGGGCATCAACGCCCTGCGCAAGCCCAAGGCCGAGCCCGCGCCCGCGCCCGTCACCACCAAGGCCTGCCCGTTCTGCCTCAGCGCCGTTCCCCCGGCCGCCACCCGCTGCCCGCACTGCACCTCCGCCCTAGAGCCGTAAAAACTAACCCTTTACGCCGCCGGCCGCTTCATGCTATAATCCCTGTGCTTCACCATGCAGGAAGCGGCGGTACCCACGCGCTCGTAGCTCAGTGGATAGAGTGTTCGACTCCGACTCGAAAGGTCGCAGGTTCGAGCCCTGCCGGGCGCGCCAGGCCTCACGGAGGCGCATCAGCGAAAAACCCCTACGGCCGTAGGGGTTTTTGCTTGCCGTTTTCCGCATGACGCCGCCTGGCCGGTTCACGCATATCGGGAGGCGGGCGATGCGCCGCGCAGCGCGCGCCGGGCATGCGCGGCGGGCTGCATAAAAGCTGAGCCGTGCGCGCGCACCGCTGCGCCCGGCTTCTTGACATATCCAATAATTGGTGATATCATAACTATATAATTTAGGAAAGGAGCGCTGATACGCCGCGCAAGAAGGACCGGCCATGAAAATGGAGGTGTGCGCGTGAAGAGGAAACGAATACTGGCCGTCGCAGGCGCGCTGCTCACCTTTCTGCTTGTCGTCACACAGGCG
The DNA here is from genome assembly GCA_031553225.1 of Eubacteriales bacterium. Taxonomy (GTDB): domain Bacteria; phylum Bacillota; class Clostridia; order Christensenellales; family UBA1750; genus JAVBLU01. Next base: position 19,120 of record JAVBLU010000008.1, read on the forward strand.
GGGGCATCGTCCGGCCTTCCGGCGGAGCCCTTCCGGCAGGACGAGTACGGGAGCAAGGCCGTTCGCCTGGGAGAAGACATCACGCTTCGCACCGAGAACGCCAAAGCGTATACGCTGTCCGACGGATCGCTGGAATACGCGATCTACAGCGGACCCATCCACTACAAGGACAGCGCGGGCGCGCTTCAGGACATCGACACGTCCATCGTCCCCCTGGCGCAAACCAAAAAGGCGAACCTGTCGGCGATGCAGGACGCCGACATCCTGACAAACGGGGGAAACGCTTGGGACGCCTTCTTCGGCAACAACGCCGTGGAGATCGTCCACCAGGGACAGCGCATGTCCATGCGGTATCTCGGGGACGGCATGCGCAGGCAGGCGGCCATCCCGCAGGCATACGAGAAGGCCCTGTCGGAATCGTCCTCCGATGAGCGCAATGTGAACGCCGTCACCTATACCGCCGCCGACCGAGTGGCGCTTGTTTACCAGCTGGGCCAGAACACGCTCAAGGAAACGATCGTTATCGAGGACGGTTCCAAAGCTGCGTTCTCCTATTTGCTGCAGGCGCCCGGTATGACGCACGTGGAGCGGGCGGACGGAATAGCCTTTTTGAACAAGGAAACCGGTAAAGACGCCTTCGTTATACCGCGCATGTACATGTTCGACTCCAGCGGCAGCGGCCTTCGCTCGTTTGACGTAAGCTATACGCTGACGCAGACGCCGGAGGGGCTGCTGTTTTCCGTTCTGCCCGATCCCGCGTATCTCGCCAGCCCGGACCGCGTGTACCCCGTGTACATCGACCCCACCTTTCTCATCTCGCAGGGCGGATCCGACACCATGGTGTCCAGCGCGTACCCCACCTCCAATTACTACAGCAGCCCGTTCATGATAGCGGGGCGGTACCCGGGCGGCGGCACCTGTTACGGGCTGCTGTCGTTCTACCTGCCGTTCTTGTACAGCGCCACGATGCAGGACGCCTACATCGTACTCGCGCAGACAACGGCCAGCGGTATGGGCAACTATGTCGACCTGTACGCCAACAACAACGGCTTCGGGCCGTATACAACCTTTTCCACCAGGCCGTCCTTCTATATGAACGCGCCTTACACGCTTCACCAATACGTCGGGTTTGGCAGCACGGCTTCCTTCAACGTCTCGGCCATCGTCGCGCGGTGGTACGACGGAACGATCCCCAATTACGGCGTAACCATCGACATCCCCGGCGGCTACATCGAGTTCAAGTCGTTCGAGTTTTCGGTCTTCGATCTCAAGCCCAAGCTGGTGGTGTTCCTAACCCCGACGTACCGCGAAAAAACGCTTAAGGTGATGAGCCACAACGTGTCCACGGCGCAGACCATCGCAGCGCCGACGCTCAACGCCTTTCAATACGCCTACAACTGCAGGCTGGTCACCGCCTACCAGAACACGCCGGCCGCCATGAACGACGTGTGCACGCTGTCGCAGCCCAATGCCGATTGCCCGGCCGTATGCAAGAGCAGCGTGTACCACAAACATGCGGATCGCTTGCTCTCCCTGGTGAACAGCATAGGGCAAAGCAACTACAACGCGATCATCACGGACAATGTGCTGTACAGCACGCAGTACGGCGCGGTTGGCGGGCTGTCCTACACCGGCCGGTCCGGCGTCACCAGCGTGGGCGTCATGGCCGGTTCGGAATGGGGCTATATGGATGGCGCGCAAAAGCGCTTTGCCCACGAGCTGTCGCACAACTTTGGCGCGCCGGACCACGCGCAGGTCACGCCCGACCCGTGCATCATGAGCGGCAGTTTCGATCGTGACACAGCGATACCGAACGACATGTGGTGTGCGGACTGCCACGACCACATGCTGTGGTTCTTCCAGTGAAGATGAGAGGAGGGAGCGAGATGAAAAAGGCTGTTTTGGCCTTCCTGCTGCTGCTTGCGCTGCCGCTGGCCGCCTGCAAGCCGCCAGCCGCGTCCCCATCGTTTCCACCCCTGTACTACGAGTCGGAGGAAGCGTTTGTAAAGGATGTGGCCCTCGCACGCGAGGAGCACAGCGCCGGCGTTAAGGCCGAGGACTTGCCGCGTCCCGTCACGAGGGAAGAGGAGCAAAAAAGGCTGCGCGCCATGTATCGTTTGCATGAGAGAACTTTCTACTTCCGGCTTACGGAAGTTCCGCAGGGCTTCTCCCTTCATGGAATTTTCACCAACAACTCAGGCGTGAGCGCCAGCTATGCGAGAACCGACGCAATAGGCAAGGAGGAAACCGGCGCTTACTCAAAAATAGTAGTTGATTACTCAGAAATGTTCACACGGGAAAGCGCAGAGCGGCAGATGGTCATACAGAGAAACGCAGGATCCTAT
>JAVBLU010000003.1:0-52818 GCA_031553225.1 Eubacteriales bacterium
GCAACAGCCGCCGGGCCCGCCATTTATCCTGGAAGGCGCGCGCCGCACGAGGCGCGCCGCATCCGTGACGATCCGGCGCGGGCGGTCCGCAGGGCGCGGCATCCCCGACGCGCCGCAGCGCCCGGGCCTTCACAAGCGCTCACAGGGCGCCGGGCGGCGCGCACCGCACCCGGGCGGCTTCACAGGCGTCTATGCCTCGTAGCCCTGCAGATACGCTTCCTGGGCGGGGGTGAGGGCGTCGATGGACCGGCCGAGGGCCGAGAGCTTCATCTGCGCCACGGCGGCGTCGACGGCGGGCGGCACCGGGTGAACGCCCGGGGCAAGCGGGCTGCCCGAGCGGCCGGCCGCGGCCACGTGCACGGCGCACATCGCCTGCAGCGCGAAGGACAGATCCATGATCTCCACAGGATGGCCGTCGCCCGCGGCCAGATTCACCAGGCGGCCTTCGGCGAGCAGGTACACGGTGCGCCCGTTGCCCAGGCGGAAGGCTTCGATGTTTTTGCGGGCGGGCGCGCGCGACACGGCCATGGCCGCAAGCCCGGCGGCGTCCACCTCCACGTCGAAGTGCCCGGCGTTGCACAGGATGGCGCCTTCCTTCATCAGCAGAAAGTGCTCCGGCCGCACCACGTCCCGGCATCCGGTGACGGTGATGAACAGATCGCCCAGGGCCGCGGCCTCCCCCATGGGGCGCACCTCGTGGCCGTCCATCACGGCCTCCACGGCCTTCACCGGGTCTACCTCGCACACAAGCACGCGCGCCCCCAGGCCCCTGGCGCGCATCGCCACGCCCTTGCCGCACCAGCCGTAGCCGCAAACCACCACGCAAGAGCCGGCCACGCACAGGTTCGTGGTGCGCAAAATGGCGTCCCACACCGACTGCCCGGTGCCGTAGCGGTTGTCAAACAGGTGCTTCATATCCGCGTCGTTGATGTTCACCATGGGAAAACGCAGCGCGCCTTCCCGCGCGCGCGCTTTCAGGCGCAGAACGCCCGTGGTCGTCTCCTCGCACCCGCCCAGCACGTGCGCGCCCAACGCGGCGCAATCGCCGTGCAGCAGGTGCACAAGGTCGCCCCCGTCGTCGATGACGATGTGCGGCTCGTGCGCAAGGCTCTGCCGCAGGTGCGCCTCGTACTCCCCGGGGGTTACCCCGTGCCGGGCGAACACGCAAAGCCCCTCGCCCGCCAGCGCCTGCGCCACGTCGTCCTGCGTGGAGAGCGGGTTGGACCCCGTCACGCACACGCTCGCGCCGGCGTCGCGCAGCAAAAGCGCCAGCCGCGCGGTCTTGGCTTCCAGGTGGATCGACATGGTCAGCCGCAGGCCGGCAAGCGGCCTCAACCGCTCGTACTCGGCCTGCAGATGAGCCAGCAGCGGCATATGCGCGCGCGCCCAGGCGATCTTCCTGCGCCCTTCTTCCATCATTTCCATCGCCTCCATGCCCTCCATCATACAGGATGCACGCAAAAAAGGGAAGGCGGGAACAATCCGCGCCCGCCCTCATATCGCCAGAACCTTTCGCAACAATCGTCATAGAATGCTCATAGCCCTCTTTTTTGACGACGTCATGTAGAAGGAGCAGTTCCCATGAACTTGCAAAGCGCCACTCCTCCCATGCCAGCGCGTGCGCCCGCCGGGCTCACCCTGGCGCGCTATCTGGCAGCAAACGTGGGCGCTCCCCGCGCGCACACGCTGAGGCTGCCCGAGAGCGGCCTGCTGACCACCCTGCTCGATGTCCTGTTTGATGCGTCCGCCACCAAAATGACCAATGCGGTGATCAAGGAGGTTCTGCCGCCCGGCCTGCGCCTTTTGACGCGCGCCGACGGCACGCCGGACGTAACCCTTATGGACGGCGGCCGCGATGTGACCGGTTCCTACGGCCACGTGACCTACAACCCCCAAACCCGTACCCTGGTGTACGCCCTGCGCAGCGAGATCCCCCTGGCCAGCCAAAGCTGGACCCTGACCGCCCGCGTGGGCCTGGAGGACGGCGCGAGCGTGCCCGATTCCGGCCTGGGCTGGCAGAGCGTGTTCCATGCCGACCAACTGCACGCGCAGAGCAACGACACAACCCTTCTGCCACGCCCCGCGGCGGAGCACCAGCCCGTCATCGCAGGACACCTGCTGGACGCCGGCCGCCAAAGGGCGCTGTCCTCCCTCGCCCTGGAAAAGCCCGGCGAGGATCTGTGGGCAGAGGTGAGCGCCGAAATGCCCAAGGGCGTGCCCCTGCCCGCCCAGCTGGCCCTGGGCCTCGCGCTGCCCGCAGGCATCCTGCCCGCGCGCGGCGTGCAGGATAAGCCGGTGGTGGAGGCGCTGCTGGACGGCCGCACCGTTACGGACAAGGGCGAAACCGTAGACCGCGGCGACGGCATATTGAAATGGATCGTCCTGCCGGACGCGCAGCTGTCCGGCGGCTCCCTGCAGGCGTACTTCCGCCTTTGCGCCACCCCCCAGCTGCCCCGCGGCCAGAAGGTGGCCATCGTGCCCATGGCCTGGGTGGACGACGAGCCGGGCATCGGCGCCTCGCTTTCCGTATCCGTTGCCGAGCAGGACGCCCGCACCGCCGCGCAGCCGCCCGCGCCCATGCCGGCCGCCTCCCCCGCCTCCGCGCCCGTGGCCGCTCCGGCTTCCTTCCCCGCCTCCGCGCCCGCTCCCGTTCCGGCCTCCTTCCCCGCCTCCGCGCCCGCGTCCCTATCCGAGCAGAGCGCGCCCCCGGCGCGGCTCTCGCTGCGCGGCCGCCACGCGCCCTCCTCGCCCGGCATGGCCCGGCTGCGCCTGGGCGGCGATGAGCCTTTCCTGGCCGAGGCCGCCTTGCAGCTTCCGGGCGCGGAGCAACAGCACATCGCCCTCACCCTCACCCTACCGCCTCAGCTGCGTCCCAGCTTCAGGGCCGGCAGCAGCCTGCAGTCCACCGTGCTCGTCGACGGGATGGAGCGCGCAGGCCTGCAAAAGCCCGCATACAACCCCGCGACGCGCTCCTTGCGCCTCGTGCTGCCCGCCGGTGTGGCGGGGGCGGCCAGAAGCCTTACCTGGCTGACGCCCGTGGAGCCGAAGCCGGGCGTGCGCCTCCCCGCGGAAGGCGCGCGCTACCAGGCCTCGGCCGTGGTGAACGGCCTGGCCATGAACGCCTCGGCCGACGTGCTGCCGCCCCTGGCCACGGCGCCGCCTGCGGCGGGCATGCCCCCCGTGATGCAGCCGGTGCAGGCGCAGCCCATACCGGACGCGCTCATCCAACCGCCAATGGAGGACAACACAATGGGGATCATCTACAACAACGACGGCACGAACGTGTATGAAGACCGCCGGGTCTATTCCCGGCCCATGCCCGAGCCGGATCAGGCCGAGCAGCCCTATCTGGGCGCGCCCTTGGGCGGCCCCAGCGAGTACGAATCCCGCGTCATCTACAACCGGCCCACTTCCCTGGAGCCCACGCCCACCGTCACGCCCGGCACCATGCCCGCCGCGCCGGAGCTCCCTCCCGCCGCCTCGGCCTACGAATCCCGCAAGCTCTTCCGCTAAGCCGCCATATGCCCCTCCACGCGAACATAAGGAATCCGCCGACAGGCGAAGGCCCTTCTTGAAGGCTTTTCAGGCCGGAGACAAATCCGCTGCGCGGGTCTGTCTCCGGTTTCCTTCGCGTCCCTGCGCCCGGCCCGGCATTTTCAGAAGGAAATGAGGGCCGGGCGGCCTGCGGATAAAAAATGAAATTATTGTGACCTCCCGCCAGCCCATTGACAGAGGGAGGCGCGACCAGTATAATCGTTCCAGTTTGTTAGCATACTAAGTAAGTCGTTTGGGGGGCTTCTTCATTTGAAAACGATCTTGCGCACGCTTGCGCGGTACGGGTGGCTGCTGCTGGTCGTTTGCGGGTTTGTGTACGTGCAAACGCAAACGCAGCTCATGATCCCCGACATCACGGCCCGCATCATCAACGAGGGGATCATCGCGCAAAACCAAAGCTTCATCTATACGGAAGGGCTGTACATGCTGGGCGTGGCGCTCATCAGCGCGCTGTGCTCGGTGGCCACGGCCTATGCTTCCGCCCGCATCGGCGTTGGCTTTGGCCGCGACATACGCATTAAGCTTTTTGAGCGCGTGGAGCAGCTGCAGCTGACCGAGTTCGACGCTCTGGGCACGGCCACGCTCATCACGCGCACCCTAAACGACGTGGGACAGCTGCAGATGGTGGTGGCCATGGGGCTCGGGTTTCTGCTCAGCGCGCCCTTTACGCTGATCGGCGGCATCACGCACGCCCTCAACCTGAACGACGGGCTTTCCTGGATTCTCATGTGCGCCGCGCCGCTGCTCATCGCCCTGGTGGCGGTTGTGGCGCGCGTGAGCGTGCCGCTGTTCACCTCTATGCAAAAAAAGCTGGACACCCTCAACCGCGTGCTGCGCGAGGGCCTGACTGGCGTTCGCGTCATCCGCGCCTTCAACCGCGACGAAAAGCAGCAGCAGCGTTTCGGCAAGGCAAACGTGGACCTGTCGGACACCGCCATCCGCGCCAACCGCATCATGGCCTTCATGATGCCCGTTATGAGCCTTATTCTCAACGCCACGATCATCGCCATCATGTGGTACGGCACCAAGCAGATCGACTCGGGAACCGTGCCGGTCACCCAGGCCGTCGGCAACCTGGTCGCCTTCATCCAGTACGTCATGCAGATCATGATGTCGCTGCTCATGCTGGGCATGATGTTCGTGATGCTGCCCCGGGCGCTGGCCTCCGCCACGCGCGTGGGCGAGGTGCTCTCCACCGACGTGTCCCTCCCCGACCCGCAAAACCCGCAAAGCATTGTAAAACCCCGGGGCGTCGTGCGCTTTGAAGACGTCAGCTTCCGCTATAAGGGCGCCGAGCGGCCGGTGCTGGAGGGGATCTCCTTCACCGCCGGCCCCGGCGAGGTGACGGCCATCATCGGCTCCACGGGCAGCGGCAAGTCAACGCTCGTCAATCTCATCCCCCGGTTCTACGACGTGGAGAACGGCTCCCTCACCGTGGACGGGGTGGACGTGCGCCAGATGCGCAAGAGCGAGCTGCGCGCCATGATCGGCTACGTGCCCCAGCAGGCCAGCCTGATGAGCGGCACGATCGCCGAGAACCTGCGCGTGGGCGATCCTGCCGCCACCGACGAGGACGTGCGGCACGCGGCCGCCGTCGCGCAGGCGGACGAGTTCGTCTCCAAGATGGAGGACGGGTACGACGCCTACATCGCCCAGGGCGGCACAAACGTGTCCGGCGGGCAAAAGCAGCGCCTCACCATCGCCCGGGCGCTTACGCGCAAGCCCAAAGTCTTCGTGTTCGACGACAATTTCTCAGCCCTGGACTATAAGACCGACGCCCAGCTGCGCCAGCGGCTGAAGGGGGAGACCGCAGACGCCACGGTGTTTATCGTGGCGCAGCGCGTGGCCACCATCATGGACGCCGACCGCATCATCGTGCTGGAGAACGGGCGCATTGCGGGCATGGGGCGGCACAAAGAGCTGCTTTCCTCCTGCGAAGTGTACCGCGAGATCGTCATATCGCAGCTGGGAAAGGGGGCGGCGTAGATGAGCCAGCAAAAGGACAACCGCCCCGCGCCCGCGCAGGCAGGGCCGCCGCGCCGCGGCATGATGGGCGGCATGGGCGGCGGGCCCATGGGCTTTGGCCGCAGCGGCGAAAAAGCCAAGGACGTAAAAGGCACGCTGCGCAGGCTGCTTATGCACCTGCGGCGGCACTGGGTGCTCTTCCTCATCGTGGCGCTCACCGCGGCGGCCGGCTCCATTTTCGGCATCAGAGCCCCCCGCGCGCTGGGCAATGTCACCACCGAGCTGTTCCGCGGCATCATGGCGCGCCACATCAACTACGACGAGATCGGCCGCCTGCTCATCATTCTGGGCACCTTCTACCTGTGCCAGTCGCTGCTTCAGTTCCTCACTCAGTTCATCATGACCTGGCTGGCCCAGCACACCGTGCGCGACATGCGCGCCCTGGTATCGCAAAAGCTTACGCGTATGCCGCTTCGCTATTTTGACAGCCACACGCACGGCGAGATTATGTCCCGCGTGACCAACGACATCGACCAGGTGGCCCAGGGCCTGCAGCAGAGCATATCGCAGGCCATCTCCTCGGTGGTGACGGTGGTGGGCATTGTGTACATGATGCTGGACATCTCCTCGCTTATGACGCTCATCGCCGTCGTCACGCTGCCCCTGTCGGCCATCGTGGTGGCCCGGATCGCCAAGCTGGCCCAGCGCAACTTCTCCGCGCAGCAAAAGTCCATCGGCGAGCTGAACGGGCACGTGGAGGAGATGTACGGCAGCCACAAGGTGGTGCTGGCCTACGGCATGGAGGAGCGCAATCTGGAGAAGTTCCGCCAGATCAACGGCCGCCTGTACGGCGCGGCCTGGCGCGCGCAGTTCGTCTCCGGCATCATCATGCCCATGATGACCTTCGTGGGCAACATCGGTTACGTGCTGGCCTGCGTGATGGGCGGCGTGCTGTCCGTGCAGGGCAAGCTGAACATCGGCGACATTCAAAGCTTTTTGCAGTACATCCGCCAGTTCAACCAGCCCATCCAGCAGATCGCCCAGCTCTCGGCCACCATCCAGTCGGCCATCGCTTCGGCCGAGCGCGTGTTCGCGGTGCTGGACGAAGCGGAGGAGACGCCCGACCCGCAGGACGCGGCCGCGCCGGAGCGCGTGCGCGGCGAGGTGTCCTTCTCGCGCGTGCAGTTTGGCTACAGCGACGACAAGCCGCTCATGAACGATCTGTCGCTGGACGTGGCGGCCGGCCAAACGATCGCCATCGTGGGGCCGACAGGCGCGGGCAAAACCACGCTGGTCAACCTTCTGATGCGCTTCTACGACGTGCAGGGCGGGCAGATCACCGTGGACGGCGTGAACATACGCGACATGAAGCGCGCGGGCCTGCGCCGGCTGTTCGGCATGGTGCTGCAGGACACGTGGCTGTTCTCGGGCACGGTGCGCGAAAACATCGCCTACGCCCGCGACGACGCGACCCAGCAGGAGGTGGAGACCGCGGCGAAGGCGGCGTACGTGGACCACGTGATCCGCACGCTTCCGGACGGCTACGACACGGTGCTGGGGGAGGAGGCCGGCACGCTCTCGCAGGGCGAGCGGCAGCTGGTCACCATTGCGCGCGCCGTGCTCGCCAACCCGCAGATCCTCATTTTGGATGAGGCGACCTCCTCGGTGGACACGCGCACGGAGCGCAACATCCAAAGGGCCATGGCCGAGCTGATGAAGGGCCGTACGTCTTTTGTCATCGCGCACCGCCTCTCCACCATCACCGGCGCGGACAAGATACTCGTGATGCAGCACGGCGACGTTGTGGAGCAGGGCACGCACGAGCAGCTGCTCGGCGCGGGCGGGGCGTATGCCGAACTGTACAACAGCCAGTTCGCCGCCAACCAGGCGCTGGCCACCGCGGGCGCCATTCCGGCGCAGGCCTAGAGCCGACGGCCGCGCGCTCCCCATCCGCCCGCATTATTTGCAAAAAAAAGGCCGCAGGGGTTGCCAAACCTCTGCGGCTGTGCTATACTAACTTTCGCGTCACGGGGCTATAGTACAGTTGGCTAGTACGCTACACTGGCAGTGTAGAGGTCAGGGGTTCAAGTCCCCTTAGCTCCACCAGTTTCTAAGCAGCCTACAGGATTTAAACCTATGGGCTGCTTTTTGCTATAATGCTAACGTAGAGTATTTATATAATGTGCGGAGGGTTGTAAAGTGAAAATAATTGAATGTAATGAAAATCAATTTGTTAGCGACTTTTTCGACTTAATAGTTGGTTTATGGTACGGCGATAAATACAGCACACAAAACAAGCAGCATATAGATCATATAAATCGTAAAATCCATGTTACATTTGAGGATTTCAGTGTAGCTCTTTGCGCTTATACCGATGAAGGCGAACCTATAGGTTTCTTTTGGTACAAACATGATACAGGGCTTGAAGGCGTGGGCTTTTCAGGTAAAGACGCTCATATTATTTCGTGTGAATTGCTCGAAAAATTTCAGCGACAAGGTATTGGTACATTGCTGCTTGAGGAAGTATGTAAACGTGTAAAAGCAAACGGTGGTGAATGCCTTTATACGGACACATATACTGCAAATGATGACTCAATGATGTTTTATATAAAGCGTAAATTTATCCCTGTCGCTTTACTTCCGGGCTTAAACGGAATAAATGATGACGGGCAGGTATTCATGTATAGAAAGTTATAACCACCACAAAATAAGCATTATCTGCATAAAAAGGTCTGCATCTAAAACGTAGTGATTAAACAGCCTTAAAACCGCTCGGAGGGTTTCACCTCTGAGCGGTTTTGCTATCCTGCCAAGGAAGCGCGCGCCCATGCGATAGGGCGGCGGAAAAGGGGACGAGCATAGGACGCCTGCGTTGCGGGAGCAAAAGTATCGCATAAACCGAAGAGCAAACCCCAAATGCTTGGTAGGCGGCATAAGGAAGCCCGTTTGACAGGCGCTGGGTGCATGGGGAGCCAACGATAAAGGCCGGCATGCGTGCCCCTGCACTTATCCAAGGGATCACGGCGCGTCGTATCCCGCATTGGCCGCCGGAACACGCTCTTGGCAACCTATGATTGTACGCAAGGAACATCGCGCTGGCGAACGTGAACTTTCGCAGCGGCTGCGCCTGTTGCGGACCGCGATAGGTGACGGAGGTTTTTCGGCGGCGGTGACAAGAGCGTATGCCATAACGGCCCCCCTCGATAGGCGAACCCCGGCGAAGCGGGACCAACCGCATGAACATGAAGCGGATCCTTTAGTTGGTGAGATGCACCATGGGCGGACAAACCGCTTTTCAAAAAGGTTCGTATACAAAATGAATGCCGCATACAAAACGCTTTGATGAAGCGGCTTACAAGCGCCCTGGCGGCGGTTGCCGGCCTGTCCGAACGGCAGTGAACATGACGGCGCACGTGATCCGGCGGGACCGGCGCGTCCGTCCTGCCGCAACGCGCAAAGGGCGGCGTGCGCCGCTTTTGCCGCTGGGGCTTATCGCGCATGCTCAATCGCCCTACCAAACCGGTGAGGGCGGCCCCTTTATGCAAAAAAGGAGCGGCCGCCCGGCCGCTCCTCACATGGTACGGCGCTATTTGTAGGCGCGCACGGTAATGTCGCCGCTCTGGCTGGTCATTTCCAGGCGGTGCCGGCCGTCGCCCACGGTAAACAGGTTCTGCTGCACGGAGGCGGGCAGCTGCACGTCCACAAAGCCGTGGCGGGAGGAGGCGGTGATGGCGTAGCCGCCGTCCGGGGGAATTTCCACGTCAACCGAGCCAAAGCTCGATGCGACGCTGCCCTCGGGCGGGACGCTGCTGCGCAGGCGCACGTCTGCGCTGCTGGCCGAAAGCTGCACGTTCTGCACGGCGCCGTCCACGCGCAAATCGCCGAACTGCGAGGAGGCCGTCAGCGCGCGCATCTGCACATCCGTTAGGGCGATGCTTCCGTACGAGGCGTTGACCACGCCCTCCTGCAGGCGCAGGCCGCTGAGGATACAGTCGTTGTGCGCGACGCTGATATGAAGGCGCTGGGCGGTGATATTGCCGCCGGACACGTCGCCGTCCTTGGCGGTGAAGCTCTCGCAGGTGAGGCCCCGCACTACCACGTCACCCTCAACGATCACCTGGCCCGCCCGGCCCCGTGGCAGGGCGATGTGAAGGCTCTCGCGGACGCTTCCGCCTCCGAAGGAGACGGCCGGCATGGGAAACTCGCGCGAGACCGCTACGAGCAGGACGCCCGCCTCTGTCCGCGCGGTCACGGCGCGCAGGTAGGGCGCGGCGTCTGCCGCTCCGGTGACCGTATAGCGAACCGACGCCTCGGCGACGTCTTCCTCGGCGATGGTCACGCTCATGTGCGGCGCGGACACCTGCAGGCTGTCGCCCTGCACGAACGGCAGGGTGAAGGCCTCATCGCGCAGGGCGACGGGCGGCGCGAATACGTCGCGCAGCACGAGAAGCGCGGCCGCTCCGCTGAAAACCAAACCGATCACGAGCAGGGCCAAGCCCCAGCGAAAGTGCTTGCTCACCGGGCGTCCCTCCTTCCCTGAATCACGTTGCGGTTTGCCTGTATGTAGCGCCCTGTGGCGCGGAAAAACCACCGGCCCAGATGCCAGAGCAGCAGCAGGAACAAAAGGCCCAGCGCGCATACGCCGATGCCGCCGAGCAGGGCGACGAGCGGGTTTCCGGTATAGGCGATGAGCGTTGGCACGACAAGCAGCGCGGCGCCCAAACCCGCGGCCGCAAACCCGCCCAGCGCCATGGCGAAGGCGCTTGCCACCAGCCCCGCATAGGCGCCCAGCAGCCCCAGGTACACGGGCAGCACGATAATGAGGTTGATGAAGCAAAGACCGAGCGCCGCCCAGAAGCCCGACCACGGCCCGCGGGTGCGCACGGCTTTGCCCGTGCGGGCGGCGTGCTCCTCCAGGTAGCCATCGGCCAGCGCCTTCGCCGCGCCCAACTGGCGGCACAGCTCCGCCTCGCCAAGGCCCTGGGCCGCCCCGTCGTCAAAGTGGCGGGCGATGTCGTCCAGCACTTCCCTGCGGCCGGCCCGCGGCAGCGCGGTCAGCGCCGAGGCAAGCTCGCGGATGTACTCGTTTCTGGTCATGCTTGCGCCCCCTCCAGCAGATCCTCCACGTGGCGGCAGAACGAGCGCCACTCGCCAAGCAGCGCCTCGCCCGCCCGCGCGCCCTTGTCGGTTAAATGGTAATACTTGCGCGGCGGGCCGGACGGCGACTCCGCCAGGTAGGTGGTCAGCAGCGCCTCGTCCATCAGCCTCTTCATCAGGGGGTATACCGTTCCCTCGGACATGTCCACATGCCGGGACACCTGGCTGACCAGCTCGAACCCGTACATATCGTGCTTTTTCAGAAGCGCAAGAATACACATCTCCAGCACGCCTTTCTTGAACTGTGTGTTCAAGGGCAGCCCTCCTTTCCTCGCGTTCAACCGCCGCATGTCTATATCGTAGCACAATGTTCCGTGCATTACAAGATACCGTGCATAAAATAGTTCCTTGCGTGCGGGCGGGGCAGGCGTTACAATGGCCGCAAGGGGGCGAGGGCCGTGGCATGGACGAAGCTGACCATGGGCGGGCGGTGGATATGGGCGCAGGACAACACCCAAAGGGACGACAAGGTGGTTTTTCGGCGCACCTTTTTCGCGGACGGGGCGCGGCTGCGCGCAAGCGCGCCCTGCCACATCGCCGTGGACACGAAGTACCAGCTGTACGTGAACGGCGCGTGCGTGGTGCGCGAAGGCGGCCTGTTCCGCTGCAGCCTGCCGGGCAGCGGGTATGCCGACTGCGTGGACCTATCGCCGCACCTCGTTCCCGGCCAGAACACCCTGGCGCTTCTGTGCTGGTATTTCGGCGCGGGCGGCCGCAACAGCGAGGACAGCGGCGGCGGCCTGCTGCGCCTGTCCTGCCCGGCCCTGTCGCTCTTCAGCGACGAGCGCTTTTTGTGCATGCGCCATCCGGCGTACTACGACCCGGGCGAGCCGCGGCCGTCCATGCTGTTTGCCGGGCACAACGTGGGCTTTGACGGCGGACGCGACGTGGGCGACTTCGCCGCGCCGGATTTCACCCACCCGGACCTGCGCCCCGCGACCGCCTATGACGGCGAGGGCTTTGGCGACGTGTACGCCCGGCCGATCCCCCTGCACCGTTTCGGACCGCTGGTTACGCACCATGTGCCGGACGGCGTTTCCGCACCTGTGCGCATCCGCCTGCCGCATGCCATGCTCTTTGCGCCGTACGTGTGCGCGCAGGGGCCGGGCGGGGCCGTTGTGGATGTGCGCACGGACCGCTTCTCGGTGCCCGGCGGCCCGGGCGACCAGCACCACCGCTACAACAGCCACCGCCTGGAGGTGCGCTGCGGCCCGGGCGTCACGCAGGTGGAGAGCATGGACTGCCTGTACGGCGAGGAGCTCGCCGTCACATGCAGCGGCCCGGTGACCGCGCTGCAGGTGGGGTATCGGGAAACCGGATACGACGCGGACATCGTGGGACATTTTTCCTGCGATGACCCGGCCGTGGGCCGCCTGGTGGACAAGGCCTGCCGTACGCTGTACGTGTGCATGCGCGACGCCTTTATGGACTGCCCGGACCGGGAGCGCAGCCAGTGGATCGGCGACGTGTCCGTGCAGACGCCCCAGGCCATGCTGCTGTTGGACGGCCGCGCCCGGCTGCTCATGAAGAAGGCCGTGCACGACTTCCTCTTCCTGCGGCGGGGGGATGTGCTCGTGGGGAACGTGCCGGGCACGCACGCGGCCGAGCTGCCCGCGCAAAGCCTGAACGCCATCGGCACGCACGGGATGATCGCGCAGTACGTGCACTACACGGGCGACGAGGAAACGCTGCGCGACGCGCTTGACCCCTCCGTCGCGTATCTGCGCCTGTGGGATATGGACAGCGACGGCCTGGTCCTTCCGCGAAAGGGCGACTGGCGGTGGTTTGACCACCTGACGGGCGTGGACGAGGCCGTGCTGGAGAACGCCTGGTACTACATGGCGCTGCAGCAGGCGCTGACGGCCTGCATCCGGCTTGGCGAGCGCAGCCACGTGGCGTTTTTGGCCGACCGGCGCGCCGCGCTGGAGCAGGGCTTTGAGCGCGCGTTCTGGCGGGGGCGGTTTTATGCCTCGGGCGACGCGCCGGACGACCGGGCGAACGCGCTTGCCATGCTCAGCGGGCTGTGCCTGCCACAGCGCTACCCGCAGGTCGCGTCCGTCCTGACCAGCGTGTACAACGCCACGCCGTACATGGAGCATTACGTGCTCAGCGCGCTGTGCGAGATGGGGCACGCCGACCTGGCGCTGCGGCGCATGCTTGCGCGCTATGGCCCGCAAAGCGGCGCGGGCGATTCCACGCTGTGGGAGGACTTTACCGTGTTCGGCACGCGCAACCACGCCTGGAGCGGCGCGCCCGCCACGATCGCGCTTTTGTACCTGCTCGGCCTGCATACCCAGGACGCCTTCGCCACCTTCACCCTGCGCCCCCGGCTGGACCTCGCCCCGAATCTGCGCGCCCGTTTCTTTGCCAAGGACGGCCCCGTGGAGGTAACCGCCACGCCCGAAGGCCGCCTGATCGTAAACAACCGCTCCACGTCCCGCCATATCGAAGCCTGAAACACCGAACACCCTGCGGCTTTTACAACGCCGCAGGGTGTTCGCACCATGTCCTATACTCCGTTTGCCCGCCAGCTTCCCTCCAGCGAGGTGATCCATGGGCCCAGCCCTTGGCGGGCGGCGCGGAAGGCGCTTCCCCCTCCCCCGCCGCGCCTACACCTTCTTACGGGCGTTGGCGCGCATGCGCTGGGTAGCGTCCAGAATGCGCTTGCGCAGGCGGATGGAGGCGGGGGTCACCTCGCAGAGCTCGTCGTCCTCCAGAAACTCCAGCGCCTCCTCCAGGGTGGGCGCGTGGATGCCGCGCAGGCGGAGGTTGTCCTCGGCGGCGGAGGAGTTGCGGATGTTCGTGAGCTGCTTCGTGCGGCACACGTTCACCTCGATGTCGCCGGAGCGCACGTTGCGGCCGACGATCATGCCGGCGTACACGGGCGTGCCCGCAGGGATGAACAGCTCGCCGCGCTCCTGCGCGCCGTGCAGCCCGTACTGCGAGGCCTCGCCCGTCTCGAAGGCCACCAGGGAGCCGACCGGGCGGCGCTCGATTTCCCCCTGGTAGGGCTCGTACCCGTCAAAGGCGGTGTTCATGATGCCCTCGCCGCGCGTGGCTGTAAGGAACTCGGAGCGGTAGCCGAACAGCCCGCGCGCGGGAATGCGCATCTCGATGCGCACCCGGCCCTCGCCCACCATGCCCTGCAGCACGCCGCGGCGGCGGCCCAGCTCCTGAATGACCGCGCCCGCGTAGGCCTGCGGCACGTCGCAGTACACGCGTTCCATGGGCTCGCAGGACGCGCCGTCGATCAACCGCATGACCACTTCCGGCTTGGACACGGCGAACTCGTAGCCCTGGCGGCGCATGTTCTCAATCAAAATGGACAGGTGCAGCTCCCCCCGGCCGTATACGTCGAAGGATTCGGTCGTGTCGGTAGGCGTTACGCGCAGGGACACGTCCGTGAGCAGCTCGCGCTCCAGGCGCGCCTTCAGGTGCCGGGAGGTGACGAACTTGCCCTCGCGGCCGGCGAAGGGGGAATCGTTCACCGAGAAGGCCATGCGCACGGTCGGCTCGGAGATCTTTACGAAGGGCAGGGGGCTTAGGGCGTCCGGGCTGCAGACGGTCTGCCCGATGCCGATGTCCTCCATGCCGAACATGGCGGCGATGTCGCCGGCGACCACCTCCTCGGCCGGAATGCGCTCCAGGCCGTCGAAGGTGTACAGGCCCGCCAGGCGCACGGGCGGGTGCGTCACCTGTTCGCCCATCATGCAGCGCGCCACCATATCGCCCTTGCGCAGCGTGCCGCGCTCGATGCGGCCGATGCCGATGCGGCCCACGTACTCCGAAAAATCGATGTTGGAGATGAGCATCTGCACCGGGCCGTCCGGGTCGCCCGGCGGGGTGGGCACGTACTGCAAAATGGCGTCGAACAGCGGCTTTAGATCCGAGCCGGGGGTGCGCCAATCCACCGAGCAGGTGCCGTCCCGGCCGGAGGCGAACAGGAAGGGGCAGTCGAGCTGTTCGTCGCCCGCCTCCAGCTCGATGAGCAGGGAGAGCACCTCGTCGATAACCTCCTCCGGACGGGCGTCCGGGCGGTCGATCTTGTTGATGACCACGATGACGCGATGCCCGAGCTCCAGCGCCTTGCGCAGCACGAAGCGGGTTTGCGGCATGGGGCCTTCAAACGCGTCCACCAAAAGAAGCGCGCCCTGCACCATCTTGAGCACGCGCTCCACCTCGCCGCCAAAGTCGGCGTGGCCGGGCGTGTCCACCACGTTGATCTTCGTATCGTCCACGTGAATGGCGGTGTTTTTGGCCAAAATGGTGATGCCGCGCTCGCGCTCGATGTCGTTGGAATCCATCACGCGCTCCATAACGGCCTGGTTTTCGCGAAAGATGCCCGACTGGCGGAGCATCTGGTCCACGAGGGTGGTTTTGCCGTGATCGACGTGCGCGATGATGGCGATATTGCGGATGGATGTCAAACTGAAAACCCCTGTCGTTTTTAAGAGATATCGAGCAGCTCAAGGCCTTTGTTGTTCTCCACAGCCCAGCGCATGGACCATTCGTTCTCAAACAGGAGAACGGGCCGCTCGAGGCGGTCCACGGCGGGCGTGGTGGAGGAGGACAGGCGCAGGCCGTCCGGGGGCACGCCCGAGATCCAGCGCACAAACCTGTAGGGGAGCGGCTCCATGCGCAGCTCCACGCCGTACTCAAACTGCAGGCGGTAGCGCAGCACGTCGAACTGCAAGGCCCCCACCGCGCCGATGAAGTGTTCCTCGCGCCCTGCGCCCGGCCGGCGGAACACCTGCACCGCCCCTTCCTCGCAAAGCTGATCGATGCCCTTGACGAACTGCTTGCGCTTTAAGGAGTCCATGGCGGAAACGCGCATGAACTGCTCCGGGGCGAACATGGGAATGCCCGCGAAGTGCAGGGGCGGGCCTTCGCACAGCGTGTCGCCCAGGCGGTACAGCCCCGGGTCGAACAGCCCGATGATGTCGCCCGGGTATGCCTGTTCCACCATGGTGCGCTCGTCCGCCATAAACTGCTGGGGCTGGGCCAGCTTGACGGGCTTTCCGGTGCCCGAGTGCCAAACCTCCATGCCCCTTGTGAACGTGCCCGAGCAGATGCGCAAAAAGGCGATGCGGTCGCGGTGCGCGGGGTTCATGTTCGCCTGTATTTTGAAGACGAAGCCCGAGAACTGCTCGCGCCAGGGCGCTACCTCGCCCTCCTGCGCCGTGTGCACGGCCGGGGGCGTCGTGTATCCAAGGAAGCGGCGCAGGAAGGGCTCCACGCCGAAGTTGTTCATGGCGCTGCCAAAGAACATGGGCGACTGCTTGCCCGCGCGCACCAGGTCAAGGTCCAGGGGCGCGCCGGCGCCCTCGAACAGCTCGATCTCCGAGCGCAGGCGCTGGATGTAAGGCTCGTCCAGCGCGTCCGCAAGCCGCGGGTCGGCAAGGGGGATGCAGGTAGCCTCGGCGCGCTGGCTTCCGTGCGCTTTGCCGGCGTACAGCTCCACGGCCTTCTCATCGGAAAAATACACGCCCTGAAAATCGCCGTGAATGCCGATGGGCCAGCTGACGGGGCACACCGCGATGCCCAGCACGCGTTCGATCTCGTCCACCAGGTCGAAGGGGTCGCGGCTGGCGCGGTCCATTTTGTTCACGAAGGTGAAGATGGGGATGCCCCGCATGCGGCACACGTGAAAGAGCTTCACGGTCTGCTCCTCCACGCCCTTGGCGCCGTCGATGAGCATGACGGCCGAGTCCGCGGCCACAAGCGTCCTGTAGGTGTCCTCGGAGAAATCCTGGTGGCCGGGGGTATCCAGTATGTTGATGCGGTAGCCGTCAAAGTCGAAGGCCATCACGGAGGAGGTAACCGAAATGCCGCGCTGTTTTTCAATCTCCATCCAGTCGCTCACGGCGTGATGCTCCGCCTTGCGCGCGCGCACGGAACCCGCCTGGCGGATGGCGCCCCCGTACAGGAGCAGCTTTTCCGTCAGCGTGGTTTTGCCCGCGTCCGGGTGAGCGATAATGGCGAACGTCCTGCGGCGTTCGATTTCCTGCGTAAGAAGGCTCACGTACCTACCGCACCTCTTTCATCATAACAGTTTATTATATCATGCGGCACGGTGCTTAGTCAATATCTCCGGCCATATGCACCCGATCCGGCAACGGCCGCCGCGCCGAAGGGCAAGGGCAGGGAACGCTCCGTCCCGGCCGGCGCGTTTCTGTTTCCGGCGCGGGCGGCCCTGCGAAAACCGTCCTTTCCTTCCAAAGCCCCGCCCTTCCCGCGCCCGGCTTACCTCGGCCGCGCGCCCGCGCCCTCCTTGATCATTTGCAGGTAATCGAGCGTCTCGTACCCCAGCTTCCGGTACAGGGCGAGGGCTCCTGCGTTATCCGCACGAACCTCCAGCCGAAAGCGCCTGCACTGGGGGTACGCGGTTTCCACAAACGTCAGTACCTGCGAGGCAAGCCCCCGGCCCCGGTACGCCTCCCTGATGTAGATTTCGTCGATGATCGCCACCATGCCGCCCGCCTCGTTGCTGTAGGCGAAGGACAGCAGGGCGTAACCGGCCGCCTCCGCCCCGCAATGGACCACCAGCGCCCGCAGGTGAGGGCCGCGGCCGAGCGCCGTCCCCAGCGTTTGCTGAAAATGCGCGGCGCCGGCCTGGTGAATGGAGGCGGAGGTGGCGTAAAACTCGCCCATCATGGCCATCATCTCGTCATGGTCGTTTGGTTCGATATCTCTGATCACACATAATCCTCCCTTGTTCCGTCCACCTATTCTAACCGTTCCCGCCGCATTCGACCACGCATCCCGTTAAATTTGGCAGGAGCCGAGCGCGGGCGGGGCGGCGCGTCCGCCCGGCAAACCCCGCCCGAACATGCGCGCGCTGCCGCCTGGATGCGGCTTGGCGCGCGCCCGCGCCTCCTTGACTTACCGCTTAAGCCATGCTATGCTATTTAGTAAATCATTTTTCGGTGGTGTTGCGGATGAATTATCGGGAACAGGCCGCCCAGGCCTTTTCGCAGGCCGCTGTGCAGGCGTTTGGCCAGGAGGTGACGCCCGCGGAGGCGCTGGCCCTGATGGAGGTGCCGCCCGACCCGGCCATGGGCGATTTTGCCGTGCCGTGCTTTAAGCTGGCCAAAGTGCTGCGCAAAGCGCCGCCCGCCATCGCGCAGGCCGTGGCCGCGGCCGCTTGCGGTTTTGCGGGCAGCGTGCAGGCGGCGGGGCCGTACGTCAACTTCTTTGTGGACGGCGCGCTGTTTGCGCGGGACACGCTGCAGGCCGTGTTCGCGCAGGGCAAGAGCTACGGCGGTTCGCAGGAGGGCGCCGGCCGGGTGATCTGCCTGGACTATTCCTCCATCAACATCGCCAAGCGCTTTCACGTAGGGCATCTGTACACCACGGCCATCGGCAACGCCCTCAACAAGGTGTTTTTGCACCTGGGGTATCAAACCGTGTCCATCAACCACCTGGGCGACTGGGGCACGCAGTTCGGCAAGCTGATCGTGGCGTTCCGGCGCTGGGGCGACAGAGCCGCCATCGAGGCCGACCCGCTCAACGCCCTTACGGCCATCTACGTGCGCTTTCATGACGAGGCCGAGAAGGACCCTGCCCTGGAGGACGAGGCCCGCTTATGGTTTCGCCGGATCGAGGAGGGCGACGGCGAGGCCCTGGCCTTGTTCGCCTGGTTTAAGGAGCTGACCCTGCGCGAAGCGAACAAGATGTACCAGCTGCTGGGCATCACCTTCGACAGCTATGCCGGCGAATCGTTCTACAACGACAAGATGGGCCGCGTGGTAGAGGAGCTGCGGCAGAAGAACCTGCTGAAGGTTGACCAGGGCGCGTCCATCGTGGACCTGTCGGAGGAAGGCATGCCGCCCTGCCTCATCCTGAAGAGCGACGGCGCCACGCTGTACGCCACG
This sequence comes from Eubacteriales bacterium, assembly GCA_031553225.1. Lineage (GTDB taxonomy): Bacteria > Bacillota > Clostridia > Christensenellales > UBA1750 > JAVBLU01. The sequence goes on from JAVBLU010000003.1 coordinate 18,552, forward strand.
CGCGACATCGCCGCGGCGCTGTACCGGGCTGACACATACCATTTTTCCCAAGCGCTTTACGTTGTGGCCTCTCATCAGGAGCTGCACTTCCGCCAGTTCTTTAAGGTCATCGAAAAGATGGGCTACCCTTGGGCGGGCGGCCTGCACCACATAAGCTACGGCATGGTGAGCATGGAGGAGGGCGCGATGTCCACCCGCAAGGGCCGCATCACATACCTGGACGAGTTGCTCGAGCGCTCCATTGAAAAAACCCGGGCGATCATCGAGGAAAAGTCGCCCGACCTGCCCGACAGGGACCTCGTCGCCCGCCAGGTAGGCGTCGGCGCGGTGTTGTGGGCGCCGCTGTACAACAATCGCATCAAGGATATCGTCTTTTCCTGGGACCGCATGCTCAACTTTGACGGCGAGACGGCCCCCTACGCCATGTACACGCACGCGCGCTGCTGCTCGGTTCTGCGCAAGGCGCGGGAAAGCTCCGCCGCCGAGGACGCCCCCGACTACCAGTGCCTGGCCGAGCCTTACGCCCAATCCGTCGTCCGCGCCCTGGCGCGCTTCCCCGCGGCCGTGGCCGAGGTGGCCGAGCGCTACGAGCCCTACCTGCTGGGCCGGTTCGCCATCGAGCTGTGCCAGGCCTACAACAAGTTCTACTACGAGCGCCGCGTACTGGGCGAGCCCGCGCCCGTCACCGCCGCCCGGCTGCAGCTCACCCGGGCCGCCCGCGACGTGCTGGCCCTTACGCTTCATCTGATGGGCATCGCCGCGCCCGAGCGCATGTGAGAAGGGCTGCGGCGCAGGCCTGTGCGCCCCCTGCATCCCGCCTGTTCCGGCGCATGCGTCAGCCTGCGCGCGGTGCGCGCCGCGGCGACATAGCCGGGCCCCGCTTACCATCGCGGACCCGCCGCCCCAAGGGGGACGGCGGGTCCGCTTTCGTCGCTTGCCGGCGCGCCATACGCTGTCTCAGGGAAAACGCCCCCTCCCCGCCGCGCCTACCCCGCGTCGGCCTCCTCGCCCGCAGCGTTCAGGCAGGCGGCCAGGGCGTGAAGGGCGGCGTCGTGAACGCGCTGGGCCTGGCGCTGGGAGAGATGGACTTTGAGGGAGACGCTGGCCCATGAAAGCCCGCGAAGGGAACGAAGGCGGATGGTTTCCGCCTCCAGCGGGGGAAGGGCGGCAAGCGCGCCGTCCACGAGCTCCCATTCGCGCATCATGGCGGCAAGCCGCGCGGCGCTGGCGGTGCGGCGGTGGGCAACGGCTTCCAGCAGGGCGGCGGTTTCGCTTTGGGAAGGGAGCGCTGCGGCCGAGGCGGCGAGATCGCTCTCCCAGCGCAGCATCTCGGAAAGCTCCAGACGGATGCGTTCCTGCTCGCGCATCATGGGCTTAAAGGAGGCAAGGTAGCGGCCGATTCTGCGCGCGTCCATCAGCACGCCTCCCCGGTCCGCGCTTCCACGGCGGCCAGGCGCAGGCGCAGAAGATGCAGCGCTTCGCCGTACAGCGCGGCGCGGGGCGCGTCCTCCGCGGAAAAGCGCCGCTCCATGTCGGCCGCGTGCACCAGCAGCGCAACCAGCCGCTCCTCCTCCTCCACGTAGAGATCGTATGCCTGGCAAAGCGATAAAACCATGCGTACACCTCCAAAGATAACAAAATGTTTATTCTGCCTGAGAAAAAAGCTCCTCCACCGAGCCGCCCAGAATGCGGGCCATGCGCAGCGCCTCCTCCACAGGCACGCACCTTAGCCCGCGTTCCTTTTGACTATACGCATTTCGGCTGGCATACCCCAGCTTCATGGCCATCGCGGTCTGGCTCAGTCCCCTGTTTTGCCGCGCCCGACGCAAAAGCGGCCATGCGACATATGTGTTGCTTGTGGGCATTCCGTCACCTCGTTCGTAACCAAAATGTTAATATCATTATAGATCGGGGTACGGATTCTGTCAAGCCCTGCTAAAAGTGACCATAGGCATTGCAAACTTTTACATGTTTCACCATTTTTCAAAACGCTGGACAGAATTTTGGCTAATTTTCACCATATATAGCATTTCATGAATGATATGCGGTCTTGAATAAGCGTATTTGCATGCGTTATTCTTGCTTCGTGTCACCAAGTTGTGTACAATATGAGCGGAGGTGGGTTCGTGTCCAAGCAGACGCCGCCCAATACCTACGGTGATCGAATCCGCCTTCTGCGCCATCAGGCCGGCATGACGCAGGAGGAGCTGGGCCGCGAGATGGGCAAAACGAAGAACAACATATCGCAGTACGAGTGCGGGAAGCGCGAACCCGACGTGGAGGCGCTGCTGTTTTTGGCGCGCCGCTTCTACGTCAGCCTGGACTATCTGCTCGGTCTGAGCTCCAGGCCGCACGCCATGCAAAGCGAGCAGCAGCTGGCGGCTAATCCGCCGGTGTCCTACCGATACTAGCGAAGGAAACGGCAGCGCGGACGGACGCGATGGTCTTTTCGTCCAGGAAATTGAGGTGAGCGCATGATTGACTTGGCGATTGTGGGCGGGGGGCCCGCCGGTCTGACCGCCGCGCTGTACGCGGCACGCGCGGGGCTGTCGGCCGTGGTGTTCGAGGGGCTTTTTTCCGGGGGCCAGGCCGCCACCACCGCGCACATCGAAAACTACCCCGGCTTCCCCAAGGGAATCGGCGGGCCCGAGCTTGCCATGCTTATGGAGGAGCAGGCGCGCGCGGCCGGGGCGGAGATGCGCTACGAATCCGTGTCGGCGCTGACGCTTGCGGGCGATGTAAAAAGCGTGCACACCACCGCGGGCGACGCTGCGGCCCGGGCCGTTGTGCTGTGCATGGGCGCCACCCCCCGCAAGCTTGGCGTGGACGGCGAGGACCGCTTGGCGGGCATGGGCGTGAGCTACTGCGCCACCTGCGACGGCGCGCTGTTTCGCGGCAAGCCCGTGGCCGTTGTGGGCGGCGGAAACACCGCCCTGGAGGACGCTTTGTACTTGGCGCGCCTGTGCCCCATCGTGTACCTGATACACCGCCGCAACGAGCTGCGCGCAGACGCGGCGCTTCAGGCGCGCATGCACGCCATGCCGGGCATCGTGCCTTATCTGAACGCTAAGGTGGCCGTGCTTAACGGCGAGCGCGCCTTAACCGCCCTCACGCTGGACACCGACCAGGGCGAGCGCCAGGTGCAGGCGAGCGCGCTTTTTGTGGCCGTTGGCACGCAGCCGCGCGGCGAGCTGTGCCGCGGCCAGGTGGACATGACGGCCGAGGGCTATGTGCGCGCGGGCGAGGACGGCCGCACAAGCCTTCCGCTTGTGTTTGCGGCCGGCGACCTGCGCAAAAAACCCATGCGCCAGATCGTAACGGCCATGGCCGACGGCGCGAACGCCGCCGAAAGCGCGCGGCTGGACCTCCTGCGGCGGCCCGCGCCGTAAGCGTCGTCCCCCCGGCGCGCCGCGCCCTTTGCCCAAGACCCGCCAAAGGGTATTTTCCTCGCGCGCGACGCTTGCACTTTTTTCCCTTTCATGACAAAATGGACGGCATCGGCCGGTATACTGTGGTGGGGCCGCTTTGGCCCGAATGACTATGCTGGATGAAGACCGCGCGTTTTCATCGCTGGGAAACGAGGGATACGATGGACCGGTTGTTTGGTACGGACGGCGTACGCGGCGTCGCCGGACGCGATTTAACCTGCGAGATGGCCTTTGCGCTTGGCCAGGCGGGCGCGCTTGTGCTGGCGCACGGCCAGGAGATGCCCACGCTCCTCATCGGGCAGGACACGCGCGCATCCGGCGATATGCTGGAGGCCGCCCTTGCAGCCGGCATCCTGTCCACCGGCGCGCGCGTCGCCTCCCTTGGGGTGATGCCAACGCCGGGCGTCGCTTTCCTCACCCGCCGCCTGGGCGCGGACGCGGGGGTGGTCATCTCCGCCTCGCACAACAAAGCGGAGGACAACGGCATCAAGTTCTTCAGCAACAAGGGCACAAAGCTGCCCGACGAGGTGGAGGACCGGATTGAGGCGTGCATGCGCGCGCCCGGGCGCGCCCTGCCCGAGGGCACGGCCGTGGGACGGCGTTTTGCGCGGCCCGGCGCGCGCTGCATGTATCTGGACATGCTGCACGGCGCCGCGCCCGGATCCTTAAGCGGTTTAACGCTTGTGCTGGACTGCGCCAACGGCGCGGCGTCCTCCTTCGCGGCCGACGTGTTCCGCCGCGAGGGTGCCAGCGTATACACCTACTTCGACAAGCCGGACGGCGTGAACATCAACGATGGGTGCGGCTCCACGCACCCGGAAAAGCTGTGCGCGCTGGTGAAGGAACACGGGGCCGACGCGGGCCTGGCCTTCGACGGCGACGCCGACCGCCTGATTGCCGTGGACGAGCGCGGCCGCGAGGTGAACGGCGACCACATGCTGGCCCTGTGCGGCAGAGCGCTGAAGGCCCGCGGCGAGCTGAAGGACGACATGATTGTGGCCACGGTGATGAGCAACATCGGCCTGGACATCGCCCTGAAAGAGCAGGGAATCAGCGTTGCGCGCACAGGGGTGGGCGACCGCTACGTGCTGGAGCGCATGCTGGAGGGCGGCTATTCGCTGGGCGGAGAACGCTCGGGCCACATCATCTTTTTGCAGCACAACCCAACCGGCGACGGCATGCTGACCGCCCTGCAGCTGCTTTTTGCCATGAAGGCCCCCGGCCGGCCGCTGGGCGAGCTGGTGGACGGCTGCATGCGCGAGCTTCCGCAGGTGCTCGTCTCCGCGCACATCACCCCCGCGCAGAAGGCGCGCTGGGCGCAGGACCCGCTCGTCGCCTCGCAGATTGCCCGCGCGCAGGCCGAGCTGGCCGGACAGGGCCGCGTGTACGTGCGCGCGTCGGGCACCGAGCCGGTGGTGCGCGTGCTTGTGGAATGCCCGGACAAGGCCTTCGCCGAGCGGCAGGCCCAGGCGCTCGTTGCGTGCATCGAGGCCGTGCAGGCCTAGCCTCCTTACCGCCAACGCAAACGGGAGTGCCGCGCGGCACTCCCTTTTTTCTTTTGCCGCCCGCGTTTCCCGGCGGGTGGGGAGGCGAGCCGGGCCGCGCGGGCCGCGGGGCGCGGCCTTATGCGCCGGCCTTTAGGGTGATGATGTGCACCTGCGGCGGGCGCATAAAGCGCAAGGGGATCGAGGTGACGCCCACGCCGTTGGAGGTGAGCTCGTCAAAGCCGTCTACCTTGTACCAGCCGCTGATGTAGCGCTGGCCAAACTCCCGGCTGAGGGAGGGCGACCACAGCCCGAACAGGCTGAACTGCCCGCCGTGCGTATGGCCGCACAGCATGAGGGCGATGCGGGCGGCGGGCGGCTTGCCCTCAATCTGCTTGAGCAGGAACGGGTTGTGCGAGAGCAGGATGCACCGCTCGCCGCGGGGCACGTCCTCCAGCGCTGCAGACAGGTCGGCCTGGTTTGTGGTGTGGTCGCCCACGCCCGCCAGCGTAAGGGACGCGCCGCCACGCGTTAAGCGCACCGACTGGTTGTACAGAAGGGTAACGCCGCACTCTGCCAGCTTGTCGCGCCAGCTGGCGGCGGATTGGCCGGTGTCGTGGTTCCCCAGAACCGCGTATACGCCCATGGGGGCGCGCAGCTGCGCAAGGCCCTCGTAGAGGGGGCCGCGGTCGCTCTCCCTGTTCTCCACATAGTCGCCGCCCAGGCAGATGACGTCCGGGGCGTACTCGGCGATGGCCGCAATTAGCTTGTCCATCTCGGGTTTTCCGGCATAGCGGCCCACGTGGATGTCGGAGCAGTAGGCGATGGTCGTTCCGTCAAAGGCGGCGGGCAGACCGCTGACGCGCACGGTGTGGGCGTCTACGGTGAGATTGTGCGGCTCGACGAGCGCCCAAACGAACAAAACGATCAGAGCCGTGGTGATCAGCCCAAAGAAGCGAAACCCGCAGCCCAGGCACCCGCAGCCCGCCCGTCTGGCCATGCGCAAACCCCCTTGCCGGCGCACGCCGCGCCACAGTCCGAAAATAGAAAAGAAAGCCCCGTTTCAGGAGCTTTCCAAAAAAGCCGGAATTATGCGTTCGCCGCGAGCTTGTTAAGGCGCTTGGCGGCGCGGGACTTGCGGCGGTTGGCGGCGTTCTTGTGGATAACGCCCTTGGTGGCGGCCTTGTCGATGGCCGAAGAGGTGACGGGCAGCAGCTTGGCTGCCGCGGCCGAATCGGCGGACACCGCTTGGTTAAACTTACGCAGAGCGGTCTTGAGCCGGGTCTTATTGATGCGGTTGACAAGGTTCTTCTTTTGGCTAACCTTGACCCGCTTGATGGCGGACTTGATGTTGGGCACTGCATTCACCTCCTGCTTTTGCGTGAGCAACGTAAACTATACCATGGGCGCGCCCAAAAAGCAAACCCTTTTTTTGATGAAAAGGCGTTTTTGCCCGAACAAACGCCGGGCAACACGCATTTGTGCGAAGGTCCGCCCCCCCGTTTACGCAAGTCCCGGGAAGCCCAGCTGGCGCAGCGCCTCAAACAGCACGACGGCCACGGCGTTGGAGAGGTTGAGGCTGCGGATGTCCCTCTTCATGGGCAGGCGGATCACCCGGCCGGGGTGCTCGTCCAGAAGGGCCTGCGGAAGGCCCGCGGTCTCCTTGCCGAACACCAGGAACGCGCCGTCTGGGTAAGCCGCCTGGGTGTAAGGCACGCTGCCGCGCGTGGAGGCGAAGTACATGGGCGCGCTCCGGTGCTCCTGAAGGAAGGCCTGAAGGCTTTCGTGGCGGTGCAGCTGAAGGTGCGGCCAATAGTCCAGCCCGGCGCGGCGCACGGACGCCTCGTCCACGCGGAAGCCCAGCGGCTCCACCAGGTGCAGCGCCGTGCCCGTGGCCGCGCACGTGCGGGAAATATTGCCCGTGTTGGGCGGAATCTCCGGCTCCACAAGCACGACGTGTAGCATGGGATCGCTCCTTTATCTCATTCCAGGGTTCCGCGCAGGTGTTTCATGAACACCGCCTTGTCCAGCGGGTCGGGCGTGGTGCGGGGCAGGGGCTGGGCCGCGCCTTCGGGCGCTTCGCGGTACCCGGCCGGGGCGACGCGAAAGATGCCCCGGCCGGAGGTGACGGCCGCCAGGCGGGCCGCGTAGTGAAGGGAAGTGGCCACGGGCACCGTGCCGCGCACGCTGAAGCCCTCGCCCAGGCTGACGGGCGGCTCGTGCTGCGCGCGCATGAGCTGCAGATCGTGCAGCACCGCGCCGGCGCATCGTCCGTCGGCGATAATCTCAAAGCTCTGCACGGGCTCCAGCATCCGGCAGCCCGCGTCGCGCAGCGCGTCGCACAGGCCAAGCGGCACGACCGGCCCAAAGCGCGAGCCGGGTTTTTTGATGCTGATGCACGCCCCGTCGGTCAGCTCCACGAGCGCGTCCGTAACGGGCCAGCCGGATAGGCCTTCACCCAGCCACTGCCGCGCGGTCTCCTCGATGTCGCGCTGATATTTCAGGAACAGGTAGTCCGTGGACACGCGCGTGACAAACTGCACGCCCTGCCCGCGCGGCAGGGGAGAGACGCGGAAGGTTGCGCGGGCGTACCAGGGCGGGATGAACATGTCGAGTTGTCCGACACCCACGCCCGCCGGAGTCTCGCGGTACAAAACCGACGGCGGCGCCAGGGTGACGGCCACGCCCTGCTCGGCCAGTGTCTGCTGCACGACCTCCTGCTGGATCTGGCCCATCACCTGCACGTACACCTCGCGCGTGCTCGGCTCAAACCGGGGGCGCAGGGCGGGCCATTCCTCGGCCATGCGGGTAAGCGCCGCCTGCAGGGCAGGCAGATCGGCCGCCTTTTGCGGAATGACCTGGCTGCGCATGACGGGCACGCCCAGCTGCGGCCGCCCGCGCGTGGGTTCGCCGATCCACGCGCCCACCTGCAGGCCGGCTCCGCCCACAAGCACGCCGATATCGCCCGGGTGAAGGGCCTGTGCGCTCTCCTGGCCGCCGGGCGTCAGCTTGCGCACGCGCTTCACCTTGCCGCCAAGCACGTCCTGCCCAAAGCCGACGCTTCCGCCGAACACGCGCACGCGCGCCTGGCGCTCCTCGCCCTGCCGCGCCAGGGCGTACACCACCACGGACAGGACGGGAACCTCCTTGGGCGGCGGAAGCCAGCGGCACACGCCGTCCAGCAGCTCCGTTACGCCTTGCCCGCGCAGGGCCGCGCCCGCAAGCGCGGGCGTCAGCGCGCCGCAGGCCGTTTGGCGCGCCGCGGCGGCGTGCAGCGCCTCCTGCGGCGCCTCGCCCTCAAGCGCCAAAGCGAGCAGCTCCTCGTCCAGGCGGCACAGCTCGTCCAGAACGCGCCCAGAGTCGCCGCTCATGAGCAACGGGCGGGCGCCCAGGGCGGCAAGCCCCTCCAGGGCGGCGGACACGTCCGCGCCCTGGCGGTCGGTCTTGTTGATGAAGGCGATGGTGGGCACGCCCATGCTGCGCAGCGTGCGGTACAAAACCGCTGTTTGCGCCTGTACGCCCTCCACGGCCGAGAGCACGAGCACGCATCCGTCCAGGGCGAGCAGCGCCTGCTCCACCTCGGCGCAAAAGTCAGCGTGGCCGGGCGTATCGATAATGCGCACGTCGCACCCCATCCAGCGCACGCAAACGGCCGAGGAGGTGACTGAGATGCCCCGGGCGCGCTCCACGCTCAGCGTGTCGGTGTGCGCCGTGCCCTCGTCCACCCGGCCGGCCCTTCGTATCGCACCCGCGGCCAGCAAGATGGCCTCGGTGAGGGTGGTTTTTCCGGCGTCCACGTGCGCCAAAATGCCGATGTTACGTATGGAATTGTTCATATCGCGAATGCTCCTTCGGACGCGGGGCGCGCCCGTCCTGCACAAAAAAAGCGCCCGCAGCGAATCGCCGCAAGTGCCTTCACCAGGACACCGCTCATCCCGCGCTTGTTTCCCCGAAGGCGCGTGGGCCCCCGGAGGCTATAGAATCATGCCCTCCGCGATTCGTGCCATGATCCGATCCTCCTTGCCCGCGGCGTACTCCGCCGCATGGCATCAGCATACCCCCGGCGGAAAATAAAGTCAAGGCCGGTTCGCCACTTTTTGTGAAAACCGCTTGCACAGCCCGCGGCCGGGTGCTATAATGATGAACGCTATCGGAATAAGGGGGCTACCTGCGTGAACGTCATCTACATCATTCTGCAGTGCGTGCTGGGCATCATCTGCCTGGCCCTCATCGTGCTTGTGCTTATGCAGCAGGGCCGCCAGGCGGGCCTGGGCGCCATCGCGGGCGGCGCGGAAACCTTCTTTGGCAAGCAGAAGGCCAAAAGCTACGAAGGGCGCATGGCCTCGCTGACGCGCATAGCGGCCGTGGTATTCTTCGTTTTGTCCATCGTCATCGTCTTCGTTCAGAAGGCGTCGGTGTAGCGGCACTTTCACCGAAGGCGCGCTTTGCGGCGCGCCTTCTTTGTTTTATGCGGGCATACTATACGGCGGCCGGCAACCTGGTTTCAACGGACCGGCCTGCACGGGAGGGCGAACGCTTCATGAAGAAGAGCGGTAAAGGCAAACGCGATCCGGACGAACAGCTGCAGGCGCGCGCAAGGGCGTTCTTCGCGTCGCGCGGGCCGCGCAAGCCAAGCCCGTATGAAACGGCCAAGGCGCTGGGCATCACCTTCAAACAGGCGTCGGAGCTCGCCCGGGCCCTGTCCGCCAAACAAAAGCAAGCGCCGGGCAAAGTGGGCAAGGTGACGGGCGTGCTGCGCGTGTCCGGCCGGGGGTACCCTTCGGTGCACACGGCCGACGGCCGGAGCGTGCCCGTAACGATGGGCGCTACGGGCGACGCGCTGCCCGGCGACACGGTGGAAGCCGTCATTGAGAAGCTGGGCGGCGCGGGCCGCTGCAGCGTGACGCGCGTGGTCGCGCGCGGGGGCGAAAAGCTGACCGGCCGGCTGCTGCAGCTCCCCTCCGGGCTTCACGTGCAGCCCGCGGGGTGGCCAAGCGAGCTTGCGGTGCGCGTGGAGGGCGGCCCCGGCAGCCCCGGCGACTTTGTGACGGCGCACGTTAGCACCTACCCGCAGGACGGGCTGCCGGGCGCGTTTACCGTGGAGCGTGTGATCGGCCGCGGGCCCGTGGCCGAGCTGCGCGCCATTGCCATCGCGCACGAACTGCGCGACGAGTTCCCCGCCGACGCGCTGCAGGAGGCCGAGCGCTTGGCCGACGTGGGGGCGGCAGACGCGCAGGGCCGGCGCGACCTGCGCGCGCAGGAAGCTTTTACCATCGACGGCGCGGACGCGCAGGACTTTGACGACGCGGTGTACCTGGAGCGCGAGGGGGGAGACTTCCGCCTGTACGTGCACATTGCCGATGTGTCGCACTACGTGCGGCCGGGCGGCGCGCTGGAGCGGGAAGCCTACCTGCGCGGCAACAGCGTGTACCTGCCGGGCCTTACGCTGCCCATGCTGCCCGAGCGGCTGTCCAACAACCTGTGCTCGCTGCGGCCGGGCGAGGACCGCCTGTGCGTGACGGCCGAGCTTGTGTACGGCCCGGACGGCGGGCGCAGGTCCGCGAAGGCATACCCTTCCGTCATCCATTCCGCGGCGCGCATGACGTACGAGCGCGTGAACGAGCTGATCCGCGGCGCGGCGGCCGGCCCTCATGAGGCGGCCGTGGCGGCGCAGATTCCGGCGATGCTCGAGCTTTCGGCCTTGCTGCGCGGCCTGCGCGCGCGCCGGGGCAGCCTTGACCTGGACGTGCCCGAGGCGCACATCGCGCTGGACGCGGACGGCCATGTGACGGATGTGTCAGCGCGGGGGCGTGATCAGGCGGAGATGCTCATCGAGGATTTCATGATCGCCGCGAACGAGGCGGTGGCGCTGCGGCTGCGCAACTTAAACCTGCCGTGCCTGTACCGCGTGCACGAGCCGCCGGACGGCCTGGCCGTGGCCGACCTGGGCAAAAAGTTCGCCGCGCTGCACGTGAAGCTTCGCATGGACGCGGAGGGCCATTTTGCGCCCATGGCCCTTCAGGAGGCCCTGGAGAGCGCCGAGCCGTCCGTGCGCGGCATTTTGGGCCGGCTGGTTCTGCGGGCGATGAAGCGGGCGGAGTACCTGCCCCAGCCCATCGGCCACTATGGCCTGGCCGCGGAGGATTACTGCCACTTCACCTCGCCCATACGCCGTTACGCCGACCTGTTCGTGCACCGCGTGCTCAAGGGCCCCGCCGCGGACGAGCAGGTGGACGCCTGGCGCCATGCGGCCCCGGACGCCGCGCGGCAGGCCTCCGTGTGCGAGCGCATGGCCCAGGAGGCCGAGTGGGAGGCCCAAGCTCTGCGATGCGCCCAGTTCATGGAACCGCGGATCGGCGAAACCTTCGAGGCCTGCGTAACCGGCATGACCCGGCGGCTGCTCTTTCTTACCCTGCCCTCGGCCGTGGAGCTCACCATGCCCATCCTGTATCTGGAGCAGGCCCGCGGCGACGCGTACGCCTTCGACGAGGAGCGCCTTGTGCTCGTCGGCCGCCGCAGCAAACGCGCCGTGCGCCTCGGTCAAATCCTTTGCGTGGTTATCGACGCCGTGAACCTGGACGAGCGCCGCGTGCTGTGCAAGCCCGTGCCCGAGGAGGCCCCGGCGAAGGGAAAGCGCAGAAAGTAAAGCCCGCCGCTCCCCCCCGCGCGCACCTGCCATGGTCTGCGGCCGCCCAAAGAACGACCTGCCCGCGGCTCGGGCAACGTCGCCGGATCCCCAATCAACCGTCCTTTCCGCTGCGCGCCCCTCGCCTTTCGGCGCAGCGCTCCCGCAAAACGCGCCGCCGCCCGTTTGCCCTCGTCCTTCCTCGGCGCATCGTATTGGACGCGCCCCGTTTCAATGCGCGCCCGGCGGCTCATCGCGCGGCCGGGCGCGCTTCGTTTGCGTTACGCTGCCGCTTGCGCTTCCCAAATGCCGCCCTTAGACCCTGCCCGCCCTACTTCATCCTGCGGCGGGCGTTGGCCGCGTCCTGGGCGGTAACGGGTTCCTGGGAGTATCTGGCGCGTTCGTAGGCGCGTGCGAAGAGAACGGCGTCGCCGTGATCGCACGAAATGACCTTGGCTTGGCGGAGCTCCTCCACGGTTTGGGCATGAACGGTTTTGCCTTCGGAAAGGGCGCGGCGCAGCACGACCTGCATGGCATACCGCACGCGGGCCCGGTCGTCCAGAGCCTCCCAGCGGGGCGGGCGGCTGAGCAGCCTTTGTACGCGGCGCACAAGGGCGTCGCGCAGTTCGCGGGCGGTCTCGTCCAGGTGCATGATGGACTGGTTCTCGTCCACGTACCCCTCGCTGAACGCTTCGCGGTAATGCGTCCACCAGCGGGCCAGAAGGGCGCGCAGGGCCGCCGCGGCCTTCTTGCCGATGCGGTAGAGCGCGTATAGAAGGGCGATGGCGGCCGCGGCCAGCGCAAGATACATGACGATAGCCGTGACGATCTCCACGATGGGGTTGGGCGGGGGCGCCTCGCCCAAGGCGCTCATGTCCATGCCGCCGCCCCCGCCGCCGCCCTCGCCGCTGCCGCCGGCCATCAAGGAGGTCACCTTGTCCATGAGCCACAGCACCGCGATGATCAGGTACCCAACGCCCGCGCCCACCCACCTTGAGAGCTCCGACCACCCAAAGAGAAGAAGCGACAGCGCGGCAAACACGGCGATCATCACGCGGTTGGCGGCGAGCAGGCCGGGGGGCAGGCGGCTGCCGCGCTGCTTGCGCGCGGCGGAGGCGACCATATCCTCATTGGAGAGGAAGAGGAAGACCAGCAGGTACAAAACGCCCACCCACATCACCGTGCGGCGCATGACCTCGGCCCCCTGAAACACCGCAAGGCCGTAATCGGCTGCCAGCAAAACGAGGGCGGGCAGCAACCGCTTGGGCCCATAGGACACGTCGATGGGCAGGGGGGCGTTGCGCAGGCACCACAGATACGGCGGCAGCGCCAGAACGGCCAGAATCACCCGCCGCCAAACCTCCGGCGAAAGCCCGCCGCTTATGGCGAAGAAGCCGTACGCCAGCGCCGCGCCTGCGGGAATGCCAAACAAAAACCGCCGCCGGTCAAAGGCCAGGCCCAGCAGCATGCCAAACAGCGCCATGGCAAGCAGCGCGCCGGCCATGGGCCACAGCGCGCTCTCGCCCGCCAGCATAAAGACGGGCATCGCCACGGCGGAAAAACACCAAGCCGCGTCGATGGGCGTGAGGAACAATCGCAGGTACCTGCGCAAGCGGCTCTCCCTCCCGGCGCGCGCGAATGCTGCATGGCAAGAGCCCGGCCGGCGAAGGACGCCTTCGGCCGGCCGCCGTGGTTATTTGTATGTGCCCAGCTGAAGCCCGTAGTCCACAAAGTGGCGGTAGGTGGGCATGTCCACGGTGCAGGGGATGGAATGGTCGGAGTGGAGGGAATAGCCAAAGCCCTGCATGACGAGGGGCACCTTGGCCTCCAGCTCGCGGTCGATCTGCGCAAAATCGTTCGTGTACAGCACGCGCACGTCGATGCCGCCCATGAAGGACAGCCTGTCGCCGTACCACTTGTGCAGCTTGATAAGGTCCATGCCGGCCTTCACTTCGATCACCTGCAGGGCGTCCATGCCGGCGCGCATCAGGCCGGGCACCAGCTTTTCCACCATGCCGCAGGAATGCACGAGCACCGGCAGGCCCAGGCTCTTGTTGTAGTCGAAGCACAGCTTGTGCCCGGGGAAGATGATCTCGTCGTACATGGCGGGCGACATGAAGGGACGGCCCAGGAACCCCATGTCCTCGTAGTACCACATGCCGTCGGGCTTTCCTTCCTTGGCAAAGAGGATCTCCTGCAGCTCCAATGTCACGCGGGCGTAGGTATTCACCATGTCCTTCACCCAGTCCGGGTCCAGAGCCATGCCGGCCAGCATGTGCTCGTGCCCGCATACGGGGTGCATCAGCTCAAACACCTGCACGCCGCTCCAGAAGAAGAACCGTCCGGCCTTGCGGGCGGCCTCCTTGGCATTTCGGTACGCCTCGAAATTGATGCGGCGCGGGTCGGCGGTGAGCTTGGGCTTGATGTGCTCCTCCCATGCGCCGCGTTCCTTCACCAGAAAATCCACGTGCTCGGGGGTGGTGTCGTGAAACTTGTGGCGGCGCAGCAGGGCGCCGTTGCCGTCGCGGATGAGGCGGGTGTCCTCGTTCTCCTCCACCACAACCGGTTCAAAGTCCAGGTCGGCCACCAGCTTAAAGGCCCAGCACTGGCCCATATCGAAGCCGAACAGATCGGCGAAGCTGTCGCCTTCCTGAACGTAGCCCTTTTCCTTCCACACCCGGTGCGTATCGCCCCAAAAATGCTCGTACAGGGGGATGCGGTCGATGGGCTTTCTGTATAAAAAATTGGTTGTTCGCTCAAGGCCGGTCATGGGCGCCATGATGTTTCGCCTCCCGTCATACGTTGACGCCTTATTATACACGACGGGGCGGCGCTTGTCATCGCACCCGGCCGGCAAAAATGGCATAGAATACACTGCCATGGAAAGCCGGGTGTGTACCCTGGCTTGAAGGAGTGAAGAACATGCCCGAACTGCAAACCACCTCCTGCGGCCTGACGAACCCACAGCGGGAGCGCGCCCGGCACGGGCAGCGCGGCGTGCCCCTGCCCACATCAAAACCGGGGGGCGATCCCGGGCGCTACGCCGCCTCGTGCTGGGCGAGGGAAAGCGCGGTGTACCGCCGCCCGGAGCCCTGCCCGAACCTGGGCCCGGCTGCGGAATGCTGCCCGAGCGACCCGTGCCGACCGGATCCCTGCCGGCCGGATCCCTGTCGGCCGGATCCGTGCTGCGACCCCTACAGGCCCGGCTGCAGCCCGCGCGATCCCTGCCCGTGCCCGAACCTGGGCCCGGCCGCGGAGCGCTGCCCCCCGGAGCCGTTCTGCCCGGCGCCTTGCCCGCCTTATCTGCCGCCCTGTCCGACGCCTTGCCCGACGCCCTGCCCGACGCCCTGGCCCGCGCCCTGCCCGCCGTACCCGCCGCCCTGTCCGCCGCCTTGCCCGACGCCCTGGCCCGCGCCCTGTCCGCCGTACCCGCCGCCCTGCCCGCCGTACCCCCGGGAACCGGACCCCTGCGGCCTTGATCCGATGTACACGCTGGTGCAGCAGGTGCTGGACGTGCAGCGGGTGAGCCTTCAGTGCCAAAGCGCCACGCTGTACCCGCAAAACGTGTGCCCGCCCGGGGCGCAGCCGCCGTACCAGTTTGTCAGCGCGTCCCCTTCCGCCCGGCGGCCGGAGGTGCGCAACGTGAGCGTGTGCCCCTCGCAGCGCGCTGGGTTTTCCCGCGTGCATGCCGACGTGTTCCTGCCCGTGGAGCTGTGCTTTACCGACGCCGCCGGACGGCGTTTCACCGGCCAGGAGGCCATTTTGGTGCCCATGGACTGCCTGATGCGCGTGCCGGACTGCACGCCCTACAGCATCGAGGCCCTGGGCGTGGCGCGTATCGCAAGCGGCGAGAGCGCCGGAGGCGCGGCGCTGCGCGTCACCTTCAGCGCGGAGGTGTGCCTGTACGTGGCCACGCTGCGCAGGGGCGAGGGCTGCCTGCCCGCCTGTCCGCCCGGATGCGCCTGCCCGCGGTGCCGGTGCTCGCATTATTTTCGGTTGCCTCTGTACCCGCAGTAGCGCCGGCTTGTGAAAACGCGGCTGCGCCCGCAGCCTTCGCGCGCATAGAATGAACAGGGGGCTGCCGTGCGCCGCGTGCGCAGGCAGCCCCAAATGCATTGTCCGGCGCGAAGGAAGCCGCTTTCGGCTGCGCCCCGGGCCCGTTACAGGCGAAAGGCAAGAAGGCCGCAAAGCCGCAGCCGGGCGGGGTCCACGGCGTCGCGGCCGTAGGCGTCCAGAAACAGCTCTCCAAAGACATGATCGCGCAGGTTGTGCTGAATGGTCCAAAGGCCCCACACAAGGTCAAAGTGTCGGTCGCCGCGGCCGCCGCCGGCCAGATCCACAAAGCCGGTGAAAGCCCAGTCGCGCAGCATGATGTTGGGCAGGCAGCAGTCGCCGTGCAGCAGGGCGTCGTTCCTCAGCAGCCGCGCGCCGCGCGCCAGCTCCTCTGCGGCCTCCTGCGGGCGGGCGGGGCCGATGTGGGGCGCGATGCTGCGCAGGTAACCCTCGTCGAAAGCGGCGGCCTCCGCGCCTTCCAGCAGGCCGCCGAGGCGGTCCTGCACGGGGCAGGCCGAGGCGTCCAGCCCGTGCAGGCGGCGAAGCGAGCGCCCGAACACCTCGCACAGGCGCTCCGGCTGCGCCACGTGTTCCGGGGCGACGCCGTCCTTTCCGGGTACGGCGGCCGTGGCCAGGTAGTCGCGCGCGCCGCTCGTATAAAAGAGCACGGGCGCCGTAACGCCCAAGGTGGCGAAATACGCCTGCATCACGCTCTCCTGCGCAAGCTCGCCCGCCTTTGCGATCTTCAGGTACGCGCCCCCGCCGCGCTCAACGTACAGCACGCGCGCGCCGGAGCAGCCGCTGCTGTCGCGCACGGGCGCGCCGCCGATCCATGCGGCCACCTCGGGCGGCAGGTTCAGCCCCTCAACGTTCACCGCCTCCCGGTCCGGCACGGGCGGCACCCCCCTGCGCATAACTATTTTCCTGTATTCTTCATGATAGCACGGTCCATTTGCCCCCGCAAGCCCGTCCGCCCTTCCGCCGGCGCAACAAAAATAGACAGATCCTCATGTTTTGTATAAGGTTTTTTCGAATATATCCGATAACATGACTTGGATGCCTATTCACCATGCGCGCTGGCCGCGCGTACATGGTCTTTCGGGGAGGGGCAGCGCATGAAGCTCTTCATCGTGGCCGTACCGCTGTTTACGGCGGACATGGCGGTGGACTCGTACCGCATGATCTACCGCAAAGCGGACCGCCTGCTGGGCACGGACGACAACTTCTCGATGTTTGAGGGGGCGATGGTGTCCCCGGGCATCGAGCTGATCAATGAGGTGGGGCTGGAGCCCTTCACGGGCGGCAAGCGCATCTTCGTGGAGATGAACCACTTTTTGCTGCTGGCCCGCGCGCCCTTTGAATGCCGGATCCCCTTCGAATCCTTCATATGCGTATTCGGGCCGGACATCACGCCCGATCCGATGTATCTGGAGCTGGCGCGCGAGCTGAAGTCCAACGGCTTCTCCATCGCGCTGATGGGCATGGATTACAACAACGACACCGAGCCGTACTATTTCATGGCCGATTACCTGATTGTGAACGCCTCGGACCAGCGCGAGCTGAGCAAGGCGCTGTTGGCGCACAGGCGGTACGCGGGCCTTACGGTGGTGTACGACAACGTGGACGACCCCTCCGCCTTCCAGCGCCTGAAAGCGCACAAGGACGCGCTGTTCTCCGGGAAATTCTACAACATTCCCATCACCGCGGGCAAAACAAAGATCGCGCCTCTGAAGGCCAACGCGCTTCGGCTCATCAACACCGTGGCCAACGAGGACTTCGACCTGACGACGGTGGCCAAGGTCATCCAGCAGGACGCGTCCCTGTCCATATCGCTGCTGCGTTTCATCAACTCGCCGTCGGTGGGGCGCACATACCGCCTTACGTCCGTGTCGCAGGCCATCGCCATGCTCGGGCAAAAAGAGGTGCGCAAGTGGATCACCACGGCCGTGTCCACGGCGCTGGGCGAGGACAAGCCCAGCGAGATCACCAAGATGTCGCTGATACGCGCCAAATTCGCGGAAAACCTGGCGTACTGCTTCGAGATGGCCATGGACGCGCCGAACTGCTTCCTGATGGGGCTGTTTTCCTTCCTGGACGTAATCTTGGAGATGCCCATGGACAAGGCCGTGGAGCAGGTGGCGCTGGACGAGCGGGTGAAAGAGGCGCTTCTGGGCAAACCCGGCCGCCTGAACAGCGTGCTGGGCCTTATGTACGCTTACGAGCGCGCCGAATGGATCGATGTTTCCTACTACATGCTCAACGCCAACTCCGACGTAGAAGCCGTGTCCAAAGCCTTTATGGACGCCCTTATGTGGTACAAGGGCCTGCTGGATTCCCTGAACGAGGACCCCGGGCAGCCTGAACCTTCCGCTAAAGCGGCCCGCTAGCGCGCCCGCCGAACAAAACAAACCCCGCTTTGCGGGGTTTGTTTTGCGTATGGTTTGCGTCCTTCTCTCCGGGCTCAGTACACAACCGGAAACCCGCCGTACCCGCCGCCGGCTTTCCACCGCATCCCGCCGCATGTCGTGTCGGAAGAGCGCCGGGACAGGCTTCGTCTTCAGGCTGCGCGGATCCGGCGGCTCATGCCGCCGAACCCGCTTCCACCGACGCGGGAAGCCTGTGCATCTGCCGAAGCGTCCGCATTTCCCCCGTGTGATGAAGTTCAAGGAACCGTATCCCCTGGCAGGGGGCGAGGGATACGCTCTCCCCCATCACCCCTGCATCAGGGCGGGAATGTCGAAACCCTTGGGAAGCTTGCCCACGGCGGCGGCGGAAAATCCCCCGCCAAAGCGGGCGGCGGCTACGCGGCGCACATCGTCCATGGACACGGCGGTTATGCGGCGCAATACCTCTTCCTCGGCGAGCACACGGCCGCGCAGAAGCATCTGGCGGCCAATGGCGGACATGCGGGCGGATCCGGACTCCTGGCTGAGGATGTAGGAGCCCTTGAGCTGTTCCTTTGCGTCGTCCAGCTCCTGGGGCGCGGGGCCCTCTTTGACGAACAGCTTCAGTTCCTGGGCGATGAGGCGCACGACCTGCTGAGCGTTTTCCTGCGACATGCCGGCGTAAACGCTCAGCGCCCCGCAGCGCTGGTAGCTGGTGGGGTAGGTGTACACCGAATAGGCAAGGCCGCGCTCCTCGCGGATGCGCTGAAAAAGGCGGGAAGACATGCCCCCGCCGAGCATGTTCGACAGAACGGCCAGGGGGTAAGAATCCTCATGATCGGCGGGCACGCCGGGGAACCCAAGGCACAGGTGCGCCTGCTCGATGTCCTTCTCCTGCAGGAGCACGGCGCGGGCCAGTTCGGGCGCGGTGGCCAGGCGCGGCGGCACGGGCGCGGCGGCCCAGGCGCCAAAGCAGCGCTCAATCAGCTCGTCCAGAACGGCCTTGTCGTATTTTCCGGCGACGGCCAGCACGCAGTTGCCCGGCACGTACATGCGGCTTCGGTAGGCGGCCAGATCGGCGCGCGACATGCGTTTGATGTTGTCGGCCGGGCCCAGAATCGTGCGGGCGAGCGGGTCGTCCTTCCAGTGGGCCCGGGAGGCCAGCTCGTGCACCAGGTCCTCGGGCGTGTCCTCCACCATGTTGATCTCCTCGATGATGACGCCCTTTTCCTTCTTCATCTCCTCTTCGCTCAAGGAGGCGTGCAGGGTGAGATCGGCCAAAATGTCCATGGCCTGAGGCAGGTGCTCGTCCATCACCTTCACGTGAAAGCAGGTGCACTCCTTGCTTGTGAAGGCGTTCATCTGGCCGCCGATGCGGTCCATGGCCACGGCGAGGTCCTTGGCGGAGCGCTCGGCCGTGCCCTTGAACACCATGTGCTCGATGAAATGGGACACGCCGTTGTTCCCCTCGTCCTCGTTCTGCGACCCGGCGCGCACCCACACGCCCACGGCCACGGAGCGCATGTGCGCTATGGGCTCGCAGGCCACGGTGAGGCCGTTTTTTTTCGTAGTAACCTCCAGCATGAGGCAACCTCCTAACAAGCGGAAGGCCGCGACAGGGCCGCGGCTTTCCATCAGCATATTCTGCACTAGCTTCTCCCAACACGAAAAAGGGTATGAGCTTTTGCGCAAAAAGGCTCTAGTCGTCCTCCTCGCCGGGCGGCGGAGGCGACGGGAGCAGCACGCCTTCCAGGGCAAGCAGCGCGCGCTTAACGTGCAGGCCGCCGCCGTACCCGCCAAGGCCGTCCGCCGCCACAACGCGGTGGCAGGGCAACAGAATGGGCAGGGGGTTGCACCCGCACGCCTGGCCCACGGCGCGCGGGGCGCGCGGGGAACCGGCGCGGCGGGCCAGCTCCTGATAGGTGACCACCTGGCCGTAGGGCACCTTGGCAAGTTCGCTCAGGCACCGCGTTTGAAAGAGCGTGCCGCGCACGTCCAGGGGCAGGGTAAACGCCTTGAGAGCCTTGCGAAAGTAGGCGTTCACCTGCTCCTGCACGGGAAAGGGCATGCCCGGCAGGCGGAAATACCGCCCGGCGCTCTCGCGCGCCTCCTGGCGGCCGCCGCGGTCAAAATCCACGAAAAGAAGGCCGCCGCTGCCCGCCACAAAAGTGAGCGGGCCTATGGGCGTTTGCAGGGTGAGCACGTACGCGCCTTCCACAGCGCGCCCCTAGTTGGCGGAGGGCTGGGGCTTGGGCACGCGGGGGGCCTGGGGCGCGGGCTTTTCCGGCTCGGGCTTGGGCTCGGGCTTGGCCTCGGGCTTGGGCTCCGGGTCGGCCTCCTCGCCTTCCTCCTGCTGCTCTTGGTCCTCCCACTCGTCCTCGTCCTTGCGCAGGCCCATGCCGATGGGCGCGCCGTCGATGCGCGGGTTGATGTACGTGTCGAACACCCAGTTGGCGTACGAAGCGAACAGGAACCACATGAAGGCCAGCCCGAACAGAGCATAGTAAATGAGCGCCACAAGCATGACGATGCCGTTGCCCGTCACCACAAACACGGCCAGCGGCAAAACGGCCAGCAGGCCGAACAGCAGCGACCAGGGCGCGCGGCCCAGGGTGAGGATGAAGGCGTTGCGTACCAGATGCTTGAAGGACAGCTCGTAGCTCACCATCATGGGGTACAAAAGGATGTGCGTGAGCGTGATGAGCGCCAACAGCACGATCATGAGCACGCCCGGCACGAGCAGCAGCGCGTTGCCGGAGGCCATGGTGAAGTACCAGCGTATGGCCACGAGCATCACGTACAGCAGCAGGTTCCCCAGCAACACGGTAGCGATGCTCTGCTTCCAGTTCTCCCGAAAGCCCTGCCAGAAATCCGTCCACACCCAGGCGGACTCGTCGCGCGCCCAGCAGCGGCACACCCGGGCCACGCCGGCCGTGGCCGGCCCGGCGGGCAGCAGCGCAACAAAGTTGCCCAATATGAAAGTGAGCAGGAGGGACCACACGTCCAGGCCCTCCGGCAGCGCAGACGCGCCGCCTTCGATGACCGAGCGGATCAGCTCGTTGAGCAGCTGCAGGTTCATCCAGCCCCAAAAGATGAACGGGGCCAGGAAGATCAGGTAGATGATGTTCAGGGTGATCAGGCCGGACCAGCGCACCTTGAGCATCTCAAAGAAGAGCGCGCGCCGGTTGGCGGGCAGGTTGTCCGGGGTGTAGTCGGCCTTGTTGCCCTTGCCGTAGTACATGTTGTTAAAGAACCCGCCCAGCATGGCATGCGCCTCCTATACTTCGCCGGCTGAAAACCTTGGTTTTAGCCGGTGCGCCCGCGTACGCGGGCGCTTACTTGGTTGTGCCGGAAACCGGCGGGAGCGCGGGCTTACGCGCCCGGCGCGAGCAGAACGCGGCGGTACGCCTCAACGCCCGTCAGCAGGCATTCCTCGTCAAAGTCGAAGGTTTGGGCGTGCAGGGGGGCGCTGTGGCGCTCGTCCCCGCATCCCACGAAGGCGAACACGCCGGGCGCCCTGCGCTGGTAGTAGGCGAAGTCCTCCGCGGCCATCAGAGGCGTCTGCGGCAGGCAGGCCCCCCACAGGTCGCGGCAGGCGGCGGTGAGCGCCTCGTCGTTCACCACGGCCGGGTAGCGCGCTGTGTCGCGCAGGGTGGTGCGCGTGCCGAAGGCCTCGTCCACGCCGCGCCCGGCGGCGGCGATCAGCTCCATCAGCCGGCGGTCGGTGTCGTCGCTCATGGCGCGCACGATGCACTCAAGGCGCGCCTGGCGGGCGATGATGTTGCGGCGGTCCCCGGCGGATATTTTGCCCACGGTGATCAGCGCGGGGTGCAGCGGGTCCAGCTTTCGGCTGGCCAGCGTTTGCAGCAGCGCGTACAGGTGGCAGGCCGCCGCCGCCGCGTCCACGCCCTGGTGCGGCATGGCGCCGTGCGCGCTGCTGCCGCAAATATCGATGTCCAGCTCGCAGGTGGAGGCCATCACCGGCCCGGCGGACAGGGCGATGCGCCCTTTGGGCACCTGGGGCATCAGGTGAAAGCCGTACACGGCCGATACGTCCGGGCCGCTCAGGGCCCCTTCCTCGATCATGCGCTGCGCGCCGCCGATGGATTCCTCGGCCGGCTGCAGCAGCAGCACCACCGTGCGGCCAAGGGAACCCTTGGCCCGCGCGGCGGCAGCCAAGCGCGCCGCGGCCAGCAGCATGGCCATGTGGCCGTCGTGCCCGCAGGCGTGCATGTAGCCCGGCCGCTGCGAACAAAACGCGCTTCCGGTCTGCTCCTGCAGCGCAAGGGCGTCGATGTCCGCGCGCAGGGCGATGGCGTTCGGGCCGGTTCCCTGAAACACGGCTTTCAGGCCCGTGCCCGCCAAGGGGCGCAGCTCGTCCGGCCGCAGGGCGCGAAGCGCCGCCATCAGGTACGCCTGCGTCTCGTGCTCGCACGTTCCTTCCTCCGGAATGCGGTGCAGCGCGCGCCGGTCCGCCACGACCTGGCCGCGCTGGGCAATGGTGTCCTCGTGATGCAGCAACTTGCCACCTCCTTCGCATCGATGACGAACCGCGTATGCCCTGCCGGGACCGCGCTCTTGGGCGCATTGCCACAAAACCACCATATTTTCGGCCGTTTTTTGTTATATGCGCTGCAACCGTTTCATTTTCGGGCGCGGCTGCGTGCGGGCGCTTATTTAGTTCACGCTGCGCGTTGTCTCGCGGTCATGATGGGCCATTATAGCACATCGTATCCGCGCTTAACAGCTTTTCTTTCCCAAGACCTGCCGTTGACCCCATGCGCTCCCGGTGCTACAATGTAGCCGGACTTTGGAAGGGAGAGGATCACATGCTCCCCTGCATGCCCTATGTGCAAAATGAACTGCTGCCAAGGCTTCGCCAAAGCGCACAGCAAACTAAAAAAGCCGCCGACGCCCAGCTGGCCGTTTGGGCGGGCGCGGCCCGCAAGCCGCTGCTTTTGTTGCACTGTCCCGATCCGGATGCCGACGCTATCCCGTCCTTCGATCTGGCCGAGATCCACTTTAACAGCGAGAAAATGCTCCTTGCCGGCCTGAAGAGTGCGCTCTCCTCCCGCGCGGGCGGCAGCGCCGCCGTGCCCAGCGTGCGCTCCAACATGGGCTGCGGGGTGTACCCCACCCTGTTGGGCATGGCGCAGGACGTGTTTCCGGACAAGATGCCCTGGATTCAGCAGCACTTAACCAAGGACCGCCTGGCCGCCATGACGGCCGCGGACATCGCCGTAAGCCCCGAGTTCTCCGAAGCCCTGTCGCAGATGGCTTATATGAAGGAGCAGCTTGCCGGCACGGGCGTTGAGGTCTTTCCGCTGGATTTGCAGGGCGTCATCGACATTGCGCACCTGGCCCTTGGCGACCAGTTCTTTTACGAGCTGTACGATGACGAGGCGTTCATGGCGCACCTGTGCGATCTGAGCGCCGACGCCATGATCTTTGGCGTGCGGCGCGTGCTGGACGTGATCGGCCCCTCGCCGTACGTGGCGCATTACAACGACCTGGTGATGCCCGCTTCCACGCCGCTCAAGCTCTCCGAGGACACCACAACGCTCATCAGCGCCGAACACATGGCGCAGTACGCCATGCCCGCCACCAACCGCGTGCTGCAAACCTTCGGCGGAGGGTACATGCACTATTGCGGCAAGAACGACCACCTGCTGGAACTCGCCCTGACCACCCCCCGCTTTGTCGGCCTGAACTTCGGAAACCCCGACAAGCACGACATGGAGGACGTTCTGCGCCGCGTGTCAGCCGCGGGCAAGGTGTTCTACGGCAACTGCATGCAGCGGCCCGGCGAGACGAACAAGTCCTATTTCTCGCGCCTGATCAAGGCCCAGGACGACGGCCGCGCGCACCTTCTTCTGCCCTTCCATTGCCCGCTTGCAGCGCGCGAGGACGTCCTCTCCGACTGGATCGCCTGCGGCGGCGGCGTGCCGGCGTAGGGGGAGACGGCGAAGGGCGCCGCCCTTTGCGCATCCCGCCAAAGGGCTTGTCCGTTGCACCCCATGCGCGGGAAATATGCTAATTTTATCGGAATCGTCAGTGTTTGCTGAAGCGATGGACGCGGGCCCGGCGGCGCAGAAAGCCGCCGGGCCCGCGCGGACCGAAGGCAAACCCCGCCATGCGGGGTTTGCCTTCGGCCTATGCGCCGCCGGTTGCCAGCGCCTCGTGTTCGCATTGCCGGGCGGCTTTGCGTAAGGACAGCCGGGACGGCTGTGTCCCCGGGCTGTGCGAAGCGCTCAGCCGCCGCTTGGCGGCGTGCGGCGTCTGCGCGCGGGCAGGGCCGGCCCTCCCCCCGAGATGCCATCCAGGGGACAAGGCCCGTTGGCGGGCAAGGGCTGAAGCTGGCGGCCTCCCCTCAACCGCCTCACGCCAGCACGGGCTGAAGCTGGCGGCCTTCCAGGGCGGCAGCGGCGGCCTGCGGCAGGAGCGAAAGCTTGGCCATCAGCGAACAGGGCTTGCTGATGGGGGCGTCCTGCCCGAAGGGCACAAAAAACACGTTTTTGCGGTTGAGAAGAGCGCCAAGGCTGCCGGCGCTGGCGGAGAGCCCGTCGTTCGTGGCCAGAGCGAGCAGCACGGGGCGGGCGTTGCGCAGGTGAGACTTGCAGGCCATCACAACAGGCGTGTCGGTGATGCCAGCGGCCAGTTTTCCCATGGTGTTGCCCGTGCACGGGCAAACGATGAGCAGGTCGAGAAGCTTTTTGGGGCCGATAGCCTCCACCTGAACAAGGGTATCCCAAGGCTCCTTGCCGGTAATGCCGCGCACGGCGCTGCGCAGGTCGGCGGCGGCAAAAAAGCGCGTGTCCGTATGCGCCACGTTTGTGGAAAAGATGGGCTGAACGTCTGCGCGCAGCTCCACGAGGCGCCGAAGCGGTTCAAGAGCGTCGCTTAGCGTGCAGAAGGACCCGGTCATGGCATAGCCGATACGTATGGCGGTAAAGTCGTCCATGTTTGCACTCCTGTCTTGCGGGTCATCCGGCGCCTTGCCTGCGCCGGGCGCGCGGGGAACCGGCTTACATTGGGGGCAGTTTGGCAAGGCCGCGCAGGATGGCCTCGCAGAGGATCTCCGCCGCAGTTTTCGGCGCGGTTTTGCCGGGCAGGCCGCCCGCCTTGATCACGCGCGGATCATCCGCGCAGCCGCCCGGCGCGGACGCGAGCTCGATGACGGCGGCGTGGCCCAAAAGCGGCGTGAGGCGGCGCTCGTCCAGCACCGGGCCGGGGATGGTGTTGTACACGAGCGAGGGAAGGGAGAGCACCCCGTCCAGCGCGTCCAGCAACACGGCGTGGCAGCCGTAGGCCGTGGCCCAGGCAAGCTCGCGCTCCTCGCGTGAGCACACGATAACGTGCGCGCCAAACGCCAGCAGCCTGTGCACAAGCAGGCTGCCGATGCGCCCGTACCCAAGCACAAGCACCAGCGCGCCGTGCAGCGTGGCGGCCGTGTGGGCGATGCCCAGCATAATCGCGCCCTCCACCGTGGGCAGGGCGTTGGCGATGGCAAACGCTTCGTCAACGGCGGGGTCCACCACGTGCACGCCCTGCGCGGCCGCCTCCTGGCGTTCGGCCTCGCCAAGCGTCCCTACCACGGCGTCCCCGGCCTTCAGCGGAGCCGCCTTCAGCATATGCGCCCGCGCGTTTTTGCACGGGAAAGGAAGAACAAGCGCACGCCGGCCGGGCCAGGACGCTCCGGCGTCCACAGCGAACCCCAGCTCGCACAGCGTTTTGCGCATATACGTCTGCCGCGCATCGCCCGGCAACACATCAAATCCCCACGGCTTGCCCACCGCGGCTCACCCCCTCATGTACTATGTATGCGCCCGCGCCCGCCCGCGCCATCGCAAAAGAAAAAAACGCCCCGCGCCCAAATAAAAAGCGGGCCCGCCGGCTGATACAAGCCGCGGGGCCCGCGATGCGCGCGCGAGGGGGCGAGCAGGTCAGTGCTTGAAATGCCGCACGCCGGTAAACACCATGGCGATGCCGGCCTCGTTGCAGGCGTCGATGGACTCCTGATCGTTGAGGGAGCCGCCGGGCTGAATGATGGCGGTGATGCCCGCGGCGGCGGCGGCGCGCACGCAGTCGTTGAAGGGAAAGAAAGCGTCGGAGGCGAGGGCGGCGCCGGCCGCCTTGTCGCCCGAGCGCTCCAGCGCCTGCTGGGTGGCCCAGATGCGGTTCACCTGGCCGGGCCCGATGCCCAGCGACTGGCCGTCCTTGGCGACGGCGATGCCGTTGGAGCGGGTGTGCTTCACAAGAGCCCAGGCCAGGTGCAGATCGTCCGTCTCCTTTTGCGTGGGCGCGCGGTTCGTTACAACCTTGTAGCGCTCGCCCTCGGCGTACAGGATCTCGTCGCGGCTTTGCACCAAAAGGCCGCCGTAGACGGACTTGACGCTCGGCTGGCCGGCCGGCTGGGGCAGGGTGGTATCCAGCTGCAGTAGGCGCAGGTTTTTCTTTTTTTGCAAAACCTTCAGCGCGGCCGGGGCAAAGGAGGGCGCAACGACGATCTCCAGGAAAATCTTGCCCATCTCGGCTGCGGTGCGCTCGTCCACCTCGGCGTTGGTGACCACAATACCGCCGAAGATGGAGGTGGGGTCGGCCTCGTAGGCCTTCATGTACGCCTCATAGACGGTGGGGGCGACGCCCACGCCGCAGGGGTTGGCGTGCTTAACGGCCACAACGGAGGGCACCGGAAGCTCGGCGAGCATGTCCAGCGCGCCGGCCGCGTCGCCGATGTTGTTGTAGGACAGCTCCTTGCCGTGCAGCTGCACCGCCTGGGCAAGCGACCCGGGGCAGGGCAGGGGGGTTTTGTAAAAGGCGGCGCTCTGGTGGGGGTTCTCGCCGTAGCGCATGCCCTGCACCTTCTCGAAGGTAAGGGTGTAGGTGTCCGGGTAGCCTTCCTGGCCCAGTTGCTTATAGAGGTAGTCCTGGATGAGCGCGTCGTAGGCGGCCGTGTGGGCGAACACCTTGTAGCACAGGCGGAACTTGGTCTGGCGGGACACCTCGCCCTGTTCGCGCAGCTCGCTCAGCACGCCCTCGTAATCGGCCACGTCCACCACCACGGCCACGTCCTGCCAGTTTTTTGCCGCGGCGCGCAGCATGGTGGGGCCGCCGATGTCGATATTCTCCACGGCGTGCTCAAGGGTGACGCCGTCCTTCATGATGGTCTGCTTGAACGGGTACAGGTTGATGACGACCAGATCGATTGGCGCGATGCCAAGCTTCTCTATCTGGGCCATGTGCTCGGGGTTTTGGCGCATGGCCAGAAGCCCGGCGTGGATGGCGGGGTGCAGGGTCTTCACGCGGCCGTCCAGGCACTCCGGAAAGCCCGTCACGTCCGAGACGGCCACAGTGGGCAGGCCCGCATCGCGCAGGGCCTTCTGCGTGCCGCCCGTGGAGAGAATCTCAAATCCCAGCTCGGCAAGCGATCGTGCGAAGTCCACAATGCCGGCCTTGTCCGACACGCTGATGAGCGCGCGCTTTTTCATCACTGATAAGCCCCCTTACATGATGGTTGCTTTGCGGCCTTGTACGCTGAGCCGCCCTTCGCAGAACAGGGCGACGGCTTTGGGCAAAATGCGGTGCTCCACGCCGAGCACGCGCTCGGCCAGGGACTCCGGCGTGTCGTTCTCGTACACGGGCACGCTCCCCTGCAGCACGATGGGCCCGGTGTCCACCGTCTCGTCAACGAAGTGGACGCTCGCGCCGGACACGCGGCATCCGGCGGCCAGTACGGCCCGGTGCACGGCGATGCCATGCATGCCCGGCCCGCCGAAGGACGGCAGAAGCGCCGGATGGATGTTGAGGATGCGGCCCGGAAAAGCGGCCACCGTCTCCTGCGGCACGATGCCCAGGTACCCGGCCAGCACGATCAGGTCGGGCGCGGCGGACACCAGCGCCTGATGCCGAGCCGTGTCGCACTCGGCCGGGCTGGCAAAGCGGCGGCGGGCAAGCGCCAGCGCGGGCACGCCGCGGGCGCGGGCCCTCTGCAGGGCATACGCTTTTTCCGCGGAGGAGAGCACCAGGCACACCTCGCCGCGTATCGCGCCCGCGTCGATGGCGTTGAAGACGGCCTGCAGGTTGGAGCCGCCTCCGGAAACGAGCACGGCGATACGGCTGCTCATGAAAGGATCAGGCGGGGCTGCCCGGCCTTTGCGGCGGCCACCTCGCCGATCACATAGGCGCGCTCGCCCAACGCCTGGGCGGCCTCCGCCACGGCGCGGGCCTGCCCGGCCGGTACGGCCAGCACCATGCCGCAGCCCATGTTGAAGGTGTTGTAGATGGACTCGTCCGGGATCTCGCCCATCCTTTGCAGAAGGGTGAAGATGGGAGGCACGGGCCAGCTGCCCCGGCGGATGACGGCGCACAGACCGTCGGGCAGAATGCGCGGAATGTTCTCGATGAAGCCGCCGCCCGTGATGTGCGCGCAGCCCTTCACCGGGAAGCCCGCCATGAGCTTGAGCACGCTCTTCACATAAATGCGCGTGGGGGTGATGAGCGCCTGCCCGAAGCTTGTGGACAGGCCGGGCGCTTCCCTGCCCAGCGCCTCGGCGGTGTCGCCCACAAGCTTGCGCACCAGGGAAAAACCGTTGGAGTGCACGCCGTCGGACGCAAGGCCGACGAGGGCGTCGCCCGCGGCCACGTCCCGCCCGCTGACGGCCTTGTCGCGGGCGACCACGCCCACGCAGAAGCCCGCCATGTCGTACTCGCCGTCCTGATAAAAGCCGGGCATCTCGGCGGTCTCCCCCCCGATGAGGGCGCACCCGGCGCGCACGCACCCCTCCGCAACGCCCCCCACGATGGCGGCCGTGCGCTCCGGGTCGATGCGGGAGGCGGCGATGTAATCCAGAAAGAAGAGGGGCCGCGCGCCCTGGCACACCACGTCGTTGACGCACATGGCCACGCAGTCGATGCCCACGGTGTCGTGTTTGTCCATGGCGAAGGCGATTTTCAGCTTGGTGCCCACGCCGTCCGTGCCCGCCACAAGCACGGGCGCGTGCAGGTCGCCCTCATCCAGGGCGTAAAAACCGCCGAAGGACCCAAGGTCGCCCAGCACGTTGGCGTTCATGGTGCGTTTCACGTGCGCCTTCATCAGTTCCACGGCCTTGTAGCCGCGCTCCACGTCCACGCCCGAATCCTTGTAGGTGATGGCCATGCGGTCACTCCTCCTATACCGTTGTGCGAAAGGTCGTCGGCGGGCGGCGCGTCCTCACGAGTCCAGGCGCAGCTCGCCCGCGGCCTGGGTGCGGGGCAGGGGGTACTGATCGGAGAAACAGCCGTGGCAGAAGCTGCAGCTGGAGCCTTCCACGGTTTTCAGCAGGTCGGCCTGGGAGAGGTAGCCCAGGGAATCCGCGCCGATCATCTTCTGAATCTGCTCCACTGTGTGCGTGGCGCCCACCAGCTGGTCGGTGTCCGGCGTGTCCACACCCAGGTAGCACGGCCGCACCACGGGCGGGGAGGAGATGCGCATGTGCACCTCGCGCGCGCCGGCCATGCGCAGCATGTCCACGATGCGTCGGGAGGTGGTGCCGCGCACGATGGAGTCGTCCACCATGATGACGCGCTTTCCGCGCACGTTGCAGGTGAGCGCGTTGAGCTTGGTGCGCACGCCCAGCTCGCGCATGGCCTGCTCGGGCTGGATGAACGTGCGGCCCACGTAGCGGTTCTTCGTGAGGCCCTCGCCATAGGGGATGCCGCTTTGCTCCGAGTAGCCGATGGCAGCGGGGATGGCGCTGTCCGGCACGCCGATGACGATGTCCGCCTCCACGGGATGGGAGACGGCCAGCAGGCGCCCGGCGTGGTGGCGGGCGGCGTACACGCCCACGCCGTCCATGATGGAATCGGTGCGGGCAAAGTACACAAACTCAAACACGCACAGCGCGCTTTGCAAGGGCACCGGCGTCTGGATGGAGCGCAGGCCTTCGCCGTCGATGACCACGATCTCGCCCGGGCGTATGTCGCGGATGAAGGCCGCGCCCACGGCGTCAAAGGCGCAGCTCTCGCTGGCGATCACATAGCCGTCGGCCAGGCGTCCAAGGCACAGCGGGCGGATGCCCATGGGGTCTCGCGCGCCGATAAGCTTGTCCTGGGTAAGCAGAACCAGGCCGTAGGAGCCGCGCACGGCGGCCATCATGCGCGCGACGGCCTGCTCGATGCCTTCCCCGGACATGCGGGCGATCAAGTTGGCCATAATCTCGGCGTCCACGCTGGTTTGGAACACGCCGCCGCGCTCCTCCAGCGCCTCGCGCAGGGCCGCGCCGTTGGTGAGCAGCCCGTTGTGCGCCAGGGCCAACATGCCTTTGCGATACTTGATGAGCAGGGGCTGGGTATTCACCGTGTCCGTCGTACCGGCGGTGGAATAACGCACGTGGCCGATGGCGAGGTGTCCGGAAAGCCGCGGGAGGATCTCCTCGTCGCGGAACACCTCGGGCACCAGGCCTTTGTCGCGGTACATGTGCACGTCCGAACCGTCGGACACGGCGATGCCCGCGGATTCCTGGCCGCGGTGCTGCAGGGCGTACAGCCCGAAATAGGTGGCCTCGGCCACGGCCTGGCCGGGCGCGTATATCCCGAAGATGCCGCATTGTTCCTTCATTGTTCTGTCCCTCCGAACTGTTGAGCCTACAGCTCCGCAGCTTTTTTTGCCGTGGCTTCGTCCGCCGCGCGCACGGCGGCGGCCATCTCCCGCCGGTGGGCGGCCAGCGCGCCGCGCAGGTCCGGGTGGGCGATGGAGAGTATTTGCACCGCCAGCAGGGCGGCGTTCTCCGCCCCGTCGATGGCGACGCAAGCGACCGGCACGCCCGCGGGCATCTGCACGATGGACAAAAGCGCGTCCATGCCGTCCAGCGCGCTGCCCTTCACGGGCACGCCGATAACCGGCAGCACGGTGTGCGCGGCCATCACGCCCGGCAGGGCCGCGGCTTTCCCGGCCGCGCAGATCAGAAGGGAACAGCCGTCCGCTTCGGCGCTCGCGGCAAAAGCGGCCGCTTCACCCGGCGTTCTGTGCGCCGAAAGCACCCGGACGCACACCTCCACATGGAAGCGCTTCAGCGTGCGCACACAGCTCTCCATCAACGGGAAATCCGATGCGCTTCCCATCACCAGGGCTACCTTGGGCATCGCAGGGTCACTCCTTCCTAAAATGCAAAGCCGGGCCGCCAGGGCAGCCCGGCAATTCGTGTTCAGGGCGTTGGACGCTGCAACAGCAGCACCGCCGCTTCAACCGGTTTTGTTCCTTCGCAAACGGTGCGAGGCCCGGGCTCGTTCACGAAAAAGAACACTGTCATCATACCAGATGAGCGCTCGGCCGGGCAAGTCAAATCCGGACATTTCGGCCCGTCTTTTTTGCGATCGTTCGTGCTTACATTGACGCCGCCGGAACCTGCGTGGTAGAATGCGCAGGTATTTTGCTGCATTTTGCGAGGGGGTATGCGCATGTGGCGGCGCATGGGCTACGGCGTAAGCCATGAGGGGCGGCTGATCATCGGCGGGTGCGACGCGTGCGATTTGGCCGCGTCCTTTGGAACGCCCCTGTATGTGTACGACGAGACCGCCCTGCGCGCCACGGCGCAGCAGTTTTTGGACGCGGCGCGCGCCCACCTGCCCGGCGGATGCGTCTCCTTCTCCAGCAAGGCGTTTCCGAACATGGCCGTGGAGCGTCTGCTGCACGGCATGGGCTTTGACATCGACGTGTCCTCCGGCGGCGAGCTGGAGGTGGCCCTGCGCGCGGGCGTGCCCGCCTCCGCCATCGTCATGCACGGCAACAACCGCTCCGCGCAGGAGATTGCCCGCGCCGTGGAAGAGGGCGTGCGGTGCCTGAGCATCGACGCTCTGCCGGACGTGGCCGCCATCGCCGCCGAGGCCGCCCGCCAGGGCAAGCGCCAGGCGGTGAGCGTGCGCGTGAACCCGGGCGTTGAGGGCCACACGCACGAGTTCATCAAAACCGCCACGGTGGATTCCAAGTTCGGCGTGCCGCTGCACGGCGGGGAGGCGCTTGCCTGCCTGCGCGCTGCGCTGGCGCAGCCGTCCCTTCAGGTCGTGGGCATCAACTGCCACATCGGCTCGCAGCTGCTCAGCTTCGAGGGGTACGACGAGGCCGCAAGCCGCCTCGTCAACCTTCTGTGCGATCTGCGCAGGGCGTGCGGCGTGGTGTTGCCCGTGCTGGACATGGGCGGCGGGTTCGCGGCCTGGTACGAGGGCGGGGACGCCCCGCCTCAGCCGGCTTTGGGCGTTGAGCGCATCGCCCGCGCGGTGCGCGCGGCCTGCGAGGCGCGCGGTTATCCCCTTCCCGCCGTGTGGCTGGAGCCCGGCCGGGCGCTGGTGGCCGAGGCCGGCGTCGCGCTGTACCGGGTGGGCGTCGTCAAGCGCATTGCGGGCGTGCGCAACTATGTCGCCGTGGACGGCGGCATTCACGACAACCCCCGCCCCGCGCTGTACGGCGCGCGCTACACCTGCGCCCTGGCCGGCCGCATGAACGAGCCCGCCGAGGGGGCCTTTACCGTGGTGGGCAAAAACTGCGAGTCCTCGGACGTGTTTGTGCGCGACGCGCGCCTGCCCTCGCCCCGCGCGGGCGACGTGCTGGCCGTCTTTTCTTCCGGGGCGTACCAGCTGGCCATGGCGTCCAACTACAACCGTTTTTGCAAGCCCGCCGCCGTGCTTGTGAAGGATGGCCGGGCCGCGCTTGTGCAGGCGCGCGAGGACATCGACCACCTGCTGGCCCTGGAGCGCATGCCCGACTGGCTGTAAGCTCTTTATCCGACGTTTTCCCTGCAGGAGGTGCTTTTTATGAAGGTGTTGCTGGTGGGCGGCGGCGGCCGCGAGCACGCGCTGGGCTGGGCCATCGCCCGCTCGCCCGAAGTATCCGAACTGATCTGCGCGCCCGGCAACGCGGGCCTTGCACAGCTGGGGCGGTGTTTCCCCGGCGTTAAAGCCACGAACATCGACGCCATTTGCGCCCTTGCGGCGGCCGAGGCCGTGGACTTTGCCGTGGTCGCCTCGGACGACCCCTTGGCGCTTGGCTGTGTGGACCGCCTGGAGGCCATGGGCGTGCAGAGTTTCGGCGCGAGCATGGCCGCGGCGCGCCTGGAGTCCAGCAAGGCTTTCGCCAAGGCCTTCATGAAGCGCCACGGCATTCCCACGGCCGCCTGGGAAACCTTTCAGGACGCGGAGGCGGCGCTGGCCTACGTATCCCGCGCCGGCGCGCCCATCGTAGTGAAGGCCGACGGCCTGGCGCTGGGCAAGGGCGTCGTGGTGGCGCAAACCGTTCCCGAGGCGCAGGACGCGGTGCGCCGTCTGATGCTTGACCGGGCGTTTGGCGAGAGCGGCGCGCGCATCGTCATCGAGGAGTTTATGCCCGGCCGCGAGGCGACGCTTCTGTGCTTCTGCGACGGCGAGACGGCCCGGGCCATGCCGATAAGCCGCGACCACAAGCGCGCGCGCGACGGCGACCAGGGCCCCAACACCGGCGGTATGGGCGCGTTCGCCCCCGTGGCCGACATGCCGCCCGCCCTGGTGGAACAGGCGATGCGCGAGGTTGTGCTGCCCACCCTGGCCGGCATGAAGGCCGAGGGCACGCCCTTTCGCGGCGTGATCTACGCCGAGCTGATGCTCACGCCCGACGGCCCCAAGGTGATCGAGTTCAACGCGCGCTTCGGCGATCCGGAGGCGCAGACCATCCTGCCGCTGCTCGAGGGCGATATCGTGCCCATCCTGCGCGCCTGCCGCGACGGCGCTCTTTCCCGCACGGACATCCGCTGGAAAAACGCCTGCTCCTGCTGCGTGGTGCTCGCCTCCGGCGGATATCCCGAGCATTACGACGTGGGCTTCCCCATCCAGGGCATCCCCGCAGCCCAGAGCCTTGGCTGCATGGTGTTTCACGCCGGCACGCGCTGCGAGGGCGACGCCATCGTAACCGCCGGGGGCCGGGTTCTGGGCGTTGTGGCCGTCGCTGCCACACACGACGCCGCCGTGAACGCCGCCTATGCCGCCGCGGACGCCATCACCTTCAAGGGCCTCCACCGCCGGAACGACATCGGGCGCGGCGCGGGGCGAGGTTGAGGGATCCCTTGGATCCCATCGCGCGGAGGGGATGACATGGCGGCGCTGCATACGGGCCAAACAGCAAGCACATACGCGGCCGCCCGCCGGCGATAACACAGGCCGGCGGATGGCCGAAACAAAACGCGGGCGTACCTTATCAATGCGCGGGCCCGGCGGCGTTTCATCGCCGCCGGGCCCGCGTCTACCGGCGCCGGAAAGCCGCGGCGCGTTACGCGCCATACCCGGTTGTCCCAG
>JAVBLU010000016.1:0-169464 GCA_031553225.1 Eubacteriales bacterium
GCGGGCAGGTCCACCCGCTCGCCGGCGGGCAGCCCGTCCACCACCGCGCCCACGGCCTGCGAGTGGGACTGACCAAACACGCTCACGCGCAGCCGATCGCCAAAGCTAGAGGACACGCGCATCGCCTCCCAACAAAGCGTAATCGTCGAAAAAAGTCGGATAGGACTTGCCAACGGCATCCGCCCCGCGGATGCGCACCGGGCCGCCGCACGCGCAGGCCGCCATGGCCAGCGCCATCACCACCCGGTGGTCGCCGAAGCCGTCCGCTTCGCCGCCGCGCAGAGGACCGCCCCTTATGTCCAACCCGTCCGGCTGCTCGTCCGCCCGGCCGCCCAGCGCGCGGACGCCTTCGGCCATGGCGCGCAGGCGGTCGCTCTCCTTGCCGCGCAGCCGCGCAGCGCCCACGATGCGCGTGCGCACGCCCGGCAGGGCCGCCGCCACGGCGGCCAGCACGGGCACCAGGTCGGGAATCTGCTCCGCGTCGATGATCACGTCGCCCGCCGCGCTGCGCAGGCGTTCAAGCAGCGGTACAATCGCCCGGTCTGCCTGGCTGCTGCCCTCGTCAAGCCCGCTTACCGCCACGTCACCGCCCAGCGCGGACGCCGCCAGAAAGAACGCCGCACCCGACCAATCGCCCTCGGCCCGCGCCGCGCCCGGCGAGCGGTAGCGCTGAGCGCCCGCCGCCGCAAAACGCCCCGGGCCCTCGCGGGCGATGCGCACGCCGAAGCTCTCCAGCGTGCGCAGCGTCATCTCCACGTACCCCGCGGAGGCGAAGGGCGGCGCGACGTCGATCGCGCTGTTCCCCGGCAGCAGCGGCAGCGCGAACAGCAGCCCGGACACGAACTGCGAGCTCACATCGCCCGGCAGCTCGTACGCGCCCGGCCGAAGCCGTCCGCGCAGCTGCAGCGCGCCCTCCGCCTCGTAAATCGCGCATCCCCCGGCCGCCATGGCATCCAGCAGCGGCTTCAACGGCCGCCGCATCAGACGCGGGCTGCCTGAAAAGCGCGCGGGAGCGCCAAGCGCGCCCGCCACGGGCAGCATAAAGCGCAGCGTGGAGCCGCTTTCACCGCACGGCAGAACGCACGCGCCCGGCGCGCTCGCCATGGGCACAACGCGCACGCCGTCCTCTCCCTCCTGGCAGTGCGCCCCCAGCGCGCGCACGCAGGCCATCGTGGCGCAAATATCCTGCGGTATTGCGCGCAAAGAGATGCGCGTGGGCGCGTCCGCCAGGGCTGCGCACACGATCAGCCGGTGCGCGTCCGACTTGGAGGATACGGCCGCAATGGTCCCGCGCAGCCTGCGGGGGGTGATGATCACGTCCATGGCCGCCCCCTACGCAAGGCCGGCCGCAAGAAAGAGCGGCAGCTGGGATACGTCCATGGCGTGCAGCGCGCACGCGCCCAGGGCGCGGGGCACGACAAGCGTGATGGCGCCGCCCGAGCGCTTCTTGTCCTGCAGGCACGCCTGCGCCACTTCCGCGGCTTGGTACGGGCAGCGCGCCGGCAGGCCGTGCAGGGCCAGGGCTTCTTCGATCGCCCCGGGCACCTCCGGCCCGCACAGCCCGCGCGCGCGGGATGCGCGCGCGATAACCGCCATGCCGATGCCCACCGCCGCGCCGTGCGGCAGGCGATAGCCGCTCAGCCGTTCCACGGCGTGGCCGACCGTGTGCCCGAAGTTGAGCAGCTGCCGCGCTCCCGTGTCCAGCTCGTCCGCCTCCACCAGGCCGGCTTTCAGGCGCACGCACCGCTCCACCACGGCCTGCATGTCGCGTTCGGGCAAGGCCGCCAGGCGCAGGAGCGGTTCGTCCAGCGCCGCGCCGTACTTGATCACCTCGGCCATCCCCTGGCTGAACTCGGCCGGGGGCAGGGTCCTCAGCGCGTCCGCGTCGCACAGCACCAGGCTTGGCTGATGGAACGCTCCCGCCAGGTTCTTGCCCGCGGGCAGGTTTACGGCCGTCTTGCCGCCCACCGAGGAATCCACCTGCGCCAGCAGGGTTGTGGGCATTTGCACGTACCGCACCCCGCGCAGCCATACCGCCGCCGCAAAGCCCGCCAGATCGCCCGTCACCCCGCCGCCCAGGGCCACCACGGCATCCGAGCGCGTGATGCCCTCCCGCGCAAGCAACCCAAGCACGCTTTCCAGCCCGGCCAGGCTCTTGCTTGGCTCGCCGCCCGGGAACACGTGCGCGCAGGGCGCGTATCCGGCGGCGGCCAGGCTGCCCCGTACCGTGCGCAGGTACAGATCCGCCACGCGCTCGTCGCAGACGACGGCGGCGCGGCAGGGCGCGATCGCCTCGGCCATCAGCGCGCCGCACCGCTCCATCAGGCCATGCCCGATGAACACCCGGTAAGGCGTTGACGCTTTCACGTTGACGACGCGCATGCTCATCCCATCCTTTTGCCGGTCAGCTCAAGTATCCGCCGTACATCCGCGGCAACGCGGGCAAATTCGTCGGGCGTTATGGACTGCGGCCCGTCGCACAGCGCGGCCGGCGGGTCGTTGTGCACTTCGATCATCAGGCCGTCCGCCCCGGCGGCCGCGGCGGCCAGGCTCATGGGGTGCACCAGCGCCGCCATGCCGCAGGCGTGGCTGGGGTCCACCACCACGGGAAGGTGCGACATGGCCTTCAGCATGGGCACGGCCGACAGGTCCAGCGTGTTGCGCGTGGCCGTCTCAAACGTGCGGATGCCCCGCTCGCATAAAATGACGCGTTCGTTGCCGCTGGCCATCACGTATTCCGCGCTCATGAGCAGCTCCTCCAGCGTGTTCGCCAGGCCGCGCTTGAGAAGAACCGGCTTGCGCAGCTTGCCCAGTTCCTTGAGCAGCTCAAAATTCTGCATGTTCCGCGCGCCGACCTGCACGACGTCCACGTTTTCAAACAGCGGCAGATGCGCGGCGTTCATGATCTCGGAAACGATGGGCATGCCCGTTTGCGCCTTGGCCTCCAGAAGAAGCTCCAGCCCCTCGCCGCGCAGGCCCTGGAAGGAGTAGGGCGAGGTGCGCGGTTTAAACGCGCCCCCGCGCAGCAGCCCCGCGCCGGCGTCCTTTACGCGCCGGGCGATGTGCAGGATTTGCTCCTTGGACTCCACCGAGCACGGTCCGGCGATGATCTGAAAGCTGCCGCCGCCAATGGCGCGCCCCGCCGCGTCCGCCGCCGTGTCCTCGGGATGAAACTTGCGGTTGGCGCTCTTGTACGGCTCGCTGATGCGCTGCACGCGCTCCACAATGGCCAGCCCGCCGATCATGTCCGCGTCCAGGCCGCTCGTGTCCCCGATCAGCCCGAGCACCGTCTGATAGGTTCCGCGGGCGATGTTTACGCCAAGGCCCCGCCCTGAGAGCCACTGCACCAGGTTTTCAAGCGCCGCTTCGTCTGCGCCGCGCTTCACGACGACCACCATGGGGTTCACTCCTCGCTTAAAACAAAAATTTCCGCAGCGTTCACTGCGGAAACTGACGGAGCATGTTGCGGACGACCGCCGCGCTGCCCTACGGTTTGCAATGAACAATCAGCCGCTTTTTCCCGGTAAACGGGCAAAAGAAGCGAAAGTCCACCGCAAAAAGCTGACCTGGCATGCGCCGCTCTCCCATCAGGTAAGTTTTTCGTATGATAGCACGCCCGCCCCCGCGTTGTCAACGCTCCGCGCGCCCGCTTTTCTTTGGGCCATGTCCGTTTTCGCGTAAAACAACCGCGTGAACCTAGCCGGCCGATGTCGCGCCCGGGCGTCCGCGCGAACCAGCTCTTCCGGCCCTGCGGCGCCGCGCGCGCGGGTATGTTTTGCCGCCCGGCGCGGCTCATCTCCCGGCGCCTCGGCCGCAGTTGCCACCCCCTCTTGCATATGGCGGAAGCGAATGACGGCCTGCGCCGGCTCACGCGGATACGATCTCAAAGACGAACGCGCATGGTTTTTCGCCGCTGCTGCTTAAGGGGGAGGAGACGACCGCCCTGGTTTTCAGCCGGATGCGGAGCAGCTCCTCCAAGTGGCGCCGGCAGTGCCCGGCGCAGCAGAAACAATAGATCAGCGGCATGGCGCGTCCGGAATGCGTCAGGTCGCTCACTTTCGCCGTGCGGTTCACGGCGGCGGAACACACGCAGGCGTAGGCGTCATTCCCCTGTATCGCCCATCCCGCCCTGAGCGTATTGTCCGGACTTAGTGAAACGTCCCAATCCGCATGAAAGTCAGGAAGGCGCGCAATCCTGCCGATCTTTTCCTGCAGCGTGTCGCCCTCAATTTCCTTCAGCGCGTTCAGCTCGCCCCGCCCTGTGCCGCAGGCGCAGGAATCCAAAATGGCATGCGTCGTCTCCGGGTCAAGCAGGCGTTCCATTCGCACGGTGATCTCCACCAGATCGCCGCTGCCGATGATCTGCTTGGCCAGCCCCGCGTCGATGTCCTGTTCGGCCAGCCGTTTCCTGATACCATATACCCGCGCCATGTATGTGTCCTCCTTATCGCAAACGTTTTGCGATCGCCGCTGCATTCTCCCGCCAATCCAGCGCGCCGTCGATACGAATGAGCGGACACGTAAGCTGCAGGGCCCACCGGTCAATGGGCGCGTGAGAACGCGCGGCAACGAAAGCGACAAACCGTTGGTGCTGCTCGTACATATCGCCGCCAGGGCGCACGCGCCCGCCGTATTGTTCGCTCGCGCGCCGCTCAATGCGCTGCAGGCGCAGTTCCAGCGGCGCGCACAGATAAACGCCCAGCTCGTAAAACTGCAAAATCGCGCCGCCGAAGTCTCCGGTAACGGCGCTTAGCACGAAGGCATGGTGCTTGTGCATGTCGGCGAGCATCGCATGCACGCAGTCTTCGCGCGAACGCGCCGCCGTATAGGGAATTTCGGACTTCACAAAGTGATAATCCTCGATGTCCATGTGCTTGTAGTTCAGTATGCGCGCCAGCTCACGCCCAAGCGTGGTCTTGCCGCTTCCGTTTGCCCCGAATACGATAATGCCGTGCGGTGTGCTCATGCCGGCGCCTTCCTCAGGAGAGCCTGGTGCGCCGCAGCCGCGCTTTCCGGGCGTTCGGCGCCGCTAACCCAGCTGAAATGAACGCTGCGGGTGATCCGCAGTCTCTACGCAATGGACAGGAAGTAGGTGTGCTGTTCCAGGATGACCGCCTTCATTTCGCGAATATCCCCTTCATGAACATCCGGGATGACGATGGGGTACGCGCCGCATCTGGCGACTTCTCTGCCGTCGGGGAACTTGCAGTAATACCCAAACCCGCCCCCGGTGCAAACGCAGCCGCAATACCCGCATTTGTTCCTTATCTCGTTTACGGGATTGAGGCGAAGCGGCGAGCTGTATTGTCCGCCGCGGGCGTCTATGTCATCGCGCAGGGCATCCATGTACTTTTGCGGGACGCTTGCGCAGGCAAAAAATTTGATGCTGATAAAACCTGCTTGCTTGCGTACCCCTACTTTGGCGATCACCCTGTTGTGGACGCCGTGCCGAAACGACAGCACCAGATCCTTCACTTTTTGCTTTTGAGGTACATACCCAAGCGCGAGAAGATACTGCATGAGGTCGCTGTAGGCGGGCCGATCGTTTTCCGGCAACGCGCCCAGCAGCTCTTCCAGGAGAGATTGTTGTTTTTTTGTCATCTTCGCACCGCCCGACATACATAATCTGCCGCAAGCCGCAAGCCGCCTGCCGATGCGAGCGGGCATCATGCACCCAAACGTAAGCACGCCTGCGGGCCCCGCATTGTCCTGTCGCACCGGGTGTGCCAGATTGGCCGCATCGCGTTGAGAGCTTTATGGGCACCCCTTCTCTTTGCAGGCGGGAGGCGCGGCTATGCGGTGTTATATGCGCCCGGCTTTTATGTCGTCCACGATGCTATCCAATACCTGCTCCCGTTCCGCAGACGTATCATAAAGCGTAAAACCGTGCCGGGCCAAATGATCGGACATAGATCGGCCAAAGGAAATGGCGTCTTGCGCGACGTCCCTTAGCTCGTCCTGGGTGAAACCGTATGTCCAATCCTCCCGCGTATCGTACTTTTTCATATCGCTCACGAGCTCGTCAACCGTCTTCCTATTCTGTACCAATCCGATCAGGTGAAAGCTGTCCTTCAGCGCGCGTATCCCATAGGTTTTTAGTATGGGCGTTGTTCTATCAAAGTTGACATAGCCGCCTTCCAGCACAAACCTGTTTCCGCTCACGGCGCCGTGGCTGTACGGCAGCAGCCCGCGCCCGTCGGCCGAGGAAAACATGCCAAGAAAATGGCCAAGAAACGGCGCCAAATTGTCGGTGGTCTTCGCCCTATCCCAATTGAGCCGGATGTCCAGATGGGGATATGCGCCTTGAAACGCAGCGACAAGCTTGTCGATGCTGATGACAAAACAAGGAAGCGCTTCGCCCAGCTTTCTTGCCAAGGTCGATTTGCCGACTCTTGACGGGCCCGAAATTATTATGTTTTTCAAACCAACATCCCGCCTTGCGGAAGATATTATCGGCTGGCCCATTGCGCGCATAAAGCCGTAAGGTCCGCGCCGAAAGAAAATAGGGAACCAGGTCACCTTTGGTTCTTGGTTAAAGCGATTAAAATATCATCTTCTGCTATTACCGTGTCCGGCATCACGGGGATTTTTAGCTTATCCTCATGCCGTATTGCCAAAATGGTTAAGCCATATTTCCGGCGAATGTCGGCTTGCTGTATCGTTTTGTTCATCCATTCATCCATGGGACGCATTTCTTTTATTGTATAAAGATCGGATTCTTCCAATATATCCATAACATTTGACCCGATCAGCTTTCGGGCCAGCTTCGCACCCATCTCGTGTTCGGGCAAAACCACCTCGTGTACCCCTATGCTCTCCAGTATCTTCTTCTGCCTGTTGTTGCGCGCTTTTACGATGATGTGCTTCACCCCATGCTCTTTGGCGATCATGGCGGCAATCTGCGACGCCTCAAAATCCTCTCCTATGGCCAATATCACCACTTCGAAATTGCCAAGCCCCAGCTTTTCCAAGGCGTTTTCATCAGAGACGTCTACCTGAACGACGTGTGTCGCATATTCGGCGGCCTGCTGCAGCTTCAGTTCATCCGTGTCGCAAGCCAGAATATTCGCATTGCTTTCGGAAAGCGTCTGAACGATACTCATGCCAAATCTGCCCAGGCCCAAAACCGCGAAATGACTGTATTGTTTTCTTTTTGCCATAGCCTTTTTCTCCTATCCGATGATGACGCGTTCTTTGGGGAATACCACGCCGTCTGCGCCGGCTTGCAGCCTTGTATGCAAGGCGACCGCCACAGTAACGGGACTCAGGCGTCCCAGGTACATGCACACCGTCATGACGATTTTTCCTGCCGGCGATAGATATGGCGTAATCCCCGTGCTCACGCCCACCGTGCCGGCGGCCGAACAACTCTCGAAAAGCAGATCCAAAAAGGTGTGAGGGAAAGGAGAGCCCCGCTCTGTAAAACACAGGATCAGCGTGGAAACAAAAACGACAATCAACATCGTGGTAACGACGGTTAGAGCCTTTTGCAGCAAATCCAGCGGCAGGGTGCGTCCGAACGCCTCAAGCTTGTTTCGCCCCCTTAGCACCGACAGCATGGAAAACACGATTACGCCTATCGTTACGGTTTTCATGCCTCCCGCCGCGCTGGCGGAAGACCCGCCGATCATCATGAGAATGCAGGAAACAACCTGCGATGCCTCGGTAAGGCCGTCCTGCGCGGTGGTGTTGAAGCCTGCGGTGCGTAAAGTAACGGACTGGAACAGGGCGGCCTGTATTTTTTGCCAAACGGGAATGCCTCCAAAGGTCTGCGGGTTGTACCACTCCAGCATAAGGAAAAGAGCTGTTCCCGACAAAATCAAAACGCCCGTGACCGAAAACACCATTTTGCTGTGCAGACTTAGGTGCGTTACCCGAAACCGCAAGGGTTTTTTTTGCGCGTTTTTTATGAAGCGCCTCATTTCGCTCCACACAGGAAAGCCGATTCCTCCGGCGATGATCAACGACATAATGACGAAGTTGACCGCGAAATTGCTTTGATAGGGTATCAAGCCGTTTGCGCCGATATTATCAAAACCCGCGTTGCAAAAGGCGGACACGGAATGGAAAACGCCCTGGTAAAGCGATTCGCCCACCGATATAGACGAGGTGGCGATAAACGATAAAGCCAACAACAAGGCGCCGACAGATTCGAAAACAACGCTCATCAGCACGACGTTTTTCACCAATTTCACCATGCCGCCAATGCCATCCTGATTGAAGGACGCCTGAATTACCTGGCGATTTCGCAAGGTTATCTGACGTTTGGTCACAAGCAAGCCAATCGTCATGACCGTCATAAATCCCAAAGCGCCAAACTGTATCAGCAGTAGAATGATGGCTTTTCCAAACCATGTCCAGTGCTCCATTGTATTTTTCACGACAAGCCCCGTAACGCAATTCGCCGATGTGGCTGTAAACAATGCGTTAAGGAAACCGACGCTTTCGCCCGACCGGCTGGCAAATGGCAGATTGAGCAACAATGCGCCAATCAATATCATTGAGGCGAATCCGGCCATTATGCTTTGCGCGGGCGTCAGGTGCGTCGGCCTGTGGTTCCTCTTCTTTGCCTCCATATATGCATAGCTCCTGTTGTTTTCGGAGTAATTGCCTTGCACGGCGCGGACGAATCCGCTGCGCCCGCAAGACGGTCTGCTGTTCAACATTTTACCATAGCTGCCTCCCAAAAACTATCGGTACCGACCGAACAGCCCAGGGGAAAGGGCGGAGATTCCAATAAAAAAAATACGGCCCGCTCCGCGACGGCTGAGTTTACCGCCGTCCCGTGCGTCCGCTCCGGCCTCTCTTATCTTACTGGTGACTGGTATGGGGCATAACCGTGGGCCCTTGTTTTTTCCACCCGGAATACCGCCGCACGCAGCAACTCGTTTCAACTGAAAGATGGCGCAAGAACGGCGCTTCGTTTCCGAAACGCCGTCTACGAGCCGCTGTTGGATGATTTTCTGCATGTGTTTCCGCACGCTGCATCAATGACCGCGCGCGCCGCAATATCATTTCGTCCAGGGGATTTTACGGATCTCGGCGCTGCAGTGAAACCACCGTTTCCACGTGCTTTGTGTGCGGGAACATGTCCACGGGCGCGGCGGCGCGCAGGGCGTAGCCCAGAGGGCGCAGACGCGCTATGT
The DNA here is from genome assembly GCA_031553225.1 of Eubacteriales bacterium. Lineage (GTDB taxonomy): Bacteria > Bacillota > Clostridia > Christensenellales > UBA1750 > JAVBLU01. The sequence continues at coordinate 9,147 of JAVBLU010000016.1, forward strand.
CGCGCGCCAGCGTGGCCGGGTCGCAGCTGACGTACACGATGCGGCCTGGGTCGCAGGCGGCCAGCGCGCGCAGCGCCGCCTCATCGCACCCGGCGCGTGGCGGGTCCAGAACGGCCGCTTCGAAGCGCTCGCCCTGGGCGGCGCGGCGGGGCAGCACCTCCTGCGCAGGCGCGCAGACGAACTGCGCGTTGCCGACGCCGTTTAGGCGGGCGGAGGCGCGCGCGTCGGCAATCGCCGCGGCCTCCTGGTCCACGCCCAACACATGCGCCGCGCGGCGGGCGAGCAGCAGCGCCATGGTGCCCGTGCCGCAGTAGGCGTCCAGTACGCGTTCATGCCCCTCCGGCGCGCACAGGTCCGCTACGATGCCGTACAGCGCTTCGGTCTGGCGGGCGTTCACCTGAAAAAACGCTTCGGGCGACAGGCGGAACCGAAGAGTGCCGATCCGCTCCTCCAGCGCCTCCGCGCCCAGCAGCACGGCCCTTCGGCCGCCCGCGCGCGATACCACCGAGGTAAGCCCCGGAAGCGCCGCCCTTAGCGCTAACGTCAGGGCCGCCGCCTCACGAAGCGGGCCGGGCCCGTCCAGGACGACCATCACCGCCCCGCCGCCGCTCACGCGCACCGTCACCTGCGAAAGCCCGGCGTCCCCCTTTGCCGCGCGCAAAAAGCCGCGCACCGCGGCCAGAGCGTCCTCGGCGGCCTGCTGCAGCAGAAGGCAGCCGGACACCTCCGCCACGGCGTGCGACTTCTGGGGCCGCAGCCCGATAGCCGTTCCGCTCACGGCGAACTCGGCCTTGTTGCGGTAGCGAAAGGGGTCGTCCATCGCCAGGATGGGGCGCAGCTCGTACGTCCCTTCCGCCGCGCCGCCGATTCGCGCAAGCGCCTCGGCCACCTTGCGCTGTTTGAAGGCCAGCTGGCCTTTGTAGCTCATGTGCTGCACGGCGCAACCGCCGCAGGCCGCATAGTGCGGGCAGGGCGGCGCCGTGCGCTCGGGCGCGGAACGCTCCACCGCCACAAGCTCGGCGAGCGCATAGCGCGGCGCGGTTTTTGTGATGCGCGCCCGCACCAGCTCGCCAGGCAGGGCGCCCGGTACGAACACCGCCATGCCGCCTAGCCGGCCAACCCCCGCGCCGTCGGCGGCCTGGTCGGTGATCGCCAGGGATATCTCCGCCATATCCGCCCTCCTCGCCCTTCCGGGCCGATCCTAGGCATCGCGGCGCGGCGGCAAAACGTGCCGGCGCGCCGCGATGGAAAAGCACAAGTGGCGTCGCTAACGGGGAACCCGCATGCCGCGCGGCGAACCTGCGCGTACATGGCGAGGATCTCGGCCAGGCGGATCATTTCGCGCTGGGAAAGGCGCCGGCGCTTTACGGCGATGGCCTCCGGGATGGGCCGGCAGATGAGCTGCCCGCCTTTGATGCCCACGGCATGCGCGCGGCAGCCGTTGAGCAGCTGCTCCACGGCCATCAGCCCCAGGCGCGAGGCCAAAATGCGGTCGGACGCGGAGGGCGAGCCGCCGCGCTGCGTGTGCCCAAGCACCGTGCCGCGCGCGTCGATGTCCGGCATGCGCTTCTTCAGGTCCTGGGCGATGGAGTCCGGCGTGAACTCGTTTATTTTCAGGTCGGCCAGCACCTGTACAAGCCGCTCGCGCACAACGGCTCCGTCTGCGCCCCGGTCGATCAGGCGCAGGGTCTCGCCAACGGCCTTTTGCACTTCGCTTGGGGTCTGGCTGTGCCGCGTGCAGCCCTCCGCCACCACGATGATGCCGTAACGTTTGTTGCGGCGGCGCGACATCTCCAGCTTGGTGACGATGTGGTTGATCCACGCCTCGTCGCTCTTTTTCACTTCCGGCACCAAAATGGCCTCGGCGCCCGCCGCAACGCCCGCTTGGATGGCGATGTCGCCGCAGTTGCGGCCCATCACCTCCACGATGGAGATGCGGTCGTGCGAGTTCATGGTGTCGCGCAGTTCGTTGATGGCGTTTACGGCGGTGTTGACGGCCGTGTCGAAGCCGATCGTCACGTCGCTGTAGCGCAGGTCGTTGTCGATTGTGCAGGGGATGCCGATCACCGGGATCCCGTGCTCGGAGGCGAGCAGGTGCGCCCCGAAGAACGAGCCGTCCCCGCCCAGCACCACCAGCGCCTGGATGCCCTCCTTGAGGGCGTTGTAGGCCGCCTGCGTGCGGATGTCCGGGTTTTTGAACTCGGGCAGGCGCGCGGAGTGAAGCATGGTTCCGCCCCGGTGCACGATATCGCCCACCGATCCGGCCTTCAGCTCGACGATGTTTTTTTCCTCCTCGGTAGCGCCCGGGCGGTTGCCCTCGTAAAGGCCCCGATAGCCGTAGCGCACGCCCTTCACGCGCAGACCGTGGTGGATGGCCGCGCGGGTGACCGAGCGGATGGCGGCGTTCATGCCGGGCGCGTCTCCGCCGCTTGTTAAAATGCCGATGCAGGTGAGCGGCTGTTTGAGTGATTCCTTTAAGAGCGCTAAAGCTGCCTGGTCCATGGGTGCAAATCCCTCTCCTCATCGCCGCTGTGGCGGCGCTTGCTGACGGTTTAGTAGCCGTGATCCATGAGCACGTCGCGGGCCTCCTGCGTTTCCGACTGCAACGCCTGGATCTCGTAATAGTTTTCGTCCGGCGAAAGCTGCTTGTACACGGGCTTTACGCGCACCAAAATCCCTTCGGCCGTGAGCAGGTCGCGCACCTGCTGCATGACCTTTTGCGACTTGGCCATATGTACAACGATCCACATCCCGCTTCCATGGCCCACCGGCGCATGGCCGCGAGGTTGTCCACCCTGATGCATAGGAATACCGCTCCCAGTTTTTGAACTTTTCAGTATATCGATAAAACGCGAAAAAATTATAGCACAATTCGCTTGCGCTGCCTATGCCAATATAAGCATATGCCGGCCACGGCGTTCGCGCGGCCGGCAGGGTGCGGCGCGGTGGTCTCAGTCAACCATGCGCGATTTGCCCAGGAAGAAGACCGCCACGGTGTCCGGGCCGGTGTGCGAGCCGATGACCGGCCCGAGCGATCCGATGTGCGTGGGGCGTCCGGGGCACGCCTGCTTTACCCAGCCCTCCATCTCGCGCGCGTCCGCCGCGCAGTCGGAGTGGATGAACCACACGGGTGAATCGGACAGATCCTTCTGCTCCATAAAGTGTTCAAACACGCGGCGCATGGCGCGCTTGCGCCCCTTCACCTTCTCCACGGGGATCAGCTTGCCCTGTTCATTGACGTAGATGATGGGCTTGATGTCGATAATGGTGCCCAGAAAGGCCGATGCGGCGGAGATGCGCCCGCCCTTGCGCAGGTGGGTGAGGTTGCCCACCGTCACCCAGTGCTGCATGCGGATACTGGCGTCCCGCGCGAAGGCCAGCACTTCCTCCTGCGGTTTTCCGGCCAAGCGCATATGAGCGGCCATGTGCAAAAGCAGCCCCTGTCCGCCGCTTGCGCAGCGCGTATCGAGCGCGTCAAAGCGCAGGCTGGGGTATTCGGCGGCCACGATGGCGCGCGCGTGCGCAGCGCTCTCGTACGTGCCGGACAGCCCGGAGGAGAAGCCCAGGTACAAAACGCTTTGCCCGGCCGCTGCATACTTGCGAAACGCAGTTAGAAAGGTCTCGGGCGACACCTGCGAGGTGGTGCCCGTCTCGCCCGCGCGCATCTGCCTGTAAAAGTCGTCGATGCTGCAGCTCACCCAGCCATCGTCGGCAAATTCGCGCCCGGAAAAATGGACGGTTAACGGCACAAACTGCAGATCCAGCGCGCGGTATTCCTCAGCCAGCAGATCGCAGCAGGAGTCCGACATCAGAACGTAGGACATCGGGCCACCATCCTTCCTACAACCAAATATAGCAGAAACAGTGTACCATCATCATGCGGGAAGTTCAACCCCGCAATGCGCCGCCTCTACCCAAGAACAAAGGCAAGCACGGCAAGGGCCAGCGTATACAGCGCAAAGGGCGCGAGCCCGCGCCTCATCAGTACCGCGAGCATGAAGCGTATGGCGATAAGCCCCGCCGCGCACGCGCAGGCCGCGCCCAGCAGAAGGGGCAGCACGGGGATGGCCGGCCCCCCGCCGCCGGCCGCCTGAAGAAGCGCCAGCACGAGCGAGCCGCAGATGGCCGGTACGGACATGAGGAAGGAGAAGCGCGCCGCCTTCTCGCGGGTGAGCCCGCACGAGAGGCCCGCGGCGATGGTGCTGCCCGAGCGCGACAGCCCCGGCAGGATGGCCAGCGCCTGCGCGATGCCCATACACAGCGCGTCTTTAGCGGTTACGGCGGTTCGGGCGCCCTTCGCCAACCGGCCGCTGAGCAGCAGCACCGCCGAGGTCAGCAAAAAGCCGACGTACAGATATCTGCCGCCAAAAAGGCTGTCGATGGCGTCGGAAAAGAGCAGCGCGGCCAGCACGGCGGGCACCGTGGCCAAAGCGAGCAGCGGCAGGTCGCTGCGAAAGGGATGCCGGATCAGCTGCATGACGTCCTTGCGGTACACGGCCAGCACGGCCACAAGCGTACCCAGGTGCAGGGCAACCTCGGCCGTCATGCCCGGAGAGCTGACGCCCATAAAGCGGCCGAGCAGCAAGAGATGCCCTGAGGAGCTTACCGGCAGAAACTCCGTTAAGCCCTGCACCACGCCCAGCACAACAGCCTGCCACCACGTCACACGCAACACCGTCCTTTGATGATTCATCGCCGTGTCCGCTACATTATATCGCAAAGCGGCCGGAAATACCATGAACGCTTGCGCCGGAAGGCGCCGGCCGATATAATAGCGGTATTCCAAAGGAGAGATTCTGCATGAAATTAGGCGTCGTCGGGCTGCCCAACGTGGGCAAGTCCACGCTGTTCAATGCCATTACCCGGGCCGGAGCGGAAGTGGCCAACTACCCATTTTGCACCATCGAGCCGAACACGGGCGTTGTGCCCGTACCGGACGAGCGCTTGACCCGGCTTGCGCAGATGTTCGACCCCAAGCAGGTAACCCCCGCCGTGCTGGAGTTTGTGGACATCGCGGGGCTGGTGAAGGGCGCCTCCCGCGGGGAGGGCCTGGGCAACAAGTTCCTCTCGCACATCCGCGAGGTGGACGCGGTGGTGCACGTGGTGCGGTGCTTTGAGGACGAGAACATCGTGCACGTAGAAGGCTCGGTAGACCCCAGGCGCGACATCGAGACGATCGAGCTGGAGCTGGTGCTGGCCGACCTGGACTCGCTGCAGCGCCGCGTCGCCCCCCGCCGCAAGGCCGGGCAGGCGGGCGACAAGCGCGCCGCTTTCGAGGCGGACGTGATGGAAAAACTTTTGCACGCCCTGGAGGAGGGAAAACCTGCCCGCACGGTGCCCCTAACGCCGGAGGAGAAGGCCATGGCGGACACGCTCTTCCTCATCACCACCAAGCCCGTTTTGTACGCCGCCAACATCGGCGAGGCGGACATCGGCCGCCCGCCCGAGGCGATACCCGGCGTTATGGAGGTGCAGCGCATCGCCGATGAGCAGGGCGCGCGATTGCTCGTCATCTGCGCCCGCTCCGAGGAGGAGATCGCCGCCCTGCCGCCCGAGGAGCAAAAGGAGTTTCTGGAGGCGCTGGGCATCGCCGAATCCGGCCTTGACCGGCTCATCCGCGAGGGCTACGCGCTGCTCGGGCTCATATCCTTCCTTACCGCCGGGCCCAAGGAGGTGCGCGCCTGGACCATCAAGGACGGCTGGAGGGCCCCGCAGGCTGCCGGGCGCATCCACACCGACTTTGAGAAGGGCTTTATCCGCGCCGAGGTGGTGGCCTACGACGCCCTCGTCCGCGAGGGCTCCATGGCCGCCTGCAAGGAGAAGGGCCTGGTGCGCTCCGAGGGCAAGGAGTACCTGATGCGCGACGGAGACGTCGTCCTGTTCCGATTCAACGTATAGCGCGGGCCGCCCTTTCCGAAAGGGGGCGGCCTGTTTTCCTTTCCCCTAAACGGGTTTATGAGAGGCGCACATCCGCCGAATACGGGAAATTGACCAGCGCCGCAAAGCGTTTAACGCTGCCCTGGAAAATGGAATGCCCTGATAAATATGATGCGGAAGTTTCATGCCCCGGCTATTTGGCGCAGCATCCATTTTTTGCACTGCCGGCAAAGAGGGGACGGATACCCTGCGCCTGCTACGTTTCTTCAAAATCTGTACCATAAACAAAATCGCTTATTAACGTGTTCTTACCTTGTTTTACCGGAAAACCCAATGATCTCATGATGTCAGCGAAAAAATAGTTTAGCCCACCGTACTCATAAACGCCAAAGTCATCAAGCGGCGAGGTGTTGAGCAGTAGTTCAAGCGAATATACGGATTCGGCAAATATCTCCTTAACTTGCTGTTCGGTGAGGGCATCCTTGCGGTTAATAATGTCATCGGCTAAATTGTTCAAGAGCGTCTCGGCCTTTTCCCATGTTTTTTTATCCATTTCTTTTCCGCATAAATTATAAGTCCAAATCGCATGAAAAGCGTGTTTTCCGTTCCTTATTTCAAGCAAGTTCACGTTACCCACCACATTTAATCTACATGGTACGCTTCATTTTTATTATAACAATAACCGCTTAATGGTTCAAATCCTCGAAACGGCTTTCACACTGAAATGTGTTGATAAAAAGGATGCGCAGCTTGTTTTATAAACTACTTATATCCTGTTGGATAGTTCCCTCAGTATTTCTGCAAACCGATCCGCTTCTTCCCACTGAGGGAAATGCCCCGATTTTTCAAACCAATAGAATTCTTTTGGGGTCTTTATGTGAACAAAGTAATTGTAAGCGAGCTGCGAAGAGACATGATAATCATGACGTCCTTCAATGAAAACAATCGGCACGCCAAATTCAGTCGCGTTTTCAAAATCCACTTTCATGAGTTCTTGCCATAAAAACTGAATGGATTGCAAAGAGCCTTTTTGCCTTTTGAGCAAGTCACGAACACCATATCCGGAAATCAGAAAATCGAACATATATTTATTCATATTGGTATGGGCATATATGGAGCCTTTTTGCCTTGTGACTTCTTTTGTGACGTACAGCAAATCGGATAACCATGTTTTACTTCTGTATGAACAATCAATAGATTTCAGCTTTTCAACAATCTTTTTATTGTTGTTTTCGATATTCTTATTTAGTGTAAAGTCATAAGCGATTTTTGAGGATTTGACCATATTTACCACTTGCCCGCAGCCGACAAAAGCAGATAGCAAACGGGGATAGCGCTGCGCGAATTGCAGGCCTAGAACACTGCCCCAAGAATGACCTATGAGCAAAAGTTTTTCTTTCCCGAAGCGCAGCAATAGCTTCAACACCAATTGATGTAAATCGTTCAGGAAAATATCTATCGAGACAGGTTCTGCGGCAGAGAAACGATAGTATGATTTCCCCGCTCCGCGTTGTTCCCACACTGCAACAGTATATGAATCTTGTAGCGCTCTGTTGTATTTTAACACCAAAGGCAATGCTGCATCGCCAGGCCCGCCATGCAGGTATAACAGCAAAGGGTTGGCCGAGTTTTTGTGGCTTATGGCAACACATTGTTTTGTATTATTCAATTCAATAAACTCAGTATACATTATTTTCGCCTTCACATCATGTAAAGCATAGAATCATTAACACGATAGCAAAAACCGCTCAAAGGTTCAAATCCTCTAAGCGGTTTTGGAACTGGTGGAGAATAGGGGATTCGAACCCCTGACCTCTACGATGCGAACGTAGCGCTCTACCAACTGAGCCAATTCCCCGCGAGCGACGCCTAAAGAGTATAACACCACAGGGCGCAAAAAGCAAGAGGAGGGGACAAAGAAGTTGGCGGTGGACGGAAGGAAAAAACCGGTTGACGGCTTACATTTCCGGCGATACAATTCGATATATAGGGATGAGCTATGCGGGGAGGGGGGCGCCGATGTCGGCCGGATTTAACGTAAACGCGCTGTATCAGCAGAAGATCGCCTCCGTCCGCCAGCAGTACGACGAGAAGATGGGCCTTGTGCAGGCGGCGCAAACCAGGTTCTCCGACGTGTTGGCCGACGTGCTGGGCCAAGCGCCCGCAAGCGACGTGGTGCCGGGAGAGAACGCGCAGGTGGAGGCCGCCCGGGCCGCGCAGGAGCCGTCTGTGCCCGCCGCGCCCGCCGCAAACGATGCGCAGGCGCAGTTTAACCAGATGCTCTCTCTGATGGCCAACTCCATGATGATGAGCAGCATGTCCGGCCTTTCGGGCGGCTCAGGCGGCGGCGATTCCGGGTCGTCGATCTCCTCCATGATGAGCATGATGATGCTGAACAACATGATGCAGCAGCAAAACAGCCTGTCGGCGCTGCAGTCCAGCGCAGCCACGGCAGCCTCGGCCGCCGACCCTGCGTCGGCGTCCACGCCCGCGTCTCCCGCGGCAGCGGCAGCGGCCGCGTACCAAAACGCCGCCGTACCCACATCGCCCACCGCTTACGAGGAGCTGATCCAGCAGGCCGCGGCGGAATACGCCCTGAGCCCGGCGCTCATCAAGGGCGTGATCCGCGCAGAGTCTTCCTTCCGGCCGCAGGACGTGTCCAGCGCGGGCGCGCAGGGCCTGATGCAGCTGATGCCCGGAACGGCCGCCGAGCTGGGCGTCACCGATCCGTTTGATCCGGCGCAGAACGTTGACGGCGGGGCGCGCTACCTAAAGCAGATGATCGAGCGCTACGGCGGGGACGTGCGCGTGGCCCTGGCCGCTTATAACTGCGGCCCCGGGCGCGTGGATTCCCTGGACATCACCTCCGCCCAGTCGCCCGGGTACGAGCGCCTGTCGGCGAATGTGCGCGCCTACGTGGACCGCGTGCTGCGCTTCTCCTCCGCCTATGAATCGTACGGCGAGGGCGGCGAGGAAGCGATGGGCTAGCCCCGGCGCGCGAAGCGGCCTATGCCACCGGCCCTGCGGGCAGCCGCAGGGCTTTTTTGCGTAGGGAAAGCCCGCTTTTGTGCTGCGCCTTCCCCGCAGCTCTGCCGCGCGGCTGCGAAGCGCACAAGACGGCGGGCGGCGGTTCTGCAGGCGGGGTCCGTCCATCTGCGCGCGGGACGGGCCATCCATCAGGAAGACGGCCACGGGCGGCGCGGCCGGACGCGGGCCGCGACAGCCCTGCCGCGCAATGCCCGGGCGGGCCCGGAGAGCGAATTTACAGGGAACCGCCCGCATGAAAAGGCCCCGCGGGCTTATACCGCAGGGCCTTGGGCGTCTCATCGCGCGGGCGGGGGTTTGCGGGAAGCCAAGGACGCGCCTTGGCGGCGGATGCGGCTTACTCGGGCTTCAGGTTGCGCCCTTTGTCCAGGCTGACGTAGGCGACGCCTTTGTTCCAGGCGACCTTTGCCCAGTCGTTGCGCACCTCAAACACCTGCAGTATGTCGCCGCGGCGCACCTCGCCCAGCTTGTTGCGGCCGTCCACCTTGGGGCTGGAGCGCACGTTCAGCCGCTCGGCCTGCACGGCATAGGTCACGGCCTGCGAGAGGTCGGGCGCCTTTTCTCCGGACAAAAGCACGGTGACGGCGCATATCTGTTCCAGGCCGTCGGCGGCCAGGGAAGCGCGCAGGTAGGTGGTACCCAGCGCAACGCCCGTAACAAGCGCAGACAGCGGGCCGTCCGGGTCGCGCTTCACGGAGGCAATGCGTTCGTTTCCGACGCTCCAGGAGACGGGCGTGCCCTGAACGTCCGGCGCGGGGCTGCCCAGGACGGCGGCGATGGAGCGCGTTTCGCCCACGGCCAGGGTGAGGCTTGCGGGAAGCTGGAGGCTGCCCGCGCCCACGCGCGGCACGCTGCGCAGCAGGAGGCGCGCGTCATAGCTGTACAGCGTGCCCTGCACATCGATGCCCACGTGCAGCTTTCCGCCGTCGTACGCGCGGCTGTTGGCCAAAGCGTCGTACCACAGCGCGTAGGGCGCGAAGGCGGCCTGCGGCACGCTCTTCCACAGCGCCAGGGCGAATTGGTAGGCGGGGTTGCGGCCGGGGATGCCCCGCAGCCCCAGCGCGCTCACGGCGGTGAAGGGCGTTAAGGCAGGGTCGGTCAAAAGTTTAGCAAATTCCTGCTGCGTGATGAAGCGGCTGCTTTCGCTTCCCGGCCGAAGCGCCTCGCCGGGCATCAGCGTGCCGGGCGGAAGCAGCGGCAGGGAGAAGGCGTCCATGGCCCCCACAAGCGCGCCGTATTGCGCCACGTTCAGGCGAAGCCTCAGGGAGCCGTCCTCGTCCAGATAGGCCGTGCGCCCGAAGCCCGATTCTTCGGGGGTGACGGGCGAGTCGATGCGGTAGAAGAGCGAGGCGGCCTGCGAAAGCCGCCCGGAGGCGTCCAGGATGTCCAGCGCCGGGACGGGGCCTTCGCCGTCCGTGTCAAGGGCCAGCGAGGTTACGTGGGCGAAGCCGGGCAGGGGCGCGCCGCCGCCGTCGCTGAAGAACAGCTGCAGCTCGATGGGGTAGTAGCCCTGGCTTTCCTGAATGTGCGGGTTGGGCGTGTTGTCCTCCAGCACGGTGCGCTCGTCCCGCGCAAAGGAGAGCTCGTTCCATACCACGTCCACCACCAGGTCCTCGCCCTGGGCGAAAGCGTTCACATGGTCCTTGTTCAGGCCGTAGTCGATCACGCGCAGGGAACGCTCGCCCAAGGGCACCACGTCCTGGTAGCCGATAAGGAAGGTGAAGCGCACGGGCGTGGTCTTGCCCGTTTCGTATGCGTCCACACGCACAATCTCCTGCGAACCGCCCGAGGCGGGCAGGTGGTGCAGCGTGTAGGGCAGGGCGTAGGCGGCCAGAAAGCTGTATTCGTCCCCGCCCAGGTCCTCCGCGTCGTACACAACCAGACGGGGTGCGTAGCGGCTGCCGCTGATGAAGTAGTCGGCAGGTTTGATCAGCCGGCCGGCCAACTCGCCGCTTTCCTGCAGTTGCCGAACGATGGCGGCCTGCGCATCGCCCGCCGGGGGCGAGGCGAGCGTGAGGCGGTAAGGCAGGGCGCGACTTACAAGCAGGTACGCCTCAATTTGCAGATGCGTGGAAAAGGCGTCCGCGCCCTCGCCGCCGCCCGGATTCCATACGCCCAAGTCGCCGTAGGGCTGCGCGATGTCGACCACGCCCCCGGCCCAATCGGCCTTCACATCCACCAGCGCGCCTTCGCTTGCGCGCCGAACGGAGCGCACCACAACCGCGCCGGTCGGGTCGCCCGCGGCTGCTGCGGGCGCAGGCCGGCAGGCAAGCAAAATGAGCGCGGCGAGGAACAGGCAGAGCCGCTTCATGGCATCCCTCCGTTCCCGAAAAAGGGAGACTGTTTCCATTATAGCAAAATGCGGGAAGAGTACAAGCCGCCGCGTCATTTTTCGCGGTCTCCCCGGCCGGGAGCCGCAAACGCCTTACCCCATAGGCGCGGAGCGCTTCACGGCCCTGCGCAGCGTGCGGAAGAGGCGAATAAGTTACAAAATTGCGCCGTTTGACGTAGCTCATGCATGGGGCGGCCGCCCCGCTCCCCTCCGATTACAAGAAAAAGCCCGCGTGCATGGCACGCGGGCTTAGCTCCGGTTCACGAAAGATTTGTTGCTATCCCGACCTTATTTAGCCTGGAGGTACTTGCCGCTGCCGAGGCAAGCATAGGCGGTGCTGCCCTGCCACTCGATCTTGGCCCAGTCGTTCTTCACTTCGATGACCTTGAGGACATCGCCGCGGTACGTCATGCCAACCTTGCTGTTCTTCGTGCCGGCGCCGGTGCGCACGTTCAGGGCGCGGCAGGTGACAACGTAGTCGACGGTGGAGGGGGCCACGGTGGTCTCGTCGGCCGCGACGACGGTCACGTTGCAGATCGTTTCGATGGAGTCGATGACCGCGCGGACGTAGGTGGTGCCAACGGCAACGCCGGTCACGGTGGCGTTGTAGTTGTTGGAGGTGACAACGGTGCTCAGCTTAGCGATGGCAGCGTTGTTCACGGACCAGTTGATGGGCAGGGCCTGCATGTTGCCGAAGGGATTGCCGACCACAGCGTTCAGGGCCTTCGTCTCGCCGACCTTAACGGTCATGTTCGTCTCGGACAGAGAGAGGGAGTAAGCGCCGGTGCGGTTGACGGACTGGAACTTGATGGTCTGGGAGAAGTTGTACATGACGCCGCTCACGTTCACCGTGAAGTTCAGCTTCTTGCCGATGTACAGGGTGGAATTCTGGAGGTCGGTCAGCCAGAACACCGGCAGGGTGTAGGGGGAGGAGGTCATGTTGGGCAGGGTGCTCGCGGTCAGAGACTTCTGGCCGAGGAGCGTGGCGATGGCGGACTGCGTGTACACAGTCGCGCTGTCGGTCACAAAGCTCGTGGCGGAGGCGGGGTTGGCAGCGATCTGGCCGTACCAGAAGGGGGTGATGAAGCGGGCGCTCTTGCCGGCGACGGCATCCATGTAGCCGTACTGGCCGATGTTGATGCGCAGCTTGAAGGAGCCGTCGGCATCCAGATAGGTGGTGCGGCCAAAGCCGGAGTTGTTCGGCGTGATGGCGCTCTTGATCTGGAAGGGCAGGTATTCGGCCTTGCTCTTGTCGATGGAGGCCGCCAGGATGTCGAAGGCGCCGTCATAGTTCAGGGCCGTGATCTGGGCGTACTGGGGCAGGGGATTGCCGGCAGTGTCCTTGAAGAAGAACTGCAGGTCGATGGGGTAGTAGCCCGCGCTGGCCTGGTAGTTGGGGTTGACGGCGTTGTTCACGAGCTGGTCCGTGTCCTTGGCGGAGATCAGGTTCGCCCACACGGTCTCGATGAACAGGGAGTCGCCGGAGATGTAAGCGCGGACGTTGTCCTTGTTCACATCGTAGTCAACGACGGTCACGTTGGTGGAGTTGGCGGGGATGAGGTCGTTGTACTGGATGTAGAACAGGAAGTCGATCTTGTTGTAGACCTGGTTGTTCTCGTAGGCGGTAACGGTGTAGGCCTGGGTGTTGCCGCCGGCGATGGGCAGGTAGAAGAAGGTGTAGCTGGGGATGCGGTACTCGTAGTTGGCGCTGGTGAGCAGGTTGGAGGTGGTGTTAAAGACGGCGGTCTCGGGGGCGACGCGGGCAAACGCCATGTAGGACACGCCGTTGATGTAGAAGGTCTTGGGCGCGATGGAGGCCAGCGTCACATCGGCAGCCGCGATGGCCAGTTCCTTCGAGGAGAAGGTGGCCGTGGGAACCGTCACAGCGGCGCCCTGGGCGACGACCAGATCGCAGGTGAACTGGACGAACTTGCCCCAGGTGGAGCTGCCGGCCAGCTGAGAATTGATGGCCGTGCCGGAGATATTCCAGGAATACATATCCGACAGGGCCTTGTTGATGGTGATAGAGCTGCCGGAGATCGAGGGGCTGACGCTCTTGAGGGTGGTGTTGTCGAAGTAGTTGACCGTCATGTTCTGCCAGGAACCGGTCGGCAGAGCGCTCGCGGACGGGATGAGCGCCAGCAGCATGAGCGCCGCCAGAGCGATTGCAACAAACTTGCGCATGAGAGCATTCTCCTTTCGTATGGGGAAGTGATGGGGAAATCGTGAACCTCAGCAAGTATAACACCATCGTCACGAAAATGTAAATGGAAAATGACACAATTGCGCAATATTCAATGTATTGCCATGCAATAACAACAATAATTGTTGATATTCAGCAACGGGCGCACCCAAATATCCCCATAAGTCCACTCCCGTGGGAAAAAGTGGGGGCAGGGCATCGCTTTTGTTTTATCAAAATTAGTTGATATTTGGCATGCGCTCGCTCCCGTCTCCCCTCAGCGCCGCTGCACGCTGCACCGAGGCGGGGGCAGGGCCCGCGCCCTGCGGGGGCGGAAAGCCGCAGAAAGGCACGGGCCGCCGCGCCAGCAACCGCCCGGCGCACGATCATGCGAGGAGGACGTGTGGCGGTTCGCGGGCCAGGCTGATGCAGGGCGCGCAGGCATGGCGAGGGCGCATGCTAAGCGGCGCGCAGCCCCTTGGACCGCGCGCCGCTCAGCATGCGGCGACGTTTTCCCTGTTCAGCGCAGGCGAATAGCCGAGCGGGTTGCGCAAAGAACGGCAAGAAACCGGCGGCTGTCGCAAGCGCACGCGAAGCGGCGCATGCGGCGGCTGACGCAGCGGCCCTGTAAGGCGTCCATCCGCCACGCGGCGCAAACGCGATTTGCTGCCACGGGCGGGCCTTCTGCGGCCCTGCCGAGCCGGGGGGCACGGCAAGTCGGGCAGGGGAGCCGGCGCGGCGGAGGATGCCCGCGGCCTGTGCCGCGCGCCGCGCACACGCCTACACAAGCGTCCGTCATAACGCAACGGGGCGTATAAGGCTGCCGCGCCCCACAACCCCCGGAAAAGAGGCCCCTATGTTGGGCATATGCGAGTGCCGCGGCCTCGCTTGCCGCGCGGACAGGGGAGGCGATACGCAAGTGCCTGCGCGCAAGAGGGGCCGTCCGCTTTCGCGGGCATGAAGATAGCCCGCGTGCATGGCACGCGGGCTAAACTTCGGTTCACGAAAGGCTGGTAGCCGCTCCGACCTTATTTCGGCTGGAGGTACTTGCCGCTGCCGAGGCAAGCATAGGCGGTGCCGCCCTGCCACTCGATCTTGGCCCAGTCGTTCTTCACTTCGATGACCTTGAGGACATCGCCGCGGTACGTCATGCCAACCTTGCTGTTCTTCGTGTCGGCGCCGGTGCGTACGTTCAGGGCGCGGCAGGTAACAACATAGTCGACGGTGGAGGGGGTCACGACGGGGGTATCGGCCGCGACGACGGTCACGTTGCAGATCGTCTCGATGGAGTCGATAACCGCGCGGATGTAGGTGGTGCCCACGGCAACGCCGGTCACGGTGGCGTTGTAGTTGTTGGAGGTGACAACGGTGCTCAGCTTAGCGATGGCAGCGTTGTTCACGGACCAGTTGATGGGCAGGGCCTGCATGTTGCCGAAGGGATTGCCGACCACGGCGTTCAGGGCCTTCGTCTCGCCGACCTTGATGGTCATGTTCGACTCGGACAGCGCCAGGGAGTAGGCGCCAACGCGGTTGACGGACTGGAACTTGACGATCTCGGAGAAGTTGTACACGACGCCGTTCACGTTGACGGTGAAGTTCAGCTTCTTGCCGATCCACAGGGTGGAGTTCTCAAGCTCGGTCAGCCAGAACATCGGCATGGTGTAGCCGGCGGTGGTCAGGTTGACGGGGGCGCCGACAGCGATGGGCTTCTGGGGAAGGGCAGTGAGATTCTGGGTGTACACAAACGTGCTGTTGGGCACAAAGCTCGTGGCGGAGGCGGTGTTGGCGACGATCTGGCCGTACCAGTAGGGGGTGATGAAGCGGGAATCCTTGCCGGCGACGGCGTCGATGTAGCCGTACTGGCCGATGTTGATGCGCAGCTTGAAGGAGCCGTCGGCATCCAGATAGGTGGTGCGGCCAAAGCCGGCGTTGTTCGGCGTGATGGCGCTCTTGATCTGGAAGGGCAGGTACTCGGCCTTGGTCTTGTCGATGGAGGCCGTGAGGATGTCGAAGGCGCCGTCATAGTTCAGGGCCGTGATCTGGGCGTACTGGGGCAGGGGATTGCCGGCAGTGTCTTTGAAGAAGAACTGCAGGTCGATGGGGTAGTAGCCCGCGCTGGCCAGATAGTTGGGGTTGACGGCGTTGTTCACGAGCTGGTCCGTGTCCTTGGCGAAGATCAGGTTCTGCCACACGGTCTCGATGAACAGGGAGTCGCCGGAGATGTAAGCGCGGACGTTGTCCTTGTTCACATCGTAATCAACGACGGTCACGTTGGTGGAGTTGGCGGGGATGAGGTCGTTGTACTGGATGTAGAACAGGAAGTCGACCTTGCGGTAGGTCAGGTTGTCCTCGTAGGCGGAAACGGTGTAGGCCTGGGTGTTGCCGCCGGCGATGGGCAGGTAGAAGAAGGTGTAGTCCACGATGTGCCACTCGTAGGAGTAGCTCGTGACGGACGTGGTGGAGGCGATGACGAGGGAGGCCACATCAACGCGCGGAACGGCCTTGTACAGAACGCCGTTGATGTAGAAGTTCTTCGTGCCGACCGAGCTGAACAGTATGCCGTCCAGGTACGCCTTGGCGGCGGAGGTGTCGGTGGCGTAGGCCAGCGGGGGGTTGATCGTGGTGGAGGAGGACACGAAGGTGGGGGCGGTCACAACCAGATCGCCCGTGAACTGGACGAACTTGCCCCAGGTGGAGCTGCCGGCCAGCTGAGAGTTGATGGCCGTGCCGGAGATGTTCCAGGGATACATATCCACCAGGGCCTTGTTGATGATGACCGAGCTGCCGGAGATGGTGGGGTTGATGCTCGTCAGGGAGGTGTTGTTGAAGTAGTTGACCTTCAGGTTGACGACCTGGCCGGGAGCGTAGGCGCCCGCGGACGGGATGAGCGCCAGCAGCATGAGCGCCGCCAGAGCGATCGCAACAAACTTGCGCATGTGTGAGTTTCTCCTTTCGATTTTGAGGTCGGAAAGCGTTTGGAAGCGTGAACCTGGAAAGAGTATACCATGTCGATCGGGGATTGTAAATAGCCTTTGAAACAATTGCGCAACATATTTGCCGAATTTTTCTAAGGTTACCGCCTCCCTCTCCAGCATTTTTCCTTTTCTGGTTCGCGTTACACCCTTTAGACGAAGATCGTTGCCGTTTGGTTCCATGAGCGATACAATTTCGTAAAACTTTTTTTAATGCCGTTGCCTGTCCGCATTCTTTGGGGCCGGAATGCCCGGAGGGGCTGGCGGCCGGAGGGATCGCCGTTTCCGCGCGCGCGGGGGGGCGGAAACGGTCCGCGCGGGCGGACGGGCGGTGGAAATAGCTGGAGCAGGCTCTGCGCGGGCGTTGCAAGCGCCCAAGGCGGCAGGGCGGAGTGTGGCCCCGGCGCGGCCGCCGCTGTCGCAGTTCGTAAATCTTCCGTATATTTATCGCAACAATTACGAAATATTTAACGTGACCCGCGCAATATCCGCACAAAAAAAGAGCCGCTCGTGTGAGCGGCGGGAGCGTAGGGCGAGACCGGTTACTTCTTATAGAACATGCGCACCTTGCGCTGCACGGGCAGGCACACGGCCACAAGAGTGAGCAGGGCCGCGGCGACCACCCAGCGGAAGGCCTCCGGGAAGGAGGACGTATCGCCCGTGAGCGGCACGGCCGGCGTAACCGGCACGGGCGTGGGGCAGGGCGGGCAGGTGGGCTGCGGCTTCACCGGGTACACCTTGCGGCTTTTGTAGGGCGAGGCGGTGCCCGCGGGTTCCATTACCGTTGCGCCCGTCGCCGGATCGACCGCCGCAACGGCCTGCGCTTTGATCGGCAGGGCTACCGCTACGGCGACAAGGAGGAAGGACAACCATCTTTTCATGAATACACGCTCCTCTTCAAGGGGTACCCCATGGGGCCCTATCTTTGGAACGAAGCGTATAGTTATAAAGTTACATGTATTATTTGCCGGGAACGGCGGCCTTTCCCTGCGTTTCCTGCCTTTGGTACGCCGCCCTCCCTGCCGCCTCGCGCGCCGGCGCATCCGCCGCCCAGTGCTGCAGGCGTCTGCCGTCAAGCTGTACGCTGCCGCCTCGCGCGCGCCGGCGCATCCGCCGCATCGCAAACGTCGGTTTTTCGCGGCGGCTCCTTTCCTCAGCGAAAGCGCCGAAGCCGCAGCGCGTTGAGCACCACGGTGATGGAGGAAAGCGCCATGGCCGCGCCGGCAAGCTCGGGCGACAAAAAGCCGAGGGCCGCGGCGGGGATGGCGACGACGTTGTAGAAAAACGCCCAGAACAGGTTCTGGCGCACGACGGCCATACAGGCGCGCGCGAGGCGGAAGGCCAGCGGCAGCGCGGCCAGGTCGCCCGCGGCCAGCACGGCGTCGGCGGCCTGCATGGCCACGTCCGCGCCTGTGCCCATGGCAACCCCCACATGCGCGGCCTTCAGGGACACCGCGTCGTTGATGCCGTCCCCGACCATGGCCACCCGGCGGCCGCCCGAGCGCAGCTCCTCCAGCGCAGCCGCCTTGTCCTGCGGCAGAAGGCCGGCCTTCACGTCGGCAATGCCCGCCTGACGCGCCATGGCCGCCGCCGCGCGGGCGTTGTCGCCCGTAAGCAGCAGCACGCGCACGCCCATGCGCTCAAGCCCCACAACCACGGCGGGCGCTTCCGGCCGCAGCGTGTCGCCCAGCGCGAAGCCGCCCAGCAGCGCGCCGCCGCTGGCCACGAGCGCCGTGGTCCAGCCCTGGCTCTCCGCCTCCTGCATGAAGGCGTGCAGGGGCGAGGTGTCCACGCCGTTTTGCGTGAGGTAGCGCGCGCTGCCCACGAGCACCTGCGCGCCGTCAAACGAGCCGGATGCGCCCAGGCCGGGGGAAGCCTCCACGCCTTGCGCCTCGGGCAGCGGCGCGCCCACGGCGGCCAGCGCCTCGCGCGCGGCCTCGGCCACCGCCCGCGCCAGGGGATGAGGCTGCAGAGATTCCACCGCGTACGCGCAGGCATACAGCGCCCCGGCGTCCGCCGCCTGCACGGCGCGCACGGCCGGCACGCCGCGCGTGATGGTGCCGGTCTTGTCCAGGGCCGCCGTGTCCGCCTCGCTCAGGCGCTGCAGGGCGTCACCGCCGCGCAGCAGCACGCCGAGCTGCGCGCCCCGCCCGGTTCCGGCGATGACCGCGACGGGCGTGGCCAGCCCCAGCGCGCACGGGCAGGCCACCACAAGCACCGCCACGGCGCGAAGAAGCGCCGTTTGCGCGCCCGCGCCGCTAAGCGCGTAGGCAAGCGCCACCAGCAGCGCAAGAACGATCACGCAGGGGGCAAAGACGCCGGCGATCCGGTCGGCCAGGCGCTGCACGGGCGCTTTGCGGCTTTGCGCCTCCATCACCATGCGCGCGATGCGCGACAGCTGCGTGGACGGCCCGGCCTGGGTGACGAGCAGCTCCACCGCGCCCGCCCCGTTCACCGTGCCCGCGTACATCCGCTCGCCCGCTGCCTTGGGCACGGGCAGGCTCTCCCCGGTGAGCATGCTCTCGTCCACGGCCGTTGCGCCGCTTATCACATCGCCGTCCGCCGGGACGCGCGCGCCGGGCGGCAGCACGATCGTGTCGCCGGGCAGCAGCTCGGACGCAGGCACCTCCCGCGTTTCCCCGCCTTCCCTGCGCAGGGCCGTGTCGGGCTGCAGCGCGGCCAGCGAGGCGATGGCCGCGCCGGCCTTGCGGCGGGAGGACGCCTCCAGGGCCCGGCCGAGCATCACCAGGGCGACGACCGTGGCGGACGTCTCAAAGTACACCGCACCGCCGGCGGCCATCTGCGCCAGCGAGTACCCAAACGCCGCCAGCGTGCCCACGGCCACCAGCGTATCCATGGTGGCGCTGCCCGTGCGCAGCGCCTTCCAAGCGCCCGTGAGAAACCGGCGCCCGCAGTAGAACTGCACGGGCGCGCTCAGGATAAGCTGCACGAGCGGCCGGTGCAGCCACATAACCGCATCCGCGTGCACGCCCGCCATCATGAGCAGCATGGCGAGCACCATGGGCGCGGTTAAGCACAGCGCGAGGGCCGCGTCCCGCCGCACGGCGCGCGCGTCCTCCACGGCCATGCCGCCCTCGTCTATTTTTGCCGTGAAGCCAAGCCGGGCGATGCGCTCGATCACCTGCCCGGACGTGACGCCCGAGGAGACGATCAGGGCCTGTCCGGTCATCAGGTTCACGCCGCAGGAGGTTACGCCCTCCATCCTGGACACCGCCCGCTCGATGCGCGCCGAGCACGCCGCGCAGCTCATCCCGCTCACCAACAGGCGGATCTCCCGCGTCATTTCATCACCTTCCCGCCATTAGGATAGCCGCAAAACCCCCGCCGTGCAAGCCGGACGGGCCTTTTGCGCAAAAAAACCCCGCGGCGCGCGCCGCGGGGTGGCGGACGGCCGCCGCTTAGTTGAACTTGAGGTAGGAGTTGCTCACGTAGCCCGTGACGTCCTTGTAGCGGATCTGGGAGGTGGAGGAGCCCTTGGAGAGCACTTCGACGCTCGTGCCGTCCTTCACGGAGCCCACGCGGTCGGAGGAGCTGGAGCTGCTCTTGCGCACGGTGACCGACGAGCCGCTCGTTTTGGTCTTCACCACCGCGGAGGTGGAGCGGGACGAGGAGGAGCTCGGCTTGGGCGTTGACGTGGCCTTGGAGCCGGAGCTCGGCTTGGGCGTTGCGGCGGGCGCGTCGCCCGCCGCGCCGATGCGGAGGGACTCGGTGAAGATGAAGCCGCTGACGCCCTCCGCCGTGCGCACCTTCGTCCAGTATTGGTCGGAGGTGAACACGTCCACCGTGTCGCCCTTCTTTAAGGTGGCCAGGGTCTTGTGGTAGGAGCCCTCGCCTTCCTTCACATCCGCCTTGGCGGCGGTGATCGTGCCCTTCACGGCCGGGGTGGGGGCGGGCGTGGGCGTGGGCGCGGGGGTGACCACGGGCGCGGGCGTGGGCACGCCGATGACCATGCAGTACTGCGTCTTAATGTACCCAACCGTGTATTGCTGGCGGATGCGCACCCATTCCCCAGCCATGGCCAGCACGTCTACGGTAGAGCCGTTGGCCACCTCGCCCGCTATGGCGGAGGTGGTGTCCGGCGCCATGCGCACGCGCAGGTACGGGTCGGTCTGCAGGGTGACCAGGCCCACGGCGATGGTCGGCTCGTTGGGCGCGGCAATCTCGGGCGCGGGCGTGGGGGTGGGCGCGACCTCCTGGATGAGCAGGTACTTTTTCATCACAAAGCCGGCCGTCTTTTTGTCCAGCTGCAGCTTCACCCAGTCGCCGCTGTACTCGATGATGTCCACGCTTTGCCCGTGCTTGACGCTGCCCACCTTGGAGGAGGACGTGGAAGCGGTTTTGCGCACGGTGAGCGTGGAGTTCTTGGAGGAGAGGTTCACCGTGCCCGAGGCGATGATCGGGTTGGTATACACCGGCTTTACGGCAAGCTCGCGGGGCGTGAAGGCCCAGGAGGCCTGCTGCGCGCCCGGGTAATAGAACGAGAGGATCTGCGAGACGTTCATGCCCTCGTTGGCCATCTGCTGCGCGCCGCGCTGGGAAAGGCCCACGCCGTGCCCCCAGCGGCGGGAGGTGAGCACCCAGGCCCCGTCCTGACGCGCGGCGAGGGAGTACAGCGAGGTGATGTGGTTGCAGGCCGGGCCTAGGTTGTCCTGCAGGTGGATGGTGAGGGTGAGGGGCGCGGGGTACACGGAGCAGGTGAGGGTGAGCTGCAGCTTCGTGTAGAACCGCGACAGGCCGCTGGAGCGGCTGTCGTAGGAACGCGGCTCAATGAGCGTGGCGTTTTGGATGGACGTGATGGCGATGCTCGAGGCGGTCAGCCCGGGCATGCCCGTCTGCGCGAGCTGATTGACGATGGCGTTTTTAAAGCACGTGTCCAGCGCCGTGTCGTATACCCGGCCGTCCGGGGAAAAGGCGTGCGATTCCACGTCCGACTCGGCGTTGCGCAGGTCGTAGGGGTCCTCCACCATGCTGTAGCAGCCCACGATCCCCTGGTTCGGGCCGGTCCACACGTTGCCGGGCAGCTCGGTCTGCCCGCCGTTGGAGGAGGAGTAGTAGGCGTCGATGATTTGCCCCTGGTAGGTGAGCACCATGCCGGCCGTCTGCTGCACGGCCTGCTGGGCCACGTTGTCGGTGGCGCGCCAGCCCTTGTACACCTGGTCGTTGGCGGTGTCCACCAGGTCGTAGGCCGAGCCGGCCTTCATGCGCTTGGTGGCGTAAGAGCGCGCGGCGACAGCCTGGGCCTTGAGGGCCTCCAGGGGAAAGAGGTTGGACATCTCATGGGGCACCACGGCCTGCAGATAGTCCTCGATATGCAGCTGGGATACCATGCGCAGATAGCTGTCCTGCGCGCGGAAGATCATATCGCCCATATAGCTGCGCGTGCCGTACTTGGGGTTATAGAACGTGAGCAGGTTGTTGCCGGAGGCGTTTTGGTACTGCTTGAGCGTGAAGGACGAGCCCATCGTATAGTCCTTGCCCGCCACGTTGAGCACGAGCTGGCCGCCGGTAAGCGTCACGGTGATGGACCGGCCGCTGGGGATGTCGATTTCCGGCTTCTCGGGGATTGCGTACACGCCGTCCACGCGAATGGAGACGTAGGTGGGCGTGCCCATCGACGACAGGAGCACGCGCACCGTGCCGTCCTGCGCGGCGCCGGCCGCCGGCGCGGGCCAGATTGCCGCGCCCGTCAGCAGGACAAACGCAAGGATCAGCGCGGTCACTTTGCGGATCTTCAAGCCATACCCTCCTCGATGCGCCGCGCATGCGCCGGCGGCATCACGATATATTCCATGCGGAAGCCCGCGGGAATAAACGACGATTGGGAAAAGCGTCCGGCCACAGGCCGTATAACAAGCAAAAAATAGATGAAACAAGAATTTTTATGCCGACAAAAAACACCTCGGCACTGTATAGGACGCTTTACAGGTTCGATTGGTTTCAGGAAAAGTCCTACCGGAGCGCATGAAAACATCGAAGAAGCGGCATTTCTTTGGTGTGGAAAATCGCCGCATCCCCCCGCAGGAGCGCCTTGCCGCGCGTTTAGCCGTTGCCCGCCATGTTTTTTTTTGCTATACTGGCTTGGACAAAAACCCGCGTCCCCGTGACCGGAGGGCGCGGCGGCCAAGCTTCCGCCGGAAGCGCACCCCTCGCCGCACAGAAAACGCCGCAAGGAGACGGACATGCAGTACCCCACCCGCCCTACAGCGCGCAAGTCGCTGGGGCAGCACTTTTTGCGCGACGAAGGCGTGCTGGCCGCCATGGCGGACGCGCTTGCCCCACCGCCCGGCGCGCGCGTTCTGGAGATCGGGCCGGGCGACGGCGCGCTGACCCGCCGCCTGCTTGAACGCGGCGCGCAGGTAACGGCGCTGGAGATCGACGAGAACCTGCGCCCGCATCTGCAGCCGCTTGAGGCCGAAGGCCGCCTGCGCGTGCGCTTTGAGGATGCGCTGCAGGCCCGCTGGCCGCAGGTGTGCGAAGAGACGGACCCGCCCGCGGCCTATCTGGCCGCCAACCTTCCCTACTACATTACCACGCCCCTGCTGGAGAAGGTGCTGGACGCCCGCCTGCCCGTCGTGCGCGCAGTGGTGCTCATGCAGAGCGAGGCGGCCGACCGCCTGACCGCCCGCCCCGGCACGCGCGCCTTCGGGCCGCTGGCGCTGGCGCTTGCCTCCCGCGCGGAGGCCAGCCTGATATGCGAGGTGCCGCCCGGGGCCTTTGAGCCCCCCCCGCACGTTACCTCGCGCGCTCTTTTGCTGAGCATGCGGCCGTGCGACCCCGCCGCCCAGGCGCGCCTGATGCGCCTTGCGCGCGCCGCCTTTGCCCACCGCAGGAAAACCCTGCGCAACGCTTTGGCGGGGGCTTTTCCCGCGCAGCGCCTTCAGGATGCGCTGGCCGCCTGCGGCCTTTCCTTGACCGCGCGGCCGGAAGAGCTGCCCCGGGACGTGTTCCAGCGGCTGGCCGATGCGCTCTATTTCGCCGACCGGGAGTGAACCGCATGGATCCTATCGTCATCAAAGGCGCCAAGGACGGCCTGCGCCTGTCCGTGCGCCCAGGCGCGTCCATGGAGGAGGCGCTGGCCGCCCTGCGCGGCCGGCTCGCCGCCTCCGCCTCGTTCTTTGAGGGCGCTGCCGTGCGCGTGCAGTGCGAGGAGGGCGAGCGCCGGGTGGCCGACGCGATCATGCGCGTGCTGAGCGAGCACGGCGTGCGCCTGGCGGCCGACGACCCGCCCGCGCCCGCACGCCCGGCGCCCGCCGCGCAGGCGGCCGCTTCGCCGGAGGCACCGGCAGCAGCGCAGGAGGAAACGGCGGACGCGCGGCTGTGCCGGGTGATCACGGGCACCCTGCGCTCCGGCCAGCGGGTGTCCCACGCGGGCGACATCGTGCTGGTGGGCGACTGCAACCCCGGCTGCGAGCTGGTGGCGGGCGGCCACATCTTCGTGATGGGCGTGCTGCGCGGCAGCGCCCACGCCGGCGCGACGGGGGACGCCTCCGCCATGGTGTGCGCCTTTCACCTGCAGCCCACCAGCCTGCGCATTGCCGGCGTGCGCGCCGACGTTGGCCGCACCGCGCCGCCCAAGTACCCCGAAACCGCCGCGCTGCAGAACGGGAGCGTTGTGATAGCGCCCTACCTGCCCAACCGGAAATGAGGAGCGCCGCTTGAGGGCGCGCCTTTGTGGGAAAGGATTTGATATGCTTGGCCCAGGTCATCGTGATCACCTCCGGCAAGGGCGGGGTGGGCAAGACCACCACCACCTGCAACCTGGGGATCGGGCTTGCCCAGCGCGGCCAGAGCGTTGTGATGGTGGATACGGACATCGGCCTTCGGAACCTGGACGTGCTGCTGGGGCTTGAGAGCCTGGTGGTGGACGACCTGGTGGACGTGGCCGAAGGCAGCCGCGAGCTTTCCCAGGCGCTGGTGAAGGACCCGCGCGTGCCGGGGCTGTCGCTTCTGCCCGCCGCGCAGACGCGCGACAAGCGCGCCGTGACTCCCGCGCAGATGGTGCGCATCGTGGACGAGCTGCGCGGCATGTTCAACTTTGTGCTCATCGATTGCCCGGCCGGCATCGAGCAGGGCTGTGAGACCGCCGTGGCCGCCGCGGACGCAGCCATCGTGGTCACCAACCCCGAGATCGCCGCCGTGCGCGACGCAGACCGCATCATCGGCTTGCTGGCCGCGCACAACATCACCGCGCCCCGCCTCATCGTCAACCGCTTGAGGCCCAAGATGGTGAAGCGCGGCGACATGATGGACATCCAGGACATCCTGGACCTGCTGGGCATCGACCTGCTGGGCGTTGTGCCGGACGACGAGGCGATTATCAGGGCCGGCAACCTGGGCGAGCCGGTCGTGCTTGCGGGCGGGGCGGCCGCCAAGGCCTACCAAAACATCGCCGCGCGCATCCTCGGGGAGGACGTGCCCCTAAGCGACCTGACACCCGACACCTTCTGGTCGCGTTTTACGCGCAGGCTGCAGCGCCGCTAGGCGCAAGGAGGGGTGCGCCATGAGCGCCAAAAAGACGGGCCAAACGCCCAGCCGCGCCATTGCCCGGCAGCGCCTGGAACGCGTGCTGCTGAAGGACCACGCCAACTTAACGCCGCAGGCCGTGGCGCTGCTCAGCGCCGACCTGCGCGCCGTGCTGCTCTCCTACGCGGATTTGGAGAGCGACGACATCGCGGTGCGCATCGTCCGCGCCGAGCCGCCCGCCGTGGACGGCGCGACGCTTACGCTCACCGCCCGCATCGCCCGCTTTAAAAACGCGGGCAAATAAGCGCGCCGGAAAGCCGCATGCGCGCACTCCATTTGAATAAGGGAGCTGCCATGAGCACAGTAAGAGTGATGAACGGGCGGGAGCAAAAGATTGCTTTGGGCCATCCGTGGGTATACGGCAACGAAATAGAGGCGCGCATCGGCCCCATCGCCGACGGGGATGTCGTGTCGGTGGTGGACGCGCGCGGAAAACCTCTGGGCGTGGGGGTGTACAACAGCGCGTCGCTTCTAACGGTGCGGCTCTTGTCGCACAGGGTGGAAACCATAGACGAGGAGTTCATCCGCGGCCGCGTGCGCCAGGCGCTTGGGTTCCGGCGGATGCTCAAGCGGCCGGATACCGACAGCTACCGCCTGATCTTCGGCGAGGCGGACCGCCTGCCGGGCGTGATCGCCGACCAGTTCGGCGGCGTGATCGTGCTGCAGGTGCTGTGCCTGGGCATGGAGCGCTGGACGGACGCCATCGCCGACGAGCTGATCCGCCAGATGCAGCCGGACACGCTCGTCCTCAAGAACGACGACGCCATTCGCCTGAAGGAGGGACTGACCCTCTACACGGCCGTGCTGCACGGGCCGCCGGCCGAGCGCGTCACGCTGCTGGAGAACGGCCTGCGCTTTACGCTTGATCTGGCGGGCGGGCAAAAGACCGGATACTACCTGGACCAGAAGCTCAACCATCTGGCCCTGCGGCCGTACTGCCGCAAAGGACGCGTGCTGGACTGCTTCACCTACGTGGGCGGGTTTGCCTTAAACGCCGCCGCCGGGGGCGCGCAAAGCGTTCTGGGCGTGGACAGCTCGCAGGACGCCCTGACCTTGGCGCGGCGCAACGCGCAGGACAACGGCTTTGCGCAGGTGGCCTTCGAGGCGGCGAACTGCTTCGATTTTCTGCGCCAGCAGGTGCGGGAAAAGCGCCTGTACGACGCCGTCGTGCTGGACCCGCCGGCCTTTACCAAGTCCAAGGCCGCTCTGGAGAGCGCCAGCCGCGGCTACAAGGAGATCAACCTATCGGCCATGCGGCTGCTGCCGCCGGGCGGCGTGCTGGCTACGCACAGCTGCTCCTACCACATGAGCGAGGAGCTGTTCCTGCAGGTGGTGCTCAGCGCCGCGCAGGATCTGCGCCGGGCCGTGCGCATCATCGAGGTGCGACGCCAGGACGCCGACCACCCCCAGCTTTCGGGGTATCCCGAGTCGCATTATCTCAAGAGCCTGTGGCTTCAGATGCTCGACTAGGCATCAGCGGCCGATCCGTCCGCCTTCCCGGCGGCCGTTCCTGTTTGCAGCCGGTTTTTATACGGCCGGCGCGGGACCGGCCGCCTTTGCGCGTTTGGGCCGCCGCCGCGTACGGCGGAGCGCTTTTGCGCCGGCGCCGCACGCCCAAAGGCCGACGCATGCGAACCGCGCCCCGCCCTGCGGCGCCGCCCTTCTTGCAGGAGGCGTTTGCGCCGCCCAAAGGCATCCGCCGCCCCGGCGCTTCCGCCGATTGACGCGCGGGCGGGCGCGTGGTATTCTGCGCCTTGGTGATGCGTGTGATCGCTTTGGTGGCGACTCCGATTGGGAACCTGCAGGATATGACGCCGCGGGCGCTGGACGCCCTGCGTGCGGCGGACGTGATCGCGTGCGAGGACACGCGGCGCACCCGGCCGATGCTGACGCATTTTGGCATAACGAACAAGGAGCTGGTGAGCTTTCACCGGCACAACTGGCGCGCCAGCGGCCCGGAGCTCGTGCGGCGCGCGCAGGCGGGCGAGAACATCGCCCTGGTGAGCGACGCGGGCATGCCGGGCATCAGCGACCCGGGCGCGGAGCTCGTACGCCTGGCAGTGGACGCCGGGGCTGCGCTCAGCGTGCTGCCCGGAGCGTCCGCGGCGCTGTGCGCTTTGGTGCTCTCCGGCCTGCCGTGCGAGCGGTTTGCGTTTGAGGGGTTCCTGCCCCGGCAGCGCGGCGAGGCGCTTGCGCACATAAAGCGCCTGAAGGCGGAGGAGCGCACGCTGGTGTTCTACGAGGCCCCGCACGACATCGTCCGCACGCTGGGCGACCTGTACGCTGCTTTCTCGGAACGCCCGGCGGCCGTGGCGCGCGAGCTGACCAAGCTGCACGAGGAGGTGCTGCGCGGCACGCTCTCCTCGCTGATCGCCCACTTCGCCCAAACGCCCCCGCGCGGCGAGCTTGTGCTTGTGGTGGGCGGCGCGCCCGCGCAGGAGGCGGCGCCCGTCTCCGCGCGGGCCGTGGAGGATGCCATGCGCGCGGAGATGGACGGCGGCATGCGCCGCAAGGACGCGGCCCGCGCCGTGGCCGAGCGGCTGGGCGTGCCGGTCAACGCCGCCTATCAGGCCGGCCTTGAGAAGTGAACGGCCCGGGCGACCGTGACCCGTGAACGCGGGATGTGACCGAAAACAGGCCGCGGTCTGCAGTCCGCCGTCGGACGGCGCGGAACATCCATAGCCGCGTGACCAAAGGGGGCGTGCGGCCGCGCGCGTCATCTTTGGCTTTGCTAGGAACAGAGCCTGATGAAGGCGGCGAGCGACAATCACAGAAAACGAGGCCGTTCGTTGGCAGAGTGACCAGACGACGCCGAATAACAGACCAATGGTCTGTTTTGAGGAGCGTCACGCAAGCGTCCGGGCGAGCGCCGTCCGCCGGCGCGTTAGGGCTTGGCGAACTCGGTGAGGTGCCGCCAGTATCGCCGGGGCATAAACTGCGCCTGCAGGCGCGGGTTCACGCGCTCGGCGATGGCGATGGTGCGGTGATAAGTGCGCCACAGCTCGGCGATCACCGGCTCCATCTCATCGTTTCCGACCTCCGCCTCCCGGCGCGGCGCGGGCGCATAGGCAAGCGCGTGACCGTCGTACGCCGCCGCTTTGCCGCGGCCCACGTCGTGGATGAGAAAAGGCTCCGTGCGAAAGCGGTCCACGAAGTGATCGGCCAGCAGGTCCAAAATGTCATTGTCGGTGTGCATGGGCGCGTACATGGCCCCGGTTGCGGTTGATGCAAAGCGAAGCAGGCCGAGCATCTTGTGCGCCTCGCCGTACACGCGCTTGGTCTGCAGCATGGCCTCGAACACCACCGGATCCTCCAGGTGGTCGCACAGGTCCAGCCGGTATTCCCACCCGCGTTTCAGATAGCGAAAGGCCAGGAAATCCGCGCCCTCGTCCCCGCGCCGGTACAGCGCTTCCAGCGTGTCCATGGCCTGAACGGGCAGCTTTTCCCGCACGCCGCGCAGCACCCGGCAGGCCTTTTCGTCGCTCGTATGCACGTGCACGAAAGCGCTCAGAAGGTCCAGCTGCTCGGGCGCGCTCTCGCGGATGTCCTCCGGCGGGGGGTGCGCGGCGTGCGCGTCGAACATGGCCGTTAAAAAGCCCGGCCAGGAGCCGTCGTGCAGCAGCGTCATGACGGCAGCAGCAGGGGCGTGGCCGCCTGCATGGGCAGGGCGTCGACGTGGGGAAAGAGCGTGAGCTGTTCGGCCAGCAGCCCGCCCGGCAGCGCCGCGCTCTCCTGGGCGGTCAGCGCGGCGTACAGCGCCTCGGGCCGGCGCACGAGCCCCGCGTGCCCGTCCCGCCCGCGCGCCGTGATGAAGTAGCGCGCCCGTTTCATCACGATGCCCATGCGCTTTACGTCGTCCAGCGACAGCGACCCCACCCGCCGCGCCTGCACGATGCGCTGCGCGCC
The DNA here is from genome assembly GCA_031553225.1 of Eubacteriales bacterium. Lineage (GTDB taxonomy): Bacteria > Bacillota > Clostridia > Christensenellales > UBA1750 > JAVBLU01. Next base: position 38,005 of record JAVBLU010000016.1, read on the forward strand.
GATGCGCCCGATGCCCGGCACGCGAAGCAGCGCCTCATAGTCCGCGCGGTTCACGTCCAAAGGGAAGCCTTGCAGGTTGCGCAGCGCCCAGGCCGCCTTGGGGTCGAGCAGCGGATCCAGCCAGGGCGAACACTCGGGCAGAATCTCGTCCGCCGCGAACCCGTACTGGCGCATCAAAAAGTCGCACTGGTACAGCCTGTGCTCGCGCAGCAGCGGTGGCCGCGGCAGGTCCGGCAGCAGATTGCCCTTGTTGACGGGCACGTAGGCCGAGTAATACACGCGCCGCAGGGCGTAGCGGTTGTACAGCGCGCCGGAGAGCTGCACGATCTGGCGGTCGTTATCGGGCGATGCGCCCACGATGAGCTGCGTGGACTGTCCGCCCGGCGCGAAGGCGGGCGCTCTGGCGATCAGCCGCCGCTCGTCGCGCGCGGCAGCGATGCGTCCCTGCAGATACCGCATGGGCTGCAGAATGTCCGTCTTCTCCTTGTCCGGCGCCAGCAGCCTCAGGCTCTCCCGGCTGGGCAGCTCAATGTTGACGGATACGCGGTCGGCCAGCAGCCCCGCCTGCTCAAGCAGATGCGCCGACGCGCCCGGAATGGCCTTCACGTGGATATAGCCGCCGAAGCCCTCCCTTGTGCGCAGCAGCGCCATGGCCGATATGAGCCGCTCCATGGTGGCGTCCGGCGTGCCCAGCACGCCGCTGGAGAGGAACAGCCCCTCGATGTAGTTGCGCCGGTAGAAGGCCATGGTCAGCTCGGCGATCTCCTGCGGGGTGAACGTGGCCCGCGGCCGGTCGTTGCTGCGCCGGTTGGGGCAATAGGCGCAGTCGTACACGCAGGCGTTCGTCATCAGAATTTTCAGCAGCGACACGCACCGCCCGTCCGCCGCCCAGGAGTGGCAAATGCCCATACCCACGGTGTTGCCGATCTTGCCGCCGCCCCGGTCGCTTCCGGAAGAGGCGCAGGACGCGTCGTACTTCGCCGCGTCCGCCAAGATGGTCAGCTTCTCCTGCACGGTCATGCGCTCCGTCTCCTTTGCCCCCGCTTGCGCCTAAGTATACCACGTGCGGCAGCACAATGCAAACAAATGTTTCGGAATAAACGTTCCCGTTATTGAATGGCCGCACAAGCGCGCTTGAATGGTATGACCCGCCGCACGGCGCCAGGATTCACCTTTGACAAATTGTGGGCCCGCGTGTATACTGTTTATCATAGCATGACTTTATGCGGATGTGTTTCTGCCCTTCTTTTTCCTTTCCGGATACTCTTTGCCATTCCTGTCCATACTGTGCCTGCGTGCTTCCATATTGCCGTCCTCCCCCCAAAGCGCAGCCGCTGTGTGACTGACCGGCCGATGCGGCATCAGGCGCGCACCCGGCTTATCATGTACCATCGCGCGGCGTTGTAACAAAACGCACGCGCACAAGGGGTGGCCTTATCTTGACATACGCGGAGCTGAATGCGAAGACGCTGCTTGAACTGCGCGCTTTGGCGCGCGGCATTGGCGTTGAATCGCCCACGACCTACGCCAAAGGCGAGCTGATCTCGCACATACTGGAGAAAACAGAAGGTTCGGCCGGCAAGGCCGCGCCCGCGCGCCGGCAGGAGGCTTTTGCCGCTGATGCCGCGCAGGGCGAGGAGGACGACGACGGCATGGACGCCGTGCTGCGCCATCCGGCCTTCGACGTGCCCAGCATCGAATCGGTGTTTGCCAGCAGCCTGCAGCCCGCGCAAAGCGAGCCCGCCGCGCCCGCGCTGAGCCCGGACGCCGCGCTCAACGCCCTGCTGGGTACGTCCGCCTACACGCCTTCCCCCGGCGTGCGCGAGTATACCGCGGGGCAGGGCGGCCGCTACATCACCCGCCGCCACCCGGCCGCCGAGGATGCCGCATCCCCCCACCCGTCGCCCGTTCCGCGCCAGGGCGCGCCGGCCGGCCCCGCGCCCGTGCGCCAGGACGGCGGCCAGCCTGTGCCCGCATGGCGGCAGCGCCGCGAGGCGAACGCCGGCTACTACAACAAGGAGTATGGCACGAGCAATCCGGCCGTTCCCGAGCTGCTGATGGGCGGCGACTGCGGCGACTGCGCGGGCGTTCTGGACATCCATCCGGACGGCTATGGGTTTCTGCGTCAGGACAACTATCTGCCCGGCAACCGCGACGTGTACGTCTCCATCGCCCAGATTCGCCGCTTCAGCCTGAAAACCGGCGACAAGGTGACCGGCAAAACCCGCCCGGTGCGCGAGGGCGAGAAGTACATGGCGCTATTGTATATCACGGCCATCAACGACGACGAGCCGGACAAGGCCACCCGCCGCCGGCCGTTTGAGGACATGACGCCCGTGTACCCCGAGCGCCGCCTCACCCTGGAAGCCCCCGGGCAGGGCCGCGATCTGGCCATCCGCGTGATCGACCTGATCGCCCCCATCGGGCGCGGGCAGCGCGGCCTGATCGTCGCTCCGCCCAAAGCGGGCAAGACCATTCTTTTAAAGAAAATCGCCGCCAGCATAGCGCAAAACCATCCCGACGTCCACCTCATCGTGCTGCTCATCGACGAGCGGCCCGAGGAGGTGACCGACATGCAGCGCTCCATCAAGGGCGAGGTGGTGTTCTCCACCTTCGACGAGCTGCCCGACCACCACACCCGCGTGGCCGAGATGGTTCTGGAGCGCGCCCAGCGCCTGGTGGAGCACGGCAAGGACGTCGTCATTCTGCTGGATTCCTTAACGCGCCTGGCGCGCGCGTACAACCTGGTCATTCCGCCCACCGGCCGCACCCTCTCCGGCGGTCTGGATCCGGGCGCGCTGCACAAGCCCAAGCGGTTCTTCGGCGCGGCGCGCAACATCGAGGAAGGCGGCTCGCTCACCATTATCGCCACGGCCCTGGTGGATACCGGCTCGCGCATGGACGAGATCATCTACGAAGAGTTCAAGGGCACCGGCAACATGGAGATCCATCTGGACCGCAAGCTCTCGGAAAAGCGCATCTTCCCGGCCATCGATCTGGCCAAGTCCGGCACCCGCCGCGAGGAAATGCTTCTCTCTCAAAAGGAGCTGGAGGCGGTGTGGATGATCCGCAAGGTCCTCTCCATGGCCAACCCGGCCGACGCCACCGACCAGCTGCTCTCCATGCTTGTGAAAACCCCAACGAACGAGGACTTCATCGGCCGCCTGAAGGATTGGCTGACCATTTGGGAAAAGGAAGGCTATTCGCTGGGGGGCGCTGCGCCGTCCCGCTGACGGGCAGAGGCTGACGGGGGACGGCCGTCCCTCCCGCCCCCTGCCAAGGGACGGGTCCCTTGGATCCCATCGCGCGGGGAAGGCTGTTTTTTTGGGATGCGCCATGGCCGGCGCAAGCGACAGGAACGGACCCGGCGGCATCAGGTGCCGCCGGGTCCGTACGATACAGGAGGAATGCAAAGAGGCCGAAGCCCCTTTTGCATTCCGTCACGCCGCGCCGGGTTTGACGACATGCGTCAAGCCCAACGCATCCGGTTTGGGTGAGCGATGATGAACCCGCGGGTCCGTCACCGCACACCTAGAAGTCCAGCTGCCCCTGAATGAAGTCGCCCAGCGCGTCCACGGCCACGCGCTCCTGCTTCATGGAGTCGCGGTAGCGGACCGTGACGGTGTTCTGTTCCAGGGTATCGAAGTCGACGGTGATGCAGAAGGGCGTGCCGGCCTCGTCCTGGCGGCGGTAGCGTTTGCCGATGGAGCCGGACTCGTCATAATCGACCATAAACCGCTTGGAGAGCGTGTGATAGATGGCCTCGGCCGGCTCGGCCAGCTTCTTTTGCAGGGGAAGGATCGCGCACTTGTAGGGCGCGAGCGCGGGGTGCAGCCGCATAACGACGCGGCTGTCGCCGCCCTCCAGCGCCTCCTCGTCGTAGGCCTCGCACAAAAACACCAAGGTCGCCCGGTCGATGCCCAGCGCCGGCTCGATGCAGTACGGCGTGTACTTTTCGTTCGTCATCGGGTCAAGGTAATCCATGCTTTGGCCGGAATGCTTCTCATGCTGCTTCAGGTCGTAATCCGTGCGGTCGGCGATGCCCCACAGCTCGCCCCAGCCGAAGGGGAAGAGGTACTCGATGTCCGTGGTCGCGCGGGAATAGAAGGCCAGATACTCGGGGCTGTGGTAGCGCAGGCGCAGGTGGTTTTTCTCGATGGATAGCGATATGAGGAAATCGCGCTTGAAGGTGCGCCAGTACGAAAACCAGTGCAGGTCCTCGCCCGGCTTGCAGAAGAACTCCAGCTCGGCCTGTTCAAACTCGCGCGTGCGAAAGGTGAAGTTGCCGGGCGTGATCTCGTTGCGGAAGGATTTGCCGATCTGGCCGATGCCGAACGGCACCTTGCAGCGAAGGGACCGCTGTACGTTCTTAAAGTTGACGAAGATGCCCTGGGCGGTTTCCGGGCGCAGGTACACCTCGGCCTGGGAATCCTCGGTGACGCCCTGAAAGGTTTTGAACATCATGTTAAACTTGCGGATGGGGGTGAACTCGGATTTGCCGCAGCCCGGGCAGGTGACGGTTTTCTCCTGGATGTAGGCGGTCAGCTGATCGCTGCTCAGGCCGTCCACCTCCATGTCCACGCCGTTTTTCTTGTTCCACTCGTCCACCAGCTTGTCGGCGCGGTGGCGCATCTTGCAAGCCTTGCAGTCGATGAGCGGATCGTTGAAGTTGACCACGTGGCCGGAAGCGACCCACACCTCGCGGTTCATCAGGATGGCGCAGTCCACGCCCACGTTGTAGTCGTTCTCCTGAATGAACTTGCGCCACCAGGCGCGCTTGACGTTGTTCTTAAGCTCAACGCCCAGCGGTCCGTAGTCCCAGGTGTTCGCAAGGCCGCCGTACAGCTCCGAACCGGCGAAGATAAAGCCGCGGTTCTTGCACAGGGCGACAAGTTTGTCCATGGTGAGACCAGACATGCTACGACCTCCCTTTTCGCATACAAAAAACTGATCGCCGACCGAGGGACGCGCAGCTGCCTGCGCGCGGTTCCACCCTCGTTCGGAGCGATCAGCCCCGCTCTTCATTGATGCAGTTGTTGTGGGGAACGCCGTGCTTGGCGGCTGCCCGGGCTTGCACTCTCCCCGGTCGCTTCCTGCCAGCCCTCGCGCCGCGCACCTTTCCCCAGCCACTGGATGCCATATTATACGCGTTGTCCGGGCTTTTTGTCAACGGGGTATGCTTTTTTTTATTGCTCGCGCGTGATATAATGGCAGGAAGGAGGGAGAGGCATGGACGATGCATGGCGCGGCCTGCTGGACGAGGCCGAGGGCGCGGAAAGCCGCATGGCGCTGCGCGTGCCCGCGCAGAAGGAGTGCCTGCTGGCCGTGCGGCTCCTGTCCTCCGGCGCGGGCGCGCGGGCGGGGTTCACCCTGCAGGGGCTGGACGACTGCAAGACCGCCGTGGCCGAAGCGTGCCATTTCTTGATGGAGCAGCAAAACGGCTTTGAAGCGCTGCAGATCACCTATCTGTGCGAGAGCGGCGGCCTTTTCGTGCGCGTGCGCGGGTGCGGCGCCCGCCAAACGCGCGCGGGCGGGTACCCGGCGGATACCAGGGTGGCCGCCATGGTGCTGGGCACGCTTGCCAGGGACACGGGTTTCGCCTGCGACGAGACCGGCGCCGTGTCGGCCATCGACCTTGCGATGGCCGAAGGCTAGGCGGTGGCCCGCATGGCACAGCCGCAGGACGAGCAGGGCTATTTGGAACGCGCGGACCGCACGCTGCGCGCCTATTGCCGCACGCGCAGCACGCAGCTGCGCAACGAGGTGGTCACCGACCACCTGTACATCGCCAAAATCGTCGCGCGCCGCTTTGCCGGCAAGGGCGTTGAGTTTGAGGATTTGTACCAGGTGGCCTGCCTGGCGCTCATCAAGGCGCTTGATCGCTTTGACTGCAGCAAGGGCGTGCGCTTCTCCACGTTCGCAACGCCCAACATGATGGGCGAGGTGAAAAACTACTTCCGCGACAAGGCGCGCCTCATCCGCCTGCCGCGCTCCGTGGCCGAGATCAGCGGCCGCCTGTCGCGCGCGCGGGAGGAGCTGACCGCGGACCTTGCGCGCAGCCCCACCGCAAAAGAACTGGCCGAGCGCCTTGCGGTGTCGCAGGAGGAGGTGCTCGAGGCGCTGGAGGCCTTGTCCGCCGGGCGCGTTTCCTCGCTTCAGCAGCAGGTGGGCGAGGAGAGCGACGCGCAGCTTGCGCAGTTTTTGGGCGCCGAGGACGAAGCGCTGGCCCGCGCGGACGACAAGGCGTACATCGGGAAAATATGGGACGAGCTGTCGGCGGTGGAGCGGCAGGTGCTGGACGCGCGCTACCGCCAGCAAAAGAGCCAGCGCGAGGTGGCGGAAGCGCTCAACGTGTCGCAGATGTATGTTTCCCGCCTGGAGCGGCGGGTGCTGCAGCGCCTGCGCGAGAGCGCGAACGACCCGGAGGGATAGAGGGCGGCAGCAAAAGTTTCTTATCTGCCCATAAACAGGGAAGGATTTGGTTCATTCCGTGCAGAATATACGTAGGAACGGCAGCATGACGCATATGCGGCGGCCGGTGCGGGTGCGCCGCCGTGTGCTGCCCCGTTTCTACGTTTTTTGCGCGGCTTTTTTGGCGCTCATCGCCTTTCTTGTGTGGCTCGCCTTGCCCAAGGGCACGGCCGCCGTGCGCAAGGGCAGCATAGGGGAGAGCGTGCACACGCAGGCCGTAGTGGTGCGCACCGAAAAGGTGACGACGAGCAAAACCTATCCCAGCCAGATCGTGCCCCTCAAGCAGGAGGGCCAAAGCGTGCAGGCGGGCGACCCGGTCGTTGAGATTTACACCTCCAGCTACTCCGAAAAGATCCGCACCGAGCTGCGCGACGTACGCGCGCGCATCAAGGAGGCCCAGGAGCACGACCTGCTGGCAAGCCTCAACTCCGCGTCGCTCAAGGAGCTGGACAGCCGCATCGCCGAGGCGGTGACGCGCTGGACGGCCATCGTGCGTGGGGAGACGGACAAGGGCCTGGTGAAAACCCAGGCCGAGCTCTCGGCCCTGCTGCGCGACCGTCAGGAGCTTCTGCGCCGCGCCGCGGTGCAAAGCCGCGATCTGCAGGCCCTGTACGAGCAGGAGAACAACCTGACGCTGCGCATTGCCGGCTGGCGCAACGAGGTGGCGGCCGACACAGCGGGGATCGTGTCCTTTCAGTTTACCGGCCTTGAGGAGGTCGTGCAGCCCGGCACGCTGGACCAGTTCACCGTCTCCAACGTGCGCACCCTTCTCAAAGGAGACAAGCCCCCCCAAACTGCGGCGCAAAAGTCGGAAAAGCCCCTGTTCCGCGTGGTGTCCGAGCGCCGGGTGCAGCTAGTGTGCATCGTGCCGCGCGAGGGCGTGTCCCTGGCCGTGGACCAAAGCGTGTCCGTTCGCCTGCCGGGCCAGCAGGAAAGCGTGTCCGCGCGCGTGATGCGCCTGACCACCGAGCGCCGCGAGCGTCTGGCCGTGCTGGACGTGCCCACCGACGTTCTGCCCCTGCTGAACCTGGTGCAGGTGAGCGTGGACGTGGGCGGCGAGCAGAGCGGGCTGCTCGTTCCGGAGGAGGCCCTGCGCCCCACCGCGGACGGAGGCTACAGCGTGGAGAGCGTGGACGGGCAGACGCTGCCCGTGCGCCTGCTGGGCAGGGACGGCCGCAGGGCGCTCATCGAGCCTGTGACCCCCGGAACGCTGAGCGAAGGAATGCGGGTGAAGACGAAGTGAGCGAGGACGCTTATCTGTCCGGCCTGGCGGAGCGGCTGGCGGGGATACGGGCGCAGATAGAAGCGCACCGGGTTGTGCCGCGCGTTACCCTCATAGCCGCCACAAAGGGGCAAAGCGCCGCAAGCATCAACGCGCTGTGCGGCCTTGGGCAGTTCGATATCGGAGAAAACCGCGCGCAGGAGTTCCTGCAAAAGCTTCCGGACCTGGACGGGCGGCTCGTGGTGCACATGATCGGCCAGCTGCAAAGCAACAAGGCGCACATCATCCGGCACGTCGGGCTCATCCATTCCCTGGACCGCCTCTCGCTGGCGAAGGCGCTGCATAAGGAAGCCGAGCGCGAATGCAAGCCGGTGGACGCCCTGGTGGAGGTCAACATGACCGGCGATCCCGCCCGGGGCGGCGTTGCGCCGGAGGAAGTGGAAGCGTTTCTGGACGCCATCGCCCCCTTATGCGTTCGCGTGACCGGGTTGATGACCGTGGCGCCCCTTGGCGCTGGGCCGGAGGACACGCGCGGGGCCTTCCGTGCGATGCGCCGCCTCTTCGACCGCCTGGCCGCGCAGGAGCGGCCAAACGCCATCATGTGGCATCTGTCCATGGGGATGAGCGAGGACTATGTGATCGCCCTGCAGGAAGGCGCTACGATGATCCGCATCGGCCGCGCCCTGATGGGGCAGCGCGGCTAAAAAAACCTTTCCTCCCGCAAAACTAACGGGCGCGGGCAAACGATAAACAAGCTGACCGGCACGCCTTCGGGGCACGATAACACGGCAGAGGATGATTGTTGCATGGCAGACAAAGGCTTTCTCACGCGCGTAGGGTCCTTCTTTGGCCTGGTGACCGAGGAGGTGCCCGCGCAGGGCGGGTACCAGGAGGACGCCCCCTCCCACGTGCAGCGCTCCTCCAAGGATCGGCCCTACGAGCGCACCGCGCCATACGCCGCGCAGGAAAGCGATGAACCCCGGCTGCGGTCCTCCTTCGAGCAGCGCTCGGAGTACGCTCCTCTGCCTTACACCCAGTCTACCTACCAGGGGGGGAAGATCTTGAATCATCCGTCCGTCTCCCAGGCGCCCGCGCAAAGGCTGGATTTCAAGAAGATCGAGCACTTCCAGGACGTGTACGAGATCATCGACCTGCTGCTGGAAGGCGTCGTTGTGGACATCAACACCGAGATGCTGCGCGGCGCGGACGCCCAGCGCGTGCTGGACGCGCTCTCCGGCTCGGCCTACGCCCTGGACGGGCGCCTGCGGCGCACCGGGCAGAACGTCTACCAGCTCGCCCCCTCCAGCGTTGTGGTGAACGGCAGTTACGACGATGACCGGCCGGAACCGCGCGCTTCCTCGGGCGGCATGTTTCGCCGAAACGACTGACCGCCCGCGTGTGACGGCTTAGCCGGCGCAGCGCATGCTGAAATAACGTGTTTGGAAGGGCTCCATGGCTTTATTCTACATTCTGTCCGGCGTTACCCAGTTTCTCAACCTGCTTATGTGGCTGCTCATCATCGACGCGCTGCTCTCCTGGATCCTGTCGCCCTTCAACAAGGTGCGCCAGATTCTGCAGCGCATTACAACGCCCCTGCGCGCGCCCTTTGTGCCCCTGTCCATGAAGCTGGTGCGCTCTGGCCTGCCGCTGGATCTGTCCGGCCTGTTCGCCATGATCGCCCTGCAGATCCTCATCCGGCTCATCTACTTCATCGCAGGGCTTGTGCTCTGACACTTCCGGGAGGGACAACATGGCCATTACCGTGGACGACATTCGCAACAAGGCGTTCGGCCGCAAAGTGCGCGGGTACAACGAGATCGAGGTGGACGAGTTCCTCGACCGCACGGCGGACGCGCTGAAAACCGCGCAGGACCGCAGCCGCGAGCTGGAAGGCCAGCTGCACGCAACCGCGGAGCAGCTCGCCTATCTGAAGGGCCTGGAGACAACCCTGCGCGATACGCTGCTAACCGCCCAGCGCTCCGCCGACGATACCGTGGCCACCGCCCAGGTGCGCGCGCAGCAGCTGACCGCCTCCGCCCAGGAGAGCGTGGCGGCCATTCAGGCCGAGGCGTCCGGCCGCATCGAGGCCGCGCAAAAGCAGGCTGAGGAGATCATCGCCAAGGCCCGCGAGGAGGCCGACCGCCTGCTGCTCGAAGGCCAGGAGAAGGCCGAGGAACAGCGCAGCCGCTGCAAGGCGGAAAAGGACGCGCACGAGGCCTTCCGCCAGAAGGCCTGCGAGATGTTGTCCGCCCATCTGGCCGACCTGCGCGCCGGCGAGAGCGTCTAAGCCGCGGCGCCCACGGGCAAGCGGAGCGTCTAAGCCGCGGCGCTTACGGGCAAGCTACGCCTGCGGCGATTGGCCGCGGGGAGGCGCGCCCATGCACCACATCGACGAGACGTTTATCGCCCGTATGGAGAGCTTTGCCGACCGCATGGAGAAGGTGGCCCTGGAGGAATACGTCGCCTATCTGCATGATAAGCGCCGCATGCTGGCCAGCAACTTTCTGGCCGGCATGGCGCGCGGCCTGGGCATGGCGGTGGGGTTCACCGTTTTGGGCGCGGTGGTCGTGGCCGTCCTGCAGCGCATCGCCGTGGACAACCTGCCTCTGGTGGGCGGTTTTCTGGCCGATATCATCCGCATTGTGCAGGAGAAGCTGTAGCCGCCCTGTATCCGCCGAAGCCGGGAAATGATCCGTTGCCGCGTAATCCGGGGCCTTTTTCGGCCCTTTCTCTTTGTTATGACGGAGGCGTTGCATGCTGTACTTTCTACTCGCCGCGCTGGCCGTGGCGCTCGACCGCCTGACCAAATCGTGGGCGGCCACCTCCCTGCGGCTTGCGCCGGGCGGCACCATCCCCCTCATCAAGGACGCGCTGCATTTCACGTACGTGGAGAACACGGGCGCCGCGTTCGGCATGCTGGAGGGCTTTCGCTACGCCCTCGTTGTCGTCATGGCGGCGGCCATCGTGGTCATCGTATGGGAGCTCATCCGCAAGCGCGGGCACATCCCCACGCTGTATGGCCTTGCGCTGTCCCTCGTTTTGGGCGGGGCGATCGGCAACCTGTGGGATCGTGCGCTGTACGGCTTCGTGGTGGATTTTGTGGATTTCCGCCTGATCAATTTTGCCGTGTTCAATGTGGCGGATTCCTGCATCTGCATTGGCGCGGTGCTTCTGTGTGCATGGTTTATGTTCCTTGCCGATAAGCAGCCAAAGGCTCATGCCGCGCATTGAGTTTGTGGCGGAGCCGCGCGAGGCGGGCCTTCGCCTGGATGTGTGCCTCGCCGCCCGCGCGGCGCTCTCGCGCTCGCGCATTGCCGCCCTTATCGCCGACGGCCGGGCCTTTGTAAGCGGTAAACCCGCGGCTAAGGCCGGACTTTTGCTTTCCTGCGGCGCGCCCGTCGCTTTGGACGTGCCCGAGCCCGCCCCGTCGGCCCTGGTGCCCGAGGACATCCCTTTGGATGTGCTGTACGAGGACGCCGACTTGCTGGCCGTCAACAAGCCGGCAGGCCTGGTGGTTCACCCGTCCGCCGGGCATGACACAGGCACGCTCGTGCACGCGCTGCTGCACCGCTGCCGCGACCTGTCGGGCATCGGCGGCGAGCTGCGCCCCGGCATCGTGCACCGCCTGGACAAGGACACGAGCGGCGTACTGGTCATCGCCAAGGACGATCGGACGCACCGCGCTCTGGGCGACCAGCTTAAGAACCGAACCGTCCTGCGCGAGTATCAGGCCGTGGTCGTCGGCATTCCCAAGGAAGCCGGCGGACTGATCAGCGCCCCTGTGGGCCGCGACCCCAAAGACCGCAAACGCATGGCGGTTGCGCCGGGCGGCCGCGAGGCGATCACCGAATGGGAGACTTTGGAGGTTTTCCCCGCGCTTCAGCTCGCCCTTGTCCGCTGCCGCCTGCACACCGGGCGCACGCACCAAATCCGCGTGCATATGGCGCACATCCACCACCCGGTTCTGATGGATCCCGTCTACCTGCCCCGCGCCGCCCGCCCTCCGCGCGCCGCCGCCTTGCCCATCGCCCGCCAGGCCCTTCACGCCTGCCTTGTCGGGTTCGATCACCCCCGCACAGGCCGGCCCCTGCGCATTGAAGCGCCTTTTCCCGCCGACATGCTTGCCCTGGTAAGCGTGCTGCGCGGGGAGAGGGGATGACAGGGGGCGGCGGAGACGGGCGCGGCTTCTGCTGGATAGGTTGAGAGGGCCTACCCGGAGGCCTGCATCCGCAGCGGCCGACGCGCGGACCGCTGCCATGAGGGGGCTTGCCGCAATTCCTTCGTGCAAAATGGCTTGGCAGTACCATGCCAAGACCACGAGAGGATAATCAGGCGGGGCGGAGCCTGCGCGGCGGAGGCCGTCTTTGGTCAAAACCCGGCGGCACGGTAGTGCCGCCGGGTTTCTGGTGCAGCCGTCCCGAAGGGATGAAAGAAACCGGCCGCACACGGCCGGTTTCAGGAAGGTTCCAAGGGACTGGTGTCCCGGCGGGCGGAGGGCGGAGCCATCCGCGCTTCGCCGCGCCTAGAAGCTGGAGCTCACGCGGTAGATGCTGTCCTTTTTGACCATGCTGTAGGAGCGGCCCATGGCGCGCAGCTGGGCGTCCACGGACAGATCCACGGTGGACCAGGAACCGTCCATATCCACTTGGTTCCAGGCATGGTAGCCGTCCACGTTGTCGGAATAGCCTTTGCAGAGCTTGGCGGGCACGCCCTGGGAGCGCAGCATGGCGGCGTACAAAGCGGCCATATCGTAGCAAATGCCCATTTGCGAGGAGAAGGTGCTGTCGGGGGAGGGCTTATAGCCGCCGGGCAGCTTGCCCAGCTTGGACATATCGTAGGTGAGAATGCCGTTGAGGTATTTGTAGATAGCCTTGGCTTTGCCGGAGTTGGTGGACTGGTTGGCGCACAGTTCGGTGGCCTTCTTCACGCACGCAAGCCCGGTGCTCCAGTTTACTTCCACGCTGCTGCCCAGGTACGGGTTGGTGCTGGAGGGCGCCTGCGCGGAACCGGAGGGCTGCTGGCGAATGGGCGCGGAGGGCGTATCGGCCATGGCCACGTTCACCGTGGCGGTGTGCAGGGTGGAATAGCGGTTGTCGTTTGGGTCTATACGCTCCAACAGACGCACCGTGTATGTGCCGCTGCCAAAAGGCGGGGTGATGCGGTTCTCGGTGCCGTCGGTCTTTACGGCTTGGTTGGTTTGCTTGCCGTCGGCGTTGAACATAACCTGCACTTGCTTGCCGGTGGTGTTCACGATGCGCACAACGATGTAGCCGCCGTCCACCGCAACCGACACGCTGTCCATGCTGCCAAGGGGAATCGGTTCGTCGGGAATGTACACAACGCCGTCGCTCGCGCTCTTCAGCCTAGGCTGGCAGGAGGCAAAAGAAAAGCACAGAACGAACACCAGCAGGAAGCTGATGAGGACGCTGTATGCTCTCTTCATGAAAAATACTTCCTTTCGGCGGCCAGGCTGCCATGCGGCGCTTCGCCGGTTAGGCCCTATAGCTTTGCGTCCCGGTCTTTCGGCCGGTTTGCTATTGTCGTGGGAGTGATGGGCTGTATGCAGTTGTAGGGATGGCGATCATCCAACATGATTATCGGTTCCCATCGCGGCAGAGTTAAGGGGTGATGGAAAAAAATATGCGGGCGGCCGGATGGATAGGCCGAAACCATGATAACATATATTGGTCACACACGCAACAAAAAATGGAAAAGAAAACAGGAAAATGTGAGCAAGCCGCCGGGTCATGGGAGGGTGGCCCGGCGGCGCTTCTGCGGGAGGGGTTAGGGCTTATAGGGGTCCTGGATGAGCGCGATGCCCAGGTCCACCGCGGCCTGCAAATCGGCGATGCTGATCGTCTCCGACATGGAGTGCACGTACCGGCAGGGGATGGACAGGCACCCGGCGGGCACGCCTTGGTGTGCGAGCTGCATGGCGGAAGCGTCCGTGGTGCCGCCCACGAGCACCTCGCGCTGGAAGGGGATGCCGCGCTTTTCGCACAGGCTGATCATGTGCGCCACCAGGGCGGGGGAGGCGATCATGCCGCTGTCCACGATCTTGATGGCCACGCCCTTGCCAACCGACACGGCGTTTCGGGCGCACTTGGGCGTGTCGCCCGTGCGCGTTACGTCCAGCGACACCCCGACGTCCGGCGCAGCGGCCCATGCGGCCGCGCGGCCTCCGCGCAGGCCCACCTCCTCCTGGGAGGTAAAGGCAGCGATGACGCTGCACGCGGGCGTGCCCATGCCGCGCAGCATCTCCACAAGCGCCGCGCACCCGGCGCGGTCGTCCATGGCGGGGGCGGCGATCATGCCGTTTTGCAACAGGCTCACCTCGTGCGCGACGGCGGCAAAGCTGCCCACAGGCACGAGCTTCTCGGCCTCGGCCTTGCCGGCTGCGCCGATGTCCACGAACAGCCGCTCGAAGAGATACTTGTCGTCCTCCCAGTCGGTCTCGCGGCCCACAACCCCGGCCACGCCGCCCGGGAATACCACCTGGCGGCCGCACACGGTTTGCGGGGCAAGGCCGCCCACGCGCGTAACGCGCAGGAAGCCTTTTTCATCCGCGTCCGTCACCAGCAGGCCGATCTGGTCCATGTGCGCGGCGAACATCACGGCCGGACCCTCGCCTCTTTTGCGGCAGATAAGGTTGCCCAGCGCGTCGCGCTTCACCTCGTCCACAAACGGCCGCACCATGTCCGCGATGGCGTCCGCCACGCCCGACTCGTCGCCAGTGCACCCGGGTATGGCCAGCAGCGCCATGAGCGTCTCTTGAAGTTTCGTCATATCGTTACACTTCCTTCCATGAAGGCAGGGCGTCGTGCTCTGCAAAAGCGCGCACAAGCGCGCACATGGCGGCCACGTCCGCAAGGTTCATCACGCTGGCAGGCGAGTGAATATAGCGACAGGGCACGCTGAGTACGGCCGTGGCCACGGGGCCGAAGCGCGCCTGTACCGCGCCGGAGTCGTTCCCGCCGGACACATAGCGCTTGTGCTGCCAGGCGATGCCCTGCCCGTCGGCCAGCCCGCGCAGGAGGCGCACAAGGCCCGGATGGCCGATGCTCGCGTTGTCGGCAAAGCTGATGGCCACGCCCCCGCCCAAACGGCACACCACCTGGTGCGGCGCAGTGTCGGGCACGTCGGCGGCGGTGGTGCCCTCCAGCACCAGGGCGATGTCCGGTGCGACGGACTGGGCCGCGGCGATCGCGCCGCGCAGGCCGGTCTCCTCCTGGGCGGTAAAGGCCACCCACAGCTCGCACGCGGGGCTGGCGTTTTGCACGGCTTGGATGAGCGCAAGGCATCCCACGCGGTCGTCCAGCGCCTTGGATTTGACGCATCCCTCGCCGAAGAGTTCAAACGCCGTGTCGAACACGGCGGTCTCGCCGGGCGGCACCTGCCGCTCCGCGTCGGCCTTGTCCGTGGCGCCAATGTCGATGTACAGCGCGTTCGTCTTAATCACGCGTTCAAAATCCTCGCGGCTCTGCAGGTGGATGGCTTTGCTGCCGATCACGCCCGGCAGGCCCTTACGGCCCACCTTTACGCGCTTGGAGCACAGCACGCGCGGGTCGATCCCCTGGGCGAAGATGGCGAGCAGCCCGTCCTCGCGCGCGCCGCGAATGTAGAAGCCCACCTCGTCCATGTGCGCCATGAGCAGAACGCGGGGGCCTTTGACGGCGGTGCCTTTGCAGCGGGCGATCACCGAACCCAGCGCGTCCACGCGCATCTCCTCTACATAGGGAGCGATCTCGGCCTTGATGATGTCGCGCACCGCGCCTTCATCGCCGGAGACGCCGCTCGCCGTGCACAGCTTTTCCAGCAAGCCTAGTATTTCCAAAACGCGCCCTCCTCCGCGCCCACTTCCTGAAGGAAATAGGCGACCCACTGCGCCAGACGCGCCATGGCCTTTTGGTCGATGGTCTCCACGGACGTGTGCATGTAGCGAAGCGGCAGCTGGAAAACAAGCGTGGGTACGCCGCCCGCCGCCACCTGCGTGGAACTGCCGTCCGTGCCGGTCGGGCCGGGGCAAACGTCCACGGCGTGGTCGATGCCCCGATCGCGCGCGACCTTAACGGCGCGCTGGTACAGCGTTTGGTGGATGTTGGGGCCCACCGCGATGGACGGCTTGTCAAAGGGCGTGGTGTCGAAGGGTTCCGCGCCCGGCTGAGGGGCGTGGCACACGTCCAGCGCCAGGGCGATGTCCGGCCGCACGATGTGGGCGGACGTCCACGCGCCCTTGGAGCCGACCTCCTCCTGAGAGGTGGCGACGAAGTGCGCCTCGCAGGACAGGGACGTGTTCTTCAGCAGGTCCATCACCATGAGCAGCACGGCCACGCACGCGCGGTCGTCGAAGGTTTTACCGGCGATGCGGCCATTCGCCAGCTCGCGAAGCGGGCCGCGCAGCGTTACAACGTCGCCCACGCGCACCAGCTGCTTTACCTTTTCGGCGGGCAGGCCCAGGTCCACGGCGATGTCCTTCATTTTGACGGCCTTGGCCCGGTCCTCGTCGGTTTGCAGGTGAGGGGGCTTGGCGCCGCACACGCCGGGCAGCGCGCCGCACGCGCCGTGCACGATCACCTCGTGCGCGGGCAGAATGCGCGGGTCCACGCCGTTGTTCGAGTGTACGCGCAAGAAGCCGTCCTCCGTCACGTCCGTAACCACCAGGGCCACCTCGTCGCTGTGGGCGCACAAAAGCACCCGCGGGCCCGACGATCCGATGCGCGCGTGCACCGAGCACAGCGGCGTGACGGACACCTCGCCGCTGTAGCGGGCAAACGCGGCGGCGATGCAGCGCGCCGCGTCGCCCTCGCGGCCGGACGGGCCGTGCGCGGCGGTCACCTCACGCAGGAAGGGCAGGGGATCAAACAAGAGCAAACCTCCTAACGCCCGGTCCGAAGGATTGTCCCCCGTCCGGGCCATGCGATGCCTGGTTCAGCATGGCGCCCTGAAGCATAGTTCCCGGAAATGCCAGAAAGAGCGGTTTCCCTGAAGCTGCTTGCTTCTTTCTTTTAAACAGACGAAGCCGCCGGAGAGCGCGTCCTCACGTCACCCCCCGCCGCGCGCTTCACCCCGCGCCCAGCGACGCCTCCAAAGCGCGTGCCAGCTGATCGGGGCAGGAGGTGCCGTTGCGGCAGGAGATCCCCTTCAGTTTGCCGATGGCCTCCTGCACGTCCATGCCCTCCAGTAGGCGGGAAAGGCCGGCCAGGTTGCCCCCGCACCCGTTTTGGAAGACGACAGAAACGATGCGCCCGTCCCGCACATCAAAATCGATGCTTGTGGAACAGGTGCCCGTGGTTTGATAGCGCATAGCGCTCCTCCTATTCGGCGCTTAACAAAAGCTTGGTAAGCGCTTCGTACACGTCGGCGGCCCGCTCGCGAAAGGCCTCGCACGCGGCGGCGGCCTGCTCGCGTGAGACCACGCTGAGCTGCACGTCAAAGAGCAGCCGCTCGTTCTCGTGCGCGCTCATGTGCACGATATATTCGCTGGATGATAAGCCCGGCGCGAAGTCGGCGCTGATCTGCCGCTCGCGCCGGAAAACGTCGCGCCATTTCGGCACGGCCTGGTCGATGGCCACGCGCCGCTCGGCGGGGATGCGCGTTTCAAAGAAGGCCAGGGTTTGGCGGCCGCGCCCCGTCAAGCGGTGCGCGCGCACGGCCTCGTCGCCCAGCGCGACGATCAGCCCGGCCTCCGTCAGCTCCGCCAGGGCCAGCTGCACGTCGATATAGTTCATCAGCTCAGCTTCCACAACGAAGCGCAGCGCTTGCTGGCTCGTTAAGGGGCCCAGGCGATCAAAACAATACAGCAGTTCCAGCTTGCGCCCTGCAAGCGCCGGGTATTCGTCCATCTTGTGCACCGCCCCTCAACGCTGATTGATGTGAAAAACCCTGCAATATAGCAAACGCCCTCATCAACTGAGGGCGGCAGCCTCGAGCGGCCGCGGCTTTGCATAGGCGCGGTCATTCGGTTTCATCGGTTCTGCAGGGCCCGCGGTTTTCCATGTGCAATTCATCTGTAAACGCCCGGCCACAGAAAGCGCAAAACGCCTCCGCGGCGGGCGGAAAGCTTCGGCAGTGCGACTGCCATGTAGGACGGACAAGCCGTTATCGCGCGCTTTACGCGATAAACGGCTTGATGTCCGCCAGCAGGTCGTCGCAGTTGTCAGCGTAGATCTCCATGGTGATCGGCTTGCCCAAATCCAGGCTGAAGATGCCCAGAATGGACTTGGCGTCCACGACATGGCGACCGGAACGCAGATCGACGTCGTAAGGATACCGGTTGACGGTGTTCACGAACGTCTTGACGTTCTCAGCGAGCGTCAGCTTGATGGTGATGGTCTTCATGTGATAACTCCTTTCCCGCAATTATTCGGAAACGCGGACGTCTCCGTCCGTCATGATACCACAATGCGGGAGAATTGGCAAGTGCGGCGGTTAGCGTTTGGTAAAATGATACAGGCCATAGGCGGCGTCGTCCCACGGCCGGCCGCGGCGGTCCTTCAGATAGGGGGCGTCCGCGTCGGGCGAGACGTCCGTCACAAGCCCGGCAGGCGTGGCGCAGGCATATTCGGCCAGATCCATGCCGGGAAATGCATCCACAACGGTTTGCGGATGAAAGACGCGGCCGCCGTTGAAGGCGATGCACTGCGCGGGCCCGACCGGCAGGGAGATGTAGGCGTGCCCGCCCGGCTTCAGCACGCGCCGGATGGCGCGGAACACCGAAAAACAGGCCGCCGGGTCGATGGGGTCGCCGTAGCGGCCCAGCCCGAAATGCTCCAGGGAACAAAGCGCGGAGAGGGACTCCAGGCTATCGTCCGGAAACGCGCTAAGGTTCGTCGCGTCCGCCTGCATAAAGCGCAGGCCGAAATCCGCGTCCGCATAGGGCCGGATGTCGATGAGCGTGACCTCCTGGCGGCAGCTGAGCAGGTGGGCAATGAATCCGTCGATGCTGGAGCCGATGTCGTAGTGCATCGCCGGGCGGCGGTCAAAGATCAGGCGCGCGGCCCACAAATCCTGCTGCACGTACAGGTCCTTCAGCGAGCGGCCGGCCTGAGCGCGTCGGTCGGTGAGATACGGCGCCGTGCGCAGCGGAAACCCCGTGACGCCCAGCGCGCGGCTTTCTTTGGCGTAGCGCGACAGGTCGCGCAGGTACCTGGGCAGAAAGACGACATGGTAGTCGGCGTACAGAACAGCGCGCCAAACGCGTTGAAGGCACAGGCGCATCACCTGCAAAGTGGCGGTAAAGTACAAAGGTTCAGCTCCTCACGTCGGTTACTTGGGGCCAGGCGGAGATGGCGAAGGGATGCGCGCCTACGCAGGGGCTTCCGGCGGCGCAACGGGGCGTATCCCCCGCTGCAGCAGCGCGGCGGCCTCGGCCGATAAAACGCCGCCCAGCGTGGGCATGGGCGGGCCGAAGGCCGGGTCGGCGGGCAGGTCGTAGCGCGAACCGCACGCGCCCAAAGCCGGATCGGACGCGCCGAACACGATGAGGGAAAGACGCGCCTGCCGCGCGAGCGCCGCGCACATGGGGCAAGGCTCAAGCGTCACGTACAGCGTGCAGCCCGGCAGCCGCCAGTCGCCTAGGGCCTGCGCGGCCTGCCGCATGGCGAGCACCTCGGCGTGCGCCGAAGGGTCGCGCTGAAGTTCCCGCTCGTTGTGCGCGCGGGCGATCACGCTTCCCCCGCGCGCGACCACGGCGCCCACGGGCACGTCGCCGTGCGCAAGCGCTGCGGCCGCCTCCTCAAGCGCCAAGGCCATAAACGCTTCCTGGCTCATGTGCGGCCGATCACCGCGGCGGTGCGGGCGGCGAGGGCGGCGATGGAGTTGGTGGGTTCGCCAGCCAGCGAGGTGTGCAGCGTGTCGCGCAAGGGGCCGATCCAGGAATCGGGCAGGCGGGCCGCACCGCGCATCGCGCCCACGATGGAGCCGACCGTGGCGCAGTTGCAGTCGGTGTCCAGCCCAAAGAGCAGCGCGGTGCCGATCGCCCGCTCCAGATCGCCCTGGCCGTACAGAAGCGCCAACACCACGATCTGCGCGTTGGAGATGGTGTGGCACCAGTGGTGCGGGTTGCCCTCGTTCCAAACGCCGTGCAGGCGCTCGACGGCTTCCTGCCAGGCGACGCCTTCCTGGTGCCAGCGCAGCGCCTGATGCACGGCGGCGCTCAGGCGGCAGCCTTCCGGAATTTGCGCAAGCCCGCACTGCACCACAAGCGCCGGATCGTCCGTGCAGAAGCCCGCGGCGATCATGGCGGCCACGAACATGGCGCCGTAGATGCCGTTGCGCGTGTGAGAGAGCAGGGCGTCGGCGTGGGCAAGCGCGGCAGCGCGCTGCGGATCGCCTGGGCACACGTAGCCGTAGATGTCCGCGCGGATCTGCGCGCCGATCCACTCGCGGTACGGGTTGCGAAACCGCCCGGTGTGCGGGGGCGTCACGCCCATCGCCAGGTTCTTGTAGGCGACGCGCTCGGCCGTGCAGGCGGCCAGAAGCGGCAGATGCGCAAGCCAGGCGTCGCCCACGTCCGCGGTGGTCAGCTGGTAGCCGTACTTCTCCATCATCATCAGGCCGAGCAGCGTGTAGTTCGTGTCGTCGTCCGTGGGCATGCCGTCCACCCGGTTGATGAAGCTTTCCCGCGCGTTGCGGCCGTCCAGCTCGTACTGGCGGCGGATGGGTGCGGGCACGTCGCTGGACATGTACGCGCGCGGCGGGTAATTTCCCGTGTCGCGCAAGAAGCCTGCGATGAGCGCGCGCTTCCAGCCTTCCACAGGCTTGCCCAGAAGGCACCCGGCGCAGCGGCCCTGCCACGCGCCCAGCACCCGGTCAAACAGTACGTCGCCGCCGGGCGCGGCGGGCAAAACGGGCGCGCCGGGGCGCAGCGCCAAAATAGCGGACAGGACGTCCGGCTCCTTTTGCTGCGTGCCTCCGGAGGACATGCGCTGCACGTCGTCCAGCAGCACGGCGGCCAGGGCGTCCTGCTCCAGGCGGTCGGCGGCGGCCTTAATCTGTGCGACCCGGCCGGCCAGGGAGGCGGCGTCTTTGCCCTCGTCGGCGGCCTGCTGCAGTTCCACGTCCAGATCCTCGCTGTAGTGCATCCACTTGTGGTCCGGCACGAGCATCCTCCTTTGCTGACGGCGCGCAAAAGCGCCTTTGGCTATGCGGGCAGGATGAGGTCGCAGGTGGTGGGCAGGGCGTAAAAGCCCAGAGTATGGTACAGCGCCTGTACGGGGTTGCCGGCTTCAACAAACAGCCGCACGCTGCCGTGCGCGGGATATAGGCCGCTCAGCGCCCGGCACAGCATGGCGCGCGCCAGGCCCCGGCCGCGGGCGCACGGGTGCACGGCCACGTCCCACACGACGGGCGCGCCCACAAACAGCGTAACAAAGCACGCGCCCATCAGCCGCCCGCCTTCCTCCACAAGGGAGGAGGCGCGCTTACATGGCGCGTCCATGCGCTCATACTGAAACAGGGCGTCCTGCAGGAAATCCGCGCGAGAAACGCGCTGCGGGTCGCGCCCGCCGTAGGCCTCCAGCAGAAGCTGGGCATAGGCGGGCAAATCGGCTTTTCTGGGCGAGCGGGCGGACACGCCCTCCGGCAAGGGCCAAGGCAAGCTTTGCGTGGGCCGAACCATGGCGCGGCACCAGCTTAGCCCGTCGCCCGGGCCGGGCTGAGGCGTCCATCCGGCACGATAGAAATCGTCCAGCTCGCTCATGCGCACAGCCGGCGCGCGGGCCAAAACGCCTTCCTCGGCCCGGCTGGCCCTGCGCACGTAGGCGGTCAGCCGCAGCACCAGCTCGCCTAGGCCCTCCTGGGGCGGCACGGCGAAGGGGCGCGACAGAACGCCCGGTCCGGCAATGGCCCCGCCCACGCGCGCGCCCTGGCGCAGCACCCATACGGAGGGCGCGGCCTCGTACTCCGCCAGCAGCTCCGCCTCGCTTCGGTCGTGCTCGTCCATGCCGCCGCGGTACAGCCGCGCCCAGGCGCACGCCTCGCCGGCGTCCGCGGGTGCGGCGAACAGCGCGCCGCCCAGCGGAAGGGGGTCCATCATTCCCCGGGCTGCAAAAGCCCGTAGTTGCCGTCGTTGCGCACGTACACAACGCACGTGCGGTTGCTTTCGCTGTTCACAAACGCGAAGAACGAGTGGCCGAGCAGCTCCATCTGCGCGATGGCGTCCTCGGGCGTCATGGGCTTTACGGGGAAGGACTTGCGCTTGACCAGCGCGGGCTCCTGCTCGGTCATGTACGCTTCGTCCGCATAGGCGGGCGTGTCGTGCTGGAAAGCGCCGTCGCGCAGGCGGGCCTGCAGGCGCGTGCGGTGCTTGTGGATCTGTCGCTCCAGCTTTTCACACACGTCGTCAATGACCAGGTACATATCGTAACCGGTTTCCTCCGCGCGCAGCACGTCGCCACCCTTGAGAAGCACCGTCAGTTCCGCGATGTTGCGCGCGCGCTCCACCGTCAGGCGCACCTGCACTTCCTGGTTGTCGCCGAAGTACCGGGAGAGCTTGCCTACCTTTTTTTCCACCCGCCGGGCGAGCGCGTCGGAGAGCTCCATGTTCTTGCAGCTGATGTTCGTCTTCATGCTTATGCCTCCCAACAACGAAAATCAATCAAGTATTGCCTTCGACGGATGCGCGGAAAATCCTCCCGCTAGCGTCCGCCCTGCGCGCGCTGCGACACGGCGAAGATGGTCACTCCGCCCGCCTGGTACCACACGGGGTAAAGCGCCGCCAGCTCGTCCATGTTCACGCCGATGTCCGCCAGTTCGTAGTCGCTCACGTACACGTAGTCCACCTGGTAGGCCCGGTACAGCTCCTGCGCGTCTTTGGGGCTGCGGTACATGGCCGCCACGTCCGCCAGGCGCCGCTCGATGTGCAGCCCGTGAAAGAACAGATAGATGCTCGTGCCGCACACCACGCGCCGGCCCGCTAGCGCCGCCACGGCGTTGTTGTGCTCCTGCGCGGTTAAAAAGATGGCGTCGCCCGGGGTGTGCCGCAGGATCTCCTCCGCCGCCTGCACATGCTTTTGCGAAAACAGCTCGTACTCGTTTGACCATACGCCCCGTCCAAAGGTGAGCAGGCCCGAAAGCGTGCAGAAAAACAGCGTGACGGCCGCGATGTAGCGGCGGCCGGGTACCCCGCGCAGCTGCTCGAACAGGCGCTGCATGCCCCCGGCGACGGCGATGCAGGCGACCATGTAGGCGATGAGCATCAGCTTGTTGTTGTCGTAGGGGTTGGGCTGGAACAGCACGACCTCGCAGATGACCCACAACACCAAAGCGCCCGCCAGCAGCCGCCGAAGGCCCGGGCGCGCGCACATTACGCCCACCGGAACGAGCAGGCCGATCAGTCCCAGGTTCTTCAAATAGAACCAGATGTATGCGTCCGTTTCGTTGCACCAGTTGAGGCCCAGGCGCACAAATGATTCGGAATCGGACTGGCGAAACGTAAAGAAGATCAGCTGGGGCAGGGCGAGCAGCAGCGCCGGCAGGGCGTAGGGGAGCCACGCGCGCAAAACGGCGGAGGCGCGGCCGTCGCGCAGCAGCGCCCAAACGAGCAGCACGGCCGACAAAACGCCCAGCGCCAAAAAGGAGTGCGTGTGCACAAGTGGCAGCGCCCCCGCCAAAACGCCCAGCGGCAGGAAGAGCTTGCGCACGCCCTGCAGCGCCGAGCGCACGAGCATATAAAGGCAGGGCAGCAGCAGCGCCCACCCCACAAGGAGCGTGCGCTGGGGCACGAGCATATCCACAACCACGTTCGTCCAGCGCAGGTTGTAGTCCAGGTCGTTGGTGGGCATCTCGTAAAAGCCCGTAAAGATGCGCGTTAGGTTCCATGGATCGGCGCGCAGGTTGTCCATAAAGTACGCAAAGCCAAAGCCCCCGCCCACAAAGAACAGCGCACAGGCAAGCGCCGCGCCGCTCCGGCTCTTCAGCAGCGTTTTGGCAAGAACGTAAAAGCCAAAGAACACAAAGAGCAGCGCCGCCATGCCGGGCAGCATGTAGGCGTAGCGCAGCGGCATGCCCATCACGCGCATGCTGGCGCTCAAGGCGTCCCCTAGAAAGGGGTACCCAAGACGCGCACCCGGAAAGATGCTGTACTCGGGCGGAAACTGGCCGTTCGCCCACAGCGACTGCACGATGCCCAGGTGAAGCGCCATGTCGCCGTAGCCGGACTGGCCGGTGTACAGGCCCCCGTCCTGCGGGCGCAGGGTATAGGTGATCATCATGAACAGCCCCACCGCCAGCGGCAGGCCGCACCCGGCGGCGATGGGCCCGGCATCCGGCCGGCCCAGCGGGGGTGCGCCCTGCGCGTCTTGGACGTCGCCGCGCCGCCGCCACAGCACCGCAAGCGCCGCCGCGTACAACCCCGCGGCGAACACGTGCGCCGCCATGCCGAAGGACAGAAAAAAAGCGCACAGCGCGGGCAGCCACATGAGGGCCGCCTGCCCTAACGCCGCGCCCAGCCAGGCGCGCACCGGGGCGTTCTCCCCGTAAAAGAATAAAACGCCCGCGGCCGCGCCGCCCGCCACAAACAGGGCAAAGTACAAACGGCCGAGCAGCATGCGCTCACCCTCCTTAGCAGAGTGATCCAAGCGGTTTTACGCAAGGCTACCGAGACGTTTTGTCCGCGCGGCGGCCCTGGGCTAGCGGCTGTACTCGCCCGTGCGCAGCTCGCGCTCGTAGGCGTCCGCCTTGGGAAGCCCCGCGCAGGCGCGCGCCATGGCCACGGCGCGTTCCACGTCGTAGGGCAGCTGCACGAGCTGAAGCGAGATCGGGGCGTCCGTCGGCCCTTCCTCGCCGCTCAAGACGGCGTAGCAGGCGCGCGTGGCGCCGATGGAGTTGCCCACGCTGCCCACGTTGAAGAGCGTGCGGCCGTCGCGAAAACTATGCACAAACGCGCGGTGCACATCGCCAAAGCCCACCCAGTCCGGCCGGGGGGCAGCGGCGTCGAAGGCGGCCATGGCCGCCAGCTTGTCCTCCTGGGGCGATTCGGCGTATACAATGGGCGTGAGCGGCCGGCCGTGGTACAGGAGCACCGCGCGCCCGCTTATGGTTAGGGCATGCGTGTAGGGCAGGGCCGCCAGATAGGCGAAGCGGTCGGCCGTGAGCTGCGCGGCAAACCAGCGGGATTGCTCGCCTTCGCCCTGAACAATGGTCTCGTCCCAGTTGCCCATCACGGCGGCCTCGCAGCGGCCGCGCACCCAGTCGATGCACGCGCTGCCGCTGGGCCCTTTGCCCAGAATGTCGCCCAGGCAGATCACGCGGTCGATCCCGCGGCCGCGTATGTCGCGGTCAACCGCTTCCACCGCCGGCCAGTTGCCGTGCAGGTCCGATACCAATGCGATTTGCATGCCGCACCTCCTCGACCAGCATAGCATACGCCGGCTGCACGCGCAAGCCGCCGCCCAAGCGAGCAGCGCGGCAAACAACGGCGCGCCGGTGATTCCGGCGCGCCAGCTTGCAAAAAAGTGTAGTACGCCGCTCAATGCGGGCATGGGGTGGACCGCAGGGCGGGGCAGCCCCTGGGCCCCGGACGTCCTTTTCGCCGGCTTAGCCGATGCGTTTGCCCGCGGCGAACAGCTCGGTGATGCGCACGCCGTAGTTGTCGTCGATGACGACCACTTCGCCGCGCGCGATGAGCTTGCCGTTCACCTGCACGTCCACCATTTCGCCCGCCTGCCGGTCGAGCACCACGATGGAACCCTTGCCGAAGCCCAGGATCTCCTTGATGGACTTGCGCGTTTTGCCCAGCTCCACGGTCACCTGAAGCGGAACGTCGATGACGATGTCCATATTTTCGCTGCCGGGGGCGGCGCTCTCCGGCGCGTCGAAGGCCTGATAGTGCATGGACTGCACGTCCACGTGCTGCTGGGGCCGTGGCGCGGGAGGCGGGGGCGCATAAGCCGGGGCCTCGTTCGCGGTAGCACGCGCGGGCTGCGGGGCGGGCTTTGCGGGCGGGGCGGCCTTGGCGGGCGCCGAAGCCGCAGCGGGAGCCGGGGCGGGCCTTGCGGGCTCGTTCATCTCCTGCATCAGCTTTTCCACCAGCTGCCGGCCAAAGCGAAGCGGGATCACCTGCATGAGCTCGGACTTGAGAACGTCCTGGATCTCCATGTCGAAGTTGATGCGCACGATGGGCTCGTCGTCGTCCAGAAACCCCTTGATGGAAGGGTCCTCGTTCACGTTGCACAGGATGGTGATGGGCGGGGAGATGTTCACCGCCTCGTGCAGGAGGTTGGACATGGCCGTGGCGGAGGAGCCGACCATTTGGTTCATCACCTCGGACATGGCCGAGATCTGCAGCTCGCCCAGGCCCTGCGACATGTCCCCGTCGGGCGAGCCGTTGAGCAGCAGGTTGGTGATGATGATGGCGTCCTCTTCTTTAAGAAGAAGGATGTTGTTCCCCTGCAGGCCTTCCGTGTAGGTGACCTGCACGGCGATGAAGGGCCGGCCGTAGTTCATAATCATGCTGGAGGCGCTCTCGAAATAGCTCACCGTGGGCGTTGTGATGTTGACGCGCCGGTCGAGCATCGTGGACATGGTCGTGGCTGCGGTGCCCATGCAGATGTTGCCAATTTCGCCCAGCGTATCCTGTTCGGGCTGGGTGATGGGCATATCGCCGGGGTCAGGGGACGCGCCGTCCCCGTTGGCATGCAGCAGGGCGTCGATCTCCTCCTGCGACCACATATTACTCATCGGTTGCATCCTCCTTGACCACTTCGGTGATGCGCACGGCGTATTTGTTGGACATGGTGCCAATGAAGCCGTGGAATTTGGCCAGGTGCTCCACCTTCACGCACAGGGGCTGGCTGGTCATGTGATCCAGGCGGATCACATCGCCCACCTGAAGGCCGATGATGTCGCGCACCGAAGCGGTGGTTTGGTGGAACACGGCCTGCAGCGTCACCTTAGAGGCGAGCACGCGCTCCTGAATCACTTCGCCCTGCGGCACGATCTCCCGCGGGCCGGAGGAGAACCACATCTTGGTGGAGAGCTGCTTGGTGATGGGTTCGATGGCCACGTGCGGTATGCATATGGACACGTAGTCGGATATGGTGCCGATGGTGACCTGCAGGGTGATGATGGCCACGGCGTCGTTCGTGGAAACGATTTGCGCAAACTGGGGCGAGGTTTCTATGCGGTCCAGCGACGGGGAGATGGGGGTGACCCTCTGCCACGCTTCGCCCATGCGCAAAAGAAGCTGGCGTATGATGCGCGTGATGGCCGCCAACTCGATTTCGGTAAAGGGTTTGTTCGTGTTGGTCAGGGCGTCCGCACCGCCAAACACATGCGATATGATGGCGTAGGCGATCTGCGGAGACACGGTCATCAGGCACGAACCCACAAGCGGAGGCAGATTGATCAGCGCAAGGATCACGGGTTCCGGCATGGCGGCCATAAAATCGCGGAAGGTGATCTCCTCGACGGAGAGCACCTGCACGCTGGTAATCGCGCGCAAAACGCCCGCCAGGTAGTTGCCCATGGTTTGCGCGTAGTTGTCGTATACGATGTCGATCGTGCGCAGCTGTTCTTTGGAGAACTTGTTCGCCAGGCGAAAATCGTGGCTGCGCACGTTGAGCTCAACGTTTTCCTCTTCGGCTGCGGTTTCCGACTCGCCCGACGCCATAGCTCGCAGGAGCTCGTCGATCTCGTTTTGCGAGAGGACCTCGGACAAGAAAAACCCTCCTTACGAAGATGGGATCAGGTTCTTGAGACTTTTCGATCATTATATCAGAAATATCAGGTGCGGGCAATCTATTGAAGAACGAAATCGTTGAAGTACACGTTTGTCACCGTGTCGCCGGGCATCACCTGGTTGACCAGGTCGATGATCTCCTGGCGGATGGTGAACTCGATGTCCGGCGAGCGCAGCTCCGGCTCGGTCTTACCGCGGCACAAAAAGATGATGGCGTCGCGCACGATCTGGTCGTGCGCCTTCAGATACTCCTGCAGCTCCTCGTCCGTCTTGGTGGTTTGGTACTCAAGCACCGGCACAATCTTCAGAAGGCGCGCCGAATCGCGCACGTTCGTAACGATGTATTCGCCGGGCGTGTGATACCATGTGTTCACCACGGGCTCGGGCTTCGGGGCGAAGAACAGAAAATAAGCTCCAGCCGCCAGGATGACCACGGCGATCAGGATGATGGGCAACGGCTTTTTCATGTGCGCACCTACTTGCTTGGCGTAATGGAGACCTTCTCGTTGATGATCAGCTCGACGCGGCGGTTGTGCGCCCGGCCCTCGGGCGTGTCGTTCGTGTCGATGGGGTGGTATTCCCCCCATCCGTCGCAGGACAGCTTGGCCGGGTCGATCTTGGAGTTGCTTTGCATGTACTCAACCACGTTGCCCGCCCGGTAGATGGACAGCCACCAGTTGTTCTTGAACACGCCCTGGCTGATGGGCCGGTTGTCCGTATGCCCTTCGATGCGCACGCTTTCGATGATGGACTGGAACTGCTCGATGAAGGGCAGCAGCGTGTCCAGCGTCGCCTTCCCCTCGGGCTTGATGTCCGCCTTGCCGGAGTCAAAGAAGATGGAATCGAGGAAGGTGACCGTGATGGCCACGCCCTCTTTCTTGGCCAGAACCGTGTCCTGCAGCTCATTTTGCTCGATGTAGCTCTTGATGAGGCGGTAGAGCTCGGTCATCTGCTCCTCTACCTTGGCCATCTCCACCTCCTCGGGCGAGGGGGTGGCGCCGGGGCTTTTGCTGGGCGAGGGGGTGGGGTTGGGGATGGGCGTGGGACGGTCCTCGCGGAAGGCGCCGATCTGCAGGTCGGCGTCGGGGGGCAGCTGCACCGGGTCCTCCATGTTGGCCGGGCCGGGGTCCAGGGGGTAGGCGATGGGGATCACGCGCCCGGAGAGCGACGCGGCCAGCGTTTGCTGCTTGCGTGAGCTGGTGTCCGAGGAAGCGTACAAAAGCACAAAAAAGCAAAGCAGAAGCGTGACAAGGTCGCCGTAGGTATCCATCCAGGAATACCCGGCGCTGTCTCCCGCTTCCCGCTTCTTGCGTGCCATGTAATCCTACAGCTCCTGTGTTTCCGCTTTGCCCGACACCGGCTCGGCGCCGGCCGTCTTGGGCGCGCCGAGTTCGCTGCGGGCGATGAAGGCGTCCAGCTTGTCCTTGATGATGCGCGGGTTCTCGCCGTCCTGGATGGACAAAAGCCCTTCCAGCAGAAGCTCCTTGCGCAGGTACTCCTGCGAGGAGATGGCGGCCAGCTTGCGCGCGATGGGCGTGAAGATCATGTTCGCCATGATGACGCCGTAAAACGTGGTGATGAGGGCCACGGCCATGTTCGGGCCCAGCGAGGACAGGTCGGAGAGCTTTTTGAGCATGTTGATCAGGCCGATGAGCGTGCCCAGCATGCCGAAGGCCGGCGCGAACGCCGCGAACTGGCCGATCGTCGCCTGAATCTGGCTGTGGCGGGCGGACATGAAGTCCAGCTCGGTCTCCAGTATGTCGCGGATGAGCTCGGGGTCCGAGCCGTCCACGATGAGCATGATCCCCTTCTTCAAGAAGGGGTCCTCCATGCTCTGCACCTGCTCCTCAAGGGCCAACAGGCCCTCGCGCCGGGCGATATTGGCGATGCCGATGATCAGGTCGATCTCCTTGTTCAGGTTCTGCTCATGCTTTTTAAAGGCGATGCTTACCGCCTTGAGCGTCTGCTTGATTTGCGAGAGGGGGTAGGCGAACAAACCGGCCAGAATCGTGCCGCCCACGGTGACGAAGACGGACGCCATGTCGACGAAGTTCATGATGTCGCCCGCTTGCAGGATGCCGAGGATGACCACAAGAAAAACGCCGATCATGGAGCCGATCGTGAAGATGTCCATTTCCGATTCCCTCGCTATTCCGACAGCTCTTGAGGCGGTTTTATTTGCGGCAGATTCGTGTAGATGCGGTGCCGGTATGCGACGATCCGGCGCACGATCTCCTCGGCCGGCTCCGACACGACGATCTTGCGGCCGGACATCAAGGTGACCACCGTGTCGGGCGTCTCCTCGATGAACTCGATCATGTCGGGATTGACGAGGAACTTCGTCTCATTCAAGCGCGACACCAAAATCAAGCTGGTACCTCCTCAACGCGCCGCGCGGGCGCGGCCGGATCAGCGCTTCAGATTAACAAGCTCCTCAAGCAGCGTATCGGAGACGGTGATGATGCGCGAGTTGGCCTGGAAGCCGCGCTGGGTGACGATCATATCGGTGAACTCGTTGGCCAGGTCCACGTTGGACATCTCCAGAACACCGGCCTTGATGAGCGCGTTGCCCTTCACGCCGGGATCGGATTCGATGGGCGCGCCGGAGTTGTTGCTCTTGCGGTAGTAGTTGTTGCCGATTTTTTCAAGGCCGGCCTGGTTGTTGAAGCCGGCCAGCTGCAGCTTGCCAAAGACCACCTTGTCGCCGGCGGCAAGGCCGGTGACGGGGTTGCTGGTGCCCACCTCGCGCACAAGGCCCGAGATAACGCCGTTCTGGTCCACGTTTATGTTGTAATAGGTGTTGTTGTCCGTGTCGCTCAGCTTCATCTGCATGGAGCTCTTGGCGGTGGCGTAGGTGGCGGCCGTTACGGTTGGCGGCGTAGTGGTGTTGTCCACGGTGGGCTGGGAGGCGACCGCCAGGCCCAGCACGTGAAAGCCGTCCGCGGTGACCAGATTGAACTCGTTGTCCAGGTAGAAGTTGCCGGCGCGCGTGTACACTTCCTCGCCCATTTCGTTCTTGGCGATGAAGAAGCCGTCGCCCTGGATCATCAGGTCCAGCGTGTTGCCCGTGTACTGGCTGGCCGATTTGGTGTGCAGCGTGTCGATGGTGGAGATGGTCATGCCAAGGCCCACCTGCATGGGGTTGATGCCGCCCACGTTGGTGGACGCGCCCGCCGCCGGGGCGATGGTCTGTGAGAAGATGTCCTTGAAGGTGGTGCGGCTGGCTTTATAGCCAACGGTGTTTACGTTGGCGACGTTGTTGCCGATGACGTCCATACGCGTCTGATGGTTCTTCAAGCCCGTTACGGCGGAGAAAAGGGAACGCATCATGGTCGGTATCCTCCCTATATTGGACGGCGGAGGCCGCCTTACAAGCTTTCATGCGATGTGACGATGAAGGATGTGAGATGTGCCGTGTCGCACGGGCTGCCGGAAGGGCTTAGCCGCCGGCTTCCTGCGCGGGGTCCGGTGTGCCGTCCGTGCCGCCGGCCTGCTGCTGCAGCCAGTCGGGGTCGTATACGTAGGACACCCACGACAGCTCCAGGTCCGCGTCGGCGCCCGTGGTGTTGTTGTGCACCATCAGGTAGGGCAGGCCGTTCTTCATCATCACGCCCACCACCTCGCCGGAGAAAGCCATGTCCGCGCCGGACTCCTTGTCCACCCACTCGGCCAGAACGTGCTTGTTCATAAGGTTGTAGGCCTGGGTGACGGAGGTGGACGTGTTGATCGCCTGCATCTGCTCAAGCGCGGAGAACTGCGCCAGCTGCGCGATGAACTCCGTGTCGCTGGCGGGGTTTAAGGGGTCCTGATTGGAGAGCTGGGCCACGAGAATCTGCATGAACTCGTTTTTGCCAAGCTCGGTCTTTGGGGTGCGCGTCTCCGCCGGTGTCTCCGGGGTTTGGTACATGCGCACGCCGGTTACGCTGGCCATGGGCGGCCTCCTTCCAAGTCGGTCAGGCGTTTACGACGAGTCCTTCGTCGCTCTCGCCCATCTGGGGCATGGCCGGGGCTGCGCCCTCATTGGCGCTTTGCGCGCGGTCGATGCGTATGGAAGCCGGGCGGTCGTGCCTGCGGTCCTCGCCCGGCTGATGCGGCTCGTTTTCGTTCATGGACTGGTTGACGCTTTGGTACACCACCGATAGCTCCGCCACGCGGATGCCGCGGTCCTGCAGCGTGTCGCGCAGGTCGTTTACCTGACCGTTGATGAGCGCGCGCACGCTCGGGTCGCCCACCTCGATGCGCGCGGAAAGCGCGCCCTCGCTCATCACCAGTTTGATGGACAGGCGGCCAAGGTGCTCGGGCTGCAGCTGGATGGCGCACTCGCGGCGGCCGTCCTGCAGCGTCGTCTGGATGTGATCCACCATCTGCGCGGCGGGTGTGGGCGCGGCGGGCGCGGGGGCCGCTGCCGGTTCGGCCGACACCACCACGCGGTGCTCGCCGCTCAGGGCGCCCAGCATGGGCATGGCGCCGGAAAAGTCGGAACCCTGCTCGCCCTTGGCGCTGGTTTGCTCGCCGGCCGCTTCGGCGGTGGGCACGCGCAGCGCGGCGCTTTGCGCCACGTGGTCCGTCAAGCTTTGCACAAGCGCGCCCATGGGTACCTGGCTGTCGGTTTGCGCGGCGGCGGGCGCGGCGTTTTGGGCGGCAAAACCCTGCACCTGCTGCAGGGCGCTCTGCGGGGTCAGCCCCTGCGCGAAGGGCAAAAAGGCGCGCTGCTGAAGCGCCGCGAGGGCCTCTTGCGAGTACAGCGAGGCGACCGGCGTCATGTTGCGCCCAATGAAGGTGGAGGGCAAAAAGTCCCATCCCATGGGGCCAAGCTGGTATACTCCGCCCACGTCCTCGGGGCGAAGGGTCATTTCGTCCTTCACGGGTACGGGCTCGTCGTTCTGAACCGACGCCCCTGGCACGAGCGCGCTGCCCGCCAACGCGGCGGCCTGCTCGGCGGAGAGCGTGGAGGCGAAGTCCACGCTGCTTGATTTCGATTTGGTTGTGGAGTTGGCCGAAGCGACCTTCGATGAGACGCTTTGGGATGTGGACAGGCCGAATGAAAGCGGCATCTGTACGTTGCTCAAGGGTTTCTGCGACCCCCTTCTTCGTTTGCGGGAAGTGTGGCCTGCGTCCGGCCGGGCCTGCTCCTTCAGCGCTAGCGGCCGCCCTGCGCGAGCATCGCGGCGGATACCTTCGCGCCGTAACCGTCCTCGAAGGCGGCCATCAGCGCGGCGATTTCATCCACAGACATGTGGCGCATGATGCGCACGACCTGCTGGATGTCCTCCATCTGCTGCAGGGTTGTGGCCACTTTGGCCGTGTCCATGGAGCTGAACACGCGCGCAAGGTACGCGGCCTGCTGGTTTTGTGCCGAGGACTCGGACGTGGCTGCCTCTATGAGCGCATCCTCGCGTTTCTTCAGCGCATCCTCGCGCTTGCTTAAATCTTCCTCGTGCTTTTGCAGCTCGGTCTCCCAGCGCTCAAGGTCCGTCTTCTGGTCGGCCAACTCGGCCCACTCGTTGTCCAGATCGTCCTCGACGGACTGGATGTTTGGGTCCATGCGCTGCATGAAGGCGACGGTCACCTGCCGCGAATCAAAAAAATTGAAGAACAGCACGGCGGCGCAGGCGGCCAGAAGCACAACGAAGACCAACCCCACGATGAGCGCGCCCGGCAGGCGCCCACGCTTTTTGGCGGGCCTTTTCACACGATCAATGGCTTTATCGTTATTTCCAGCCATAGAATTAACCTCCTGGAGCCGATTTGCGCACGAAATTTGTTAATATAGCAAAAAACCCGCGCGGGAGAGGATATGTTCTTAAAAAATGATGCTTCTATCTCTGCGCGGGGGCGGGGGAAGCGGCGCCTGCGGAGGCCCCCGCCGAAAGGCCGTAGGACACGAAGTCGTCCATCTCCTTTTGCGCCTCGCGCTCGTTCTCCTGCAAGTATTCGGCGTACTTGCGCTCGCGCAGGTTTTCCAGCATCTTTAGATCCTTCATGATGGCGATGAGCTTCTCCTGGCAGGCAGCGCGCTCCTGCAGGGTCGCCTCGATCCGCCGGCTCAGGCCGTCGATGACCTCGCACTGAAAGGCGCAGTAGCCCGGGTAGCCGGACACCTCGGCCATGGCGGCCCCGCGGCGCAGCCGCGCCTGATGGTCGGCGGCGGCTTTGGCAAGGCGGTCTTCCTCCGCCGTCTTTTCCTCCTGCAGGATGCGAAGGCGCATGTTGATCTGCAGAAGCTCGCCTTTGAGCTGCTTCTCCAGGGTCTGCTTCACCTTCATCAGCGGCTGCAGCGCGAAGCGGAAGCGTTTCATTGGGCGGCCCTTTCGCCCACAAGAGCGGCGAGCTGGCCGCGGCATTCCTCATAGTTGAAGGTATCGTGAATGCCTTGGCGCAGCAGCTTGTTGATCGGGTCGTTCATCTCGATGGCCTCGTCGATCTGCGGGTTAGAGCCCTTCTGGTATGCGCCGATGTTGATCAGGTCGCGCGCGTCGCGGAAGGTGGCCATGCGGTTCTTCACAAAATCGGCCTGCGCCATGTGTTCGCGGCTGACGATGTCGGGCATGCAGCGCGATATGGAAGCGAGCACGTCGATGGGAGGATAGTGGTTGGCGTTGGCCAGCGCGCGGGAGAGCACGAAGTGCCCGTCCAGAATGCCGCGTACCGTGTCTGCAACGGGTTCGTTCATGTCGTCGCCCTCCACAAGTACGGTGTACAGGCCCGTGATGGAGCCCTTGTCGGACGTGCCCGAGCGTTCCAGTAGGCGCGGGAGCTTGGCGAACACCGAAGGGGTGTACCCGCGCGATACGGGGGGCTCGCCCGTGGCCATGCCGATCTCGCGCTGGGCCATGGCGAAGCGGGTTAGGCTGTCCATCATGAGCAGCACGTTCATGCCGCAGTCGCGAAAGTATTCGGCGATGGACGTGCCCACCTGCGCGGACTTGAAGCGCAGCAGCGCCGGCTGGTCGGACGTGGCGATGACGAGCACGGACTTGGCCAGTCCCTCCGGCCCCAGGTCCTTCTCGATGAAGTCGCGCACCTCGCGGCCGCGCTCGCCGATGAGCACGATGACGTTGACGTCCGAGGTGGCGTTGCGGGCGATCATGCCCAGCAGCGTGGACTTGCCCACGCCCGAGCCCGCGAAGATGCCGATGCGCTGCCCGCGGCCCACGGTCAGCATGGTGTCGATGGCCTTGATGCCCAGGGGCAGCGGCTCCTTCACGCGCACGCGCGTTAAGGGGTTGGGGGGGTCGTTGTCGATGCCGATGCGGTTCTCCACGTCCAGCGGGCCCATGTCGTCGATGGGGGCGGCCAGCGCGTTTAAAATGCGCCCGACGAACTTGCGGCCGACCGGCACGAAGAAGGAGCGGTTCGTGGTGACCACGCGGTTGCCCTGCGACACGCCGGAGAGATCCTTGAAGGGCATGAGCAGCACCTTGCTGTCGCGAAAGCCCACCACCTCGGCGTGCACCAGCTCGTTGCGGCCGGTGTAGATCTGGCAGATGTCGCCTATTTTGGCGGCCGGACCGTTGGATTCAACGGTTAAGCCCACCACCTGGCTCACCCGGCCGGAATGGATCATCGGGTCCATGGCGGAGAGCATGGAAGCGTACTTGGAGAGGTATTCCGCGCTCATGTGAGGCTCCTGGTGAAGGCCTCGCGGATGGTGGCCAGCTGCGTGCGCACGGAGGCGTCGATGACCTCGTTGGAGGTCTCCACGAGGATGGACCCGCGCGGCAGGCCGCTGTCCTCCATCAGCTGCAGGCGCACGGACGCGTCGCCCGTGTCGACGTCCAGCCGGCCGTCGGGATAATAGATAGCAAAGTCCTCCGAGGACAGCCGCACGATGATGTGGTCGGCGGCCTTCACCTGGCCGACGGCGTGCGCGACCATGCGCGTGAAGACCGATTTGTCGCTCTCCACCTCATGCGCGAGTATCTTTTCGGCAATTAAAAGCGAGAGCACAAGCGTGCTCTGCTCCAGCTGGGCGTACATGTCGGCGCGGCTGTCCATCAGCTGCTGCACGGCGCTTTGCACGCCGCGCACGTCCTGGGCGCGCAGGGCGGCCAGCTGCGAGGCGGCCTGCGCGCGCGCCAGCTCCACGCCGTGGGCAAGGCCCTGCTCCTGCGCTTCGGCGCGTATGGCCTGCGCTTCCTCGCGGGCTTTCGCCACGACGGCCTCGGCCTCGGCTCTGGCCTTTTGCAGCATCTCGCCGCACTGGCGCGACACTGCGGGCAGCGCGGAGGGAGGCGGCGCGGGTTCGGCCGGCGCGGGGGCCGGCTCGCGCGCCGGCGCGGGGGCTTCCGCCTTGGGCGCGGGGTTATCAGCCGCCGTCTCCTTCGCCGGCCCCGCCTTCTTTTCCTCGGGCTTTCCCGGGGCGGGGGCCTGGCTGAAGTGCACGATCGAGCGGTCGATCCTAAACAAGGACATCGTCCCCCTCGCCGCGCGCGATGACGATCTCGCCGCCGTCCTCCAGCTTGCGCACGATGTTGACGATGCGCTGCTGCGCCTCCTCCACGTCGCGCATGCGGACGGGGCCCATAAAGGTCATGTCCTCCTTGATCATCTCGGCCAGGCGCTTGGAGACGTTGGCGAAGATAACGCGCTTCACCTCGTCGCCGGCCATGCGCAGGGCCGTGGCCAGCTCGCGGTTCTCCACCTCTTTGAGCACGCGCTGGATGGCCGTGTTGTTCAGCTTGATGATGTCCTCGAACACGAACATCTTGGAGCGGATCTCGTCGGCCAGCTCCATGTCGTGCAGCTCCAGCGTCTCCAGAATGTGCTTCTCGGTGGAGCGGTCCACGGAGTTTAGGATGGCCACGATCTGGTCGATGCCGCCCACCACCATGTGCTGGTCCATGCCCATGGACAAAAGCCGCCGCTCCATAATCCGCTCGATTTCGTGCACGTACTCGGGCGAGGCTGCGCCCATGGTGGCGATGCGCGTGATGATCTCCACCTGGCTCTCCTGGGGCAGGGTGGCGATCACCATGGCGGCCTGCTTGGGGTCCAGGTACGACAAAACCAGGGCGATGGTTTGCGGGTATTCGCCCTGAATGACGTTGAGCACCTGGTTGGGGTCGGCTTTGCGCACAAACTCGAAGGGCCGCACCTGCAGCGAGGAGGTGAGCCGCTCGATGAGGGTGAGCGCCCGGTCGGCCCCCAGCGCCCGCTCGAGCACCTCGCGCGCGTACTCGATGCCGCCTTCGGAAATGTAGTTTTGCGCCAGGCACAGGTCGGCGAACTCCGCCAGCACCCGCTCCTTCACGTCCGGCTCCACGCGCCGTATGTTCGTGATGGACAGGGTGAGCTGGGAGATCTCGTCGTCGGAGAGGTGCTGAAAGAGCTTGGCGGAGTAATCCTTGCCCAAGGAGATGATGAGCAGCGCGGCCTTCTCCTGCGAGGACACCTCGTCGTACTTAGCGGCGTTAATGCTGGCCATGCGCTCACCTCACCTGAAATCCTCTACAAGCCAGCTGCGCAACAGCTGCGCGGCCACTTCCGGGTCCTGATCGATGAGCTGCTCGATCCGCTCCAGGTCGTGGTTCTTCTTAACGAGCAGCTCGTCCGGGGCCACCAGCGCGGTCTCCTGGTCGTTTGCCTCCGGCACGTCCACAATATCGCCCGGCGTTTCCGGCACCATGGCGGGCTTGGGCCGCAGCATGCGCACCACGATGATGGTTAGAATGATGATGAGCAGGATGATGCCCGCCACGATGATGATCATGCGCGTGGTGGCGGCGGCGGCGGCCTTGGCCATGTCCGAGGCGGCCTGCTCGCGCCACGCCGTGGCGGACTCGTCCGAGCGGGCGAAGGGCATGCGGTACACGGTGATGGCCGTCATGTCGGTGATATCCAGCGCGTTGGCCACAAGGGCCTTCAGCTTCTCCTCAAACTCTTCGCTTAGGCTGTCGGCGTCCACCGAGACGGACACGGTTTTGCGCAGCACCGTGCCGCGCGCCTTGTCGATCATGGTGCGCAGCTCGTTCACTTCCATGTTGTACTCGCGCTCGGCCTTGTCGTACACCCGGTTCGTGTCGGTGGCGGTGCTGGGGTACACGGGCGCGCCGCCGTTTGCGTCCAGGCCCACCTGGCCCTGCGCCAGGTCCTCGCCGCGAATGGCCTCGGTCAGCTCGCGGTAGCTCACCTTAATGCCCTCGCTGCCGGCGGCCTTCACGGGCGGCTCGTACACCACGCTCTGCTGGGAGGTTTTGTCAAAGTCCAGCGTAACGCTCACCGTGGGCACAAAGTTGCCGGCGCCAAGAATGGGGGTTAAAAAGGAAGTAAGCTGCTTTTCGTAGGAGCGCTGCACCCGCTCGGTGAGGGCCAGCTGGTCCAGGTACGTCGCCGGGTCCTGGGAGTCGGGCGCGTCGGGGTCGTCGAAGGTGTAGTTGCTCATCAGCGAATCGGTAATCACCACGTCCTGCGGCGAGAGCGTTTTGGCCGCGCCGGACACCAGGCGCGCGATGGTGTTCACCTCGGTTTTGGAAAGCTCGCGCGGCTCCTTCAGCACCAAAAACACCGAGGCGCTGGCCTTCTGCTGCGTGCCCTTCATCACAAACACGCTGTCCTCGGGGATGTTTAAGCGCACCTCGGCGTCGGACACCACGCTCATGCGCCGCAGCGTGGCGGCCAGCTTTTGCTCCAGCTGGTACAGGTAGTACACCTGCTGCTGCTGGGAGGTAACGCCAAGGCCCGTGGCCAGCTGGTAGATGGGGTACGTGTCGCCGGATTTGGGGAAGCCGTCGGTCACCATCTGCAGGCGCAAATCCTCGGCCTGCTCCTCGGGCACGGAGATGGTGGTGCCGGAATCCGTCTTGACCGACTTGGCCGGAACGCCCAGCTCCTTTAGGTGCGCGTACACCTCGGCGGCGTCCTGGTCCTTCATGTCGGCATACAGCACCGTGTAGGAAACGCGCGACAAATACGCCCCGGCGAATACGCACGCGGCGATAACCAGCACAGCCACCACGCACATGGTGATGAGTTGACGAAGCGTGCGCGCTTTAAAAAAATCGCGCAGCTGCCCAAATGCCGTTTGAAAAAAAGCACCCACCAAATGCGCATCCTTATCCTTTTTTAGCCATGCAAAAAACGGGGGTTGTCGCCCGCGGGCGATACGCGCGATATGCTGCTTGCGGCGGGCGAAGCGCCCGATGGACATGATGGCGGACCATATAAATATCGAAGTTATTTTACCACCCGATGGGACAAAATGCAACTGAATCTGCCATATTATTTTATGATCAGGATGTTTTCAGCATCAGGGCGCGCCGCTTCAGCCGGAACGGCGC
This sequence comes from Eubacteriales bacterium, assembly GCA_031553225.1. Classification (GTDB taxonomy): domain Bacteria; phylum Bacillota; class Clostridia; order Christensenellales; family UBA1750; genus JAVBLU01. Next base: position 76,655 of record JAVBLU010000016.1, read on the forward strand.
GGCAGCCGAACGCTACCAAATATCGGATATTTTGGAAACTATTTGACCGGAAAACCCTATAAAAAGAAAAAAACAGGGCGCGCGCGGGGGCCGGAAGCCGCAAGCCGGAACGCCTTTTAATGGGTATTAATGGAAGAAGGAACGCGCGGGGCCGCCGGCGGGCACGCCGGCCGTTGAACGGTTGAACGGCCCCGTTCAATCATTTTTCAATCAATTCCGGTTTTTGCTAAACTCCCCTGCGGCCCTCACGATAATATGTACCGTCAGGGCAATGGACACCGCCTTGGGCCCATGGCGATGGAAAGCGCCCGCATCACATCACATTCGCCGCCGGCAAGGACGCCGGGGCGGACCACACGTCAAGGAGGAAACAAATTATGCGTATCCAGAACAACATCACCGCCCTTAACACCCACCGTCAGTACAACATCGCCAACAACGCCGTGGCCTCTTCGGCCGAAAAGCTCTCCTCGGGCTACCGCATCAACCGCGCGGGCGACGACGCCGCCGGCCTGGCCATCTCCGAGAAGATGCGCGCCCAGATCCGCGGCCTGAACATGGCCTCCAAGAACAGCCAGGACGCCATCTCTTTGGTGCAGACGGCTGAGGGCGCCCTGCAGAGCACGCACAACATCCTGCAGCGCATGCGCGAGCTGGCCGTGCAGTCAGCCTCCGACACGAACGAGCAGGTCATCGACCGCGGCGCCCTCCAGCAGGAGTTCGCTCAGCTGAAGGCTGAGATTGACGACACCTCCGCAAAGACCCGTTTCAACGATCAGAATCTGATCGACGGCACGTTCCAGAAGTACAAGATGAGCCTGAACGCGACCGATACGGACTTCGCCAGCAACGGCACGATGTCCATTCTCGTTGATCGCGCCGAAGGCGGCGAGCATACAGTTACCGTTACGGTGAATGAGGCTAAGCCCGCAGAAGTCGTGGACGGTCAGGAAGTCGGTTTTGTTGCTGCCGATTCGACCTTTGATGATGCCGTCGCAGGGGTCGCCGCTGCGAATAACCTTGCCCAAGCGACTGCTACCTTCGTCGGCGCCAAGACGAGCGCTCACAATGGTAATATTTATACCCTTCAGACAAGCGGCGCGAAGGCCAGCGCGATGACGTTCCAATTGGTCGACTCCCTCGGCAATGTCGTCTCCCAGATCCAAAATGTAGACGGTACTGCTTGGAACAGCGATAAGCTCGCTCTCAACTTCCAGGGCGTAGGCACATTGACTATCACGCGCAATGGCGCTTCGACCATTTCCGATACCGCTGCTGGTGCAGCCGCTTTCAATGTGTACAATGGCACGACGCTCAACCTTAATACCGCGGGCGTTACCCAGTCGGTAAACCCTGCCGTCGCGGGCACAATCGAGTTGGACATCGACGGCGACAAGGTAATTCTTGGGAAAGGGGACACGAGCGCCAACTTCCGTACGGTCGGCGTGCAGCTCTCCTTCACGGCGATTAACGACACTGACCTGACCACCGCTGGCGGAGCTTTGAAGTTCGACGGAAGCATCATTTCCGTGAACCAGACGAGCGGCAAGACCCTGGTCATCCAGTCCGGTGCGAATCAGGGCGATGAGCTGGATATTAACGTTGATGCCATGAACACCCGCATGCTCGGCGTTGCCTTCGCCGACATCTCCACCCGCAAGTCTGCCTCCAAGGCCATCACCGAAGTGAACGACGCGATCAACCAGGTCTCCACGCAGCGCGCCGCTCTGGGCGCTCTCCAGAACCGCCTGGGCTACAAGATCGCCAACCTGGACACCTCGGCCGAGAACCTCCAGGCCGCCGAGAGCCGCATCCGCGACGTCGACATGGCCAAGGAAATGACCGAGTTCACCAAGAAGAACATTCTTGTGCAGGCCGCCACCGCCATGCTCGCTCAGGCGAACAGCGCGCCCCAGAACGTTCTGTCTCTCCTGCGCTAATTCCTACCGCGCCTCAAGGGCGGGCCTTCGGGCCCGCTTTTTTTGCTTGCGTTCCGCGCACCCGCCCCGCCCCGCCCGCATTTGACGGGCGTTGCCCCTTGCGTGTATACTGGTGGAGACATTGTTTGTACAGGCTATGTTTGGAGTTGGTGTTTTGCGGCTCACCGGGCGGACCGGGCTGTTTCACGCACCCTTCTTTGCGGAGTTCTTCTATCTGGCGGTGCCCATCATCTTAACCAACCTGATGGGCTCCTCCCTGCACATCATCGACAACATCATGGTGGGCCGCCTGGGCGAAACCGAGCTGGCCGCCGTGGCGCAGGCCAACCAGCTGGCCTTCTTAACCCGCCTGTTTCTGTTTGGCGTGGCGTGCGGCTGCTCCATCTTCGCCTCGCAGTACTGGGGCAACCGCGACGTAACCGGCGTGCGGCGCACGCTGGGGGTGTCGCTGCTGTTCGCCCTGCCGCTGTGCGCCCTGGCCACGGGGCTGGCCCTGCTTGCCCCAACGGCCGTGATGCGCGTGTTCTCGCCCGACCCGGCGGTAATCGCCCTGGGCGCTTCCTACCTGCGCACGGTGGGGCCGGGGTACGTGGCCATCGCCCTCTCCAACGTGCTGGGCGCGGCCAACCGCTCCACCGAGCGCGTGCGGCTGAACATGGCCGCCAGCATGAGCGCCATCGCCTGCAACACCTTCCTCAACTGGTGCTTCATCTTCGGCAACCTGGGCTTTCCGCGCATGGGGGTTCCGGGCGCGGCCCTGGCCACGGCCATCGCCGCGTATCTGGAGGCGGGCATTTTGCTTGTGTGGGCGTATGCGCGCCGCTATCCCTCCGCCGCCACCTTCCATCAGATGAAGCCGCCCTCCGCCGCCTTCGTGCGCCGCTTTCTAAAAGTGGCCGTGCCCGTCACGCTGAACGAGGGCGTTTGGGCGCTGGGCGTCTCCGCCATGGCCGCGGTGTACGGCCGCATGTCCACCCAAACCGTGGCCGCCATGAACGTGTTCGGCACCGTGGAGCAGCTGTGCATGGCCGCGCTGTGGGGCACCATGAACGCCGCCGCGGTTATCGTTGGAAAGCGCGTGGGCGCGGACGAGGGCGAGGACGCCTACCTATGCGGGCAGCGCATGCTCATCATCGGCGTGGCCATCGCCACGGTGATGGGCGTGGCGCTTCTGCTGCTGCGGCACCAGATCGTCTCCGTGTTCAACATATCGCCCGAGGCCAAGGCCCTGGCCGTGGGCGTGATGGGCCTGGTGGTGTACTGCTACTGGGCCAAGGCCTTCAACGCTGTGAACATCGTGGGCATTTTGCGCGCCGGGGGCGACGCGGTGTTCTCCATGCTGCTGGACATTCTGGGCATGTGGCTCATCGGCGTGCCCCTGGCCGCCATGGGCGGACTGTACTTCCACCTCGCCCTTCCGGCGGTGTACCTGATGCTGCAGCTGGACGAGGTGACCAAGTTCTTCATCGGGCTGTTCCGCTTCCGCTCCAAAAAATGGATTCGCAATCTGGTAAAGGGGGACGCCCATGCTTGAGGAGCGCATATCCCTGGTGGGCAAGATCGGCTCCATGGCCCTCATCCGCCGCGAGGACGAGGACATCGACTACAACATCTTCGCCCGCCTGGGCGCGGAGCTTGCGCCCGGCATGATCTGGGTGACCTCCGGCGCCACGGAGATCGGCCGCCTGGACTACATGAAGCGCCACGACGGGGCCGAGCTTTCCGGCGACAAGGACGAAGTGAAGACCGACTACGCCGCGCAGGGGCAGTCCATTTTGATGCAGAACTACCGCCAGTTCATCCGGCCCCAGTACTCCGTGCGGCAGGTGCTGGTGGAGCACCAGCATTTCAACGACCCGGAGAAGCGCGAGCACATACGCCGCCTGTTCCTGCGCGCCGCCGCGCAGGGGGCCATTCCGGTGGTGAACTACAACGACCCGGTGTCCTTTGAGGAGAACCGCAAGATGGAGCTGGCCGAGTACCTGCGCAGAAGCGGTTCGGCCGTTGAGTGCGTGGACAACGACGAAACCGCGGCCGTCATCTCCGGGCTTGTGGGCGCGAAGATGCTCGTCATTATGACCTCCGCCGAGGGCATCTATATGGACCCGGCCGACCCGCAGACGCTGGTGCGCGACGTGACGGGCAGGGACGCGCAGGACGTGCTTCAAAAAATCGCCGCCCTGCAGGAGCGCTGCCGGGGCGCTTCACGCGCCGGGGCCGGCGGGGCGCGCGCTAAGTTGGAGTTTGTGAAGGAGCCCGTGCTGGCCGGCACAACCGTGGTGATCGGGCACGCGCGGCACCGCCTCTCGCAGCTGGTGAACGGCTTGGTTCCCTGCACGCGCATCGGCCTTATGTAGCCGCTGCGGCTGCTAGCGCACGACGATTTGGTACATACTGCTGTTGCGACCGACATATGCGAAAGATGAAAGGGGTAGACACATGGAACTGAAAGGATCGCGCACCGAGGCCAACCTAAACGCCGCCTTCGCCGGGGAAAGCATGGCCCGCAACAAGTACTCGTTCTACGCCTCCGCCGCCCGCAAGGAGGGCTTTGAGCAGCTGGCGTTCTTCTTTAACCAAACCGCCGACAACGAAAAGGAGCACGCCTCCATCTGGTTTAAGCATTTGGGCGGCATCGGCGCCACCGCGCAGAACCTGCTGGCCGCCGCAGAAGGCGAAAACTTTGAATGGACCCAGATGTACAAGGAGTTTGCCCAGGTGGCCAAGCAGGAGGGCTTTACCGACATCGCCCGCCAGTTTGAGCTGGTGGCCACCATCGAAAAGGAGCACGAGGAGCGCTACCGCGCCCTGCTGGCCAACGTGGAGCAGGGCCGCGTGTTCCAGCGCGGCAACGGCACCGTGTGGGTGTGCCGCGAGTGCGGTTTTACGCTGACCGGCGAGAAGCCCCCGCAGATATGCCCCGTTTGTGCCCACCCGCAGGCCTACTACGAAATGAAGGCAAGCAACTATTAGCGCGTGAGCGCCGCGCTTTGCAGGGGCCCGCGGCCAAGCCGCCGGGCCCCTGCCGCGTAAAAAGCGCGCGGCATGCGTTTGCGGCCTCGCCGGGTGCATCTTTTTTCCGGTATGCTGCGTCTATATAGAAGTAAGGAGAGAACAGCTTTGACGAACCCTTCTGCAATGGCCCGCGTAAGCGTTGCGGGCGGCGCGGCGCGCGCGCTGATTATGGACGGCACGGCCGTGTGCGAGCAGGCCAGAGCCCTGCACGGCGCGTCGCCTCTGGCGGCCGCGGCCCTTGGCCGCGCGCTGATGGGCGCGCTGATGCTGGGGGCCACCATGAAGGGCGAGCGCGAGCTGCTTACCCTGCAGATAAAGGGCGGCGGGCCCTTGGGGCAGATCGTGTGCACGGTGCGGCCCGGCGGCCTGGTGAAGGGGTTTTTGGAGCACCCCGAGGCTGAGCTTCCCCTGCGCCCGGACGGCAAGCTGGACGTGGGCGGGGGCGTGGGCATGCAGGGCATGCTCAGCGTTGTGCGCGACGAGGGACGGGGCGAGCCGTACGTGGGGCGCGTGCCCTTGGTGTCCGGCGAGGTGGCCGAGGACATCGCCGGGTACCTGCTCGCCTCCGAGCAGACGCCCTCCCTGGTCTCCCTTGGCGTGCTCACCCGCGCGGGCGCGGTGTCCTGCGCGGCGGGCGTGCTGTTTGCGCCGCTGCCCGGGTGCCCGCAGGATGTGATCGACGAGCTGGCCCGCTGCGCGCCGCTGCTGAGCAACGTGTCGCGCGCGCTATCCGACCTTGGTTCCCTTGAGGCGTTCGTCGCCTACGCGCTTACCGGCATCCCGCACGAGGTGCTCGCCATGGAACCCGCTTCGTTTTCCTGCGACTGCAGCCGCGAGCGGCTGGAGCGCGTGCTGCTGTCCCTGGGCGGGCGCGAGCTGGGCGAGCTGGCCGCCCGAAGCGAACCGACGCGCCTGCAGTGCCATTTCTGCCAGGCCGCCTACGAGTTTGCGCCGAACCAGATCGCCGCACTGATGCAAAGCGCCGGTGCGTGAATCGTTCCCCTAAGGAGAGATGATATGCCCATGAGGTCCGCCGTTTACCGCGCATTGGCGCTTGCGCTGCTGCCGCTTTTTCTGTTTGCCTCCTGCCGCGCGCGCCCGCCGCGGCCGGACGTGTCCGCGCCGCCCATGGAGCTCACCTCGCCGGAGCCCGCCGCGTCGGCCGCGCCGGATAGCACGCCCGCGCCCGGCGCAACGGCGGTGGTCGGCCCCGGCCTTGCCACGCCCGCGCCCGGCACACAAAGCGCCTTGCCCGGCACGCCGACCGCGCCCGGCACCGCTTCCGCGCTGCCCACGCCCCCGGCCCCGCCCACCTATGTGGTGGAGGGCGCAAGCTGGCAGTCCAGCCAATACGTGCCCAACTCGATCCGCCTGACCGCCGGCGACGCGCTGGCCCTGGTGGAGGTGCGTACCAAGCGCTCGGGCGAACCCAACATCCGCATAAAAACCGATTCGGGTATGCTCTCTGCCAAGGTGGTGGAGCAGGCCGCCAAGGACGATACCGGCACGCTCTATGCCATGTGGTTCGTGGTGACCGGAGCCACCGGGTCCGTGCAGGTCGTGGACGCGGACAAACCGGACGTCTCCCTGCGCGGGCTGGACGCGCCCGGCTCCGTTAAGGTGCAGGCCTATGACTCCTTCTTTGGCGAGGTGATCGACTACCGCCCCAGCAAGACCGGCGGGGACATCCGCATGTGCGACGCGCTGCAGCACGCCTCGTTTCCGGTTTTGCCCCAGCAGCTGCGCGTATCCGCCGCGCAGACGATCACCAGCCGCTCCTTCCGCGTTTCCCGATTCGCGGCCTGCGACGTGGCCATGGACCAGGATCCGCGCAGGGATTTTTACGACCTGATGGGCCGGCATGACCCTGTGGACACGGACGAGGGCTATTCCTTCATCAGCTCCGCCAACGGCTACACCATCGTCATTCAGGCGTACAAGAACAAGAAAGTGAGCGAGCTCAACGGCGCGCAGCTCGTCACGGCGGACGCGCCCGGCCAGATGGCCGTTCTCGTGTGCATGCTGGCGGAAAAATGGAACTTTGAGGTGTCCGGCGACGACGACGCGCCCTACCCCGGGCCCAAGGGCAACGTATCCCTCACGAACGTGTCCACCTCCGAGACCGTGACCATAGACGGCAAAGTGAACGTGGCGCAGCCGCAGCACGCCCTCATCAACCTGCACTTTGCCGCAACCAGCGATTCCGTTTTGAAGGCCGCCATGGACAAGTGGAGCGACGCGCGCCTGCTCACCGCGTCCGGCCGCAGCGTCGGCCCCATCAGTGTGGATAAGGCGAACGGCATCATCACCTTCGACGCCCAGGCCTTCTCCACCTATCCCGACACCCTGTCCTGGTTCGGCAAGAAGCTCCCCATTCCCCTGCCGTAGGCGCGGCGGCAGCCCGACCGCGCAAGAAGACAAAAAATGGAGCCGGAAGCTTACGAAAGCGCCGGTTCCTTTTGTTTGCCATGCGCGCTTTCGCGTGTGCGCGCCGTGTCGATGTATTTCGCGTTTATTCATGGTCGGCTTGTACGCACCATGTTTGTCCGTTCGACATATCATGCTACGGAAGAGGCAAGAAACAGCAGCGCCTCATCACGAAACGTGATTTTATTCGAGGAGGACACATCTCAATGAGTCAACCCGCCATGATGCCCAAACCCCTTACCGCCGCCGCTCCCGCGAACACCGTGCGCATCAGCCCCACCGAACAGGTCAGCCTGCCCAACGTGTTCGATATCGTTTGCATCGAAGTTCCCGTCGTTTTGAACAACGGCATCGACGAGCGCCCTGTGGCCACCTACACCCTGCAGCTGCAGAACATGCGCCCGGCCATGCTGACCCCGCCCTTCGTCTTTGATTCCTGCGCCGTGCCCTCCGCGCTGGGCACGGTCAGCAATCTGACGATCACCCCCCGCCAGCTGCCCTTCCAGCGCGTGCAGATGGACGTGGACATTCCCCTCATCATCTACTTCACCGACGCCCTGGGCAACCGCGGCGCGGCCGACGCCGTGGTGACCGTCCACGAGGACTTTATCACCCCCACGCCCAACCAGTCCATCTTCCCGGCCGTGTTCGAGGTGATGGTCGGCGCCGAGTGCCTGGGCGGCAGCTTCCTGGATATGACCACCCTGCAGGTGCAGCTGTGCGTCGCCGTGCTCGTCAAGCTGGTCTCCGAGCAGCTCATCCGCGTGGTTACGGCCGGCAACTGCCCCATCAACGCCATTGAACACACCGAGGACCAGAGCTGCGAGGAGTTCTTCGCCCAGGACCTCTACCCCTCCATCAACAACGGTTAATACAAAGCTTTATAACAAAACCAAAGTGCCGGACGGCCGCGCGGATGACACCGCGGCGACCGTCCGGCATTGCCGTTTGCGCATCAAGCCGCCGGGCGCGGCTTCCCTTCATCATGCGCGGCTCCTTTGCGCAAGCAATCGGCCCCGTCCTACACACGCTCCTGAAGCGTTACGTGTACGCAGTCGCCCGGCTGTTTGCCGATGGCCGCGCGGATCTCCTTGCGCAGCCCGATGATGTGCTCGGGCGTGCCCATGCGGCACACCTGGCCGTCGTAGGGGTGTCCGTCGAAGGTGGCGTGCACGGACACGCGGCCGCGGCCGAACACCTGCTTCACGTCGAAAGGCACGCACACGTACGCACCGTCCATGTCGGGCACCTTCATGATCACCGCGTCAAACTCATACACAGGCATGCGCCGCCTCCTTTTGTGCAGCATACGGCCGGCCGCTGTTCCTGTCAAGCGGTTTGTTCGGCGCGAGTGTGCGCAAGATAATACCATTATGGTGGCGCCGGGCGGTGTGGCGCGCGTTTTGGCGCGCGCGCGACTCGTTTTTGTGGGAACTTGCGCACTTGTGCGCCTGCCTTGCCCAGATTGCCGCGAAGCCTTGCGAGCCGGGGGTTTGCGACGTACAATGTGGCCCAGAAGCTTTGCGGAGGCGATGGAGCATGCCCTTTGAACAGATGACGCCCCTTGAGCGCGTTGCGGCGACCCTCTCGCACAGGGAGGCCGACCGCGTGCCCGTGTACCCCCTGCTCAACGGTGCGTCCCGCCGCTTGGTCGGCGCGTCCTACAAGGACTGGGCGCAGGACGCCGAACTTACGGCCGAGGCATATGAGCGCGTTACCAAGGAGTTTGCCCTGGACTGCGCCGTCACCCTGACGGATCTGTCCGTTGAGGCGGCCGACTTTGGCCAGCAGCTCGTGTATCCGGATAACGACGCCGCGCACCCGGATTTTCACAACCATCTGATTAAGGACAGCGCAGGATTTTCCCGGCTGGAGCCGATCAACCCGCGCAAAACCAGGCGCATGAGCACGCACATCGCCCTGTGCGACAAGCTGATGAAGCGCATCGGCAGCCACACGCCCGTGGTGGCCTTCGTATTCGGCCCCTTAGGCGTCGCTTCCATGCTGCGCGGCCAGGCCGAGCTGTACCTGGACATTATGGACGACCCGGACGCCGTCCACGCCGGGCTGCGCGCCATCACCGACACGCTGCTTCAGCTGTGCGACGCCTTGATGGAGACCGGCGTGCACGCCGTCATGCTCGACACGCTTTTTTCCTCCCAGTCCATTATGTCCAAGGCCATGTGGCGCGACATGGAGGCGCCCTACGTGCGCGAGCTGGCCGAGCGAATCCATCAAAAGGGCTGTATGGTGATGATTCACAACTGCGGCAAGGGTATCTATTTCGACGCGCAGATCGAGGCCATGAAGCCCGAGGCGATCTCCTTTTTGCATTTGCCCGACGACTGCAGAACCGGCGAGGAGCTCAAAAGCAGGTACGGCCACAAAACTACGCTGATCGGCCACGTGGACCCGACGTGGTGCGTCGCCGCCTCCGACGAGGAGGTGCGCGCCGAGTGCCGCCGCCAGCTGGACCTGTACAAAAAGGGCGGCGGCTACGTGCTCGCCACCGGCTGCGAATACCCCGCCAGCGCGGACTTCCGCGCTGCGCGCATCCTTGTGGAGATGGCCCGCAGCTACGGGAAGTACGCGTAGCAACGGCGCGGCGCTGCGCCCGACCTCAGCAAGAGCCCGTGGCCGGAAGGTTTTGCGGGAACGAGGAAGTATGTACAACCGGGTCGCTCATTGTTGCGCCGCGCTTTGTGCATAAGCTCCATTGCGGCGGGCATTGCGGTTGTGTGCCGGGCCCCATCAGGCGCCCCCGACAACCCACAGCGTGGGAAACGGGGCGCCTGTTTCGTGATCATGAATTTCAGAATCTGGACTTTTGGTGGATTGCTGCTAGAATAGACTAACGCAGATTGCATAAATCATCTTCATTGTTGAGGCGGTGCGTTTATGAGTAATGCAGGTTATGATAAGAGTGTGATGCGCAGTATCATCTTGGGAAGTCAGCACTTAACAAACAAAAGCCCTGAAAGCATAGAAAATATTGTGTCGGATGTCTGTGGGTTACAATATGACCCGAACCCTACCATACACCTAAACCAATATATGATGCTGTGGAACAGAAAAAAAGACTTCACTGTGGATCAATTGGATGTGGCAGCATACAAGGATTTTCAGGTGATAGAAGCATTCGCATTCAAACGGAATATGTTCTTTATACCCTTACATGAATATGCATTGTACCATGCCGCCACCAAAGGGATAGTAAGATGGGGCAGTTCCGATGATAGTTGGCTTGGGGCCGCAAATAATCCTCAAGATCAGTCTGCGGAAAGCAAATTGAAGGAGAGTTTAGCGGGCGTACAAGGACTGACAGCCAAGCAAATATGGGCACATTTGGATTTGTCGTATGAATGGAACCGATACAGAAAAGAGCACGACCAAAATTACGATTTGCCCATATTTCGCGCTTTTTACAGATTAATACGCAAGAATGACCTGGTAACCTGCGGGCGAAACCCGGGAACTTTTAGAGAGCCGGTATATATTCTAAAAGAGAATATAGGGATAGCTGAATGGCCCAATGAGGCAGTTGATGAAAAACAGGCCGTCATTCGTGTGGTTGAGAAACTCATAGCTTCCTTCGGGGTAACCGATCCGGTTCACATCGCCCACATATCCGGCATTGCGACCACTGATATTTCACCTATTTTTCAGAAGTTGGTGTCGCAGAAGAAGATAATCCAGATTCCATATAGAATCGGCCGCAAAAATTACTATATCCATTCATCCAAAACGCACTTTCTGGATACGAAGCCAACAGAGGACAGCGGTGAGGTCCGGCTTATATCGCCAATGGATACAATTGTCAGGGATAAAAATTGGCTTGAGATTTTTTTTGATTATTCATTTTCTTTTGAATATTTCAAGAAAAAGGGGATGAAGTGGCCCCTCTCAATCCTTGTAGGAAACCAATTTGTCGGTTACATAGACTGCAAAATGGAATGGAAGACAAAAAATTTAATCATAAAAGAGAAGAATATACTTCATTCAGCTTTCAATAATTATAAAGGCATCGATTTTGCAATTCAAGAACTAGCTTCTTTTCATGAAGCTCGGGAGATCGTTTTTTGTGAACGGTAAGGACGATCACCCTACGGTATAAGCGCCGCCCGCACAAAGGAGGACGGGGTTTTCCCGTCCTCCTCGTATCATACTTCCTGATTCGGCGAAGCCGAAGGGGCCGCGGGGCTTTTGCCGCGCGCCAGGCTATTTGAAAACCTGTTTGCGGTAGCGGTACACGTCGCCGCCGTGCGCGCTTTGGTAGTACATCTCCTCAAAACCGCGGCGGCGCAGTTCGGCGCTGCCCTGCCCCTTGCGGGAATCCTCGCCCGGGCAGTCGATGAGGACGCCGCCGGATTTGAGCACGCGGGCGAGCTCGGCCAGCTCGGCCTCGTAATCGTCGCCCACGACATGCCCGGACATGACGATGTCGAAGGTGTCGTCCGGGTAGGGGAGGCTGTCGGCCATACCGTCCGTCACGCGCAGGTTGCGAACGCCCTCGCGGGCGGCCCTGTCGCGCATGAACTCGCGCAGCGTGCCCACGGGCTCGCTGGCGTGCACCTCCCGGGCCAGCGCGGCGGCGGCGAAAGCCAGGCGGCCGGAGCCGCTGCCCACGTCCAGCACGGTTTTTCCGGAAAAATCGGCCATCTCAAGAAGCCGTTCCGCCCGCCAGCCGCGCAGAAAATCGCAGGCCTGTGCCATCGCCTCCGGCCGGGTGTAGGTGACAAAATCTTCGAAAGCCAGCATGACGGCTTCCTCCGCCGCGCGCACCTGCGCTGGGCTCGCCTGCGAAGGCGCGCCGGCCTGGATCTGCGCCAAAACGGCCGCGCACTCGGGGCAGCGCGCTGCAAAAACAAACGCCACGGCCGGGTTCGCGCGCAGCGCGACGCCCAGGGCCGGGTGCGCCGCCGTATGCCCGCACATCAGCCGTATCTGGAACCGCTCCGCGAGAAGAAAGCAGGAAAATGTGTAATCGCGCACGTCGATCCAATGAAGAGCCATCGGGATCCTCCTTTTATGGGAGGGCTACCGTTTGGCCGCCCTCCGCGCGGGACGGGGTGCTTTGCCTGTTTGTGCCATGCCGGCTCCTTTCCGGGCCGAACGGCCCGCGCGGGCAATTGGGCTGATGCCCTGCCGCGCTATGTCCTCAGTCTATCACAGAAACGCCCGCGGCTTCAAGCAAACAAGAAAGCGCCCGGCAGCGGCATTGGCATTAAGATAGAGCGGCATTGGCATTAAGATAGGCCTATTCGGTTTATCCAGCGCAGAACCCCCTTGCCTTTCAGAAAGGTAGGGGGTTCTTCTCTATTGACGAGGTGAAAAGCAAGCCGAACTTTGCCGTATGCTTATACTGCGAAGTTAACCGGCTACGATTTTACGGTTGGCTTTGCTATGTAAAACTCTTTTATTAAATCAATATAATCCGGCAATTTCTCTACTGAAGGGTTGTTGAACCAAAATGGAGCGTCACGGCATATACTCAAAAAATTACCGTCAATGGTATATTCTTTAGGTCCGCATTTACTGCGGCAAGCTTTACAGCTTCTGTTGTCGTTATAATTGGTAAAAACTTCCTTTATATGAGCCGGAGTATTTTCAATGTAATTCTGATGCGCGTCTATATTGTTAAAATAAATTTGAAATAAAACATCATTTTCTCTTATCCAGATGCGAGCGGGGCACGGCCTGCTTTTTGTGTTGGTTTTCCCATAAATAATCAACATCTGGCTTCCCCAACTATGCCCAATATGAATTTCACTTCCAAAATCATATCCCAAAGCGCTTATCTCTTTGTCAAAAGCTATGATGAACTCTTTATCGGATTCAGAAACATTGTTAAATCTTCTTTCGGTAAAAAACTCTTCCAGGGTTTTCTGCCCTGCTGGATGCAAGTATTCTTCCAGTGCTTCGGAAAGCGTTTTTCCTGCTTGTGAGAATAGCCATGTTTGAAAATCCATGCCCGGTAAAATTTCCTTACCGGTTGTTTGAATAAAAAAATCACGAAATTTACCAACAGGAAAGGCATTCCACAGGATTAAAGTGTCCATAGGAAGAAGATCCTTTTTCTTACCCATTTTTATTCACCTATCCTTTAAAACAAATACCGCACTGTTCGTCCTGCACATGGTGCTGAACCAATTATAGCACACGCGCGGATGAAACGCATATAGTGTAGCATTTATTTCATGTGTGGCAGGTAACCGTGAGGCCGTTTTCTGTTTCGGCTAACGTAACGGCAGCCGTGCCCAAAACCAAGATAAGGAACGAGCTATAAAAGCTCATCCCTTATCTGAATGACTGTGCCGGTGGCGAATGATTTTCGAGCGACGACAAACCCAGTTGCGTGGGGCTTGTCCCGGGCTCAATCAGCGTCTGAACCGCCCTTGTGGGCGCTGTCACGAATACTGCCTTGCGCCGCCGGTTTGCTGCCGCTTTTCCCGCGGCTCGCCGAGCGGCCCTTTACGAGACAACCGGGGAACGGCTGGGATGAGGAGGCCCGCCCGTGCGGATCAGGTGGACATATTGATGGTGTTCGAGCCGTCCGTCCACAGGCGCTCGATATTGTAGAAGGCGCGCTCAGTCTCGTGGAAGATGTGCACGATGACCGAACCGTAGTCCAGCACGGTCCATTTGCCCTCGGAAGCGCCGTCGCGGCGCAGAAGCGGCGCGTCCAGCTGGGCGGCCTTTTGCTCCACCTCGTCGCACAGCGCGCGTACCTGCAGGTTCGAGCGGCCGGAAGCGATGACGAAGCAATCGGCGATCACGGTAAGGTGCGCAATGTCCAGCACCTGCACGTCCGTGGCTTTCTTTTCGTCCAGCAAGCGGGCTATGGCCAGCGCCAGATCCTTTGGGGTCATCAGGGGGATCCCTCCTTTGCGTCCTGCGTGGGCGGGGTGAAGCGCGCAAGCGCGTCGTTGTAGCACTCAATCGTGCGCGGATGAATGGGAATGCGCTTTTCGCCCAAGAATGTGAGGGCCTGTAGCAGCGCGGCGATGAACGCCTGCGGCAGGTCGCGCCCGGCCAGCTCGCGCAGCGCGCCGACGCCGTCGTATTTGCGGTTTGCTTCGCACAGGTCGGCGACCTTGACGGCCATGTCCAGCGGCGTCATGCCCGCCTCGCCGGTCACGTGCCGCTCGATGGCCAAGAGCACGTCTTCCTCGCGCACCGCAAACAGCGCGCGCGCCATGGCGGCGGAGGTGCGGCCGTGCAGCATGGCGGGGGCCTGGCGCTCCCAGCGGTCCACCGCAAGGCCATAGGCCTCGCACAGCGCGACGTGGTCGGCGCCCTTCGTTTTGGACAGGTCGTGCAGAAGCCCCGCCAGCGCCGCCTTATCCTGCGGCAGACCGTGCGCGCGGGCCAGCGCGGCGGCAGCAGCCTCCACGCCCAGCACGTGCGAAAGCCGCTTGGGGGTAAGCGCACCGCTCAGATGCCGCAGCATGTCCTCCCGGCTGGGCACGTCGCGGTACAGCCCGCGGATATATAGGAAGCGTTCGACGGCCGGCGGCACATCTCCTGCCACGGACAGGCCCTGGCGTACGTTTGCGCGTATTTGCGTGGAGGAGAGACCGGGCCCGCTGCCCTGTAGAATGCGCACCCGCGCGCCCAAAGGGCGCAGCCGCTCCGCCTGGCTCAAAGGGTCTTCCTGTCCGCCCGGCCGGGGGAGGGCGGCGAAGGAGCACAGGCTGCACACCAGGGAAAAATCGCGCCAGGAGGTCAGTTCCGGCAACGTATCCCCGCCGATGAGATATACAAACGAATCCTGCGGGCGAAGCGCGCGCAGCTGGCGCAGCGTGTCCACGGTGTAGGTGCGTCCGCCGCGGGCGACCTCCAGATCGCAAGCTTTGGCGCCGGGCACGAGCGCCGCGCCCAGTTCGGCCATGTGCAGCCGCTCGCGGGCGGTGGCCTGGGCGCTTTTGTGGGGCGGGTCGCCCGAGGGCAAGAACAGCGCTTCGTCAAGGCGCAGCTGCGCCATGCCCGCGGCCGCAAGGGCCACGTGCCCCGCGTGCAGGGGGTCGAACGTGCCGCCCACGATGCCCACAACCGCCAAAGCCGCTTCCTCCCCCGCGTCCTCAGGCATCCGCCATGATCCGTATGGCCCATGATACCAAATAGTTTCCGGATGCGCAATCAAAAACGGGTGTCCGCACAGGAGCTTGCCCGAAAACCAGCGCGCCGATGCGGGACGAGCCCGCGCGGGAAGCGGATTTGCGCATAAAAGAGACGCACGGATGCGTTGTTGTGTGGCATCGCCTAAAACCAGCGCGGTATCTGCGGTTGCGGAAAAATAAAGTTGAAATAAATCTGTTTTTCCTCTTGTATTTTGCGCGGCAGCTGGTATAATGCCAAAGTGCGACTCTATGGGATGAGGCGGAAGGTTGCCGGCCACGCCGGGTTTTTCCGCTGACAAGTGCCCGGGCCAGACCCGGACGACGGCCTTTCCCGGCCGCAATATCAAGGAGGAACAAGCATGGCGAACCAGAAGATCCGCATCAAGCTCAAGGCCTACGAGCACAGCCTGATCGATCAGGCGGCCGAGCGCATCGTCGAGACGGCCAAGAGGACGGGAGCCGGCGTGTCCGGGCCCATCCCCCTGCCCACGCAGAAGGAAATCGTCACCATTTTGCGCTCGCCCCACAAACACAAGGACAGCCGCGAGCAATTCGAGATGAGGACGCACAAGCGCCTTATCGATATCGTATCGCCCACCCCCCGCACGGTTGAGTCCCTCATGAAGCTGGACCTTCCGGCCGGCGTCGACATTGAAATCAAGCTGTGACGGCTATAGACCGGGAGGAACGAGAGTCATGAAAAAAGGCATTCTGGGCAAAAAGCTGGGCATGACCCAGATCTTCATGGCGGACGGCCGCCTTTGCCCCGTCACCGTCGTGCAGGCCGGCCCCTGCCCCGTTACGCAGAAGAAAACCGTGGAGACCGACGGCTACGTCGCCATCCAGGTGGGGTTTGACGCCTATCCGGAAAACCGCGTAAAAAAGCTGACCAACGCCCCCCAGCGCGGCATCTTCCAAAAGGCCGGCGTGGCACCGCAGCGCCATACGCGCGAGCTGCGCCTGGAGAGCATTGAGGGCTACGAAGTGGGCAAAGACATCCTCGTGTCCGTGTTCGCCGCGGGCGAGCATGTGGACGTAAAGGGCGTTTCCAAGGGCAAGGGCACCCAGGGCCCCATCAAGCGCTGGAACCAGAGCCGCGGCCCCATGGCGCACGGCTCCAAGTACCACCGCGGCCTTGGTTCCATGTCCGCCAACACCGACCCGGCCCGCGTGTTTAAAAACAAGAAGATGGCCGGCCGCATGGGCTTTGAAAAGACCACCGTGCAGAACCTGGAGGTTGTTCGCGTGGACGAGGCGCGCAATCTGCTTTTGCTTAAGGGCGCGGTGCCCGGCCCCAAGGGCGGGCTGCTCATCGTGTGCGATACCGTTAAGGCGTAAGGTTTCGGAAGAAGGAGGCAAACACAAAAATGCCAAGCGTTAAAGTGATCAACATGCAAGGCGCGGTTGTGGGCGATGTATCCTTGTCCGACAAGGTCTTCGCCTCGCCCTGCAACCCCGCTTTGATGCACCAGGTGGTGCGCGTTCAGATGCTCAACCGCCGGCAGGGCACCCAGTCCGCCCTCACCCGCTCGGAGGTGTCCGGCGGCGGCAAAAAGCCCTGGCGCCAAAAGGGCACCGGCCGCGCGCGCCAAGGCTCCACCCGCTCGCCCCAGTGGCGGCACGGCGGCGTGGTGTTCGCGCCCAAGCCTCGCTCCTGGCGCATGACTCTTCCGCGCAAGATGAAGCAGGCGGCGCTCTTTGGGGCGCTGAGCGACAAGCTCGCCGAGGGCAAGCTCATCGTGCTGGACCGGCTTTTGTGCGAGGACGGCAAAACCCGCTCCATGAAGGCCGCCCTGAAGGCCATGGGCATCGAGAAGACCTGCGTGCTCGTGGTGGGCAGCGTGGACGAAATGGCCAAGCGCGCCTGCCAGAACATCGAAGGCCTCACCACCGTGCATGTGTCCGCGCTGGGCGCTCTGTCGGTCATCGGGGCAGACAAATGCATCCTGGTGAAGGATGCGCTGCAGAAGGTTGAGGAGGTGTACGCGCAATGAAGAGCGCGCATGACATCATCATCCGCCCGGTGCTCACGGAAAAAGCCTACGGCGGACTTGCCAGCAAGGAATACCAGTTTGAGGTCGCCATCGACGCCAACAAGATCGAGATCGCCAAAGCCGTGGAAGAGGTATTCGGCGTGAAGGTTGCGCGCGTGAACACGCTGCGCCAGATGGGCAAGATGAAGCGGCAGGGCCGCACCCAGGGCCGTCGGCCCGAGGTGAAGAAAGCCTTCGTCAAGCTCACGGAAGGGTCAAAAGCCATCGAATTCTTCGAAGGCATGGCCTAAGCGCCCGGCAGTACAGGAGGGAAAGGCAAAATGGCCATCAAGAAATATCGACCCATTACGCCGGCGCTCCGCCAGATGTCCGTCATCGACTACGGCGCAGAGCTGACGCGCAAGACGCCGGAGAAGAGCCTTTGCGAGGACATGCGCAAGAATGCCGGCCGCAATATGTACGGCCGCATCACCGTGCGCCATCGCGGGGGCGGCGAGCGCCGCAAGTATCGCCTCATCGATTTTAAGCGCAGCAAGGACGGCGTGCCCGCCAAGGTCTTCTCCATCGAGTACGACCCCAACCGCACCGCCTTCATCGCGCTGCTCCACTACCTGGACGGCGAAAAGCGCTACATTCTGGCCCCTGTGGGCCTGAAGGTCGGCCAGACGGTCACCTCGGGCGCGGGCGCCGACATCATGCCCGGCAACGCCATGCCCATCAGCCAGATCCCCGTGGGGACGCTCATCCACAACATTGAGCTTAAGCCAGGCCGCGGCGGCCAGCTTGCCCGCTCGGCCGGCATGGCCGCGCAGCTGATGGCCAAGGAGGGTGCCATGGCGCAGGTGCGTCTGCCCTCGGGCGAGGTTCGTCTGGTTCCCATGAACGCCCGCGCCACCATCGGGCAGGTCGGCAACATCGACCACGAGAACGTCAGCCTCGGCAAGGCGGGCAAGACGCGCCACCGCGGCTTCCGCCCCTCGGTCCGCGGCGTTGTGATGAACCCGTGCGACCACCCGCACGGCGGCGGCGAAGGCAAAAGCCCCGTGGGCATGCCCTCCCCGGTTACCCCGTGGGGCAAGCCGACACTGGGCAAGAAGACGCGCAAGAAGAAGAACATCTCCAATCGCTTCATCGTTAAGCGCGCCAAGGGCAAGTAGGCCAGAAGGAGGATCAGAAGGCATGTCAAGGTCGATAAAAAAGGGCCCCTATGTATTTGATCGGCTGCTGGCCCGCTTGCAGCAGATGAATGAGAAGAACGAAAAGAAGGTCGTTAAGACCTGGTCGCGCGCGTCCACCATCTTCCCGGACTTTGTGGGCCACACGATCGCCGTTCATGACGGCCGCAAGCACGTGCCGGTGTACGTCACCGAGGATATGGTAGGACACAAGCTTGGGGAATTCGCCCCCACCCGCACCTTCCGCGGCCATTCCGGCTCGGATAAGGCCAGCAGGGCCAAGTAGAGAGGAGGATGCCAAGTGGCGACCAGATCTAGGGAAAAATCCAAGGCGCGCAAGGAAAACCGCGACAAGCGCCCCACCGCGCACGCGCGCTACATTCGCATCTCCTCGCGCAAGTGCGGCATCGTTGTGGATCTGATCCGCGGCAAGAAGGCCAACGACGCTCTGGCTATTTTGATGGCCACGCCCAAGGCCGCATCGCCCGTTGTGGAGAAGCTTTTAAACAGCGCCATCGCCAACGCCGAGAACAACCAGGGCATGAGCCGCGGCGATTTGATCGTTGCCGAGGCCTATGCCAACCAGGGCCCCTCGCTCAAGCGCATGCATCCCGGCAGCCGCGGCATGGGCAAGCCCATCCTCAAACGCACGAGCCATCTAACCATCGTGCTGGACCAGGCCAAGTAACGGAGGGATATCGATATGGGTCAAAAGGTACATCCAAACGGCGCCCGCGTCGGCGTCATCCGTGACTGGTCCACGCACTGGTACTGCGGCAAGAAGGGCTTCGCGGACATGCTCAACGAGGACTTCCGCATCCGTCAGATGCTGAAGAAGAAACTTTTCGCGGCCGGCGTTTCGCGCATCGACATCGACCGCGCCGCCACCCGCATCACCGTCAAGGTATACACCGCCAAACCCGGCATCGTGATCGGCCGCGGCGGCGCGGGGATCGACGCCCTGCGCAAGGAAGTGGAGAAGTTCCTTGGGAAGGCCGTCTCCGTGGACATCATGGAGATCAAACAGCCCGACCTGGACGCTCAGCTGGTGGCCGAGAACATCGCCCAGCAGCTGGAGAAGCGCACCTCCTTCCGCCGGGCCATGAAGCAGACCATCCAGCGCTCCATGAAGGCCGGAGCCAAGGGGATCAAGACCATCGTGGCCGGCCGCCTGGGCGGCGCGGACATCGCCCGGTCGGAGGGATACCACGAGGGGTCCATCCCCCTGCAGACGCTGCGCGCCAACATTGAGTTTGGCTTTGCCGAGGCGCACACCACCTACGGCCGCATCGGCGTTAAAGTATGGATTTATAAAGGCCAGGTGCTGCCCCGCATCCGGGCCAAGGGCGCGGCTGCCGAGCGCAAGGCCGCGGAGGGAGGCAAGTAAACCATGTTGATGCCCAAGAGGGTCAAGCGTCGCCGCGTGATGCGCGGCCGCATGAAAGGCAAGGCGTCCCGCGGCAACTTCCTGGCGTACGGCGATTACGGCCTTGTTGCCACGGCGCCGGCGTGGGTTACCTCCAACCAGATTGAAGCCGCCCGTATCGCCATGACGCGCTTCACCAAGCGCGGCGGACAGGTTTGGATCAAGATTTTCCCCGACAAGCCCGTCACCAAGAAGCCCGCGGAAACCCGCATGGGTTCGGGCAAGGGCTCGCCCGAGTATTGGGTGGCCGTTGTGAAGCCGGGCCGCGTGCTCTTCGAGATGAAGGGCATCCCCGAGGAGACCGCCCGCGAGGCGCTCCGCCTGGCCATGCACAAGCTTCCCATGACGTCCAAGTTTATCAAGCGCGAAGGCGTAATCGAGCCCGTCGTTGAGGGTGTGGAGGTGGAGGCGTAATGAACAAGAAACTGGAGAAGCTGCGCGAGGCCTCCTCTACGGAACTGAACGACCAGCTGAAAAGCGCCAAGGAAGAGCTCTTTAACCTTCGCTTTCAGCAGGCCACCGGCCAGCTGGCCAACCCGCTGGTCATCAAGTCCTGCAAGAAGAACATCGCCCGCATCAACACCCTTCTGCGCGAGCAGGAGCTGAAAAAAGCCTAAGGTGCCCGAAGGGAGGACAACACAATGAACGAAGCAACACCGCGCAACAACCGAAAAACCCGTGTGGGCACCGTCGTCTCGGACAAGATGGACAAGACGATTGTCGTGGCCATCAAAACCCGCGTCACGCATCCCGCTTACGGCAAGATCTTAAATCGCACCACCAAGCTTAAGGCGCACGATGAAAACAACGAGTGCCACATCGGCGATACCGTGCTGGTGATGGAAACCCGTCCGCTCTCCCGCGAAAAGCGCTGGCGCCTGGTCGAGATCATCGAACACGCCAAGTAAGCCAGGCCAGGTTATTGGAGGGAAGAGAAAGCTATGGTACAGCCGCAAACAAGGCTTAAGGTGGCCGACAACACCGGCGCCAAAGAGATCATGTGCATTCGCGTCCTGGGCGGATCCTTCCGCCAGGCCGGAGGCATTGGCGACGTGATCGTCGCATCCGTGAAGACCGCCTCGCCCGGCGGCGTCGTTAAGAAGGGCGAGGTCATCAAGGCCGTCATCGTGCGCACGGTGAAGCAGAACCGCCGCCCGGACGGCAGCTACATCCGCTTTGACGACAACGCCGCGGTCATCATCAACGACCAGAAGCAGCCGCGCGGCACGCGCATCTTTGGGCCGGTGGCCCGCGAGCTGCGCGACCACGACTACATGAAGATCATCTCGCTTGCCCCGGAAGTGCTGTAGGAAAGGAGAGAACTGAAGCATGGCCATCGCTACGAAGACTAAGCCCAAGACGCCCGTTAAGCTGGGCGTAAAGAAGAACGACACGGTCGTTGTCATCTCCGGCAAGGACAAGGGCAAAAAAGGCAAGGTTCTTTCCGCCCTGCCCCAGGAAGGGCGCGTGCTGGTTGAGGGCGTCAACATCATCACCAAGCACCAAAAGCCCCGCGGGCAACAGCAGCCCGGCGGAATCCTTCACCACGAGGCGCCCATCTATGCCGCCAAGGTAATGCTGGTGTGCGGCAAGTGCGGCAAGGCCACGCGCGTGGCGCACAAGCTGCTGGACGACGGAGGCAAGGTGCGCGTATGCAAGAAGTGCGGCGAGACATTCGAGCGTTAATGCTGCTTCTAGGAGGGAACACAACGTGCCACGTCTGAAGGAGAGGTACCTGGCCGAGGTGATGCCGGCGCTGAAGCAGCGTTTCGGCTATCAAAACGTCAACCAGATACCGCGCATCAATAAGATCGTCATCAACATGGGCCTGGGGGACTCCAAGGACAACCCCAAGGCCATCGAAGCGGCCGTGTCGGAGATGGGCACCATCGCCGGACAAAAGGCCATCACCACCAAGGCGCGCAAATCCATCGCCAACTTTAAGCTCCGCGCGGGCATGACGGTTGGCTGCACGGTGACGCTGCGCGGCGCGCGGATGTACGAGTTTCTCGACAAGCTCATCAACATCGCCCTTCCGCGCGTGCGCGACTTCCGCGGCGTGTCCGCAAAGGCCTTCGACGGCCGCGGCAACTACGCCCTGGGCGTTAAGGAACAGCTCATCTTCCCGGAGATCGAGTACGACAAAGTGGAAAAGATTCGCGGCATGGAGATGATCATCGTCACCACTGCGAAGACGGACGAAGAGGCCAAAGAGCTGCTGCAGCTTCTGGGCATGCCCTTCGCCCAAGCGTAAGGAGGACTGAACGTGGCGAAAACAAGCATTAAGCTCAAGCAACAACGCGCGCCCAAGTTCTCCACGCGGGCGTACACGCGCTGCCGTATCTGCGGCCGTCCGCACGCGGTGCTGCGCAAGTACGGCGTGTGCCGTATCTGCTTCCGCAACCTTGCCTACGCCGGCCAGATTCCGGGCGTACGCAAGGCAAGCTGGTAAGCACCGCTTGAGAGGAGGGTTAACGCATGATCGTCAATGATCCCATCGCCGATATGCTCACGCGCATTCGCAACGCGCTGGTCGCGCGGCACGACAGCGTGACGATGCCGGCGTCCAACATCAAAAAGTCCATCGCGCGCATTCTGCTCGCCGAAGGCTACGTCAAGGGCGTGGACATGATCGAGGAGGGGCCGCAGGGCGCCATCAAGATCACCCTGAAGTACGCAGCGGGCAAGAAGAGCGTGATCACCGGCCTGCGGCGCATCTCCAAGCCGGGGCTTCGCGTATACGCCAAGTCCGACCAGGTGCCCAAGGTTTTGGGCGGCCTGGGCGTTGCGATCCTGTCCACGCCCCAGGGCGTGATCACCGACAAGGATGCGCGCAAAAAGGCCGTAGGCGGCGAAGTGCTCGCCTACATCTGGTAAGGGCAGGAGGAAGATCGAAGTGTCAAGAATTGGTCGCCTCCCCATTGCGCTGCCCGCGGGCGTTACCGTTTCGGCGGATCCGCAGAACGCGGTTACCGTCAAGGGCCCCAAAGGGGAGCTTTCCGAGCAGATCCACCGCGATATTATGGTGGAGATTCTCCCGGGCGTTGTCAACGTGAAGCGCGCAAGCGAAGACAAGGAGCACAAGGCGCTCCACGGGCTGTCCCGTGCGCTCATCAACAACATGGTGATCGGCGTGACCGCCGGCTACCAAAAGACGCTCATCATTGAAGGCACGGGTTACCGCGCCGCCAAGGCGGGCAACAAGCTGACCCTGCAGATGGGGTATTCCCACCCCGTGGAGTTTGTGGAGGAGAAGAACATCACCTTCACCGTGCCCGCGCCCAACTCCGTCGTGGTGTCCGGCATCTCCAAGCAGCGCGTGGGCGAGCTGGCCGCCAACATCCGCGGCGTGCGCCCGCCCGAGCCGTATCTGGGCAAGGGCATCAAATACGAGAACGAGCACATCCGCCGCAAGGCGGGCAAGGCCGGCAAGAAGTAAAGGAGGGCGAAGCGTATGGTATCCAGAAAAGACAAAAACGCGCTGCGGCTTGTACGCCACGCCCGCGTGCGCAAAAAGATTTCCGGCTCGGACGTGCGGCCCCGCCTGTGCGTCTATCGCAGCCTTTCCAACATCTACGCCCAGGTCATCGACGACGGCGCCGGCAAGACGCTCGTGTCCGCCTCGACGCTTGACAAGACGCTGGCCGCCCAGCTGGGCGAGATGACCAAGAAGCAGGCCGCCAAGCTCATTGGCAAGACCGTGGCCGAGCGCGCCGTGGCCGCCGGCATCAAAGAAGTGGTCTTTGACCGCGGCGGGTACATCTACACCGGGCGCGTGGCCGAGCTTGCCGCCGGCGCGCGCGAAGCCGGGCTTAAGTTCTAAGGAAGGGGGCGGCGAACAAGTATGCAACAGCGCTTTGAACAGCAATCCGAGTTTCAGGATAAATTGGTAGCGGTCAACCGCGTGGCCAAGGTCGTTAAGGGCGGCCGCAACTTCCGTTTCTCCGCGCTGGTGGTCGTTGGCGATCAAAAGGAGCGCGTGGGCGTCGGCATGGGCAAGGCCAAGGAGATTCCCGAGGCCATCCGCAAGGCCAACGAAGACGCCAAGAAGCAGCTCGTGACCGTGCCGCTGGTGGGCACCACCATTCCCCACCGCACGGAAGGGTACTTTGGCACGAGCAAGGTCGTGCTGCTGCCCGCGCCCGAAGGCTCCGGCGTTATCGCCGGCGGCGCGGTGCGCGCGGTGCTGGAGCTTGCCGGCGTCAAAGACATCCGCACCAAGACATATGGCGGGGGGAACCCCATCAACATGGCCAAGGCGACCATACTGGCGATGCGCAAGCTGATGACCGTCGAACAGGTCGCCAAGCTCCGCGGCATCTCCGTACAGGACGTTTTGGACTAGGGGGAGCACCGAGGATGAAATTGAAGATTACGCTCATCAAGAGCACAATCGCCTGTAAGAAAAAACAGATTCAAACGGTGGAAGCGCTGGGCCTGAAGAAGATCGGCCAGAGCGTCGTTCACCCCGATAATCCTTGCATGCGCGGCATGGTGTTTCGCGTGAAGCACATGGTGACGTGCGAAGAGATTGCACAGTAGAAGGGAGGAAGCGGCAATGAAACTTCACGAGCTTTCCCCCGGTCAGGGCGCAACGACGGAGCGCAAACGCCTCGGGCGCGGCATTGGTTCCGGCACGGGCAAAACGGCCGGTAAGGGTTCCAAGGGCCAGCTCGCCCGCTCCGGCCCCAAGCAGCCGGGCTTTGAGGGCGGCCAGATGCCCCTTGCGCGCCGCGTGCCCAAGCGCGGCTTCACCAACAATTTTGCCGTGAATTACGCCTGCGTCAACGTGGCGCTCCTTGACAAGTTTGAGGACGGCGCGACCGTTACGGTGGATATGATGCGCCAGGCCGGCATTTTGGCCAAAAAGGTGCAAAACGGCGGCGTTAAGGTGCTGGGCGACGGCGCTCTCACCAAGCGTCTCACCGTGCAGGCCAACAAGTTTACCAAGCAAGCGGAAGAGAAGATCGTAAAAGCCGGCGGGAAAGCCGAGGTGATCTGACGTGCTGGAGACGCTGCGTAACGCGTGGCGGATCGAGGACCTGCGCAAGAAGATCCTCTACACGCTCGTCATCCTCTTCATCTACCGCCTGGGGAGCTACATCCCCGTGGCGGGCGTTAACGCAGACTACATCGGCAGCGCCGTTCAGCAATACTCCCTTCTGGGCTTCATGGACATCATGAACGGCGGCGCCATGACGCACTTCACCATCTTCGCCATGGGAATCACCCCCTACATCAACTCCTCCATTATCATGCAGCTCCTCACCGTGGCCATCCCCAAGCTTGAGGAAATGCAGAAGGAGGGCGAAGAGGGCCGCAAGCGCATCGCCCAGTACACCCGCTACGTTACGGTGGGTCTGGGCTTTCTGCAGGCCGTGGGCATCATATTGGGCCTTGGGCCGCAGGCCGTGGTTTCCACCAACTTCTTCAACTATCTGTCCATCGGCCTTGCCATGGCGGCCGGTACGGCCTTCACCATGTGGCTGGGCGAGCGCATCAACGAAAACGGCGTGGGCAACGGCATCTCGCTCATCATCTTCGTGGGCATCGTATCCCGCTTGCCGTCCATCGTGTCCAGCGCGCTGATGAACATGTTCAACCAGCCCACCATCGGCAAGGTTGCCGGGTACCTTCTGGTGCTCGCAGGCGTTATCGCCATCATCGCCGCCGTGGTGTTTGTGGACCAGGGCGAGCGCCGCGTGACGGTGCAGTACGCCAAGCGCATGGTTGGCCGCAAGATGTACGGCGGGCAGCAGACGCACATCCCCCTGAAGGTGAACTCCTCCGGCGTTCTGCCCCTCATCTTTGCGTCCAGCTTCCTGCAGTTCCCCTCGATTCTCGCTCAGTTCTGGCCGAATTCGGGGTTCTACGTGTGGGTGCACCGCTGGCTTGGGGTTTCCTCGCCGCTGTTTGTCATCTTGCAGCTGGTGCTGGTTCTGTTCTTCACCTACTTCTATTCGGCCATCTCCTTTAACCCCGTGGAGATCGCCAAGAACCTGCAGCAGAGCGGCGGGTTTATACCCGGCATCCGGCCGGGCCGCCCGACCTCGGATTTTCTGCAGAAGACCACCAACCGCATCGTGCTCTTTGGCGCTATCTTCCTGGCGGTGCTGGCCACCGTTCCCACCATCATTTTGGTGCTGACGCACAATGCCTCGCCCATGGGCGCCACAAGCGTGCTCATCGTCGTGTCGGTGGCATTGGAGACCACGCGCCAGATCGAGGCCCAGATGGTGATGCGTCACCACCACGGCTTCCTGAACTAACGGAGTTTATGCCATGAAACTGGTATTCTTAGGCCCGCCAGGCGCGGGCAAAGGCACGCAGGCGGGCAAGATCAGCGCCGCGCTGCACATCCCCCACATCTCCACGGGCGACATGCTGCGCACGGCTATCGCCAACCAGACGCCCGTGGGGCTTGCCGCTAAGGCGCACATGGACGAAGGGCGTTTGGTGCCCGACGAGGTGATCTGCGCGCTTGTGGCCGAACGGATCGCCGAAGGAGATTGCAAAAACGGTTTCCTTCTGGACGGCTTTCCGCGCACGGTGCCACAGGCCCAGGCGCTGGACGGCATGACGAACCTTTCCGCCGTGGTGGATTTGTACGTTGAGCCGGACGCGCTCATCGCCCGCCTCTGCGGCCGGCGCATGTGCCGCGGATGCGGGTTTATCGCCCACACGAAGACGCTCAGCGCGCAGGGCCGCTGCCCCAAGTGCGGCGGCGAGGTGTACCAGCGCGACGACGACCAGCCCGAGGCGATCGCCACGCGCCTTGCCGTGTACGAGCAGAAAACCAAGCCGCTCACCGATTACTACGAACAGCGCGGGCTTTTGCGCCGCATATCCGGCGCGGGCGATCCGGCCGATGTGGACAAGGATATCCGCGCGGCCCTGGGCATCTCCTGATGATCACCATCAAAACAGCCGCCCAGATAGAGCGTATGCGTCAGGCAGGCGCTGTGGTGTACGAGGCGCTCATGGCCGTAAAGCAGGCCGTTCGCCCGGGCGTTACCACCTGGGAGCTGGACCGCATCGCCGCCGACATCATCAAAAAGCGCGGCGCAACCCCCTCGTTTCTCGGGTACAACGGCTTTCCCGCAACGCTTTGCACCTCCGTGGACGACGAGGTGGTGCACGGCATTCCCTCCAGGGACGTGGTTTTGAAGGAAGGCTCCATCGTAGGCATCGACTGCGGGGCCATCGTTGGGGGGTTTCACGGCGACAGCGCAATCACCGTGGGGGTGGGGGAGATTTCCCCCGAGGCGCAGCGCCTCATCGCCCAAACGGAGGCCTCCTTCTGGAAGGGCGCGTGGCAGGCGAGGGCCGGCGGCCGCGTCCAGGACATCTCCTCGGCCGTGCAGGCTCAGGCCGAGGGCGCCGGGTTTTGCGTGGTGCGCATGATGTGCGGCCACGGCGTTGGCGAGAACCTGCACGAGGACCCGGAAGTGCCCAACTTTGGCCACCCCGGCCGCGGCGAGCGCCTGCGGGCCGGCATGACCATCGCTGTGGAGCCCATGATCGTGACAGGCGAGCATGCCTGCTACCAGGACAAAAACGGCTGGACGATTCGCACGCGCGACCGCGGGTTGTGCGCGCATTACGAGCACTCCATCGCCATCCAGGCGGAAGGCCCGCCCCTTATCCTCACCCTGCCCTCCGGCCCGCCCCCCGGCGTATGGGAGGCGGCCCCATGAACGAGATAGAGCTCGGGCGCGTGGTGGTGAGCCGCGCGGGGCGCGACAAAGGGCGGCCGATGATCGTCGTGGCCCTTTCATCGCCCGGATACGCAAGCGTGGCGGACGGCGCACTGCGCAAGCTGGCCGCCCCGAAAAAAAAGAAGCTGATGCATGTAACGCCGAGGCCGGAATTGATTTCCAGCATACGGGACAAACTTATGGGAGGCGGGCATTTGTTGGACAGCGATCTGCGTGGTGCGCTCGCCAGCCTTCAGGACAAAGGAGGGCTGTGCAAATGAGCAAGACAGACGTGATCGAAGTGGAAGGCAAGGTCGTGGAGACCTTCCCCAACGCCGTTTTTAAGGTGGAACTGCCCAACGGACACGAGGTACTCGCCCACATCAGCGGCAAGCTTCGCATGAACTTCATCCGAATTCTGCCCGGCGACAAGGTCACCGTGGAACTCTCACCCTACGACCTAACCCGTGGGCGCATCACCTGGCGCGGTAAGTCAAAAACATAATGCCCCTTTGGCAAGGCAGGAGGAAAGAGAATGAAAGTCCGTCCGTCCGTAAAACCCATCTGCGACAAGTGCAAGATCATCCGCCGCAAGGGGCGCGTCATGATCATCTGCGAGAACGTGAAGCACAAGCAAAAGCAGGGCTAGGCCTGCAGCAGAAAGCTTTTGCGGCCGCCCGGGAAGGCGGCCGGAGCATCCGCGGCGGGAGAGGGGCAAGGCGCTCCTTCCCGGGCGACATCCGCGCGACATCACCGGCGGGCCCCGCGGCTGAACCGCATCGACGCGGTTTTGGGGCGCGCGTATCCATACATCCATGAAGAACCCTATGGAGGTGCGATCACTCTATGGCACGTATATCCGGAGTTGACCTGCCGCGCGACAAGCGCGTTCAAGTCGGCTTGACCTACATCTTTGGCGTGGGTCAGACCACCGCCGACCAGATCCTCGCTTCCACGGGCATCAATCCCGATACGCGCGTTCGTGATCTGACCGAGTCGGACATCACGAAGCTGCGCGAATACATCGAGCGCAACCTGAAGGTGGAGGGCGACCTGCGCCGCGACGTTTCCTTAAACATCAAGCGTTTGGTGGAGATCGGCTGCTACCGCGGCGTGCGCCACCGCAAGGGCCTGCCTGTGCGCGGCCAGAACACGCGCAACAACGCCCGCACGCGCAAGGGCCCCAAGAAGCAGGTCGCCGGCAAGAAGAAGGCTACCAAGTAACCAGGAGGAGGGACAACCGTGGCAGAAAAAGGAAAAATGAAGCGTACGGTGCGCAAGCGCCGGGAGCGTAAGAACATAGAGCGCGGCGCGGTGCACATCCGCTCCTCGTTCAACAACACCATCGTCACCATCACCGATACGGCCGGCAACGCCATCTCGTGGGCATCGGCCGGTGGCCTTGGGTTCCGCGGCAGTAAGAAGTCCACGCCCTTTGCGGCGCAAACCGCCGCCGAGACAGCCGCGAAGGCCGCCATGGAGCATGGCCTGAAAACCGTGGAAGTGTTCATCAAGGGCCCCGGCTCCGGGCGCGAGGCGGCCATCCGCTCGCTGCAGACCGCCGGACTTGAAGTGAACATGATCAAGGACGTTACGCCCGTTCCGCACAACGGCTGCCGTCCGCCCAAGCGCCGTCGCGTCTGAGCATATTTATCGTTTGCAGGCCGCCTGCCGCCCGCCCCGGTGCGGGGAGGGCGCGCGCCACGGGCTTTGTCCGGCTGATGCGCGGCTGTCTTCAAGCGATCTGTTGAAGAAGGGAGATCCCGATATGGCAAGGTACATCGGTTCGGTTTGCCGCCAGTGCCGCAGGGAAGGCGTCAAGCTGTTTTTGAAGGGCGACCGCTGCTATTCGCCCAAGTGCGGCATCACCAAGCGCGCCACCCCGCCCGGCCAGCACGGCCATGCCCGCCAGCGCAAGATGAGCGAGTACGGCCTGCAGCTGCGCGAAAAGCAAAAGGCCCGCCGCGCCTACGGCGTGCTGGAGACCCAGTTTAAGCGCACCTTTGAGAAGGCGCAAACCATGAAGGGCGTGACGGGCGAAAACCTGCTCATCCTGCTGGAGCGCCGCCTGGACAACGTCGTATACCGCCTGGGCCTTGCCCAGAGCCGCCCGCAGGCGCGCCAGCTCGTGCGCCACGGCCACTTCACCTTAAACGGCGGCAAGATGAACATCCCCTCCGCGCTCGTGTCCGCCGGGGACGTCATCACCGTCAAATCCGGCTCGCGCGATATCGAGCACCTGAAGGCCGTCCGCGAGGGCGCCGTGCGCTCCGTGCCCAAGTGGCTCACCCTGGACGCGCCGAACCTGACCGCCACCGTAGCGGCGCTTCCGGCCCGCGAGGACGTGGATCTCTCGATCGAGGAGCACCTCATCGTCGAGCTCTACTCGCGCTAAGTGCCCGTTCCTTGCTCTTTTCCCTGTTATGAAGGAGGGGTACCAAAGTCATGAACGAGCTGGAAAAGCCGCGCATAGAGTGCCTGGAAACAAGGGACGACCGCTATGGCAAGTTCGTCATTGAGCCACTGGAGCGTGGCTTTGGCATTACGCTTGGCAATTCTCTGCGCCGAATTCTCCTGTCCTCCCTGCCTGGCGCGGCCGTTACGTCCGTTCGCATTGATGGGGTGCTCCATGAGTTCTCCACGGTGCCGGGCGTTAAAGAGGACGTCACGGAGATCATCCTGAACCTGAAGGGCCTCATCCCCGTGCTGTACGGCGAGGGCCCCAAGACGATCTCCATCAACAAATCGGGCGAGTGCATCGTTACGGGCGACGATATCACCCATGACGACCAGGTGGAAATCGTCAACCTGGAGCACGTGATTGCCACGCTGAACGAGGGCGCCACGCTGAAGCTGGACATGACCGTGGACAAGGGCCGCGGCTATGTGACGGCCGACCGCAACAAGGTGCCCGGC
Organism: Eubacteriales bacterium; assembly: GCA_031553225.1. Taxonomy (GTDB): domain Bacteria; phylum Bacillota; class Clostridia; order Christensenellales; family UBA1750; genus JAVBLU01. The sequence continues at coordinate 107,365 of JAVBLU010000016.1, forward strand.
CAAGCGATCGGCGTGATGCCCATCGACTCCATCTTTACCCCCGTGGTGAAGGTGAACTACACCATCGAGAACACGCGCGTGGGCCAGATTACCGACTACGACAAGCTGACCCTGGAAGTGTGGACGAACGGCTCCATCAAGCCCGACGAGGCGATCTCCTCGGCCGCAAAGCTTCTGACCGAGCATCTGATGCTCTTCGTGAACCTCACGGACAACATCATGCCCATGGACTTTGCAAACGACCAGGACGACAAGATGGAAAAGGTCCAGGAGATGACGATCGAGGAACTGGACCTGTCGGTGCGCGCATACAACTGCCTGAAGCGCGCGGGCATCAACACGGTTGCCGAGCTCATTCAGCGCAACGAGGAAGATATGATGCGCGTGCGCAACCTGGGCAAAAAATCGCTCGAGGAAGTCGAGCAGAAGCTGGCCGCACTGGGTCTTCGGCTGCGCCAGAACGAAGAATAATCCGCTACGTCAAGGAGTGATTGAGTTATGTCCCAGCGCAAGCTCGGCCGCGCGGCGGATCAGCGCCTCGCTCTGCTGCGCAATCAGACTACGCAGTTTCTCTTCAACGGCAAAATTGAGACGACGCTCGCCCGCGCCAAGGAGATTCGCTCGATTGCCGAGAAGTTCATCACGCTGGCCATCCGCGAGTGCGACAATACCGTGGAAGTGACCAAAACGACGAACAACGAAAAGGGCCAGGCCGTGTCCATCACCGTGCACAACGACCTGCCCTCGCGCCTGCATGCCCGCCGCCAGATGATGGCGTACCTGTACAAGCTTCCCGCGCCCAAGCTGAAGGACGAGAACAAGTCCGACTACAAAAAGCGCACCAAGGATGTCGCCAACCCCGTCATCGAGAAGCTCTTTCGCGAGATCGGCCCCAAGTACAAGAAGCGCCGCGAGGAAAAGGGCCAGGGCGGCGGCTACACGCGCATCCTGCGCATGGGCCCGCGCCGCGGCGACGGCGCCGAAGTGGTCATTCTGGAGCTGGTATAACCTCTTGCACGCTCGTGTACCGGGGCTGCCCGCGCGGCAGCCCCGCGATGCGTTTTTCCGCTGTGCCGTGCGGATGCGGCCCGCGCCGCGGGCTACAGCCGCCGGGCAGCGGTTTTTCTTTCGGGACGGGTCTTTTCTCCATTTAGTGCCGTTTGGGGGTGTTGCCCGGTGATCACGATCAGCGAGGCCGATTTTACCTACGAAGGCGCGGACGCGCCCGCCGTACGAGGTTTGTCCCTGCGCGTTGAGGCGGGGGAGATGCTCGCCGTCATTGGGCACAACGGGTCGGGCAAGTCCACCCTCGCGCGCATGATGAACGCTCTGATCGTTCCCTCAGGCGGGTATGTGGAGGTGTGCGGCCTGCGCACCGACAGCGAGGAAAACCAGCTGCCCATCCGCCAGCAGTGCGCTATGGTGTTTCAAAACCCGGACAACCAGATCGTGGCGACCATCGTGGAGGAGGACATCGCCTTTGGCCCGGAGAACCTGGGTCTGCCGCCGGAGGAGATCAGGCGGCGCGTGGACGACGCTTTGGCCTTTGTGCACATGGAGGATTTTTTCGACGCCGCGCCGCACCTGCTCTCGGGCGGGCAAAAACAGCGCATCGCCATCGCCGGCGCTATCGCCATGCAGCCGCGCGTGCTTGTGCTGGACGAATCCACCGCCATGCTGGATCCCAAGGGGCGCGCTGAGGTGCTCGACACGGTACGGCGCTTAAACCGCGAGCAGGGCATTACCGTGGTGCTCATCACGCATTTTATGGACGAGGCGGCGCTGTGCGACAGGATCGCCGTGATGCACCAGGGCGCGCTCGCGCTGCTGGGCACGCCCGCCGAAGTGTTTCGCAGGCGCGAGCAACTGCAGGCTCTGGACCTGGACGTGCCCATGGCCACGGCGCTTGCCCTGGAGCTGCGCAGCCGGGGCATCGCCCTTCCGGGCGACATCCTAAGCGCCGACGAGGTGGTGAACGCGCTGTGCCCCTAGTGATTGAGCATCTGACGCATATCTACGCCGAGGGTTCGCCCTTTGAGTACCAGGCGGTGCGCGACGTGTCGCTGTGCGTGCCGGACGGCGCGTTTTTGGGCCTGATCGGGCACACCGGGTCAGGCAAGTCCACGCTCATCCAGCACATGAACGGGCTGTTGCCGCCCACGTCCGGCCGGGTGATCGTGGACGGCCAGGACGTGTGGCAGAAGGGCGTGTCGCGCAAGCAGATCCGCTTTGCGGTGGGCCTGGTCTTTCAGTACCCGGAGTACCAGCTCTTTGAGGAGACCGTGGCCAAGGACGTGGCGTTTGGCCCGCGCAACTTGGGACTCTCCGAGGCGGAGAGCATGCAGCGCGCCCAGGAGGCGTGTGAGCGGGTGCGGCTATCCTGGCCGGAGGTGGCCGAGCGCTCGCCCTTCGAGCTGTCCGGCGGGCAGCGCCGCCGCGTCGCCATGGCGGGTGTGTTGGCCATGCGCCCGCGCTATCTCATTTTAGACGAACCCGCCGCCGGTCTCGACCCGGCCGGACGCGAGCGTATGCTGGAGCTCTTGCAGCACCTGCACACCCAGGGCGGCGTGACCATCGTCATGGTGTCTCATTCCATGGACGACGTGGCCCGCTTCGCTTCGCGCATCGCCGTAATGGAACACGGCCGCCTGGTGCTGGAGGGGCCGCCCGAGGAAGTGTTTGCCCACGCCGACCGCCTGGAGGCCATGGGCCTGGGCGTGCCCACGCCCATGCTCATCTGCCGCGCCCTGCAAAAACGCGGGCTTCCCGTGCCCCTGTGCACGCGCGTGGAGGACGCCGCCGACGCCATCGCCGCCGCACTGGCCGCGCGGGAAGGAGCTGAGCCGTCACGCTGAAGCATCACGAGGAATCCGTCGCGCGGTTTGCTGCCTACTTTGGCGCCATGCAGGACGTGCGCGCCGTGTTTCTGGCCGGATCCCTGGCCAAAGGCACCCAGCGCCCGGAATCGGACGTGGACGGCATTGTGGTGCTCACCGAGGACGCCTACGCCCGCCGTCTGGCGCGCAACGCCGTGAGCGAGTGCGTGCACGGGCAGTGCACCTACCAGGGCGGGTACTTCGACGTAAAATATGTGTGCGAGGAAACCCTGCGCCTATGCGCCCTGAAGGGCAGCGAGCCCACGCGCAACGCCTACGTAGGCGCGCGGCCGCTGCTGTGCCGCGACGAGGCGCTGCCTGCGCTGGTGGCGCAGATCGCCCGGTATCCGCAGGAAGAGTACCTCCACCGCCTCTTCATCTTTTACGCCGGGTTTACCCTGAACAAGGGCTTTTTCTTTCGCAGCGCCCTGGAAGTGGGCGACGAGTACCTGCTCAGCCGCAGCTGCGTCGATACGGTGTACTTTGGCATGCGGATGCTCTTCGCCTACAACCGCGTGCTCTTTCCCTGCCACAAAGCCATGATGCGCTATGCGCAGGCCTTGCCACAGAAACCGCAAAACATCATCGAGCTGGGCGAGGCCCTCGTGCGCGAGCGCTCCGCCGCCGCGCGCGACGCGTTCGCCGCCGCCATCCTTGGCTTTACCAGCTGGCCCCTGGAAGGAGACAACGCCGCCGCGCTCTCCACCTACGTGCGCTATGCCGAGCAGTGGTGGATGGATAACCTGCCCAACATTTACGAGATGTAGCGGGCGGGAGGGCGGATGCGCGCGGGACGCTGCCTTTCGCCCATCCTGCCAGGGGTCTAGTCCCTTGGAACCCATCACACAGGGAGACATGAGGACTCTATGGGAAGGCCGCACTCGTGTACATCAGCGGAAACGGGCCCTGCGGCGATACAAGAGCCGCAGGGCCCGGATTTGAATTGGGCGATGGCGTGGACGCGCAGGGCGGAGCCATTCGCCGTGCCTGCGCATAACCCGGATGATGTGATGATAACGAAAACCAAGGTGTATATATAAAAAGCCGGGTTTGGGCGTTTGCCTTTTATTTCCACCGTGCGCGGAATACCGTTGTGGAAGGCCGCGCTAAGGATTTACATGCGGCAAGAGGAACAGGAGGGCGATGTTTTGGCTGATTGGGTTTTGCGATACGTGAAGGGCATACTCGTTGGTTCCGGGTTTATCCTCCCCGGCGTTAGCGGCGGGGCGCTGGCAGCCGTGTTTGGCGTATACGAGCGGATCATAACGTTCCTCGCGCATATCACCCGCGATTTCAAAAGAAATGCGCTGTATCTCCTGCCGCTTGGGCTTGGCGTGCTTACCGGCGTATTTTTGTTTTCGTTTGTCGTCAGCTTTTTTGTGGGCGCGTATGAAACGCAAATCCTGTGGTTGTTCGTGGGCTGTATAGCCGGCACCGTTCCGGCTCTTTGGAAACAGGCCGGACGCGCGGGCCGGAAGAAAAAGCATGTGGCCATACTCGTCACGGCATTTTTGGCCGGTTTTTTGCTTATGCGCTACGCTGCACAGCTCATTGGCGGAAATGTTCCTGAAAACTTCGCCATATGGACGTTGGCGGGCGCGCTTATCGGCCTTGGCATCATCATTCCCGGCCTTAGCCCATCCAATTTTCTTTTGTACATGGGCATATATAAAGACATGGCGGATGGGTTTAAGGGGCTCGACCTCATGGTGATCGTTCCCATCGCGATGGGCGCTATCCTCGCCGTACTGCTGTTTTCCAGGCTTGTGGACTTCATATTTAAAAAAGCGTATGCAGGGCTTTTTCACGGCATACTGGGCGTGGTTTTGGCTTCTACTGTAATGATCATTCCGCGCGACTACAACTATTTTGGCTTTGGTACGCTCGCCTGTTTCATACTTTGCCTTGCCGGCGTGGCTTTGGGGTACTGGATGTGCGCTTTGGAAGAAAAGCACAAGCACGCATAAAACGAACGCGTACAAAGACGGGCGTATCACGCCGTCTTGATCGGCATAGGCACGATTCGCCCAAGACGGCTTGTTTCCAAATCAGTACAACGGCGAAAAAACACCGGGGCAGCGGACGCTACACCGGTGTTTTTTCTTTGCTTGTGCCGGGCGGCTGTTGCCGTCTGGTTTTTTTACGCGCTATGCGCCCGTCAACGCTTACTTAGGCTGGGCATCGTACAGCTCGGTGGCGGCCAGGAGGAACTTGTCGATCTGCCCGGCATCCTGCAGGCGCTTCAGGGAGGCGTTGATGGCGTCCAGCAGGTCGGGGGAGCCCTTGGGGATGGCGATGGCGTTGCCGCCGTCCGGATCGGGGATGGTGAAGGGCACGACGGCCAGCTCGTTGGCGCGGGACCGCAGCCAGTTGTCGGCCACGGGGCCTTCCATCACAATGCCGTCGATCTGCTTGTTGAGCAGCTCGATGACCATGTTCGGGATGGCGTCAATGACGCGCGGGGTGGCCTTGGACAGATCGGATTCCAAGAGCGCCTCCTGAAGGGAGCCCTTCTGCGCGCCCACGATCTTGCCGGCGAAGGCGTCGGGCGTGGGGTAAGCGGCTTCCTCGCCCTTGCGCACCATAACGGTTTGTTTGGCCAGGAAGTAGATGCTGGAGAAGTCCACGGACTCCTTGCGCTCGGCGGTGGGGGTAAGGCCGGCGATGGCGATGTCCACAGCGCCGGTCTGCACGGCGGCGATGAGGGCGTCGAAGACCATGTCCTCCACGACCAGCTCAACGCCCAGGTCCTTGGCGATCTCGCGGGCGATGTCGATGTCCATGCCCTCAACCGAGGACTTACCGTCCTTGACGGTCACAAACTCGTAGGGAGCGAAACCGGATTCGGTGCCCATGATGAGCTTGCCGGCCTTCTTAATCTTTTGCATGCGTTCGCTGTCGGTTGTTGCGGCGGAGGGAGCGGGAGCGGGAGCGGGCTTGGTGCATGCGGCGAAGGAAACCGCCAACACAGCAAGCAACGCCGCCGCAACGATGCGTTTGAGCATAAGGGGCAGCCTCCTTGAGATGGTGTATTGGGTCGCTTGCCCCCCATTATAATGTGTTGCGGCCGATTATGCAACCCGGGCGCGCCGGCGGCGCGCGGGACGGGGGAGGGCGGAGCGCCCGGCCGTGTCCGGCTACTGCTGCCGGTGAAGGGCGAGCAGGGTGATCAGCTCCGCGCGGAAATCTTCCTCGGACTGATCGGGCTTTTTAATGAGCGTATCCACAACCTGCACGGCGAAACCGTCCGGGCCGTGCTGCTGCCACAAGGGGCGCAGCTCGTTTTCTATGCAGTTGTTCATGTCCTTTGCGAACTGAAGGCGGTTGTGCTCCTTGTGAAAGTCGGCGGTCATGCGGATGGGGCCGGCGTAGCCGATACGGGGGTTGACGAAGCGAAAAACGCCGCCCTCCACGACGCGGCTTTTGTATTGTGCGCGCAGACGCTTGCGCTCAGCGTCCATGGCGACGGCCCCCTTCCTGCGGCGGGGCGTACCCCATGTCGCACAGGAGGGATGCGAGCGCGCGCAGACGCTCGCTGAGCATCTCCTCGTCACGGCCGAGCGCGTCGCGCAGAAGGGCGATGTCGCCCGAGAGGCACTCGTTGCGCGCGCAGACTTCCACGGTCATCGCGTCGCCCTGCAAAGCGATGCGGTCGATGCGCGGGCTTTCAGGATCGTACAGGGCGGGCAGACGGTAGCTCTCCTCGCGCAGGTACTGGATCGTCCGGGTGGCCAAAATGGCCAGATCCAGCAGACGGTGCAGGGGCAGCTCCTCGCTTTGGCGGCTCCATTTTTCCCCCGTGTAGCGCCATACCTTGGCCGAGGCTTCCACTCTTCCCCGGTCGTTCCACTGGGCCAGCCCGACGGACAGGCCCTTGGCCGGGGAATCGTAGGCCGCGCGGCCGTCGATGTTTTCGTAGTTCTCACACACGAATACGGGCTTGTGCTTCAGCGTGACGGGTATCTCCACAGGACATCATCCTTTAGTAATTTACTAAACTACTAAACGAGTATAGCGTGAGGCAGCCCGCGTGTCAAGCGCAGGTTGGCGCGCCATGTCGCGTTTTGGCCGTTATCGTTCTTGGTGCCGGCAGAGCGATCCGCACGCGCCGGGTTCGGGACGGCGCAGTTTGAAGAGCCCCGGGAGGGAACCAACCGGGCGCGCTCTCTCTCATGGCCGGCGCCAGAAGGGAGGAGAGATATGCCAAGGAGCACATCGGCGGACGTCGGGCAGGTGGCTGCCTGGCGGAAGGACGGGGTCGGCTGGAAGGAGATCGCCAGCCGCACGGGCGTGTCGGCCGCGGCATGGCGCAGGCGCTTGCGCCTGGAAGGCGGCGTGAGCGCGGGGCCGCGGCCGGGCGCGCCGGGCCTCTCGCAAGTGGAGGCAGCGCTGTACCGGCTGTGCGTGGGCGGGGCCGCCACGGAGGAGAAGGTGGTGCGCGAGACGGCGCAAAAAGGCGAGAGCGTGCGCGTGGAGCGCGTGTCGCGCCGGGTGGAGCCGGATTTGAAGGCCATCCAGTGGTGGCTGGAGCGGCGCATGCCCGAGCGATGGCGGGAAGGCGGGTCCGGGGAGGTGCAGGTGGTGTTGCAGGTTCCCCGCCCGGAAGGTGCGCGCAATGGCCAGGACGGTGCTTGACTACGTGCCCACGCCCAAACAGGCGGTCTTTCACGCGAGCGCCGCGGACGAGGTGCTGTACGGCGGCGCGGCGGGAGGGGGCAAATCCAGGGCCATCGTGATGGAGGCGCTCATCCGGGCGCTGGAGACGCCCGGGGCGCGGTGTTACCTGTTCCGGCGCACGTACCCGGAGCTGCAGGACACGCTCATCAGCGAGGCGCTGCGCTCCATACCCCCGCAGCTTGGGCGCTACCACCAGACGCGGCGCGATTTTGAGCTGGTGAACGGAAGCGTTCTGCGCTTTCGGCACTGCGCGCGGGACGCCGACCGCTTTCGCTACCAGGGCGCGGAGATGCACCATCTGTTCATCGACGAGCTGACGCATTTTTCCCTGGAGGTGTACGACTACCTGCGCACCCGGCTGCGCGCGCCAAAGGGCCTGCGCATCCGGCCGGTGGTGCGCTGCGCGTCCAATCCCGGCGGCGCGGGGCACGCCTGGGTGAAGGCGCGATTTGTGGACGCGGGCGAGGCCGGCGCGACGCATACGCGCAGCGTGTGGTCGGACGCATTGCAGGCCGCGCAGGAGCGCACGCTGCTGTATCTGCCGGCCACCTGCCACGACAACCCGCACCTGAGCGCGGATTACGTGTTCGAGTTGGAACAGAAGCCTCCGCGCCTTCGGGAGGCGCTGCTGCACGGGCGCTGGGACGCTTTTGAGGGCCAGGCCTTCAGCGAGTGGCGGGACGAGAAGGAGGGCTACGACACCGGCTGCGGGTCGCACGTGGTGCGTCCCTTCGACGTGCCGCGTGAATGGCCCCGGTGGCGGTCCTTCGACTTTGGGTATGCGCGGCCCTTCTCGGTGGGGTGGTGGGCCGTGTCGCCGGACGGGGCGGTGTACCGATACCGGGAATGGTACGGCGCGGCCGGGCCGGACCAGGGCCTGCGCATGGATCCCTCGGCCATCGCCCGGGGGATACGCGAGCAGGAGGCCGCCTTCGAGCAGGGCCTGCACGTGAGCGGCGTGGCGGACCCGAGCATCTTCGACGGCTCGCGCGGCGAGTCCATCGCTCAGCGCATGCAGGCCGAAGGCGTGTACTTTGAGAAGGGGGAAAACGCCCGCCTGCCCGGCAAGATGCAGCTGCACGCGCGGCTTGCTTTGGACGGACAGGGCCGCAGCGGCCTGTACGTGTTCTCCACCTGCCGGGCCTTTCTAAGAACGCTGCCCGCCCTTGCCTGCGACCCGGCGCGGCCGGAGGATGTGGACACGGCGGGCGAGGACCATGCCTACGACGAAACCCGCTACTTTTTGATGGCCCGGCCGTACGCCCCGGCCGCACCCAAGGCGGCGGCGCGGCGGGCGATCGATCCGTTTTCCTGAAGAAGACGCAGCACCCATGCAAGCGATAAAGGAGTGATGCCCGTGGAGCGGGAGGAGGAGCGCTTTGTGGCAGAAGCGCTGGCCCTGTACGACGAATTTGCCCTGCGCAACCAGGAGTTTGCCGCGCGCTGCCGCCGCAACGACGATTTGTGGCGCGGCCGGCACTGGCGCGACGAGCAGGCGGCGCGGGACGGCGAGCCTCAGCCGGTGACGCCCGTGCTGTTCGCCACGCTGGAGTCCATGTTGGCCGACCTGATGGACAACTACCCCGAGCCCGTGCTGCTGGGAGAGGAACCTTCCGACGACGCGGCGGCCGAGGAACTCACGCAAGTGGTGCGCTGCGCGCTCGCGCGCTGCGGCTACCGCAAGGCCTACCGCGACAAGTGCCGCCAGGCGCTGAAGTACGGCGTTGCCGTGCAGGAGGTGTTCTGGGACAAGCAGCGCCTGGGGGGCCTGGGGGATGTGTCCGTGCGCGTGCTGGACACGCGGAGCTTTCTGTGGGATCCGGCCTTCCCGTCCCTGCAGGACGGCCGGGCGTGCTTCAAGCTGACCACCTACCCGCGCGCCTGGCTGCAGGAGAAATACCCGGCGCTTGAGGGGCGCGCGGCCGGGGCGGACAGCCGGCGGCCGTACGGCGAGGGCGCATCCGGCGAGGAAGCCGCGCTCATCGAGGTATGGCACAAAAGCTTTGAAGGCGGGCGGCCCCATGTGCACATGGCCCGCATGGCGGGGGGCGTTTTGCTGGAGGATTCGCGGCTGAAGCACCCGGACGGGCTGTTTGCCCACGGCCAGTACCCCTTTGTGATGGAGGCGCTCTATCCTCTGGACGGCGAGGCGGCCGGGCTCGGCCTGGTTGACGTGCTGGGCGACATGCAGCGCTACGCCGACCGGATGGATCAGATCATCCTGAAGAACGCCCTGATGAGCGGCAAGCTAAAGCTTCTGGTGAACAAGAACGCCGATATGGACGAGGACGCGCTGACAGACTGGTCGCGCGAGGTGGTGCGCTCCGGCCGCATCGACGACTCCGCGGTGCGCTGGTTTCAGGCCGCGCCCGTGTCGCCTTTGGTGTACGCGCATCAGCAGCGCAAGCTGGACGCCATACGCGAGTCGAGCGGCCAAACGTCCTTCAACCGCGGCGAAGCCTCGCAGGGTGTCACCGCGGCCGCGGCCATCATGGCGCTGCAGGAGGCGGGCAACAAGCGATCGCGCATGATCATCGAGCAGATGTACGACGCCTTCGCGGACGTGACGCGCCTGGTGATCGCCCTGGTGGGGCAGTTCTACACCGAGCGGCGCTACATTCGCGTGCGCGGCGAGGCGGGCGAGCGGCTGGTGGCCTTTGCGGCCGAGCGTTTGCGCAAGGCGGGCGACGCGGCCGAGCTGGACGTGCGCGTGCAGGTGCAAAAGCAGGTGGCGTACCGCACGCTGTACCTCAACGAGCTGGCCATGCAGCTGCTGCGCGCGGGCGTGATCGACGGGCAGAGCGCTCTTGAGATGATGGACTTTGAGGGGCGCGACCGCATAGCCGCGCACATGAAGCAGACGGCCGGGGAGATGCCCGGCAATACGTAAAGGAGGCGACCGTTTTGGACAAGCGAGAGGAGCTGCGCAGGGACGAGGACGAGCCGCAGGGCGCGGCTCTCGCCCCCGAGGTGGAAGAGGCCCTGAAGGAGGGCCGGGAGGAGGCGGAGGCCGCACCTGACGACCAGGCCATGACCCCGCAGCGCGTGGCGGCCGTGCGCCGCCTGATGGCCGAGGAGGAGGAGCTGCGCCGGAGCGAGCCGGGCTTTGACCTTTTGCAGGCCGTGCAGCAGCACCCGGCCCTGCGCGCGCTGCTGGCCGCCGGCGAGCCGCTTCAGCGCGCCTGGGGGTACGTGCGTATGGACGAGCGCATGCGGGACGCGCGGCGGGCGGGCGAGGAGGACGTGGTGCGCCGCATCCGCGAGCGGCAGGCTCTGCCCGAGGCGCTCGCCCCGGGCGCGGCCGGGGAGGCCGGGCGCGACGTGGCGCGCATGTCCGCGCAGGAAATACGAAGGATTGACGAGCGGCTGCGGCGCGGGGAGCACGTGCGCCTGTGAGCGCCGTCCCAGCGCGGGTGCCGTGGTGGCCGGGCGCTGCAAGAGGGGGCGCGTGGAGGCGCTGCGTCGGGCGGGCGGGCAGGCCCAGGCTTATGCTTGCGCAAGATCCAGGCTGTCGGCAGGATAGGGCAGCAACAGACGGCGCCGGACGGCTTTCTTGTTTGCACGCGCCGCGGCCGTCCGGCATGCAGCCTTCACTATGAAAGGAGCAGATCAGCATGGCGACGATCATCAACACGACGGGTTCCTCGGGCCTCACCGCCACGATGCAAACCTACTACGACCGCAAGCTGGTGCTGGACATGAAGCCCCGCCTGGTGCACTACGAGTACGGCCAGAAGCGGCCCGTGCCGCGCAACCAGGGCCGCAACGTTTCCTTCCGCAAGTGGACGCCCTTTGCGGCGGTCACAACGCCGCTCACCGAGGGGGTTGTGCCGGACGGGCAAACCCTGTCCATGACGGACGTGACCGCCACGCTCGCGCCCTACGGTGGGTATGTGTCCGTTACGGACATGCTGGATTTGACCGCGCTTGACCCGGTTGTAAACGACGCGGTGGAGCTGATGGCCGACCAGGGCGCGCTCTCCATCGACAACGTGACGCGCGAGGTGCTCCATGCCGGCACAAACGTCATCTACGCCGGCGCGGCCACCTCCCGCGCTACCGTGGCCGTAGCGCACAAGCTGACCACCCTGGAGCTGCGCAAGGCCGCCCGGCTGCTGAAGAAGAACAAGGCCCCGACGTTTGCCCGCGGGGGCAAAGGGTACTACGTGGCCATCGTGGGGCCGGACGCGGTGTACGACCTGCAGAGCGACGCGCTGTGGCAGGACGTGTCCAAGTACTCCGACGCCGAGCAGATCTTTTCCGGCGAGATCGGCCGCCTGTTCGGGGTGATCGTGGTGGAGACCCCTGAGGCCAAGGTGTGGAAGAGCGCCGGCGCGGGCAGCATCGACGTGGCCTCCACCCTGGTTGTGGGCAAGGACGCCTACGGCGTTGTGGACATTGAGGGCGGCAACGTGCGCGCCATCGTGAAGCCCTGCGGCAGCGCCGGCACGAGCGATCCGCTGGACCAGGTGTCCACCGTTGGCTGGAAGGCGGACGGCTTCGCCGCGAAGATTCTGCAGCAGGCGTGGATGGTGCGCGTGGAACACTCGGTCTCCTAGCGCTCCTTAGGGGGACGAACGCTGCGCTGCGGCGGCGTTTTAACGGGAGAGGCCGGGCAGGCGGGCAATTGATTGCACAGCGCCGCGGCGGCCGGCACGGCCGCCGCGGCCATAAAAGGAGGCAGCGACGATGGGGATTTTCGGAAGCGATGTGGACAGAGCCCTTCAGGAGGGACAGGAGCGCATCGGCGGGAAGCGCGTGCGCGTGCTGATTCCCGCGGCCGAGGGCGGCGAGAAGGTGGTGGAGGTGGGCCTGAACGGACGCATGTACCTGCTGCAGCTGGGGCAGGAGGCCCTGGTGCCCGAAGACGTGGCGGCCGTGCTGCGCGACGCGGGGCTGCTGAAGGGGATGAGCGCATGACGCTGCAGGAGATCTATCAGCGCGCGCTGCAGCAGGCGGACGAGGACACCGATCAGCTGGACGACCGCCGCACGCTCCTTCATCAGGCCGTAAACGAGGCGTACGCCGACCTGTTCGCCGCCGCGCAGCCGCTGTGGGTGGAGGACGTGGACACGGCGGAGGATGGGCGGATTGACCTGTCGGCCTTGCCCGGCGGCTGCACCCGCGTGCTGCAGGCGGAGGTGGGCGGCCAGGCGGCGGCCTTTGCGGAGGACGGGCCGCAGGCCATACGCCTGCCGGGCGCGTGCCGCGTGCGCCTGAGCTACCGCAGCCGTCCGGGCGAGCTGCGCCTGCCCACCGACGCGCCCGCCCTGCCCGAGCGCTTTCACGGCGCGCTGGCGGACTACGCCTCTTACTGCCTGCTCGGCACGGGCGGCCGCGGCCGGCAGGCGCGCGGCGATTTCTTTTTGGCCCGGTTCCTGCGCGCGCGCTCATCCGTCAGCTTCGACACGGGCGACCCGCAGCGCGGGCGCCTGCGCAACAAATACTAAGGAGGCGAGTTGCCCGTGGAGGACGGCGTGCTGCGCATTGCGGCCTTTCGGGGCCTGGACCAGAGCGCGGACGAGGCGCTCATCGACAGGGGCGCTTCCCCGGACGCCTTCGATATGGACTGTCGGGGCGGGGTGCTGCGGCAGGGGCGCGCGCCCGCCCCCTATATCCAGCAGAGCGTTCCGGGCGGCGTTGAGACGCTGATGTGCTACTACCCGCGCAACCGTCCCGCCCAAATTCTGGCGGCCTCGGACAGCGCGCTGTACGCGTGGCGCGCGGGCGAATGGGCGCAGCTGCTGGGCGGCTTGTCCGCGGGGCGCTTCAGCAGCGTGAACTACCAGATCGAGGACAAGGACGTGCTGCTGCTGGCAGGCGGAGCCGACGGCGCGTACTGCTACGACGGCGAGAGCGTGGCGCCGCTGCCGGGCGACGCCGCGCACCTGGCGCACCTGTGCCTGCACGTGGAACGCGCGTGGGGCGCGGGCGCACCGGGAGAGCCGGACACCGTGCGCTGGGCGCGGCCGTACCGCGCGCTGGACTGGGAGAGCGACCCGGTAAACCCCGAGACGGGCGGCGGGTTCCTGTTGGTGCCCACGTGGAACGGCGGGCGGGTGCGCGCGCTGCGCACGCTCTTCGACGACGTGGTCGTGTTTAAGGATGAGGACATCTTTCGCATCTTTGGCACGTACCCGGGCAACTACGAGGTGGTGCGCGTGCACGGCGTGGTGGGGCCGCTGGCCGAGCGCTCCATCGTGGCGGCGGGCGATCAGTGTTACTTCCTGTCGGGCGAGGGCCTGTGCGTGTACGACGGCGTGCGCGCCGTGCAGGCGGGCGGCGGCCGGGCGCGCACTTTTCTGCAGGGGCTCTCGCGCCCCTGGGCGCATATGGCCTGCGCGGCCGCACACGAGGGGTGCGTGTACCTCAGCGTCCCAACGGACGGATCAAGCGTGAACAACGCGCTGCTTGCGCTGAACCAGACCGATGGATACTTCATGATTCACCGCGGCGTGTGCGCGCAGAGTTTTCTCTCCTTTGACGGGCGGCTTTTGTTCGGCGGCCCGGACGGCGTGGTGTACGCCCTTGCGGCGGGCGGCGGCGCGCGCGCGTCGTATGTGACGCCCTGGATGGACGCGGGCGCGCCCTGTGAGGACAAGTGGGTGCAAAGCGTGACGCTGCAGGGCACGGGCGAGCTGCTGCTGTGCGTGGAAAGCGACGCGCGCAAAAAGCTGCTGCCTGTGCGCTTCGGCCCATCGGAGCGCGCGCTGACGCTGCCCGTGCGCCAGCGCTGCCGCCGCTTTCGCCTGCGCGTGGACGGCGCGCCGGGCGGAGATTTTTTGCTGCGCGGCGGCCTGTCCGTTCAACTCGGCGGATGAGCCGCCATTTTGCCGCGGGCGACGCCCCGGCCGTGAGGTGAGCACATGCCCAAAGGTTACCAGCGCATCATCGACCTGTCGGCGCTCTCCATCAAGCTGTTGAACGACCAGCTCGCCCAGCTGTGGGCCAAGGTGATGGGCGGGCTGGAGATACGCGACCTGACCCCGGACACGCGCGCGGCGCTGAACACCGTGGCCTCGGCGGAGGGCGTGAGCGAGCTGACCGGCAAGATGGCCCAGCTGACCACGCAGGTGCAGCAGACCGCGGCGCAAATCGCCCTGAAGGCGGACGCGGGGGCGATCGCTTCGCTGATTCTGCAGAACGCAGACGCCATACGCCTAAGCGTTGGCCGCATCGCCGGGGAAAACCTGGTGCGCAACGGCGGCGCTGGTTTTCAGCTGACCGCCTGGCGCGCCTTTTCCGGCGGAGCCGCGGCCGCCGAGACGGACGGCAGCCTCGGTCACAGCTGTTTTCTGGTGAGCGCCGCGGACGGCGGCATCTGTCAGGAGGGGCTGAACCTGCGCGCCGAAAGCCCCTACACCCTCTCGGCGCTCGTACACGTCCTCTCCGGGCAGGCGCGGCTGGAGGCCTGGGACGCCGCAGGGGCGCTTGTGTCCGCGGGGGCGTGGCTGCCGTCCGGCGAGGGCTACGTTCATACCTTGCTAACGCTTCCTCCGGACTCCTCCGGGCGCAGGATCGCCCTGGCCCTGCGCGTGCAGGGCCAGGCGCGCTTTTCGGACGTGCAGGCCGAGGAAGGCGCGGCCGCCACGGGCTGGCGGCCCAACTCGGGTGAGCTGGGGAACGCGGGCGTGTCCATCAGCGAGGCGGGCGTGCGCATCGACGCGCGCAACTTCGAGCTGGTGCTCAGCGACGAGAGCGGCAGCCAAACCATGCAAATGAAGGCCGGAGTGCAGGGGTTTGCCGACTTGTACGTGGCTGAGAACCTGTTTCTGCGCGGCCGACCCATGTACCTGGGGCCGGGCGAGTACTGCCTATTCGTGCACCCAAACGCCCCGGATGCCTCCGGCGCGTGGCGCTTTGACCACACGCCGCCCGCCGATCTGGGCGAATGCTTCCGCGACGTGCAGACCGCGCTGGACTTCATCCCCAAGTGGTGCGACGCAGACGTGAGCGTGCACATATACGGGCAAGACGGCGCCGCCTACCCCGGCGCCAACCTGAGCGCGCGCTCCTTCTTTGGGGGCGGCACGATCCGGCTGACCGCCTGGACGGCCGCCTCGCCGAACTGGGCCGTGGCCGCCCTGCGCGTGAGCAACAACGCCCTGCCCGTTACGGTGGAGCGCTGCACGATTAACGCCTCCTCCTACGCGGACGGCTTTGTGGTCACGCAGGCCTTTGCGCAGTTTTTGGGCTGCAAGGTGAACGGCCGGGGAAATCTGATCGCCTCGGGCGGCTTCACCGTGTCCATGAACGGCGCCATATCGCTCAGCGGGTGCGAGGCGCACAACTGCCGCTACGGCCTGCTGGCGCAAAGCGGCGGCCAGGCCTACGCCGAGGGGTGCGCGGGCGGCGGGAACGACTACGGCGCGGCCGCGCTGAACGGTGGGCTCATCCAGCACAACGCCCAGGCGTCCGGCTTTCGCGGCACGCTGGCCAACACCATCGAGATGAACGGCAAAATCCTCTCGCTGCCCGCTTCCTACGCCGCGGGCGCGCTGCCGCCCGCCACGCCCGCCGAGCAGAGCGCCCGGTTCCCTGCGGCGGACACGCGCTCCTATCAGGAGGGCATCGGCTGGCGGCAGGAGGCCCATCTGCTGCAGGGCGAGGAGGGCGGCGCGGGCTGCTTGTACGGTCTATTGTGGCTGGACCGCGGGGGCGTCGCCGCGGCCCTGTCCGGCCGTACGCTGAAGACCGCGCGCCTGACGCTCAAACGCCGGGCCGTGGGCGGCGACCCGACGCCCGTGGGCGCGCGGCTGCGCGGGTTCGCCAACCAATCGCCCCAAGGCGCGCCGGCCCTGTGCGCCGATTATGGCGATATCGGGGCCTGGGCGCGCGGGGAGGCGCGCGGCGCGGCCGTGCCCCTGTCCGCCATCGCCGATCTGGCGGCCGGGCGCGTTCAAGCGCTCGGGTTCTTCGACGAGTCCGGCAGGACGCTGGGTTTTGAAGGGACGGGCGCGGCCGGCGCGCCGATTCTGGACATCACCTATCAATAGGAGGCGCAGCCATGAGCAACGTGCTGTACATGACCTATACCCCGCAGACGGACGAGGAGCGCCGGCGCGGCGCAGAGCTTCAGTACGCCGACCTGTACGACGCCCTCTCGCGCGAGGCGCAGCGCAAGACGGACGCCCTGGCCGGCCGCAAGCGCGCGCAGGAAGCCCAAATGGAGGAGACCTTCGGCCTGCGCGCGCAGGAGGTGGCCGAGACCTTTGGCGAGCAGCGCCGGCAGGTGGAACAGGCCGCCCTGGACCGCGGCTTCGGCCGTTCCAGCTACGTCACCGACCGCATCGGTCGCTCCTTCGAGCTGCAGGATGCCTCACTCGCGCAGCTTCAACGCGAGAAAGCCCAGCGCGTAAGCGATCTGGAGCTGCAGATCGACGATTTGTACGCCGCTCTCTTTGAGGACCAGGCGCACCTGACGCAGGAGAAGGCGAACAAGATCCTCTCCGCCATCGACGGCATGCGGCAGGAACAGGAGAAGACCGCCCGGGAGGTGCAGCAGTACAACAACGACCTGACCCTGCGCACGCAGGCGGCCGACGCCGCCCGCCAGAAGGAGCAGCGCGATTACGAGCTCGCCATGCAGCGCCTGGCGGAGGACCGCGCCCAGGCGCTGCGCGACTATGAGCTGGCCTCCCGCCAGGCCGAGCAAAACGCCCAGGCCAAGCAGGAACAGCTGGCCTGGCAGCGCGCCCAGGCGGAGGAGGCCGCCCGCCAGCAGGCCCTGGACCGCGCCCTGCGCGAGTGGGAGCTTCAGATGAAGTACGCCTCCTCCATCGCCAACATCCCCGCCGTGTACGCGCCCGCGCCCTCCTCGTCGTCCTCCTCGTCGTCCTCCTCGTCCGCGAAATCCTCCGCGGCGTCCAAATCCGCTTCCTCCGCGGCGCAAACGCCCGCCGCCAAGCCGCCGGCCTCCGGCGGCGGCAGCAGCCAGACCTACCTGAGCATGGCGTACTAGGGGGACGCGCGCCGAAGCAGCGCCGACGCAGGCGCGTCGGGGATACCGCGCCCTACAAGCCCGCGACGCCGGGATCTTTGCCGGACGCTCGCCCTGCGCCGCGCGAGGGTCGCGGCCCTTAAACCCAAGGCGGCCCCGGCGGATTTGATGCCGCCGGGGCCGCCTTGTTTGCCGCGGACAGCCCTTCGTGCTGCGCGGCAAACAAGGATCTTGTCGGGGAGCCGAGAGATGACGTCTCCTGGCGGTTGAGCCGAGAACGGCGCCCTGCGCCGGGTCGCCGTTTTCCCTAATCAACTACGGTCGGTTTTGCGTCTCTTCGTCCAGGTACGCGCATACGCCCTGCACGATGCGGGTGGCGATCTTTTCCCTGTAGGCGGGGGTAAGGAGCAGGGCTTCTTCGGCGGGATTGGACAGGAAGCCGCATTCCACGAGCACGCCCGGGGGGCCGATGCGCAGCATAAAAAAATCACCGGAGGAGGCGCCGCGGCGGTTGCCCGGCTGGTCGCGCAGGAGCGAGGCCTGTATGGCCAGGGCCAGACGGCGGCCATCTTCGTCGCCGTCCTCATAGAAGACCTGGGAGCCGGAGGACTTGGCGGACGGGTACTCGTTCATGTGGATGGAGAGCACCAGCTCGGCGTTCTCTGCGAGCACCTTGTCCGCGCGCAGGGCAAAATCCGTTTTTTTGCGGTTGCCTATGGGCATGTCCCGGGGGTGGAGCGCATAGTCATCCTCGCGCACCATCACAACGCTGGCGCCCGCGCCCTGCAGCAGATAGGCGACGCGGCGGGCGATATCCAAATTGAGCACGTGCTCCTGTGCGCCCTTTGTGCGCCCGGTGCAGCCGCAGTCGGGCAGGCCATGGCCCGCGTCCACGGCCACCACGCGCCCGGCGAGGGGCGCGGTGGGCACGGCGGCCGATGCCTCTTGGGGCTGGCTGAGCGAGAAACAAAGAAGCGCCGCCACGGCAAGCGCTAATACCGACCATCGCACGGAATTTCGCCTCCCAAACAACAAAATTCGGGCAAGGATTGCATAAACGATTGCATGCGCGCACGGAACAAGTGAGGTTGCGCGATGGCATATGCACGTGTTTTTTACGTGTTGTCCACATTGTCCACAGGGTTATCCACATTTTCCGGCCCATTTTGCGGCTTTTGATCGACTTATCCACAGCCTGACCCGGATGTATATGGGGTGCATTGGGGATAATCGGACCTGCGGGCGCGTATGACGATTTCTGTCGATCATCCCTTTGCGCTGCACATGCCCATAGTATGTGCGCGGCCATGTCCCTCATGCGCGCGAGATTCGCAATGTCACAAAGCGCAGGCGTCAGTTTTGAACAAAACGCACGCCGGACAGGCCAAAAAATGAATGACGGTTACAGGGTATCATTCTTTTGGTTTTTCCTCGATCTATATAGTGCAAAAAGCGGCCGACTGTGATAGAATGACTACGATGCTTGACAAGGTTTTGTCAATGTCTCGCCTGCACGATGACAAAGGGGGAACATAGTGGCATGGCCATGGACCGGAAGGAATACGACGAAAAGCTGACGGCGCTTACAGCGTACATCGACAGTCAGCAAGGCGTGCGCGGCGTGCTGATGCCGGTGATGCAGAAGGCGCAGGAGCTGTTTGGGTATCTGCCGGAGGATGTGCAGAAGCTGATTGCCCACAAGCTGAACGTGACGACGAACGAGGTGTACGGGGTAGCCACGTTCTACGCGCAGTTTGCGCTGGAGCCGCAGGGCCGCTACAACATCAGCGTTTGCCTGGGCACGGCATGCTATGTGAAGGGTTCGCAGAAGGTGCTGGACAAGATCTCCGAGATGATCGGCGTGAAGGCCGGAAAGACGACGGGGGACGGCAAATTTACGCTCATCGCCACCAGGTGCGTGGGCGCGTGCGGCCTGGCCCCGGTCATCACCATCGGGCCGGACGTGTACGGCCGCCTGACGCCCGAGCAGATCCCCGACATTCTGGCCAAGTACAAGGACAACTGATCGGCCATGAACGAGCTGTCGCTGCACCTTCTGGATATCGCTCAGAACTCGGTGGCGGCAGGCGCAACGCTGGTGCAGATTCGCCTCTCGCTTCTTGGCCAATGGCTGAGCATCGAGGTGATCGACAACGGCCGCGGCATGGACGAAGCGCTGCTCAGCCGCGTAACCTCGCCCTTCGCCACCACGCGCACAAGTCGCAAGGTTGGGCTGGGGCTGCCGATGTGGCAGCTGTGCGCACAGATGACGGGCGGGGATATGTCCGTCACATCCCGGGTGGGGGAAGGGACAAGCGTTCTTGCGCGCTTCGACGTGTCGCACCTGGACTGCCCGCCCATGGGCGCGCTGGGGGACACCGTCGCATCGCTCGTGCTGTGCAATCCGGACATGGATTTTGTCCTTTATGTGCAGGCGCAGGGGATGGACAGCTTTACGGCGGACACGCGCGAGCTTCGCCAAGAGTTGCAGGGCGTGGCCCTGAACACACCGGCGGTTGTGGACTGGCTGCGCGCTTATTGTGAGGAAGGTATAACAACGCTCCTAGGAGGCGTCATTACATGAAAAAAACGCTTGCAGACCTGGCAGCCATCCGTGAAACCGCGCTCGGCCAGGTCAACCTGCGCCAGGACCAAAACGGCGCCCGCATCGTTGTGGGCATGGCCACCTGCGGCATCGCGGCCGGCGCGCGGCCGGTGCTTTTGCAGTTTGTGGAAGAGGTTAAAAAACGCAGCCTGATCGACGTCGTGGTCTCCCAAACGGGGTGCATCGGCGTGTGCCGGCTGGAGCCCATTGTGGAAGTATACAAGCCGGGCGAGGAGAAGGTCACATACGTGAACATGACGCCCGACAAGGTCGCGCGCATCGTGACCGAGCACATCGTCAACGGCAAGCCGGTGATGGAGTACGCCATCGGCGCGGCCGAAGGCAAGTAGAGCGGGCGAAAAGGAGAGAGCAAGACAATGGACCTGGTACGTTCACACGTGCTCGTCTGCGGCGGTACGGGCTGCCATTCGTCCGGATCT
The DNA here is from genome assembly GCA_031553225.1 of Eubacteriales bacterium. Lineage (GTDB taxonomy): Bacteria > Bacillota > Clostridia > Christensenellales > UBA1750 > JAVBLU01. Next base: position 127,903 of record JAVBLU010000016.1, read on the forward strand.
GCCGACATTTTGAATGCGTTTGTGCAGCAGATAGCGGAAAAGAAGCTGGAGCACGAGATCAAGGTGGTCCGCACGGGCTGCTTTGGGCTGTGCGAAATGGGCCCGATCGTCATCGTGTATCCGGAAGGCTCGTTCTACAGCCGCGTGGCGGTTTCCGACGTCGCCGAGATCGTGTCCGAGCACCTGCTCAAAGGCCGAATCGTGCAGCGCCTGCTGTACAAGGATTTGGACCAGCAGGCCGCCGATCAGGCGAAATCGCTGAGCGAAGTGGACTTTTACAAGAAACAAAAGCGCGTGGCGCTGCGCAACTGCGGCGTGATCGATCCGGAGAACATCGACGAGTACATCGCCATGGACGGCTATCAGGCCCTTGGCAAGGCGCTCACCAAGATGAGCCGCGAAGAGGTCATCGACGAGGTGAAGAAGTCCGGGCTGCGCGGCAGGGGGGGCGGAGGGTTCCCCACGGGCATGAAGTGGGAGTTCACCTACAAATCGCAAAACGACCAGAAGTACGTTTTGTGCAACGCCGACGAGGGCGACCCGGGCGCGTTTATGGACCGCTCCATTCTGGAGGGCGACCCGCACGCCGTGCTGGAGGCCATGACCATCGCCGGCTACGCCGTGGGCGCCAACCAGGGCTTCATCTACGTGCGCGCCGAATACCCCATCGCCGTGAAGCGCCTGCAGATCGCCATCGATCAGGCCCACGAATATGGGTTGCTGGGCGAGGGCATCTTTGATACGAACTTCTCCTTCGACATCGGCATCCGTTTGGGCGCGGGCGCGTTCGTGTGCGGCGAGGAGACGGCGCTCATCGCCTCCATCGAAGGCCAGCGCGGCGAGCCGAGGCCGCGTCCGCCCTTCCCGGCCGTGCGCGGCCTGTGGGGCAAGCCAACGCTGCTCAACAACGTGGAAACGTACGCCAATATTCCGCAGATCATCCAAAACGGCTCGTCGTGGTTCGCCGCCATGGGCACGGAAAAGTCCAAGGGCACCAAGGTGTTCGCGCTGGGCGGCAAGATCAACAACACCGGCCTTGTGGAAATTCCCATGGGCACGAAGCTGCGCGAGGTTATCTACGACATCGGCGGCGGCATCCCCAAGGGCAAGGCCTTCAAGGCTGTGCAGACCGGCGGCCCGTCCGGCGGGTGTATCCCCGCCGACCTTCTGGACATCTCCATCGACTATGACTCCCTCATATCGGTCGGCTCCATGATGGGCTCGGGCGGCATGATCGTTATGGACGAGGACAACTGTATGGTGGACATCGCCCGCTTCTTCCTGGACTTTACCGTGGACGAGAGCTGCGGCAAGTGCACGCCCTGCCGCATCGGCACCAAGCGCATGCTGGAGATCTTGGAGCGCATTACCGAGGGCAAGGGCGAGGAAGGCGACATTGAAAAGCTGGAGGCGCTGGCCAACAACATCAAGGCGACCGCCCTGTGCGGCCTTGGCCAGACGGCCCCCAACCCCGTGCTGTCCACGCTGCGCTACTTTAGGCATGAGTACGAGGCCCACATCCGCGACAAGCACTGCCCGGCCGGCCACTGCCAGGCGCTGCTGCAGTACCACATCGACGCGGCCGCCTGCAAGGGCTGTACGCTGTGCGCCAAGGTATGCCCGGTGGGCGCCATCTCCGGCAAGGTGAAGGAAGCCCACACAATCGATCAAAGCAAGTGCATCAAGTGCGGCGCTTGCATGGAAAAGTGCAAGTTCGGCGCCATCTCCAAGAAATAGACCGCCGGTCAGGAGGCATCACACATGGATCAAGTCACCCTTACCATCGACGGCCGGCAGGTGCAGGTGCCCGCGGGCACGACGGTTCTGGAAGCCGCGCGCACCGCTGGCATCCACATCCCCTCGCTGTGCTATCTGCGCGGCATCTCGCAGACCGGCTCCTGCCGCGTGTGCGTGGTGGACTGCGGAGCGCGCTCGCTGATGGCGTCCTGCGTTCTGCCCGTGGCCGAAGGCATGGTTGTCAAGACGAACACGCCCGCCGTGCGCGAGGCGCGCCGCATCAACATGGAGCTTCTGCTCTCCAACCACGATCGCTCCTGCCTCACCTGCGTACGCTCCGGCTCGTGCGAGCTGCAAACCCTCTCCGAGGAGCTGGGCGTGCGCGAGCTGCCCTTTGAGGGCCACCGCACCAAGTGGCCGCTGGATACCTCATCGGTGTCCATCCAGCGCGACCCCAACAAATGCATCCTTTGCCGCCGGTGTGTGGCCGCCTGCCACAACGTGCAGAAGGTGGGCGTGATCGGCGCCACGAACCGCGGGTTCGACACGATTGTGGAAACCGCCTACGGCAAACCCCTGGCCGATGTCAGCTGCATCAACTGCGGCCAGTGCATCAACGTGTGCCCCACGGGCGCGCTAAGCGAGAAAGACGACACGAAGGAAGTTTGGGCCGCCATCGCCGACCCGACAAAGCACGTGGTCGTGCAGCCCGCGCCCGCCATCCGCGTGGCCATCGGCGAGGAGTTTGGGCTGCCCATGGGCGCCCGCACCACCGGCAAGCTGGCCGCCGCCCTGCGCCGCCTTGGCTTTGACAAGGTGTTCGACACGAACTTCGGCGCGGACCAGACCATCGTGGAGGAAGCCACCGAGCTTGTGCACCGCATCAAGGAAGGCGGCAAACTCCCCATGTTCACCTCCTGTTCGCCCGGTTGGGTGAAGTTTTTAGAGCATTACTACCCCGAGCTCGCGCCCAATCTGTCCACCTGCAAATCGCCCCACGAGATGCTGGGCGCAACGATCAAGTCGTACTACGCCCAGAAAGCGGGCATCGATCCGCATTCCATCGTCACTGTGTCGGTGATGCCCTGCACGGCCAAAAAATTTGAGGCCAAGCGCCCGGAGATGGGCCATGACGGCATGGCGGATGTGGACGTTGTGATCACCACGCGCGAGCTTGCGCGCATGATCCGCACGGCCGGCATCGACTTTGCCAGCCTGCCCGACGAGTCTTTCGACGAGGTGTACGGCGACTCCACCGGCGCGGGCGCCATATTCGGCGCTACGGGCGGCGTGATGGAGGCCGCGCTGCGCACCGCGTACGAGGTGATCACCGGAAAAACCCTGGAAAAGATAGATTTTGAGGCCGTGCGCGGCATCGCCGGCGTAAAGGAAGCCACCATCAAGATCGGCGAGCTGGACGTGAACGTGGCCGTGGCCAGCTCCACCTCCGCGGCGCGCGAGATCATCGAGCGCATGAAGTCCGGTCAGAAGCAGTACCACTTCATCGAGGTGATGGCCTGCCCGGGCGGCTGCGTAAACGGCGGCGGCCAGCCCATCGTCTCGGCCAAGCAGCGCATGGACAAGGACCCGCGCGTTGTGCGCGCAGGCGCCATCTACCAGGAGGACGCCTCCCTGCCGCTGCGCAAGTCGCACGAGAACCCCTCGCTGAACAAGGTGTACAAGGAGTTCTTCGGCGCGTACGGTTCCCACAAGGCGCACGAGCTGCTCCACTCGCACGACCACCCCAGCCGCGGGGTGTAGCGCGCACCGCCAAGCCGCCCCTGGCGGGCGTGCCGCGGTGATCCGCCGAACGGCCGATGCAGCTTCAGAACCCCTTGCCTTCCGACCGGAAGGCAAGGGGTTCTTTTGCGGAGGCAGGCTGTTCCAATGCATCGTGCGGCAAGCGTATCCCGGACGCCGCATCACCAGCCATAGATGTCTTTGAACGCATTGGTGACTTCGCCTGGAATGCCGGCGCCAATATCCGCGTTTTGCATCACGACGATACCCGACCCGTCGGCGGGGCAAAAAACCATGTTGGACCGGTAACCGATATTGGCTCCGCTGTGCCCAAACGTTGCGCCTCTCCTACATTCATTCACGGCAAAGCCCACGCCGAGCGGATGGTTCTCATATGCTCTTGCGCTCATCAGCTCGGCCGACTTTTTTTCCAGAAACGCAGATTTGCCCTGCAACGCCATCATAATTTCTATGCCGAACCGGGCAAGATCCGACGGAGTGGACCACAACCCCGCGGCGGACAATTGCGGATTGATGTTGTAGCCACCCTGAATTTGCAAGTTATACTGATTATAACCCAGGGCTATTTCATGAAACCGATCTTGAGGCAGGGGCTGTAGATAGGTACTGCGCGACATGGACAACGCAAGACAGCACCAAGTCGTCCATTAAGCTGGCGAAGCCGCCGTTGCAAACATCGGTCATTACCTTCTGGGCAAGCACATATCCCCCGCCGGAATACATAAAACCGGATTCAGGGGCCTTCACAAGTTTCAGTCTCGCGTGATTTGCGGCGGGCGAGCCGTTTCGTATTTCCTTAAGCGCGGGCACTTTCTGCCCTTGCAGGTGAGCAAAGAATCCGTGCAGGTTGACCCGGCGTTGTGGTTCAGTATCTGCCGCAGCGTCACTTTGTGCCTTTGGCTGTCGTATGTCGGCACCTCATAATCGATGAGGTATTCGCAAATATCCGTATCCATGCCAAGCATCCCGCGCTCGGCCAGGCGGCGACGGCCGCGGCGAATACCGGCTTGCTGATGGAGCCTGCCTGAAACAGCGTATCGGCCGCGGCATATGCCCTTGCCCCACGCCGTTTTACGCCAAAGGCGCACGCCTCGCAGATGTGAAAGTCTTCAATTAGCGCTACGCTTACGGCCGGGGTGTGGCATGCTCTCATGCGCTCTTCGCGTGTGGCGCCGTCGTAATGCCTTTTGTTTTCAGCTATTTCTAAAATTCTGCTCATGCGGCACCTGCGAAAGGCAATGCGGTTCGCCATACGCGCCGCCATGCAACGACGGTATCACGCGCTGGCAAGGAGAGCGCACGGCGGCGTATGCGCGGGGTTTATCTGCCGACCATAACGCTCTCGCCGCGCCGGCGCGCCCAGGCTGCGATGCGGGCCGGGTCGCCCTGCCAGTTGCGATAGTCGCCCCACTCGTTCGTTGCGGGCGGGCCGGATAGTTCCAGCTTGATGACCGGGAACAGCGGGTCGGGCGAGCGGGCGGGCAAGCCGCGCAGGATCGGGCCGTCCTCGCGGTTCTCCACGGTCAGCTCCTGCCCCGTGCCCAGAATGGTCGCCCGGCGCACGGGGGTGCGCAGGTCGTTCACGCGCAGCTCGGGCGCGCCCTCCCAGAAGCGGAAGATCAGATAGAGGCAGTCGCCTTTCATGGTTTGCCAGCCGTGCGTGATGAACTCGGTCAAATCCCCGCCGTCGTTGCCGCGCACGGCCTCGCCGTTCGCCCAGAGCCACGCTCCGATGCCCAGCAGCCGCTCCTGCGCCTGCGGCGGGATGCGCCCCTCGGCGTCCGGGCCCACGTTCAATATGAGGTTGCCGCACTTGCTGGCGCACTCGCACAAAAAGTCCAGCAGGTGCGCCTCACTCCGCCAGCGCTCGCCCCCGGCATACCCCCAAAGCCGCCACGTGGATACCTGGCAGGACTCCCACAGCCGGTTTTCCGCGATGATGTGGTGCTCGGGCGTGCCGAAATCGCCTGCGTCCGGCCGCAGGCCGACCGCTTCTTCAATACTTTGGTCGGTTCTCTCCGACGAGCCCAGGCGGTTGTTGATGAGGATGCCCGGCTGCCAGGCGCGCATCTTTTGCACCAGGCCCGGCGAGTCCAGCTCCTCCATGCTGCGCGGCCACGCGCCGTCAAAGAAGAAGTAGTCGATTCGGCCGTAATTTGTGAGCAGCTCCTCCACCTGGCCGTGCAGGTAGGCCTTCATGCGCTCCCAGGCGGCGGGGTCCTTGGCAGGGCCCTCGAAGTAAGCGGGCACGCGCCAGTCCAGCCACGAGTAGTAAAGCCCCACGCGCAGGCCCTGCGCGCGCAGCGCGTTGGTGTACTCGCGCAGGAAATCGCGCTTTGGGGCCTGCCGCATGGAGGTGTAGTCGGTCAGCTTCGAGTCCCACAGGCAGTAACCGTCGTGATGGCGCGCGGTAAGGCAGGCGTAGCCCATGCCCGCGTCCTTGCACAGGCGCGCCCAGGCCGCGGCGTCAAAGGCCGAAGGGTTCCAGCGGCAGGCGGCCTGCTCGTACTGTGCCTGGCACAGATGGTCGCGCAGCAGGGTCTGCTCCCCACGCCCGTACATGGCGTACGGTCCCCAGTGAATGAACATGCCGTAGCGCGCCTGCGCGAACCATTCGTGCTCCCTTGGGAGCCTTGGGGCGGTGAACATAGCCTTAACCTCCTTCGTTTTGCGAAAGGGGGGACGAAGCGCCCTCCGCCCCCTCGGCAGCCTCGTGGGCGCGGGGCAGGTATCCGGCAAACACCGTCTTGTCCGGCGTGGAGGTGAGCACGATCTCCCCGCCCTGGCCGCGCATCAGCGAGCGCACGATGTACAGCCCCTGGCCCTGGCCGCTGGCCTTGGTGGTAACGCCCTGCTCAAAAATGCGCGAGCGCAGGGCGATGGGCACCATGGGGCCGTTGTTCTCCACCTCGAAGCCGAAGGTGCGCAGATCCTCCAAAATGCGTACGTGGATTGCCGGCTCCTTCGTATCGCACAGGGCGTCCATGGCGTTGTCGAGGAGGTTTCCAAGCACCCGGCACATCTCCCAGTCCGGCATGGGCAGGCGCGCCCAGGAGGAATGCATCTCCACCGCAAATGCGATGCCCTTTTGCTCGGCCACGCCCGCCTTTGCCTGCAGGAGGGCGTTGATGGCCGGTTTGGCCGTCTTGATGGAGCGGGTGACCTGCCGCAGCGCGCCGTAGCAGCGTTCGATGTAGGCGACGGCGTCCTTGGTGTCGCCCATCTCGCACAGCGAGTAGATCACCTGCAGATGGTTGAGGAAGTCGTGCCGGTGGGCGGTTAGGCGGTTGTTCAGTTCGCCCAGCCCGGCGATGGCGTCGCGCAGCATGGCCTCCTGCTGCTCGATGCGCAGAAGGATCAGATCGTCGCGGATGCCCTGAGCGTTGGCCACGATGAGCAGCAGCAGGGCGGCAAGCAGCGCATAGCGCGCCGTGTCGGGCATGCTTAGGCGGCCGGAAAGCAGCAGCGCGCCGCACAGCGCGAAGGCGGCGATTTGCATAGCGTGCAAGGCGATCGCCACGCGCGTGGCCTTGCGTACCTGGATGCGGCTGGCCATGCGCCCCCCCCTTCCTTTGGCATATCATGTTTCACCGCGCGCAAAGAAAAACCCTCTTTACCGCGCCGAGCTCCTCAACTCAGCGGCGTTCTTGCTCGAATAACACGAGCAAACGGATGTGAAACGACGGATCGGTTTTCGGAGGGAAATGCGCCATGAAGAAGCTGCTCTCGCCCTATTGCCTCGCCGGGCTTGCGCTGCGCAACCGCATTGTGATGGCGCCCATGGTGGTGTTTGGCCTGTGCCGCGAGGACGGTTTTGCCACGCCGGCGCACGCGGCGCACTACGCGGCCCGCGCGCAGGGCGCGGGGCTGGTGATCGTGGAGGCCACGTGCGTGAGCCGCGATGGGCGCCTGGCGGGCGACCAGATGGGGCTGTGGGAGGATGCGCAGACCGCCGGACACAGCGCCATCGCGACGGCCTGCCATGAGGGGGGCGCCGCCGTGCTCGTGCAGCTGCACCACGCCGGGGCCCGGGCCATCCCGGGCGATGGAACCAGCGGCCAAAGCGTCGGCGACTTATCGCTTGGGGCGCTCGCGGCCCTGCAGGAGCAGTTTGTCTGCGCCGCGCTGCGCGCCTACCGCGCCGGGTACGACGGGGTGGAGCTGCACGGCGCGCACGGCTACCTCATCTCGCAGTTTCTTTCCCCGCGCACCAACCAGCGGGACGACGCTTACGGGGGCGGGCCGGAGAACCGCAGCCGCTTTGCCGCGGAGGTCGCCCGGGAGATCCGGCGCGTTACCGCGCCGGACTTTGTGATCGGCTGCCGCATGGGCGTAAACAGCCCGGACCTGGACGCCTCCGCGGCCATCGGGCGGTATCTGTGCGCCGCGGGCGTACAGGTGATACACTGCTCCTTCGGCAACGCCATGGACGACGGACCCGTGCCTGCAGGCTTTCCCTTCAACCGCGTGGTGTACGGCGGGGTGATGCTCGGCCGCCAGCTGCCCTGCCCGGTGATCGCCGTGAATGGCATACGCACGCACGAGCAGGCCGAGCTGCTGCTGCAAAGCTTCGGCGTGCCGCTCGTGGCCGTTGGGCGGGCGCTGCTGGCCGATCCGCTTTGGGCGCACAAGGCCGCCTCGGGCGGGGAGGTGGCGCAGTGCCTCGCCTGCCGGCGCTGCACCTGGTTTGTTGGCAAAAGCGAGCGCTGCCCGGCTGCCCGCCCGGATCTGTGCAGGGACGACGCGTCTTTTTAGGCGCGGGCGCTTTCCTTATAAACGAAATGTCTTGTGCGACGGGGGCCCCTCCCGTATAATGTGATCGACTCCCCGGCAGGACGGGGGCGTGGAAGGGGATCGCGCTTGCAGCAGCCGATGGACGCAAAGCTCTCGCGCTACAATTTCTGGATGATGTCGCTGGAAGGCGCCATCTTCTGGTTTGCCTGGGCCGTTTTGGACGGCAACACCGTGGTGTCCGTTTTCATCAACCAAACCACCGGCTCGCTTGCGCTTGCCGGCTTCGCCAGCACATGGCGCAACTGCAGCTGCCTCATCACGCAGTTGATTCTGGGCATGTACTTTCACCGCGTCCAGTCCAGCGCGCGCGTGATGAGCCGCGTGGGCTACATGTCACGCTGGGTGATGCTGTTTATGGTGCCCGCGCTCCTTCTGGGTATGTGGAACGAGCCCGCCGCGTGGCTGTTCCTGGCGCTGTACGGCGTCTTCTTTCTGGCGGACGGCCTCATCAGCCTTTTATGGCTGGAGATCATGGTGGGCACGGTTCAGCCCAACATTCGCGGCCGCATCAACGGCAACCAGCAAATCGTGGGCGGCGCACTCGGGCTGGTGGCGTCCGTGGGCATCCGCTTCATCTTTGGCTCAAGCCTTCCACCGCCGGTGCAGTTCGCCATCATCTTCGGTGCGAACGGCGTGCTCATGATCGCCAACGCCGTGGTGCTTGGGCGCATCAAGGAGCCGCCCGCGCAAATGCAGGTGCGTCACCCCTACATTGCCCCGAACGCATATTTTGGAAGCCTTTGGAAGCTGTTCCGCAAGAACGGCGCCTTCCGCAAGGTAGCGTACAGCCGGTGCCTGCACACGGCCGTGGTGCTCATGGTGCCTATGTTCATCCTGTTTGGCAGCTCGGTGTGCGGGCTTTCCGTGACGCAGACGGCCTCGCTCGTCACCTTCTCGGTGCTCGGGCAGATCTCCGGCGGCTTTTTGTGGGGTCAGCTGGTGAGCCACCGCTTAAGTTATCGGCATGTGATGGGTTTTTCCAGCGCAGTGAACGTGGTTGTGATGGCCATGGGTCTTGCGTGTTTCCTGCTGGCCGGGCGCGTGAGCCTTTTTGCCCCCCTGTCCGTGATGGTGTTCCTGGGCATGGTGAACAACTGCGCACATCTGGGGTATACGAACCACTTGTTCGAATGCGTGGAGCCCGCCGAACGGCCGCACTATCTGGTGCTCATTGCCCTGGCCATGCTGCCCGCCACCTTCTCCTCGTTCCTGGCGGGCCTTATCGCCACGCACTGGGGGTTTGGGATGGTGTTTGGGCTTGGGCTTGCGCTGGCGCTGTGCTGCGCTTACATCGTGCTCGTGCGCATCGGCCTTCGGCCAAAGCCCGCGCCGCAAGGCGCATAGCAGAAGCAACCGGGCAAACGACCGCGGCGGGATAAACGCCGCGGCTTTTTTTCGCCGCTTCTTTCCACGTCAGAATGCGCCACTAATTTCCATGGGGCGCGGCGGGTGCGCGGGACGCCCGCGCCGACAAAACGCCTGCAGCAGCGTTGCCAAAATGGCTGATATACGGGCTTTTCTTTGGTTTTTGCACCCGAATTTTCCGGCATAGAACCCACGAAATGCGGCCACAATGAGCCTGTGAACGCAGGCGCGCCTGGACGCATTTTCCAGGCAACGGAGGGTTCCATGCAACGATTCATCGTGCGCCAGAGCGCCGGGCTGCAGGGAGAAGTGAGCGTGAGCAGCTCGAAAAATGCCATTTTGCCCATGCTGTGCGCTTGCCTGCTCACGGAGGAAACGCTGTCCATCCAGCGCGTTCCGCAGCTGCGCGACGTGGACGTCATGGAGCGGATTCTGCTTGCGCTGGGCGTGCGCGTGCGGCGCGAGGGCGATGCGGTGCGCATGTGCGCGGGCGATCTGCATTCGGTGGAAGCGCCCTACGATGAAGCCCGCCGCATGCGCGCGTCCATTTTGTGCATGGGCCCGCTGCTGGCGCGCTGCGGCCAGGCGCGCCTGTCGCTCCCGGGCGGGTGCGCCATCGGAACACGCCCGGTGGATCTGCACCTGCGCGCGCTGGAAGCGCTGGGCGCGAGCGTGTGCGTGGAGCACGGCCAGGTGAGCGCCACCGCCCGCCGCCTGACCGGCGCGCCCATCGTGCTGGACATCCCCTCCGTGGGCGCGACGGAGAATATCTTGCTGGCTGCGACGCTTGCGCACGGAGAGACGCGCATCGTGAACGCCGCCAAGGAGCCGGAGATTGTGGACTTGGCGCGCTGCCTGCGCGGCATGGGCGCGCGCATCAGCGGCGAGGGCAGCGACACGATCGTGGTGCGCGGCGTGCCCCGCCTGCGCGGCTGCACGCACCGGCCGATTCCCGACCGAATCGAGGCCGGCACGCTGATGATCGCCGCAGCCATAACCGGCGGGAACATCTTGCTGCGCGGCGCTATGCCCGACCACCTGCGCGCCGTCATCGCAAAGCTGATTGCCTGCGGCGTGGAGGTGCATGACTATCCGGGCGGCATTCGCGTGCGCGGGGGCGTGCGCGCGCCCGCGGATATCAAAACGTCCGTGTACCCGGGCTTCCCAACCGACCTGCAGCCGCAGATGATGGCGCTTTTGTGCCGCGCGCCGGGCACGTCGCTCATCCAGGAGACCATCTTTGAAAACCGCTTTATGCACGTGCCGGAGCTGAGGCGTATGGGCGCGCGCATCAGTGTGGACGGCCGCATGGCGGTGCTGGAGGGAGGCCCCTCGCTGACCGGCGCGCGCGTACACGCCACCGACCTGCGCGCCGGCGCTGCCCTCGTGCTGGCCGGGCTTGCCGCCGAAGGCGAAACGGTGGTGGAGGACCCGGGCCACATAGACCGCGGCTATGATCACCTGGAGGAGAAGCTCGCTTCGCTGGGCGGCCGCATCCGCCGCCTGGGCGGCGAGCGCTCGGACGCCGGTTTTTCCGACACAGGCTGCCTATACGGACCCGCGGAACAGCCCTTTGCCTGAGCGGCGGGACAGGGCGGCAGGCAAAGGGCCCCTGCGCGCCCCCAGAGGGAATTTGCGACAAAAAGGACCGGGGTCTGTTTTACTGGGGGCTGTAAGGTGTGAAGGCGCAAGGCGCAGCCGGCCCTCCGCCTGTTCTTCATCACGCGTGCGCAAAAACGGGCGGCTGTTTCCCGTGCGCCCGGTGTGGTATGATGGTGAGGTGAATCGTCATGTAGAAAGGGTGATCCCATGGGCGGCCTTGTGGCGGGCCTTGCGCATATCGGCGTGCGCGTTGCGGATATGGAGCGCTCTCTTGCCTTCTACCGCGGCGCTTTGGGTTTTACCGTCACGGCGGATGTACGCCGGGGCGAGGGGGAGCGCTACGTGTTTCTGGGCGGCGGCGACTGCCGGATCGAGCTGATCCTTGAACCGGGCGGCGCTGCCGCGGACGGGCGGATCGAGCACATCGCCCTGCGGGTGCGCAACATGGAGGAAGCGCGGGCCGCGCTTGCGGGCAAGGCCGACGTATCGCAGCCCATGCTTGTGGAGGAACTGGGCCTGCGCATCAAGGTCGCCTTCTTCCGCGGGCCGGACGGCGAGGGCCTGGAGCTCGTCGAGGAGCTGTAGGGCGTCCTATTCCGCGCCGGGTTCGGCCGCGGGGTCCACAGGCGTGGGGTCGGGCAGCGCGGGCAGATCGGCGATGGTGTGCAGGCCGAAGTGCCGCAGAAACAGGTCGGTGGTGGCATACAGAATCGGGCGGCCCAGGGCGTCGCGGCGGCCGGCCTCGCGGATGAGGCCCTTGTTCAGCAGCACGGACACCGAGTAATCGCACTTGACGCCGCGCACCTGCTCGATGTCGCCCCGCGTGACGGGCTGGCGGTACGCGATGACCGAGAGCGTCTCCAGCGCCGACTGCGAAAGGGGTTTTGGAGGGGCCGGCTCGAACAGCCGATCGATGTAGTGCGCGTACGCGGCGCTTGTGCACAGCTGCACCCGCTCGCCGAAGAACACCGGGCACAGGCCGAGCCGCTCGTCCGCGGCCCGGCTTTGCATGCGTTCCAGGGCTGCGTCCACCTCGATGGCCGTGCAGTCCAGCGCGCGCGCGAGCTCCGCGCGCTCCACCGGGTCGCCCGCCACAAAGAGCATCGCCTGGATGGCGCTTATCATCTCATCGCTCGTCATCGTCCACCCAATCCTCCGCCGAAAGCGGCTTTATGCGCTCGCCCTTGCGGGCGCGCACCACGATCTCGCCGAACACGTCCTGCTGGTCCACGCTCACGCGCTCCTGGCGCAAGAGCTCGAGCAGGGCCAGAAACACCGTCACGATCTCCTCGCGCGAGGGCGTGCCGGAGAACAGCTGGGCAAAATGCACCGGTCCGCGGCGTACGAGGCCAACGATGTGCGCCATGCTCTGCGGCACCGTGACCGCCTCGCGGGCGATGGTGTGCACCGGCTCGGGCGCGTCCTCGGGCGGCACGCGCATCAGGAGCTTGGCGAAGGCGCGCGTCAGCCGGGAAAGCGTCATATCATCCAGCAGCACCTCGGCGGCGGCGGGCGGCCGCTCCTCGGGGAGCTTGTAAAAATGCGCCGATGCGCCCTGCTCCAAAAAACGCAGCTCCTCGCAAGCGTCCTTAAAGCGCTTGTACTCGGTTAAGCGGCGCACCAGGGCTTCCTCGGGTGATTCGCCCTCCTCTTCCGGCGCGGGCGGCCGGGGCAGAAGCGCGCGGGACTTGATCTCGATGAGCAGCGCGGCCATGGACAAAAACTCGCTGGCCGCGTCCATGTCAAAATCGCCCGCCTGCTGCACGGCCTGCAGGTATTGTTCGGTGATGTGCGATACAAAGATGTCGCGGATGTCCACCTGCGCGCGCGCCACCAGGTGCAAAAGCAGGTCAAGCGGCCCCTCGAACTGCGACAGACGCACCACCACGCCGCTCATGTAAGCCCCAGCACCCATCCCGCCAAATAGATGGCGGGGGTGTACAATATGCGGCAAAGGCTGATGAGCATGTCGGTAAAGAAGCCGACGACCCGTCCGAGCACCCCCGTGAAGGAGAGCAGGAGCAGCAGCACGATGCCGCCCTGGTCGAGCAGCGCGAAAACGCGGCCGCCGGCCGGCCCTATGGCCTGCCGCAGAAGGCGCGAGCCGTCCAGGGGCGGCACGGGCAGCAGATTGAACACGCACAGCGTGGCGTTCACGCTGAAGAGCGCCTCCAGCAGCTGCGTCAGCCACTCGGGCGCGGAAGGGCAAAAGCTGTACAGGAACACCACGATGAGGTATGAGGCGACGCACAGCAGCAGATTCATCGTTACGCCCGCCAGCGACACGATGATGTCGTCCCGCCGGGGCTTCATAAAGCGGCGCGGGTTGATGACCACCGGCTTGGCCCAGCCAAAGCGGAAGAGCACCATCACGATCAGGCCCACCAGGTCCACGTGCGCGAAGGGCGAGAGCGTCAGCCGCCCCATCAGCCGGGGGGTGTCGTCACCCAGCCATACGGCCGCGCGGGCGTGCGCATATTCGTGAAAGGAAAAGCCCACGATGAGCGCGGGAAAAAAGAAGATGAGCGAGTGCAGGTAGGAAAGGGGATCGTTAAGCAGCTCGGACACGCCTTCACCTCCCCGAGCGCTATTATATCAAAGCGCGTGAAAAAAGGAAACACGGCCCCCGCGACGAATATTGTTCCACAATGATACTGCAACGGGGGGCTTTCGCACATGATGTTCCAGCGCGCAGCATGGCTTACCGACCCGCGCATGCTCGGCCTTATGCCCATGGACCGCTACCGCGATCTCGACGCCCCCAAGGCCCCCCGCGGCGTCGCCAACGTGCATGCGCTGTTTCGCAAGTCGTTCTCGGTGCCCAAGGCGCCCGGCAAGGCCGTCGTGCTCGTATCGGGCGACGACTGTTACCGCCTGTATGTGAACGGCCAGTTCGTGGGGCTCGGTCCCGCGCCCGGGTATCCCTTTCATTACTACTTCAACAGCTTCGATGTGACACCGCTCCTGAAGCCCGGCGAGAATGTCATCGCCGCGCACGTATACTACCAGGGCCTGGTGAACCGCGTGTACAACAGCGGCGACAACCGCTGCGGCCTCATCGCCGAGCTGTTCCTTGATGGGAAAAGCGCCATTCAAACGGACGGTACCTGGCGCTATGCCCCGGATGAGAGCTACGGCGGAGACGCGACCATTGGCTACCAGACCCAGTTTTTGGAGAACCTGGACAACCGCGTGAAGAGCGAAGGCTGGACCGCCCCGCGCTTTGACGATTCCGCGTGGCAGTCCGCGCCTGTGGTTAAAACCGACCATGTTCTATATCCGCAGCCCACGGCGAACATCGCCCTTTCCATCGAGCGGCCGCCGATAAAGGAAGCGCGGCCCGAGGGGCTGTTCATCGACATGGGCGGCGAGGTCGTCGGGTGCCTGAACCTGCGCGTTCACGCGCCCGCCGGCGCGCTCATCCGCGTGCAGTGCGCCGAGGAGCTGGATGAGGCCGGCCTGCCGCGCAGCAAGATGCGCTGCAATTGCCACTATCTGGAGACCTGGACGACGCGCGCCGGCGAGCAGACCTTTGATCCGTGGGACTATAAGGGTTTTCGCTACGCGCTGATAACCGCCGGGCCGGAGGTGGCCATACGCGACGTGTTCGTGGAGACGCGCGGCTACCCGCACCCGGGCGACGCAAGCCTTGTCGGGCATGAGCTGCTCGGCCGCCTGTTCGCCATGTGCGACCGCACGATGCGCTACGGCATTCAGGACGGGTTCCTGGACTGCCCGACCCGCGAGAAAGGCCAGTACCTGGGCGATCTCACCGTGTCGGGCGCCACGTTTCTGTACATGAACGGCGACGCGCGGCTGTACCTGAAGGCGCTGGAGCAATACGCCCAGTCGGCCGCGGTTACGCCTTCGCTCCTGTCCGTGGCCCCCGGATCGCTCCGGCAGGAGATTGCCGACTATTCCCTGCAGTACCCTTCCCAGGTGCTGCGCTACTACGATTTTACCGGCGATTTGTCCGCCGTGGCCCGGCTTTTCGGCGCGGTGTCCGCCCTGCGCGAGCGCATGCGGCAGTACGAGCGCGAGGACGGCCTGATTGAGAACGTGACGGACATGTGGAACATGATCGACTGGCCCAAGAACCTGCGCGACGGCTACGACCTGGAAGTGGACGAAAACCGTGAGGGCGTTGGCTTTCACAACCTGGTCAACGCCTACTACATCGGCATGCTGCAGGACGTGAACCGCATCCGCGCGCTGCTCGGCCTGCCCAGCGAGGACGTGGCCGGCCGCGTATCCGCCTTCAACGCGGCGTTCTTTAGCGCCGGCCGCACGCTGTACATGGACCGCGTGGGTTCCCAGCACGCCTCCCTTCACGCAAACGTACTGCCTTTGTACTTTGGCATCGCCCCGGCGGGCGTGCACGAGGCGCTGTGCGCCTTTATTATGGACAAAGGCCTGTGCTGCGGCGTGTATTTTTCCTTCTTTGTGCTCAAGGCGCTTGCCCGCGCGGGCCGGCACGACCTTTGCTATGAGCTGCTTGTGAACCAGGGCGAGCATTCCTTCGCCAATATGCTGCGCGAGGGAGCAACCACGGCCCTGGAGGCCTGGGGTCTGGACCAGAAGTGGAACACGTCCCTGTGCCATCCCTGGGGCACTGCGCTTGTGCCCGTGCTCATCGAGGATCTGTTCGGCGCGCTGCCCAAGCGTCCAGGATACAAGGGGTTCACCCCAGTTGACCATCTCCCTGCGCCCGGCGATATCGCCGTCACCTTCCACACCGGCGCGGGCCTTGTGACCGTGCAGAGGGAGAACGGCGCCGTCCGGCTGATCACATCATGACCGGAGGAGTTCCTCTTGATCTTTTTAAGCGCCTCGCACATCAGCAAATCCTTTGGCGGCACCCAGGTGCTGCGCGACGTGACCTTTACCCTGCAGCGCGGTGAGCGGGTCGGCCTTGTGGGCGTGAACGGATCCGGAAAAACCACGCTCCTGCGCATCATTTCCGGGCGGGACAGCGCCGATGAAGGCGCGCTGACCATGCCCAAGGACGCCACGGTCGGGTATCTCACCCAGGAGGCCCTCTCCGACACGGACTGCACCGTTTGGGAGGAAGTGCAGAGCGTCTTTGAGCCGGTGTTCGCCATGGAGGCGCGCATGCGCCGCCTGGAAGAGGACATGGCCCACGCGGGCGAGGACCTGCCCCGCCTGCTTTCGGAATACGAACGCCTAACGCACGCTTTTGAGGAGGCCGACGGCTACGCCTGGCGGTCCTCCATCCTTGGCGTGCTCGCGGGCCTCTCCTTTACCGCCGCGCAGCATGGCCAAAGCGTGCGCTCCCTGTCCGGCGGGGAGAAAACGCGCCTGGCGCTGGCCAAAATTCTGCTGCAAAAGACCGATCTGCTCTTGCTGGACGAGCCCACAAACCACCTGGACCTCTCCGCCACCCAGTGGCTGGAGGATTACCTGAAGACCCGCTACAAGGGCACGGTTCTGCTCATATCGCACGACCGCTATTTTTTGGACGCGCTGTGCGACGGGGTGATCGAGCTGTTGTTCGGCGCGTGCGAGCAGTACGAGGGCAACTATTTTAAGTACCTGCAGCTGCGCCAGGAGCGCGTGGAACGCCGCATGAAGCTGTTCGCTCAGGAGCAAAAGGAGATCGACCGCTACAAGGCCATGATCCTGCGCTACCGCGCCTTCGCCACGGAGAAGATGATCAAGGTGGCCAAAACCAAGGAGCGCATGCTGGCCCGTCTGGAGGCCGGCCGCACCGAGCGCGTGCGCGAGGAAAAGAGCGTGCATTTCTCCTTTTTTGCCCGCCACGGCACCGGGCACGACGTGGTCGTCGCCCGGCGCCTCAGCAAGGGGTTCGGCGAACGCGCGCTGTTTACCGACCTGGACCTGAACGTATACGCGGGCGACCGGGTGGCCATCATCGGCCCCAACGGCGCCGGAAAAACCACGCTGCTGCGTTTGCTCATCGGTTTGGACAAACCCGACCGCGGTACGGCGCGTCTGGGCGCAGGCGTTGAGATTGGATACTACGACCAAAAACAGAGCGACCTGCACTCGGACAAAACCGTTCTGCAGGAGATTTGGGACGATTTTCATCTCGAGTCGCAAACCAAAATCCGCTCGGCGCTGGGCGCGTTCCTGTTTATGGGCGAGGATGTGTTCTCGCCCGTGTCCGTGCTCTCCGGCGGCGAGCGCGCCCGCCTCTCCCTGTGCCGCCTTATGCTGCGCGGCGACAACCTGCTGGTTCTGGACGAGCCCACCAACCATTTGGACATGGACTCCCGCGGCGTGCTGGAGGAGGCCTTGGACGATTTCCCCGGCACCATTCTGGCCGTGTCGCACGACAGGTTCTTCATCAACCGATTCGCTACCCGCGTATGGGCGTTCGAGGAAAACGGCCTGATGGACATCGAAGGCAACTACGACGATTACCTGGCCGCCCGCCGCCGCGCTTTCGCCCCGCCCGAACCTACGGACAGCGCCCCCCGCAACAAGACCGCCGAACGAAACGAGCGGCGCCAGGAGCGCGAGCGCCTCGCCGCCCGTATGACACTCTCCAGCATGCTGGAGGCCACCGAAGCTGCCGTGCATGATCTGGAACGCGACATCGCCGATCTGGAAGTTCGCATGGCCGACCCGGCCCTGTACGCGGATCCCGCCGGCGCCGCCGCCATCGCCGCCGAGCACCAGCAAAAAACCGCCGCTCTCCCCGCCGCCTATGAGGCCTGGGAACAGGCCATCTACGCCATCGAGCGCGGCGAGGAGTGACGGGGGACGGCGGAGGGCGCGCCCCGCGCACCTCCTGCCAAGGGGTATCATCCCTTGGATCCTCCATGGGAAAGGGAGATTGTTTTGTCTGCGGGCGCGAGCGCTGCCCATTCAGTGCGCAACCGGCCGGCGGCGTTACAAAAGCCGCCGGCCGGTTGGGGGTGAGGGCGCGGCGCGTGCACGGCATACAATTCAAAATCGGGTCCGGCGGCTTTTGTTATGCCGCTGGACCCGCCTTCATTGATGCCCGGTATACGGCGCTTCCTAAGAAACCGTCGTATCTCCCCGTCTGATGAGATCTAAGGGACGCGCCCCTTGGCAGGGGGCGGGAGGGCGGCGCCCCCGTCATCTTCCCGTCTCCCCTTACGCGAAGCGCTTCTGCAGCTCGTCGAGCTTGTCGGCGGTGATGAGGGCGTCCTTGCGGGTGTGATGCAAGCGCACGACCCAGGTCCAGCGGCCGTAGGGGGTGACGGTGTCGATGTGGCGCACGTTGATGATGTAGGACTTGTGGCAGCGAAAGAAGCGGTCGGTGGGCAAGCGCGACTCAAGCTCCGAGAGGGACTCGCTGGTTGCATAGCCTTGCTCGGCCGTGTACAGAAGTGTCTGGCGGTTCTCGCGCTGGATGAGCAGAATGTCGTCCAGATCGAGGAAGGTCATGCCGTCCTTGTTGCGCAGCATGAGGCGCTCGCGGGGGAAGACGCCCTCGGGGGCGGGAGCGGGGGCCGACGCCGTGGCCGGAGCCGCGGCGGGGGCCGCGGCGCGCTCGCCCAGCAGGTCGGACAGGCGGCGCAGGGTTTCCTGCACACGCTCGGCCTTAAAAGGTTTGATCAGGTAATCGAAGGCGTATAGCTCGAATGCGTCGCCCATGTACTGCTCGTGCGCGGTGGCAAACACCAGGGCGATGCGCGGGTCGATGTCCTGGATGCGCCGGGCCGTGGCCACGCCGTCCATCACGGGCATCTCAACGTCCAGAAACACCAGGTTGGGGCGTTCTGCCTCCACGAGCGCAACGCAGGCTTCGCCGTCCTCGGCCTCGCCCACAACGGCGCCAAGCGCGCTCCCGTCGATAATGCGGCGCAGTACCAGGCGCATGCCGGGCTGATCGTCGGCGATGACGATACGCAGATTGCTCATAGGCGCCTCCTGGAGGGGAACGGCCTGCGGGCTGCGGGCGGGCCGAGAATCTCCGCCCACACCACGGCCTGGGCGACGTGGTGCTCCAGCTCGCGCGTCTCGGCCGCATACAGGGTGGGCGGCGCGGCGGTCGCGGGCGCGTCGAACGTCAGGCGAATGTTGTCGTCCAGCGGGCAATCCTCATGCGAGGCCGACCCCTCGTCGGACTGGTGGCCGTGGATCGCGGCCGCCAGGACGGGCGGGGAAGCAGGCGTTAGCGGCGCGTAGGGCGCGGCCGCGGGCGTGGGCATCATGGCGGGCAACCCGGCCGTGGCCGTTACGGGCGCCGGCGCGCGATACGCGCGCTGGAGGGGCGCGTCGGCCGGGGGCTGCGGCGGCGCGGCGTTTTGCCGCAGGGAAGCTTCGCGGTCTTTGGCGGCTTTTTTGGCGGCCGACGCCGCGAGCGAGCGTACGACGACAAAGATGAGGAAGACCGGTATGAGCCTGGCCAGAAAATCAAACACGGGCAGGCCCCCTTTCTACAAGCGCGGCGCTTTACGCGCGGTCGCCGGGCTTAGCGGCATCGGCGGAACGGCCGGGCGCGGCGGGGCTTTGGCCGGAGATGCTCTGCCGCATGGCCGTGTCGGCCTGTACGTTTTGCATGTTGTAGTAGTCCATCACGCCCAGCTTGCCCTCACGCAGGGCGCTGGCCATGGCGCGGGGCACCTCGGCCTCGGCCTCCACAACCTTGGCGCGCATTTCCTGCACGGCCGCCTTCATCTCCTGCTCGCGGGCCGTGGCCATGGCGCGCCGTTCCTCGGCTTTGGCCTGGGCGATGCGCTTGTCCGCCTCGGCCTGGTCGGTTTGCAGCTGCGCGCCGATGTTGCGGCCCACGTCCACGTCGGCGATGTCGATGGAGAGAATTTCAAAGGCCGGGCCCGCGTCCAGACCCTTGTGCAGCACCGTGCGGGAAATGGAATCCGGGTTCTCCAACACCAGCTTGTGCGTCTCGGAGGAACCCACCGTGGTGACGATGCCCTCGCCCACGCGGGCGATGATCGTCTCCTCGCCCGCGCCGCCCACCAGGCGGTCGATGTTCGCGCGCACCGTAACGCGCGCTTTGGCGCGCAGTTCGATGCCGTCCTTGGCCACGGAAGAGATGATGGGCGTTTCGATCACCTTGGGATTGACGGACATCTGCACGGCGTTGAGCACATCGCGGCCGGCCAGGTCGATGGCGGCGGCCCGCTCGAAGGTGAGGGGGATATCCGCGCGCTGGGCGGCGATGAGGGCGTTGATCACCCGGTCAATGTTGCCGCCGGCCAGAAAGTGCGCTTCCAGCTGGTTGATGCTGGTGCTCAGCCCGGCCTTGATGGCCTTGATTTGCGGGTTGATGATACGGGAGGGCACGATGCGGCGGATCCGCATGCCCACAAGAGCGGCGATGGACACGCGCACGCCCGACGCCTGCGCCGAGATCCACAGCCCGAGCGGTACAAAGGAGAAGAACAGCGACAGGAACACGATGATGGCGATAAAGATGATGAGCGCGGCAATGATGGCGCTGGGACCCATAGGATAACCCCCTTTATTTGTGTTGACGGCGCGGCACTCGCTTTACTCGGCCTGCACAACGATGCGGCGGCCCTCTACCTTGGTCACGCGGATGGGGTTGCCGGCCGGTACGAAGTCGCCCTCGGACACCACATCCAGCCGCACCCCCTCAAAATCGCCTACGCCGGCCGGGCGCAGGATGGTGACGGCCGTGCCCTTCTTGTCCAGAAAGAAGGCCAGATCCTCCACGGAGGAATAGCCCGCCTCCCGCGTGGAAGCGGTCTTCAGCACGAGCGGCGTGCGGAAGAGCGCCCCGCGCGACACCGACCGGAGCGATATGGCCAGTGTCAGCCCCAGAACGACCACAACGCCCAGCAACAACCCGACCGCTTCCATGGGCGTTTGCGCCTTCAGGATGACGCCGGCGATCAGCAGCAGCACGCCGGTGATGCCCGGCGCGCCAAACCCCGGTATGAACATTTCCACGATGCACAAAATGAGACCCAGCGCAAAACAAATGAACGCGGGTAGATTGGTCAAAATTACGCCCCCGACTTCGGCCCAGCTCATGATGCTCCCTCCCCATAACTTTGGCAATATCATGCTGCGTATTTATTAGTATAGCGTGCGACGGGGGGCCGTCAACGCCGTTTGATTCAAAGATACATTCAAGGGGCTGAAACGTCACCTGCGGCCGAGCGCCTCCTGCGCGCGCTCCAGCTGACCCAGGATGGACTGGTACGCGGAAGGGGAGACCGCCTGCACGACGCTGCCAAGGTCCGAAAGCGAGCGCACGCGGGCCACCACCTTGCCGCGCACGGACGAGCCGGACACGCGCAGCTCGCTGAGCACAAAGGGCGAGGGGAGACTCACGCGCGTGGTGATGGTGGAGCCGCCCGCCCCGGACATGCCGGCCAGGGCGAGCAGCCGCTCGGGCGGCAGAGGCACCCGTCCCAGGCGCACGCTGTTTATGGTGATGCTCAGCGTTCCGCTCTCGTACGCCATGCCCGCGTCCGCGACCACCTGCGCGGGCAGAAAGCCCAGAAGCTTAAGGTTGGCGCGCAGGCGCGCGCCGCCTTCGATGAAGGTGATCTTGTACCCCTCCACCATCTGCAGGGCCTGGCTGCCCTTCACGTTTTGCGCGTAGTAGATGTCGGCCAGGGCCTGCAGGTCCGGCTCGCTCAGGGCCAAATCCAGCGTCACGCTTAGGCTGGGGATGTCCACTTGCACCGATTCCGGGCGGATGCGCTCCTGCAGGAAGGCGACCGCGTCGCGCGCGAGCGGCTGTGCGGGCGGGGGCACGTCTCCGTCCGGCCACAAAAGAAACAGCGCCGTGCCCATCACGGCCAGCAGAAAGAACACCAGCGCTGTGAGCGCGATACGCAGGCGTCTCATGAAGAGCCCTCCAGCTGCAAAGACTTTACATAAGACATTCTATGACGGTTCTGCCGTTTCCTGTCCCTTCGCCATGGGATGACTTGACAAACACGGGGGAGGGGCCTATAATTTAGGTAATCTAACTATTAGCTTGCCTAACAAAAGGCGCGCAGAGGGCGCGAGCGTGTCAGTATCCATGGCCTTGGACGCGAAAAGGGGCGTGAGGTGAGTGCAGGAAGCGCGGCGAACCATTCATGACAGCCTACTGGACACCTTTAATGCGCTTGTGCGCATGGAGGAGAACGTTTGGGCAGGCACGCGCCTGTCGGATGTGACGATGAGCGAGGTGCATACCCTGGAGGCGATCAGCATCCTGGGCATGCCCACCATGGGCGAGGTGGCCCTGCGCCTTTCGGTGAAGACCGCCACGCTCACCACGGCCATCGACCGCCTGGAGCGCAAGGGCTACTGCGTGCGCCTGCGCAGCGACGAGGACAGGCGCGTCATCCGCCTGCGCCTCACCGACAACGGCCGCCTGGCCGTGCGCCTTCACGCGCTCTTTCACAAAAAGCTGGTGGCGAGCACGGTGGCGGGCCTCTCGCCCGAGGAGGAGAAGGTGCTGGCCCAAGCGCTGGCGCATCTGAACGACTTTATTACGAAGGGACGCACGGTGGATGGAACGTAGTATGGTGGACATCTGGGGCATGGGCGGTGCGTTGCCCGAACGCCATCTGACGAACGAGGACCTCTCGCGCATGGTGGACACGAACGACGAGTGGATCGTGCAGCGCACGGGCATCCACGAGCGGCGCATCTGCCAGGGGGAAACCACGCTTCAGCTGGCGCTGGCCGCCGCGCGCGAGGCGCTGCAGGAGGCGGACGTCGCCCCGCAGGAGCTCGGGTTCGTGCTGTGCGCCTCCATCACCCCCGACCAGGCCGTTCCCTCCCTTGCCTGCAGCCTGGGCGCCGCGCTGCAAACCGCCTGCCCCTGCATGGACATCAATGCCGCCTGCTCGGGTTTCGTGTACGCCCTGCACACGGCCGTGCGGCTCTTTGAGGAGCGGCCGATTCTGGTGGTGGGCGCTGAGCGCCTCTCCGCCATCACGGACTATCAGGACCGCGCCACCTGCGTGCTCTTCGGCGACGGCGCGGGCGCGGCGGTGGTGGGCAAATCGCGCGGCGGGCGCATTCTGGCCACCGATCTGACGGCCTCGCCGGACGTGAAGGGCGCGCTTACCGCGCCCGTGGGCCAGGGGCCGGGGTGCTTCATCCGCATGTGCGGCACCGAGGTATACCGCTTTGCCACCCAGGCGCTGGAGAGCGGGCTGCGGCGCGTGCTGACGGCCGCCGGGCGCGCGCCGGGCGAGGTTTCCTGGTACGTGCCGCACCAGGCGAACCTGCGCATCATAAAGGCTGCCTCCGACGCGCTGTGCGTGCCCCTGGAGCGGTTCTTCGTGAACATCGGGCGGCTGGGCAACACATCCTCCGCCAGCGTTCCTCTGGCGCTGTGGGAGCTGTGGCGCTCCGGGAACCTGCGGCGCGGCGAGCTGGTCGCCCTGTCCGCCTTCGGCGGCGGGCTGACGTCGGCTTCGGCGCTGCTCGTATGGTGAGGGGGTGCCTTAGGTGATCGCATGGATCTTCAGCGGCCAGGGCAGCCAGGCGCCCGGCATGGGCCGCGCGCTGTATGAAGCGGGCGGCGCGGGCAAGGCCGTGCTGGACATGGCCGAGGAGCTGCGGCCGGGGCTGCTCTCGCTGTGCTTTGACGGCCCGGCGGAGGAGCTCTCCCGTACGGTGAACGCCCAGCCGTGCCTGCTGGCGCTTGAGCTGGCCATAGCGGCCGAGCTGAGCGCCGCAGGCCTTCGCCCGGACATGACCGCCGGCTTTTCGCTGGGCGAGTGGGCCGCGCTGACCCTCGCGGGCGTCGTCAGCGCCCAGGACGCCCTGCGCATCATCCAAAGCCGCGCCGCGTACATGCAGGACGCCGCGGCGGCTTGCCCGGGCGGCATGGCGGCCGTGCTCGGCCTGCCCGCCCAAGAGGTGGCGCAGATGTGCGGCGCGCTTGCCGAGGGCTTTTGCGACGCCGTGAACTACAACGCGCCCGGCCAAACGGTGGTAGCCGGCGATGAGGCCGGGCTGGCCGCCCTGAAGCCTCTTGTCGCCGCGCAGAAGGGCAAGTGGATGCCCCTGCGCGTATCCGGGCCCTTCCATAGCCGCGCCATGCGCCCCGCCGCCCAGCGCCTGCTGGCCGATCTTTCGGCCCTGCCCATGGCCGCCCCGGCCCTTCCCTGGTACCCAAACGCCACCGGGGTGCGCTACGACGCCTGCGAGCCGCTGCCCGAGCTGGCCGCGCGTCAGTGCGCCTCGCCCGTTTGGTGGGAGGCGTCCGTGCGCGCCATGGCGGCCGCGGGCGCGAAGGCCTTTGTGGAGATCGGGCCGGGCGGCGTGCTGTGCGGTCTTGCGCGGCGCATCGTTCCCGACGTGCCCGCCTACCCGGTGGACAGCCCGGAAACACTCAGGGCGGCGCTTTCGGCGCTGCGATAAAGGAGTCGTCACACCATGCAGCAACCAGGTTCCGCGCTCGTCACGGGCGCGTCCCGCGGCATCGGCCGCGCCATTGCGCTCGCCCTCGCGCAGGACGGCTACGCCGTGGTCATCAACTATTTGGGCAACCGGGACGCGGCCATGGCCGTTGTGCAGGAGATCGGGGAGATGGGCGGCCGCGCCCTGGCCGTACAGGCCGACGTGGCGAACTACAGCGAGGCGGCCGCGCTGGTGAAGGCGGCCGAGGCCGTTGCGCCGCTGCGGGCGCTCGTGTGCAACGCCGGCATCAAGCGCGACGCGCTGCTCATGCGCATGCAGGAGGAGGACTTCGATCAGGTGATCGCCACGAACCTGAAGGGCGCCTGGAACGCCCTACGCCATGCCGGCCCCCTCATGTTCAAGCGCCGCTGCGGGCGCGTGGTGCTCGTTTCCTCCATCGCCGGCATCATGGGCAACATGGGCCAGACGAACTACGCCGCCGCCAAGGCCGGCCTCGCCGGCCTGGCCAAGTCCGCCGCGCGCGAGATGGCCGGGCGGGGCGTGACGGTGAACGTAGTCGCCCCGGGGCTTATCGCCTCCGACATGACCGATTCCATGCCCGAGGACGCCAAGCAAGCCCTCATCGCCGCCGTGCCCATGCGCCGCATGGGGCGCCAGGAGGAGGTCGCCGCCATGGTGAGCTACCTGTGTTCCGACAACGCATCCTACGTCACCGGCCAGGTGATCGCCCTGGACGGCGGCCTGAGCATGTAGCCCCGTCACCCCGCCAGCTGAGGAAAACCACACGATCGCCAGAGGACCAAAGGAGGGGCGCATATGCGCAGAGTAGTCATAACGGGCATGGGCGCTGTCACGCCCATCGGCGTGGGACAGATGGAGTTCGCCGCCGCGCTGCGCGCGGGCAAGGTTGGCATCGCCCCCATCGGGCGGTTCGACACGTCCGGTTTCAAAGCGCATCTGGCCGCCGAGGTGACGGGCGATATAACGCCCTATCTGGACGCGCGCGAGGCGCGCCGCATGGACCGTTACTGCCAGTTCGGCGTGGCCGCCTGCGAGCTTGCGCTGCGCGACGCGGCCCTGGACGTATCCGGAGTGGACCGCGAACGCTTCGGCGTGATGCTCGGCTCGGGCATCGGCGGCATGGAGACGTTCGAGCGCGAGACCGGAAAGCTCCTCACCGACGGGCCGGGCCGCGTGTCGCCTTTTATGATTCCCATGATGATTGCCAACATGGCGGCCGGGCAGGCGGCCATCCGCTACGGGCTCAAAGGCCCCAACACCTGCGTGGTCACGGCCTGCGCGTCCGGCGCGCACTCCATTGGCGACGCTTTTCGGCTGATCCGCTTTGGCTACGCCGAGCGGATGCTGGCCGGCGGGTGCGAGGCCTCCATTACCCCGCTCGGGCTTGCGGGCTTCATCAACATCACCGCGCTCACCAAACGCGACGATCCGTTGCGCGCCTCCATTCCCTTCGACCGCGACCGCGACGGCTTTGTGATGGGCGAGGGCGCGGGCGTTGTGCTTCTGGAGGAGTACGGGGCCGCCAAAGCGCGCGGCGCGCGCATCGTGTGCGAGGTGGTCGGCTACGGCGCCACCTGCGACGCCTACCACATGACCGCGCCCGACCCGGACGGCGCAGGAGCCGCGCGCGCCATGTCGCTGGCGCTGCAGGAGGCCGGCATCGCCCCCGAACAGGTGGACTACGTGAACGCCCACGGCACCTCCACCCCGCCCAACGACAGGATGGAAGCCAAGGCCGTGCACGCCGTGTTCGGCGCCCATGCCAAAGACCTGCCCGTTTCCTCCACCAAGTCCATGACCGGGCATCTGCTGGGTGCCGCGGGCGGCGTTGAGGCCGTGGTTTGCGCCATTGCCATGCGCGACGGGTTTCTTCCGCCCACCATGGGCTACCAAACCCCCGACCCGGAATGCGACCTGGACGTGGTGCCCGGCGCGGCGCGTCAGGCGTCCGTGCGCGTCGCTCTGTCCAATTCCTTCGGCTTTGGCGGCCACAACGCCACCATCGCCCTGCGCGCGCTGTAATGCAAGGAGGAGTACCCATGGATACGAACCGCATCGCCGAGCTACTTGCGCTCATGGAGCGTTCCACCTTGACGGCGCTTGAGGTACAGCAAGACGGCATGCGCGTGCGCATGGAGCGCATGCCCGGCTTCCCGTATGCCGGCATGGGGGTCATCGGCGCCGCCTCCGGGCCCGTGGCTATGTCTGCCCCGGCCCTGCCGGAAAAATTACCTGCCCCGGCGCAGGCAGGGAATGCCGGCCCTGCCGTCGAAGACAAACAGCCGCCAGCCGCGCAGGACATGCGCTCCATCACCTCGCCCATGGTGGGCACCTTTCACCCCCTGCCCGGCGGCCGCGCCGTCAAAGTGGGGCAAAGCGTGAAAAAAGGCGCTGCCGTGTGCGTGGTGGAGGCGATGAAGCTCATGAACGAGATCACCGCCGAGTTCGACTGCGAGATCATGTTCATCGCCGCCAAGGACGGCGACATGGTCGAGTTCGGGCAGGTGCTCTTTCAATGCAAATGACGGAGCAGCCCCTGCTCGGCCTGGACGGCATCAAGGCCGTGATACCTCACCGCGACCCGTTTTTGTTCCTTTCGCGCGTAACGGCGATGGAGCCGGGCGTTTGCGCCCAGGCCGAGTGGGATATCGACCCGCAGGCCGCGTGGTTTGCCGGGCATTTCCCCGGCCGGCCCGTGCTGCCGGGCGTGCTGCTCGTGGAGTCCATCGCCCAGTGCGGCGCGCTGGCCGCGCTCTCCGCATCCGCGTACGCCGGCAAGCTGGCGCTCTTTGGCGGGGCGAGCAGCGTTAAATTCCGCAGGAGCGTGCTGCCGGGCGATACGGTTACCCTGAAGGTGCGCCTTGAGCACCTCACCCCCCGCGGCGGCCAGGGGCACGGCGACGCCTTCGTGGACGGCCAGCTGTGCTGTCAGGCCGACGTGCTCTTCGTCTTCGCCAAGGAATGATGCAGCAAACCGGCAGGGGCCGCTTTCCGCATAGGGAAGGCCCGGCCGGCAGGCTTTGGAATGGGGCATGCAACGTGTTCGACAAGATCCTCATCGCCAACCGGGGCGAAATCGCCGTGCGCGTCATCCGCGCGTGCGCGGACATGGGCATTCGCACCGTGGCCGTGTACTCCACCGCTGACCAGGACGCTTTGCACACGCAGATGGCCGACGAGGCGGTGTGCATCGGGCCGCCCGCCGCGCGCGACAGCTATCTGAACATGCCCGCCATTTTGTCGGCCACGGTGCTTACGGGCAGCCAGGCCATCCACCCGGGCTTTGGGTTTTTGTCGGAGAACAGCCGCTTTGCGGCCATGTGCCGCGAGTGCAACATCGTCTTTATAGGCCCGCCGGCCGAGGCCATGGACGCCATGGGCCACAAGCTGCGCGCCCGCCTCACCATGATCGGCGGGGGCGTGCCGGTCATCCCCGGCTCCTCACGCCTGGTGGAGACGGACGAGGACGCCCTGCAGGACGCCCGCGCCACCGGCTACCCTCTGCTGGTGAAAGCGGCGGCCGGCGGCGGAGGCCGGGGCATACGCCGCGTCAACGAAGAGGGCGAGCTGCTCGCCGCCGTGTCGGCCGCCCGCGCCGAGGCGCTGGCGTGCTTTGGCGACGAGGGCGTGTACATTGAAAAGCTCATCGAGAAGGCCCACCACATAGAGTTCCAGATCCTGTGCGACATGCACGGCAACGCCGTGCACCTCTTCGAGCGCGACTGCTCCATGCAGCGCCGCCGCCAGAAGGTGGTGGAAGAGTGCCCCTCCTCGCTGCTTACCCCGGCCGTGCGCGCCGCCATGGGCGAGGCGGCCGTGCGCGCCGCGCGCGCCTGCGGGTACGTGGGCGCGGGTACGGTGGAGTTTTTGGTGGACGATCAGCTGAACTATTACTTTATGGAGATGAACGCCCGCATCCAGGTGGAGCACCCGGTAACCGAGGCGGTGACGGGCGTTGACCTGGTGGCCGCGCAGATTGAGGTGGCCGACGGCCGCCCGCTGCCATTTGCCCAGGCCGATCTGCGCATCACGGGCCACGCCATCGAGTGCCGCCTGTGCGCCGAGGACCCGCAGAAGGGATTTCGCCCCTCCGTCGGCAAGGTGAACGTGGTGCATATGCCCGGCGGCCCGGGCGTGCGCGTGGATTCCATGCTCTATTCGGGCATGCAGCTCTCCCCCCACTACGACAGCATGATGGCCAAGCTGATCGTGCACGCCGCCGACCGGCCGCAGGCCCTTGCGCGCATGAAGCGCGCGCTCAACGAGGTGGTCATCGAGGGGGTGACCACGAACACCGAGTTCCTGTTCGATTTGGTCAGCCTGCCCCAGTTTGCGGAAGGCCGCTTTCATACCTCTACCCTTGAGGAGGCGATGGGCTGATGCAGCTGTTCAACAAAAAAAAGCGTACCTTCGTGCACATGGACGTACCCGCCGGTCCGGCCTACCCGCCGCCGCAGCGCCCCGAGGCCGCCCCGCCACCCGCGCCGGCCGCTCAGCCTTCCCTGCGCGCACCCGGCGAGGAAGGCCCGCAAATTCCTACCGGCATGTGGGAGAAGTGCCCCGGCTGCAACCGCATCGTGTACCACGAGGACCTGCAGCTCTGCCAAAAGGTGTGCCCGCACTGCCAGCACTGCTTCCGCCTCAGCGCGCGTCAGCGCATCGCTTACACGGTCGACGAGGGCAGCTTTGAAGAGCTGTGGCCCGATCTTGCGGGCGGGAACCCTCTGGGCTTCCCGGGCTACGAGGAGAAGCTGGCCCAGACGCGCGCGTATACGGGCCTCTCCGACGCCCTGGTGTGCGGCACGGCGCGCATCGGCGGCTGCCGCTGCATGCTCGCGGTGATGGATCCGCACTTCATCATGGGCTCTATGGGCGCGGCCGTGGGGGAAAAGATGGCCCGCGCGGCCGAGGAAGCCGAGCGCCAGCGCCTGCCTCTCGTCGCGTTTACGGCCTCCGGCGGCGCGCGCATGCAGGAAGGCATGATCTCCCTGATGCAGATGGCGAAGGTGTCCGGGGCCGTGGGGCGATTGCACCGCGCCGGGCTTTTGTACCTGGTCGTGCTCACCGATCCGACAACGGGCGGGGTGACGGCGTCCTTCGCCATGCTGGGCGATATCACCCTGTCCGAGCCGGGCGCCGTCGTGGGGTTCGCCGGCCGCCGCGTGATTGAACAGACCATCAGGCAGGTGCTGCCCGACGAGTTCCAGAAAGCCGAGTTCCTGCTGCAAAAGGGCTTCATTGACGCCATCGTTCCCCGCAAAGCCCTGCCGCAGGTCATCGCCGATCTGCTCGCCCTGCACGGAGGTGGTCACGCATGAGCGTTTGGCAGATGGTGCAGGCCGCGCGCGACCCGCGCAGGCCCACCTCCGCGTTCTATATCAGCCGGTGCATCGACGGCTTTATCGAGCTGCATGGCGACCGGGCCTTTGGCGACGATGCGGCAATCATCGGCGGCGTTGGCTGGCTGGGCGGCATGGCCGTTACCGTGATCGGCGAGGAGAAGGGCGTTGACGCGCGGGAAAAGGTGCGCCGCAACTTCGGCTCGCCTCACCCCGAAGGCTACCGCAAGGCCCTGCGGCTGATGCGTCAGGCCGAAAAGTTCGCCCGCCCGGTGATCTGTCTTGTGGATACCCAGGGCGCGTTCTGCGGCGTTGGCGCCGAGGAGCGCGGCCAGGGCGCGGCCATCGCCGAGTCGCTGGAGGCTATGATGTCCCTGCGCGTGCCCATCCTGTCCGTGGTCATCGGCGAAGGCGGGTCCGGCGGCGCGCTGGCCCTGGCCGTGGCCGACCGCGTGGCCATGCTCAAGAACGCCAATTACGGCATTCTCACGCCCGAAGGCTTTGCGTCCATCCTCTGGAAGGACGCCTCCCGGGCTCCCGAGGCCGCCGAGGTGATGCGCATTACCGCCGCCGAACTACAGAACCTGGGCATTATCGAGGACGTGATTCCCGAGCCGGGCGACAACGCCGCCTCCGACCCGCCCGCCATGGCCGCAACCCTGAAAACGTATCTCCTGGAGCAAGTCTCCGCTCTTTCCGCCCGGCCGACCGACGACCTTCTGCGCGAGCGCTACGAAAGGTTCCGGCGCATGGGGGCTTAGGGCGTGAGGAGAGAGGGGACGGAGCCGCCCTGGGCCTCCGTCGGGGGACAGAAGTTCCCTGGATCCCCTCACGCGAAGGGGAATGGTGATCCTTTCGTAGTTGCCGCACTCATCTGCATCAGAGAACGGGCCCGGCGGCGTTCCAAGAGCCGCCGGGCCCGCAATCAAAAACCCCTATGAGGGATTCAATGGATAAAACCCCGCGCGGTGGGCGGCGCCCTCCGCGCTTCGCCTGCGTGCGCCGCTTCATGCGGCGGGCGCTTTGTGCTATACTAAGGACGGAGGTGACAGGCATGAGCGAGTGGTGGTTCAGCTACGCGCCGCGGGTGTGGCTCGGCGATGTCCAGAGGAACGCGCTGGAAGCGCAGGAAGCGATCAAGCGGGCGGAGGCCGTGGGCGCGGCGGTGCTGCTGCTGCCGTTGCACGCGCTCACGGGGGCCACCTGCGGCGATCTGCTGAAGGGCAAGGTACTGCGCTCCTCGGCATGGGCGGCGGCGCAGGCGCTGTGCGCGCAGGTACGCGGCGGCCTCAGCGTGGTGCTTACGCTGCCGGACGAGGGCGAGAGCGTGGTGGCGGTGCTGCTGCGCGAAGGCGCGATCGCAGCCATGAACGAGATCAAGGACGGCAGCGCCGCGGTAGGCGGGTACCTGGTGGCGCTGAACCCGGCGGAGGTAAAGCACCGGCCGCTCGGGATCAAATGCCTGTTTTGGCCGCACGCCACGCCCTGGACGGTTGGGTCAAGGGAGGAAGCGGTGCGCACGGCGTGCGCGGCGTCATTGAGGCTGGGGATACCGGTCGTGGCGGCGGGCGCGGGGTTTGGGGAATCAACCACGGACGCCGGGTGGCGCGGGCAGTGCCTGGTGTGCTCGGACGGGCTGGTGCTGGCCGAGGGCGACGAAGCCGCGCTGGCGGCGGCTTCCGGCGCGCCGGTGCGCGCGCCGCAGCCCGCGCACAGCGCCGCGGCGGACATGCCCTGGCTGCCCGGCGGCGCGGGCCGGGAAGCGGCGCTGGAGGAGACGATCAGCATACAGGCGGCCGCGCTGGGCGGGCGCATGGCGCACATCGCAAGCAAACGGCCGGTGATCGCTCTGTCCGGCGGGCTGGACTCGGCGCTTGCGCTGCTTGCGGCGCTGCGCGCCCAGGCGTACTGCGGCGGCGGCGCGGCGGACGTTGTGGCCGTCACCATGCCCGGCATGGGCACGTCGGGGCGAACGCGCGGCAACGCAGACGCGCTGTGCCGGGCGCTGGGCCTTGCGCTGCGCGAGATTCCCATAGGCGACATGGCGCGCGAACGATTGCGCGCCATTGGCCACGACGGGCAGACCCCGGACGTGACCTATGAAAACGCCCAGGCCCGCACGCGCACCGCGGTGGCGCTGGACCTGGCGAACAAGGAAGCGGGGCTGATGGTCGGCCCGGGCGATTTAAGCGAGCTGGCGCTGGGGTTTACCACGTACGGCGGGGATCACCTGTCCTCCTACGGCGTGAACGGCGGCATCCCCAAAACCGTGGTGCGGCTGCTTGCGGCGCACGAGGGCGCAAGGCTGGGCGGGAAAGCCGAGCAGGCCATCCGCGACATTCTGGACACGCCCATTTCGCCGGAGCTGCTGCCCACAAAGGACGGGGCGATCGCCCAGCACACGGAGCGCCAGATCGGCCCCTACGAGCTGCACGACGTGTTTTTGTATGCCATGCTCAGATACGGCGCCGCGCCGGACGAGCTATCCGCGGCGGCGGAGGCGGCCTTTCGCGAGCGGTACACGCAGGAGGCCATCGACGGCTGCCGCGACGTGTTTCTTAAGCGGTTCTTCGCGCACGCTTTCAAGCGCTCGTGCATGCCGGACGGCCCCGCGCCCCTCGGGCTGTCGCTTTCGCCGCGCGCGGGGCTGGCCATGCCCTCGGACATGTCCGATCGGGCGTACCTGCCCGCCCGCTAAAGGGCCGGCTGCGGCTCCTCTCTTCGGCGCATGGCGCGCTCCCACAAAAAGTATGCGCCGCCCAGGGCGAGCATCGCGCCGGCCAGCGCGGTCATCACAAAGAATGTGGAGCGCAGGGGCATGGCCTCGGCCAGACGCCCGGAGAGCACCGGGCCGATGAACATGCCCAGCGCGTAAATCGACTGAAAAACGCCCATGGCCACGCCGCGCTTCTGCTGGGGAATGCGCACGATGGCCAGGGACATGAGCATCGGCATGGTTAAGCCCGAGCCCAGGCCCTGCAGCGTTTGCGCGGCCAGCAGCCCGGGCATGCTTTTGCAGTGCGGTATGAGCGCGATGGCCGCGCATATGGCGGCCATGCCGCACAAAACCAGCTGGCTTGGCCGGCAGCGCCGCACGAGATACGCCCCGCCCAGCAGGGCCATCAGCATGTTCGGCGCGCCCGAGCAGATGGTCAGCCACCCGAGCATGGCGGTGCTGGCGCCCAGCTCCTTGGCCCAGCTCTGCGTGAACGATCCGGACGTGCCCATGTTCACGATCTGGTGCGCCAGGGCCAGCCCTGCAACCGCCAGAAGCGAGGGCGTCAGCGCCACGCCGACCAGGGCCTTTGCACCCTGGCCGGGCATTTGCGTCGGCCGGTTTTCCACCAGAAACACCGCGATGCCCAGCGCCGACAGCCCAAGGAAAGCGCCGAGCAGGAAGGCGCTGCCGTGCCCGGCGCGCTGTGCCGTCTGCGCGCCCAGAAGCGACGCGCTCATCACGCCCAGGGTGTTGAAGGCGTTCAGCTTGCCCATGGCCGCAGGCGCATCCTGCGGGGGAAAATAGCTGGAGAAAAGCACGGTGATGGGCACCCAGGCCGCGGCGGCAATGCCGGCAAAGGCGCGAAACATGAGCAGACCGCCGGGCGTTGGCCAAAGGAACATGCCCGCGGCGGCCAGCGTGGAAGCGATCGCTCCGGCGCACACGAAAGGCTTACGGCGGCGCAGGCGGTCGGACCATAGCCCAACGGGGATGCGCAGCACCATCTGCACAAAGCCGTAGCTGCCCACGATCAGCCCGGCCAGGCCGGCGCTCGCGCCCACGCTCTGCGCAAAGGGCGTTAGAAAGGACATATAGGCGTAGATGGACCCCCAGAACAAAGACGTGAACAGGTAAAACAGCGGTACCCGGTACTTGCCCATGCACACCTCCTGGCGATGTTGAGCATCGTTTGTATCAGGGGGATTCAGGTTCGCG
The DNA here is from genome assembly GCA_031553225.1 of Eubacteriales bacterium. Lineage (GTDB taxonomy): Bacteria > Bacillota > Clostridia > Christensenellales > UBA1750 > JAVBLU01. Next base: position 161,782 of record JAVBLU010000016.1, read on the forward strand.
CCATAAAGCCCGCGCTACACTTTAACAGTGGTCCACTTGCCGGAATTGAACCGCAGCCGCACGAGCACAAAGCGCGTAAACTGATCGCACAGCATGGCGATCCACGCGCCCACAAGCCCGGCGTGCAGGATGTTGACGGCGGTGTATGCAAACAGCGGCCGTATGAGCAGCATGCCCACAAAGATAACCACGGCCGTATAGCGCGTGTCGCCCGCGCCGCGCAGCGCGCCCGCCAGCACCAGCTGCGAGGACTGGAAGGGCTGCATGGCCGCCAGCACAATGAGGATCTGCGCGCCCGCGGCGATGATGTCCGCCGGGTTGACGCCCGTGTCCGCAGCGTCGCCCATGAACATGCCCACCAGCTGCCGGCGCAGCACGATGAACGCCAGCGCGATGAGCAGGGAGAGCGCCTGCCCCATACGCGCCGTCCAGCGCGCGTACTCGTGGGCAAGCCTTGGCTGCTTTTTGCCAAGCGACTGGCCTACAAGGGTGGTGGCCGCCACGCCGAACGCCTGCCCGTTCATGAAGGACAGGTTCATCATGCTCATGCCGATCTGGTGCGTGGCAAACGCCACGTCGCCAAGCCCGGTGATCACCTTCACGAAGGCCGTCATGCCCACGCGCATGCACAGCTGCTCGAACATGGACGGCAGGCCGATGCGTGTGATGCGTTTGATGATGGGCATGTCCGGGCGAAAGCTGTCGCCCTTGACCAAGAAAACGTACTGCCCCTTGCGATACAGAATGTAGAAGGCTCCGACAAACGCCACAAACTGCCCCATGATGGTGGCCAGCGACGCCCCGGCCACCCCCCAGCGCGGGAAACCCAGCCGCCCATAGATGAGGCAGTAATTGAAGATCACGTTGACGACGTTGGAGGTGACGTTGAGCACCATGGACGCCCGCGTGTTGCCCACGCCCCGCAGGGAGGCCGTGACGGACATGGACAGTGCCTGGAAGGTGAACCCCACCATTTGAATGCGCAGATAGGTGAGCGCCCAGGCGATGGTTTGCGGTTCGCCCGCGCCCATGAACACCACGAGCGGCTCGGCGAAGATGTAGCCGACCACGGACAGCAGCATGGACACGAAGAAGGTGATCATCAGGCTCTGCCGCATCACAAGGTTGGCGTCCCTTTGGTTGCCCGCGCCGCGGAAGCGCGCGATCAGCGCCGTTGCGCCCACGTTGAAGGCGAAAAAGCACGCCTGCAGAATGAGCTTGGGCTGGTTCGTCAGCCCCACGGCCGCGATGGCCAGCGGATGCACCCGCCCGACCATCAGCGTGTCCACGATGCCCGCCAGCGACACGAGAATCATCTCGGTAAGCGAGGGCCAGGCGATGCGCGTAATATCCTGCACCATCTCGCGGGCGGGCGGCACGGCGGGCGGCGCGCCCTCCTCGCCCGCCGGCGCGCCGTCCTCTAGCGCCTGTGTCTCCTCCACGGCCCGCTCAACGTCCTCGGCGGCCTCCTGCGCCGCTTCCTGGCGCTCCTGCGCATCCAACACGGCTTCGACCTGCGCCGCGTTCCCTCCCTCATCCGCCGCTTCCAGCGCGGCTGCCGCGGTTTGTTCCTCGCTCTGCGTTTGCTCCGCCCTCAAGCCCGTCACCTCATCCCGCTTCATGGTTACACATACAAAAAATTATACGCCTTATCAACTGGTTATACAACCCTTTGCGGCAAGTTCGCCAAGGGTGCCGGGCGAAGAGCGCACCCCGGGCGGGGCGCGCGCAGCATTTTTCTTGTTGGCGGCTCTTTTACTGTGGTATACTGCAGGGAAGGAAGCGAGGGGATGCGCATGATGCGCGCGATGGGGGAAAGGGCGCAGGCCGCCGCGCGGCAGCTTGGCCAAATGAGCCGCGCCGCGAAGGACGCCGCGCTTTTCGGCATGGCCGACGGGCTGCTGCGCGGTATGGAGGAAATTTTGCGCCGCAACGCGGCGGATCTGGTTAGCGCGCGGGAGAAAGGCTTGCCTGAGGCGATGGTCGAGCGTCTGACGCTGAATGAGAAGCGCGTGAAGGCCATGGCCGACGGCGTGCTGGCCGTCGCGGCGCTGCCCGACCCGGTGGGCACGCAGGACAGCGGCGCGGTGGGCCCCTCCGGGATCGTCATCCGCAAGGTGCGTGTGCCGCTGGGCGTCATCGGCATCATCTACGAATCGCGCCCGGACGTGACGAGCGACGCGGCCGCGCTGTGCCTCAAGGCGGGCAACGCCTGCATTTTGCGGGGCGGTTCGGAGGCGCTTGGGAGCAACTGCGCCGTGATGGACGCTCTGGCCGGCGGCGGCATGCAAAAGGGCCTGCCGGAGGGTGCGCTGCAGCTCGTGCGCGATCCCTCCCGCGAGGTCGCCCAGCAGATGATGGGCCTGCGCGGCCTCATCGACGTGCTCATCCCCCGCGGGGGCGCGGGCCTGATACAAAGCGTGGTGCAGAACGCGCGCGTGCCGGTCATCGAGACGGGCACGGGCGTGTGCCACGTCTACGTGCACCAGGCCGCCGATCTTGCCATGGCGCAAAAGGTGGCCGTTTCCGCCAAGATATCGCGCCCCTCGGTGTGCAACGCCGCGGAGACGCTGCTGGTGGACGAGGCCGTGGCGGAGGCGTTCCTGCCCGCCTGCGCGCAGGAGCTTCGGGAAAAGGGCGTAACGCTGTTGGGGTGCGCGCGCTCCCGCCAAATCGTGCCATGGATGAAACCCGCAACCGAGGCAGACTATCGGGAAGAGCATCTCTCGCTGATCCTGGGCGTGCGCGTGGTGAAGGACATCGGCGAGGCCATCGCCCACATCGACCGCTTCGGCACGAAGCATTCCGAGGCGATCATCACCCGCGACCACGGGGCGGCGCTCGCCTTCCAGCGCCGTGTGGACGCGGCCTGCGTGTACGTGAACGCCTCCACGCGCTTCACGGACGGGGGCGAGTTTGGCTTCGGCGCAGAGATCGGCATCTCCAATCAAAAGCTGCACGCGCGCGGGCCGCTCGGCCTTGCCGAGCTGACCACCTACAAATACGTCATCGACGGGGACGGCCAGATTCGCTAGCCGGGAACCAAGCCGAGCCCTATGTCGTTTCATGGAAGGTGGTGGAAGGCGTGGCCGCCCCATACGAGCTGAATATGGAGGATCTGATCGAGCAGTTTGGTACGATGGTGCTCCGCCAGGCGTTCCTCTACCTGAAGGATCGGCAAAAGGCCGAGGACGCCTGCCAGGAAGTGTTCTTGCGGATGTTTCGCAAGCAGCCCTTTCTGCCGGACGACCAAAGCCGCAAGGCGTACCTGCTGCGCGTTACCATCAACGTGTGCAAGGACATGCTCAAAAGCGCCTGGCACCGCCGCACGACGGCCCTGGCCGACGGCTACGAAGCGCCCTGGACGGGGCAGACGCCCGAGGCGAGCGCGCTGGAGAGCGAGCGCAAGGCCCAGCTGTGGGAGGCCGTGCTCAGCCTGCCGCTCATCTACAAAGACGTTATTCTCCTGTTCTACTACCACGACTACTCCACCGCGCAGATCGCCAAGATTCTGAAGGTGCCCGAGGTGACCGTGCGCACCCGCCTGATGCGCGCGCGCCAGCGCCTCTCCGCCAAGCTCACCCATCTGCCCGCCGCGGACGAACCGTAGCGGCGCGTTCCGCCGATTCCAGCGCCCGTCGGCGGCACGCTTTGCGACCTCTTTTTTCATCGCGACGATAGGACGAACCGGGCGAACCGACGGGTGAATACGCCGATTTCGGCCGCCGCAAGGGATGGGACACGATGCCGGAGGAAAAATACTTCGCCGACGAGGTGAACGAGCGCCTGCAAACAATGGTAGCGGACGCGGGGCTCACACGGCGCATCATCGCCACACTGCACGCCCAGCCGCTGCAGCGCCGCGGCCTGTCCGGCCCGGGCGCGGCCGTGACGATTGCGGTGTGCGCCGTGCTGGCGCTGCTGCTCGTGTCGCCCGTGCCTGCCAGCGGGACCGGCGCGCAGAGCCAGCCCATGTGGCGGGCCATCGTGTCGGGCGGCCGCGCCCCGGCCCCCACGGCCCCTGCTGACGAAGCGCCGCGCACCGCGGCCGATCTTTTTCCGGCCACCACACAGGCGCACAGGCCCGCCGCCACGCTCGGCGCCGCGCCCACCGCCATTGCGTTTTCCTCGTTGGCGCCCGTCTCCATGCCGGCCGCCACCGCGGCCGCGCCTTCGGTTACCTTTCTGGCCGCGCCGACCGCCCCCGTCGCCTCGGCGCCTGCCGCAACGCCCGCGCCCTCCGCGCTGCCAACGCCCGCCGCCCAAACGGCAGCCGCGGACGGCGCTATTTACCGCTTCGAGCAAAACGGCAAAATCGGCTACATCAACGCGGGCGGGCAGGTGGTGGTCGCGCCCATACTGGATTACGCCTGGCCTTTTGCGGACGGCGTGGCCGTGGTCGGACAAAACACCCCCGCCGGCCCGCGCTACGGCCTGCTGACGGAGAAGGGCGACTTGCAGGACATCGTGTATCGCGCCATCGACGTGTTCAGCGAGGGTTACGCCGCCGCGCAGTCGCCCGACACAAACCTGTGGGGCTTTATCAACCGCCGCGGGCTGTGGGCCGTCGGCCCGGTGTTCGAGGCGGCCGCGCCCTTCAACCAGGGCGTCGCCACGGTGGTGCTGGACGGGGCCACGGTCTACATCAATACCGCCGGCCAGCACATGCCAAACCGCCCGGCGGCCGGCACGCCCAAACCCACCGCCGCCGTGACGGGCCTGCCCTCCGGCGCGCGCGCCGTGGAGAGCGTTGGCCAGTACACGGTGGTGGAGCGCGAGGTGGAGGGCGTCGCCTACCGCGGCGTGCTGGACGGCAGCGGCCGCATGATCGTGCCCACCATGTACCAAAGCGTGTCCGTGGTGCCGCGCGGCTTCATCTTCTCGGCGCAAACCGAGCAAGGCCTGCGCTTTGGCCTGGCGGAGCGGGACGGGGCGATCGTCATCCGCCCGAAATTCTACGCGCTTGCCCTGTGCGAGGGCACGGACGCGTACTACGTGGCCCAGCCCGCGCCCCAGCCGCTTGTGGGCCTGATCGACGGTTCCGGCATGTGGCTGTCCGGCGCCATTTACGACCGCATCCTGGAGACGGACGGGGTGCTCATGCGCGTGGAGGTGTCCACCGCTTCGGGCACGCGCTCCGGATACGTGAACATGAAGGGCGAATGGGTGCACGTGGAGTAGGCCGGCCGCCCGGAGTTGGTTTTGCTGCGGCGGATAAAGGGCGGGGAGGTGCGGGATTGGGTTTTGTGCTGACGCCCCCGTTCACGCGCGATATGCTGCGGGGCCTGCGCGCGGGCGAACGGGTGCTCGTTTCGGGCACGATCTACACCGCGCGCGACGCGGCGCACCAGCGCCTCATCGCCATGCTGCAACGCGGCGATGCGCCGCCCATCCCCCTGTCAGGCGCGGTGGTGTACTATGTGGGGCCCTGCCCTGCCGGTCCCGGTCGTGCCATCGGCTCTTGCGGGCCCACCACGAGCGGCCGCATGGACGGCTGGACCCCCGAGCTTCTGCGCCGCGGCCTGATGGGCATGATCGGTAAGGGCCCGCGCAGCCCGGCCGTGGTGCAGGCCATGAAGGAGGTCGGCGCGGTGTACCTGGCCGCCACGGGGGGCGCGGGGGCGCTGCTGTCGCAAAGCGTTGCGGCCTGCCGCGTCGTGGCTTTTGCGGATCTTGGCACCGAGGCGATCCACGAACTGACCGTGCAGGACTTTCCGGCCATCGTCGCTATCGACGCCGAAGGGCGCGATCTGTACGCGGCTGCCGGCGCATAGCATAAAACAGAGCGCCGTCGCCCGCGCATGCGCGCGGCGGGGCGCCTTTTGGTTTGTCTTTGGCGGATAAGGGTATTAATAAGGCGAAGCAAGCGTTTTATAGGAGGCGGCCGATATGGACGAGAGCGGGCGCAAAGTGGGCATCGTAGGCGCGGGGTACGTGGGCGCGACCACGGCGTACACCCTGCTGCTTTCCGGGCTTGCCAGCGAGCTGGCGCTGGTGGACATAAGCCGCGACAAGGCCGAGGGCGAGGCCATGGACCTGCGCCACGGCATCCCCTTGTGTCCTCCGGCGGACATCCGCGTGGGCGGGTACGAGGAGCTGGCGGGGGCGGACATCGTGGTGCTTACGGCCGGCGTATCGCAAAAGCCGGGCGAGACGCGCATCGACCTTCTGCGCCGCAACGTGGCGGTGTTCGAGGCCATCGTGCCGCAGGTGGTGAGGCACGCGCCCGGGGCGCTGCTGCTTGTGGTGACCAACCCAGTGGACATTCTGACCCATGAGACGCTGCGCATCAGCGGTTACCCCCGCCAGAGGGTGATCGGCTCGGGAACGGTGCTGGACACCTCGCGCCTGCGCTATCTCCTCTCCCAGCACACGGGCATCGACGCGCGCAACGTGCACGCCTATGTGCTGGGCGAGCACGGCGACACCGAGCTTGTGGCCTGGAGCCAGGCGACCATCGCCGGGATGCCGCTTGAGGCGTACTGCCGCGCATGCGGGGCGTGCGCGCGAAAGCTGGACGACGTGGCGCGCGCCGACTTCGACGAACAGGTGCGCTCCGCGGGCTACGAGATCATCCGCCGCAAGGGCGCGACGTACTACGCCGTGGCGCTGGCCGTGCGGCGCATCGTGGAAGCCATCCTGCGCGACGAGCGCTCCATCCTCACCGTCTCCACGGCCGTTGAAGGGCTGTATGGTCTGCCGGACGTGTGCTTGTCGGTGCCGTGCATCGTGGGCGCGGGCGGCGTGGTGCGCCCGCTGCAGATCCCCCTCACGGGCGCCGAGCTGGAGAAACTAGCCAGAAGCGCCGCGGCGCTTGGGCAAGCGCTGCGGGATGTGCGCGGCGCGTGAGGCCGGCCCGCTCTTTCTATCGCTTCATGTCCGGCCGGAACGCCTCCACGGCCGTGCCCTGGTAGTAGTGCGCTAGGATGTCCCGGTAGGTTGACCCGTTTAGCGCCATGGCGTTTGCGCCGGTTTGGCTCATGCCCACGCCGTGCCCGTACCCTATGGTGTGAAAGGTGAGCGAGGAGCGGGAGAACCCTACCGTAAAATTGGCCGAGTTCAGCTGGAACAGCTTGCGCGCCGCCGTTCCGGCGATGGTGGTCGCCCCCAGACGCAGCTCGTCCACCCGCCCGGCCGATGTGCGGGAGAGCACCCGGACGGACTGCTCCAGCGTTTTGGCGCTTACCTTGGCGGCCGGATACTGCCGGTTGATCAGCTTGGCGGCCGCGTCCAGGCTGAGGGTTACGTCCGCCTCAAATTTGGGCGCGCCCTCCTCGCCGGGCGAGAGAACCGGGCGCAGGTACGGCTCGTCGATGGCGAACACCGTGCGGCTGTCCTCGGTCATACCGCCGCTCGTGGCGTGATAGAACACCTCGATGAGCCGTCCGTCGTAGGTGATCACCTGCCCGGCCGTGGAGGATACCGCATCGCGCAGCTTCTGCTGCACGTCGCGGGGCATCGCCGCAATCTGGCCGGGCGAGCGGAAGGCCTGGCAGTGCCCGGAGTCCGTGCACACGTCCGCGCCCTTATGCCGGGAATCGCCCTTGCCGCCAAACGCCGCCGCCTTGTACAGGCACAGCGTGCGCGCCGCCACGGCCTGCGCGCGCAGAGCCTCGGCGTTAAAGCTGGCGGGCGTTTCGCCCGCCACCACGCAAAACACGTATTCCTCCAGATCCATGGGCA